>DASTRX010000194.1:0-59682 GCA_035760985.1 Polyangiaceae bacterium
GGCGCAGCCGCGCAATCAGCAGACCGCCGTCAACGACGGCTGAACAGGCGATCGCGGCAGTAACAGGGTGGCGGCTCGCGCCACCAGGAGACCAGAATTGCCCCACCTGGAATTCAACGCGCTCACGGTGCTGCTTGCACAGATCAGTGCGATCCTCGTCGCATCGCGACTACTGGCCCTGCCGGCACGGCTCCTGGGGCAGCCGCTCGTCGTCGCCGAGATGACGGCGGGGATCGCGCTGGGGCCGTCTGTTTTGGGCCGGTTGTGGCCAGGAGCGACTGAAGTGTTGTTTCCCAGCGCGTCGCTCGCCGTGCTGAAGGTCTTCAGTCAGATCGGACTCCTGCTGTTCATGTTCCTGGTCGGTCTCGACCTCGATCCCAAAATGCTTCGCGGGCGCGCTTCCGCGTCGGTTTTCATCAGTCACTCGAGCATCATCGTTCCTTTTGCGCTCGGCGCCGCGGTAGCGCGAATCTTGTATGCTGACTATGCGGCGCCCGACGTTCCGATGCTGGCCTTTGTGCTGTTTTTTGGCGCCGCCATGAGCATCACGGCCTTTCCTGTTCTGGCGCGCATCCTGTCGGAGCGAAAGCTGATGAACTCCCGCATCGGTGCCATGGCGCTCGCCTGCGCGGCCGTGGACGACGTGAGCGCATGGTGCATCCTGGCGGTAGTGGTCGCGGTTGCCGGGGCTCGAGACGCCGTGGCGGCGTATTGGACTTGCGGGCTCACGGCGAGCTTCACGCTGTTGCTCCTGTACGTCGTGCGGCCGGCGCTCCGCAGGTTGGCGACGAGTCTTTCCGGCCGTGGCGGGATGACGCCGGGCTGGATCGGCTTCTCGCTGGGCATGTTGTTGCTGTCGGCGGGATTGACGGAGTTGATCGGTATCCACGCGCTCTTTGGCGCCTTCATTTGGGGCGTTGTAGTGCCGCGCGAGGAAGGCTGGGCACGGACCCTGGTGGAGAAGCTGGAAACCGCGGTATTGCTGTTGATGCCGCTGTTCTTCGCTTTCAGCGGCTTGCGCACGCAGGTGGGGTTGCTCAGCGGAGGAGCGCAATGGCTAGTCACCCTTGCGCTCCTCGCGTGCGCAACGCTCGGCAAGGTCGGTGGTAGTGCGGTGGCGGGCCGTCTAACGGGGCTGCGCTGGCGAGAGGCCGGCGCCATCGGCGTGTTGATGAACACCCGCGGCCTCATGGAGCTGGTGGTCCTCAATATCGGACTCGACCTGGGCGTCATCTCGCCGACCGTTTTCGCCATGCTTGTCGTCGTCGCGCTGGTGACGACGATCGCGACGACTCCACTCCTGAAGTGGGTCTATCCACATCGTGAGCTCGCGGTCGAGGCGAGCCAAGCCGGTCGCGCTGGCGTCTTGGTGCGAGCGGCGTGAGCCCGCTCGGGAGCGCGTTTCATGACGCGGTAAGGTCTACTTCCACCGGAGCTCGTAGTCGATCCTGTCCGGGCCCGGGGTCGCGAGTGACCATCCCGTCTGCGTCATGCGCACGTCGCTCTTGCCCATGGTCTTCAAGGCGTTGCTGATGAAGCCAATGGACGTGATGCCGACATGGTCGAATCCTCCCGCGCCCACCAGCCGCAGCTTGATCAGACCCTCGTTGGCATGCTGCACATCGACCTCGAACGCGCCGCTATTGCGGTGGTCGCGCTGCCAGACCTCTGGAATCTTCTTTGCAAAGAGGGTGGGCGTGAGCATCTTGAGCAGCAATTTCAAGAAGGTGTTGGTTGCTTCAGTTGAAACGTAAGTGCCGTACGCCACCAGGTCTTCGTAGGCACCGGCATCGGTGTTCTTCACGCGGGCAATCCCCCGGAGCATCTCCATGAGATAATCGCGGGAATACCACTCCGCCGGCTTGATGACGGGCAACGCGCTGGAGACCTCGGGTGGCAGACCGTCGAAGATGGCCCGGCGGGTCTGTGGCGAGAAGTAGTCGCTTTCGATGAAGGAGACAGACTGTTTTAGGATGTATCCTCTGAGCATTGCCGTGGTCATACTTGCTCCGATCGGGGGCGCCTGTGGGCTCGAGGTACGGCCCTACACGTATTCCAGTTCAGTCGACCGTGAGCTCCCCCCCTGTTCCACTTTGCGTGGGCTCAGCGCGGTCGAAATCTGAACGACCTCGAGAGTCACTGCACGGCCAGTTGCGGCGTGCCTTTAGACGGGGAAGAGTCGGACGGGAGGAGCGCCGGTGCGCGGAGGAGAGCGCATGTCCGGCCCAGGGCGCCGCGATCTGGATCGAGAGCCTCGGATGGGGTCTGAGCCCGTGTCAACTCGAGGTGAGTTGCATGGTGCCGAGCGCGGTCGGCAGTGCATGCTCTTTCACCCCCCAGGCGTGGACGGACGCCGTTGATTTGTTTGAGGCAGATTGGTAGCGGGTAGGATGGCGTAAGTGGGGTAGGGTCGGGCGTGGCAGGCAAGCAATGGCCAATCGCGATGCTGGGCGGCTGCCCCTCGGAGCTATGTGTCACGGCTCGGAGTAGCACGCGCCCGTCTGACTCGGATTGTTCCAACCGCCCGGCAACGGGCTGACTGGCGACGTCGTGTCGCCTTCAAAAGCGCTGGAAACACAAGGAGAGAATGTCCATGACCGAGCACGCCGTGATTGCGGATACAAAACAGGGCGCGCGGTTCGAAGACCTGCCGAAGCTCATCGTGAGAAGGCAGCTCAATCGCAGTGGTAACAGGCTCGTGGCAGCCATCGAGCCGCTCAAGGAGGACGAGTTCTTCCAGGGAGGTCCCTCAGGCATTTCGGTGGCGTGGACGGTAGGGCACCTGGCTTGCGTAAGCGATCTGTTTGCTGCCGCGCTGGATGACGGAAAGCTGGCCTTTTCTCCCGAGGCGCACACCGTGTTCAATGATCTGGAGGTCGGCGACCACAAGTTCGCCACGCGGGCCGAAGCGGTGGACCGACAGAGATTCCCCAAGGCGAAGATCATTGCGATGATGCGCCAGGGCCAGATACGCCTGTTGAAAGTGCTCGATGTGTTCGACGTCCGGCGCTGGGACGAGCCGTCACCCGACCGCATCGCGGACACGTTACCGACGCTCGGTTCGCTCTGGGAGCACCTGGCGGTGCACACCTACTGGCACATGGGGGAGCTTTCCAGCGCGGTCGAGCGATTCTATGGGACCCATACCATGAACTCGATGTTGCACTACTTTGCCTGGGGCGAAAACGACACCGACGCGGCACGCCGTGCTGCATCCGACCTGGTGCGCCCCTCGCGAGTGGTGGCGAAGAACCTGGCGGCGGGTTGACGCAGGAGATGATGAGCGATGTCCATGGTTCAGGCACTACAGTCGATCGATCCCGTTGACGTGGCCCAATGGGTCCGCCGCAGCAATGCCGCGGGCACCGACAAGCCGCTCTTTCACTTTGAGCAGTTCTGGGATGGCGAGTTTTTGATCCGGCTCTTCGATGGGCCCACGGCCAAGAACCGGCGTGATTTTCACATCAACACCCGCGCGGAGTTCTTCTACCAGCTGCAAGGGGACATGACCTGTACGCTCGTGGAGAACGACGAATTTGTCACCAAGACCTGCCGCGAAGGGGAGATGTTCTGGATCCCGCCACTCGTACCCCACCTGAACCAGCGCGAGGCAGGCAGCATCGGCTTGGTCATCCACACGAAGCGGCAGCCGGGAGCGATGGATGGGATCGCCTGGTACTGCGATCACTGTCGCGCGCAGGTGCACCGCATGGACTTCGCCTACGAGAAGGACTTGAAGGGGCTTCTCGCGCCGCGCATTCGCGAGTTCGCCGCGAGCGACGAACTTCGCACCTGCAAGCGCTGCAAGACCGTCATGTCGGCGGAGTTGGGACTGATGTAGCGAACTCTCGAGCGCGAGGCGGACTCATTGTCAGTAAGGATGTCCAATGTCGTTGGGAAACGAGATTTTGGCGGTATGCACTCGTGGCTTGCTCAGGGCAATAGACGGTCGTGGAGTGGATCGTGCGGCTCTGTTGCGCGAGGCGGGGTTGCACGAAGAGTCCTTGGATCCCGACAGCTGGCTGCCGATTGAGCGACATCTTCGCCTGGGCCAGGCGATTTCAGCCGCCCTCCCGGGACAGAATCTGGGGCTCCAAACCGGAGCCCCCATATTCTCTGATCCGAGGGGCGCCCTCGGCTATTCCCTGCGCCAGAGTCAGTCGCACCAGCGCGCCCTGAAGAACTTCAGCTCGTATATTGCGACGGTCCACCGCGCGATTCGCATCGTGCTGCTGTCTGAAGGTAGAGGCACGTCGGTCCTGCTAGAGATGGCTCCCGAGATGGAAGCCGTCGGGCATTGCGCCGAGGCACTTTTCGCCGCCTGGGTGGCAATGTCGCGGCACCTGACAAATTCGGCATGGCGGCCGCTGGAAGTCATGTTCGTTCATCAGCCGTTCGCGGAGACGAGCGAGCACCGCGCCTTGTTTGGATGTCCTGTTTCATTTGGTTGTCGGCAGAATCGCTTGCTGCTGTCCGAAAGCGACGCGTCGCTGGAGATCGCCGCAGTGACGCATGAGTTCGAGAGCACCCTTGGGCATGCGGTAGAGTACGCCGGCGCGCTCCTTCGAGCGGACTCCGCCGCGGCGCGAAGTCTTGGAGAGCTCTGGAAGCGCCTGAGAACGGCGCCGTTGGACGTGCGTGACGGGACCGAAGACAGCTCCTCCGCGGGGGTAACGGCGCGAGTTGCGCTGGGGCGAGCACTTCTCGGGCGTTCGGGAGTGTTCGTACACGAGGTCGCGTATGTCCTGGGCTTTCAGGGCATGCCTGCTTTCGAGGAAGCTTTCCGGAAGCACTTCGGACTGGCGCCCGTGGAGCTGCGCTCCGCGAGTTGACTTCCGGAGCTCTCGTGGCGACGCTTGCCGCGCCTTTCAACTCTGCAGAGTGACGGGCGGTACACGCTGAGGAGGCCGCTCTCCGAGCCTCAGTTTAGTGCCACCGCGCTGGCGCGGCGCCCGAGCACAGGCCTCGTGTAGGGGCACGTGCGCACGAGCTTCCGGGTTGGTAAGCAGCGCGCGGCGAGTCACCCCAGGGCAGCGACGGGGTTGCGGTCACCTAAACTTCGTGAAAGCGGTGGCCGTGAACTGCCGTGGGGAGTGACGAAGCCGCGGCATGAACAAGGACGTCGAAGCGATCATTTCGATCCTGGAGCGGTACATGTCGCGGGTGAACGCTCGGGGGCTGGTCGCGCGAGCGTTGCAGGAACGTGGACTCTCCGAACACCTGGTCAAGCGCGAGGACCTGGTGAAGTGCAGCCCGGCTTTGCGTCGCGGCATCGAGCTGTTCGTTTCCCCCAAGGTGCAGCCGGAAGCGCTCGACCGCTTCAAGGAATTCTTTCGGGTCCGCTCTGAGGCGGCGGCAGCCCGCGTCGAGTTGACAAAGGAGGCTGACATCAGCATCGCTCGAGCTGAGGCGCGGCGCATGTGCGAGAACTCCGGCGCCACACCTTTCTGTATGCAAAAGGTAACAACCATCGTGAGCGAGCTCGCGAGAAACATCGTCCTCTACGCAGAGCGAGGCACGATCGACCTCGGTTTTGTCAACCAGGATCGAAGAAGCAGGATCGTCATCACAGCGGTCGACAAAGGCCCGGGCATTCCCAATCTCAACGTGATCATGGGTGGCCAATATCAGAGCCGCACCGGACTGGGGAAAGGCATCCTTGGTACGAAGCGACTCGCTGATACCTTTCACATCACGACTGGCTCCCAGGGCACCTCGATCACTGCGGAGGTGGTCCTGTGAAGGTGCAGGTAGCGCACGCCTCGTTGCCCAAACTTGGGGAGATGGCCAACGGAGATCGACCTTTTCATCGGCAGGACACCGAGGGCCGCAATCTGCTCGCCGTGATCGACGGTCTCGGGCACGGGCCGGAAGCGGAGCTGGCATCGGTGGCCGCGCTGAACTACCTGACCCAGGTAATGCTCGACAAGCCGTTCGAGCAGCTGATGTGCGAGCTGCACGAGGCCATGCGTGGTACGCGAGGGGCAGCAGGCCTGGTGTGTGTCAACGACGGCAGCGACTTCGTTGCGTGCGCGGTGGGCAATGTGGAGCTGAGGCCGGTGCGTACGGAGGTGCCGCTGATTGCTTCTGCCGGCATCCTGGGCGTGCGCGTGCAAAAGTTTCGAATCTGCAAGGCCACCATCAAGTCCGCCTGTCGTCTGGTGATCTTTTCTGATGGGATCACGAACCCCACGAGCATCGGCGAGGTTCACGCGCTGTCACCGCAACTCGCGTGTGAGGCGCTGCTCCGCCGTCACCGTCGTACCTACGATGACGCAACCGTTCTCATCGCTGACTTCGAGTAATCTATGGACGAAGCGTATAATCAGATACCCATCATCAAGCTGTGGCACCTGCTCCTGGTGCCTCTTCAGGGCGAGATGACGGACGACGTGGCGAGCAGGCTCATGTCGGAGGTGCTCGAGCGCATCTATCGGGATGGTTCTTCGGGGCTGGTCATCGATATCACCGGTCTCTGGATCATTGATAGCCATCTGTGTTCGGTGCTTTCACAGATCTCGGATGCCGCGGCGCTCATGGGCGCGAAGAGCGTGATCTGCGGCATGAAGCCGGAGATTGCGTTGACGCTGGAGACCATGGGGGTGCATCTCGACAACATCACCAGCTCTCTCGATCTGGAGGGTGCGCTGGCTTTGCTGGGGGTGCCCAAGCCCGATACCAAGGCCATGCACAAGAACGGGTTGGCCAAGCGCGCTTCGGCTGGCGCGCCTGAGGCGTCGGCTAGCGCGCCGAATCGGTAAAGATGATGCCGGGGCTTGTCGACGCAGCCGCAGCGGAAGAGACCGGGATCAGGTCCGATCTCCTGGCGAACATTTCGCAGTTGCTGGGGGTGATCGAGCGAGTAGGCGCAGGGGAAACCGTCGATTCGCTGAAGTCGAGCTACTCTGAAGCGCATCCGGTAGGAGCGCTGACGGCCAGCCTGAACGAGATCATCGCTTCACTGTCGGAAGCGCGCCTTCGCTCCCAGAGCTACTCACGGGAGCTTCAAGAGAAGATCGCGGCGATCGAAGCGCAAGACGCGGCCATCGCCGAGCTCTCGACTCCGATCTTGGAGGTCTGGGAGGGGGTGTTGTGCATGCCCATCGTGGGCGTCATGGACAGCGCTCGGACCGCGGAGATGGCCAGGACCCTGCTGAATACCATCGTGCAAACAAAGGCCAGCCTGGCTCTGCTGGATATCACCGGGATTCAAGTCATGGATACCCGCGTGGTCGACCACTTCTTGCGCATGGCGCGAGCGATACGGCTGCTCGGGGCACGTTGCGTATTGTCGGGCGTGCATCCCAACGTTTCGCAGACCATGGTCCACATGGGGATGGACTTCAAGGGTATCGAAACTCATCGATCCATACGTGAAGCCTTGCGTCACCTGGTCGATTCGCGAACTGTGACCGTCAAGAGCAGGAGCAAAGGACAGCAGGCGCTCGCCGCTGCGGTCCAACCCGAGAACCCGCCGCCCGAGAGTTCTGCTGTGGTGGTCAGCGAGTGAGCGCGCTTGTGTCTAAGGGAATGTGCGGGAGGTCAGAGGAAGCATGAACACGAACGAGAGCTCCGAGTCCGAGTCCGAACAGCGGATTCTCGAAAGCGTCGCCGATGCCTTGTTGGTGTTGTCCAACGTGGGCTACGGCGACTACAGCACGCGCCTGGATCTCAAGGAGGGGGACAATAGCCCGCTTGCCAGCCTGTATGCCGGCATCAACGATATGATCGCCGCGCTTGGTGCCGAGCAGGAAAAGAACCAGCAGTACCAGCAAGAGCTGGAGGGCAAGCTGGCGACCATCGAACGCCAGCGCATCGCGATCCAGGAGCTATCGACGCCGATCATGGAAGTCTGGGATGGCGTGCTCTGCGTGCCGGTCGTTGGCTTGATGGATACCGCGCGCAGCAGCGAGATGACGAGCGCGCTGCTGCGTGCAGTGGTCGAGAAGAGCGCGAAATGCGCCATCATTGACATCACCGGGATCGATGTGATGGACACCCGTACGGTCGATCATTTCGTGCGCATGGCCAAGGCGGTCCGGCTCCTGGGTTCCGAATGCGTGTTGACGGGAATGAACCCCCACATCGCTCAGACGGTCGTTCACATGGGCCTCGACTTGTCGAATGTCATCACGCATCGAAACTTGCGGGATGCATTGCAGCAGTACGTGGACCTGCTGTTGCAAGGCTCGAGTTGAGCCGCGATCGATCGCCCCCGTAAGAGTGGCAGCTGAAGCCGACCGCGGTCCACTTGAACGCACCCAGCATGGTGAACTATGAGATTCGAAGCTGGGTCGATGTGTTGGCCGCACGCAGAGCCATTCGCATGCTGGCGGATGAAATCGGGTTTTTGCCCCGTGAGGCCACCGAGCTCGCGATCGTGGCTTCGGAGCTCGGTTCGAACATCCTGAAATACGGCCGTTACGGGAGCCTGGTGTCCAAGCTGGTCGAGCGCACGAGAGAGGGGAAGGGGATTGCGCTGTCGGCTCGCGATTTTGGGCCACAGTTTCATGACCTGGCGATGGCGCTGAAGGACGGCCATGATGACCGAGGTCCGCTCGACCCCATGCAGTTGTTGGGTCGCAAGGGCATCGGGGGCGGCCTGGGAGCGGTGTTGCGCCTGACGCACAACTTTGCCGTGCACCCGCTGGCGGATGGCAAGGAAATCATTGTCGAGCGCTACCTGAAGCGACCGAAGCAGCTGTGAAGCGCTCGCATCTTCCGCGGCGGGCGCCGTCCGTGCGCTCAACCGGCTGCGGCGATGCGCGTGAGTTGCTGCCTCATGGCTTCCAGCAACGAGATCATCTCGGCCGCGGAGCTGCCCGTCGCTGCCCCGCTTGGCAGTTGCTGCATCGTCCAGGCCGTTGCACCGGCGGTATTCGCAAAGGTCTTCTGCGGGAATGGGTAGCGCGCCAGCAGGCTGATAAAGGAGATCGCGCTGCGCATGGCAGCAGTCCGGAAGCCTTGCCCCTCGATCACGTAGGCAACCGCGCACACCTGCTTCTGGTGCCGAAGGACAGTATTGCGAATTTCCGTCTTGGTCGCGTCGTCCGGGACGCGAGCGCCGCTGTCAATGACGGTGAGCGCGCTGAGCGGCTCGTTCGATTGCTGTGCCAAGCGATCCATGGCCGCCGCCCAGGCCCTCAAATAGGCCGGATTGGGGGGTTGCAAAGAGAACGAGACGACCGTCCTGCCCGCGACCGCCAAGCAGTGCTCCGGGTCGGAATACAGCATTGCTCGGTGCCGGGTGCTCGACATTGCGTACGACTCACTCGAACGGTCGCCACGGCCGACGCAAAAGTCGCCTGTTCCGGTCTGGTATCACCCGGGCGGTAGGCGCACGTGGTCGCGGAAATCCACCGCCCGCGCGCTGTTGACGCAAATCGACGGTTCCGTTGCGCTAAAGCCGCACACTCGCGCGCCTGCGCGGCTCAGCCCTGACTCGCCGTCCTCACCGTTACATCGGCGCCGAGCGCTTGCAGCTTCTGCGTCAGGTGATCGTACTTGCGCTGCAGCTCGTGAATGTTCGACAACTTGGTCGTGCCCTCCGCGACCAATCCTGCCACGACCAGGCACATGCCGGCGCGGATGTCCGTCGGTAGCGCGAACTCGCTCGCGCTGAGCGGGGTGGGGCCCTGGATGATCGCCGAGTGGATGTGATTGCGTCCGCGGAAGCGGCAGGGCACTTCGCCCAGGCACTTGGCGAACAGCGTGATGTTAGCGCCCATCTTGCAGAGGAAGCGGGTGTAGCCCAGCCGGTCTTCGAAGATGGTCTCGTGCAGCACGCTGGTCCCGCTCGCCTGGGTGAAGAGTACCGTGAAGGGTTGCTGCCAGTCCGTCATGAAGCCGGGATGGGTCTCGACCTCGACGTGGGTGGCGTTGAGTCGCCGGGGCGCCGTCACGCGCACGCCCTCGGAGGTGACCTGGAACTCCGCGCCCATGCGCTGGATGAAATTGAGGAAGCTGTAGATCGGGTCCTGGCCGACGCCTGCGAGCAGCACGTCGCCACCGGTGGCGAGAGCGGCGCAGCCGAAGCTGACGGCCTGGTTGCGGTCGACCATGCAGGTCAGGTCGCAGCCTTTGAGCCGCTCCACCCCCTGCACCACGATCGTGCGGTGGGCGTCGACCATGATGTCGGCGCCCATGCGCTGCAACATCTTCACGAGCTCGATGATCTCGGGCTCGGTGGCGGCGTTCTCAATCACGGTGCGCCCGCGCGCCAGCGTCGCCGTCATCACCAGGTGCTCGGTGGTCATCACGGACGGGAAGGGCAGGATCAGGTGCGCCCCGTGCAGGCCGCGCTCGGACACGCTGAAGCGATAGGTGCTGCCGCTGGTTTCGATCTGGGCGCCCATCTCTTCCAGCCCCTTGAGGTGAAAGTCGACCGGGCGGCGCCCGATCTGGTCACCACCCAGCGTGTTGGCGATCTGTACCTCGCGGAAGCGGTGCAGCAGCGGCCCGGCGCACAGCACGCTGATGCGGTTCTTGCGGCACATCTCGTCCGGGATCTGGGCCTGCGAGACGTTCCTCGCGCTCAGCCGCACCGTCGAGCTGTCGAGCTCGAGGACCTCGCCACCCAGGAACTGGAATAGCTCCTGGACCACCTTGCGCTCGTTCACCTCGGGCGCGCCCCGAACCGTCACATTTTCGTTCGTGAGCAAAGACGCGATGATGCACTTGGTGACTTGATTGGAAGAGCCGGCGACCGTGACGCGCCCGCCCGTGAGGCGGCGGCCGCCTCGAATTTCCATGACGTTGTCCTTCACGCTACTGGTGTTGTCATGGCACGCGGCGGCTGGCTAGGCAATTTTCGCGCTGCAGCGGCGCGCGCCGCGAGCCCCCGGGGTTGCTCCTGCCGGCGTGCGCGGAGTAGATTGCCCGCATGACCTGGGAACAGCGCTGGCACCCCCTGCGGCGCGAGTGGGTCGTGGTGGCGGCGCACCGCCAGAATCGGCCCTGGAACACCGAGCAGTTGAGCCATGCGGAGCGGGCTCTGCCGGAATACGTGGATGACTGCTACCTGTGCCCCCGCAACCTGCGGGTGAGCGGCGCCCGCAACGCCGACTATCAGGGAGTGTTCGTGTTCGACAACGATCACCCTTGCGTGAGTCCGAACGCGCCGGTGGAGATCGCCGCTCCGCCCGGCATCTACCAGAGCCGCCCGGCCTCCGGCATCGCGCGGGTGGTCTGCTACACGCCGCGGCACGATCTCAGCCTGGCAGAGCTCGACGTGCCGAGCGTCGCGCGCCTGCTCCAGGTCTGGCAGGAGCAATACCGCGAGCTCGGCGCGCGGCCGGAGGTGCGGCACGTACTGGTCTTCGAAAACCGCGGCGAAGCCGTGGGCGTCTCCAACCCGCACCCGCACTGCCAGGTCTACGCGACCAACTTCATCTTCAAGGGCATGGAGCTGGAGCTGGACGCGGAGCGCGCGCATCTGGCAGACACCGGGCGGGTGCTCTTCTCCGATATCCTTGCGGCCGAGCGCGCCGACGGCCGGCGCTGGCTGGTGGAGAACGACAGCGCGGTCGCCTTCCTGCCGTACTTCGCGCGCTACGCCTACGATGCCATCGTCGCGCCCAAGGCTAGCTATCCCAGCATCGCCGATCTGTCCGGAAAGGAACTCACGGATCTGGCTGCCGCTCTCCACGAGCTGCTCGTGCGCTTCGACAACCTGTGGCGGATGCCCTTTCCGTACGTGCTGGCGCTGCACCAGGCCCCGACCGATGGCGGAGACTACCGCCACCATCACTTCCACATCGAGATCCACCCGCCGCTGCGCAAGCCGAACCTGCTCAAATACCTGGCAGGGCCCGAGGTCGGCGCGGGCGGGTTCATCAGTGACACGGCGCCCGAGGACAAGGCGGCAGAGCTGCGCGCCGTTTCCACGCTTCACTACAAGCGCCAAGCCCAGGCCGGGAGGCAGCCCGCCGGGGAGAAGCAACCATGACCGACCTGAGCTCGCTGCTCGCCTTGCTCCGGGATCTGCAGCGATCCATCCGTGACGCGGTGGTGGACGCCTGCGAGCGGCAGTCGGCGGCGGAGCTGGCGGAAGTCGCCGACGACGGCCCGGGTGACACCATCTATCAAATCGACAAGGTCAGCGAAGCGCTGCTGCTCGAGCAGCTGGAGCCGGAGGCGGGGCGCCTGGGCGGTGTCGTGCTGGTGGCGGAAGGGCTGCCGGGAGGCGAGCTGGTGTTGCCGCGCGGCAGGTCGAGGCCCAGCGCCTGGCGCTTCATCGTCGATCCGATCGATGGCACGCGCGGCATCATGTATCAAAAGCGCAGCGCCTGGGTGCTGGGCGCGGTGGCGCCCAACCGCGAGGAGGAGACGCGGCTGGGGGACATCGTAGTGGCCGCGCAGACCGAGATTCCGACGCAGAAGCAACATCTGGCGGATGAGCTGTGGGCGGTGCGTGGGCGCGGCGCGAACCTGGAGCGCCTGAATACCCTCACGGGGCGGCGCGTGAGCTTGCCGCTGCGCCCCTCACGCGCCCGCGATCTGCGGCACGGATACGCCATGCTCACGCGCTTCTTTCCCGGAGCCCGCGACGAGCTGGCGGCGATCGATGAAGAGTTGATGCTGGAGCTGCTCGGCCCCACCCCGGAAGGCAAGGCGCTCTGCTTCGAGGACCAGTACGCCTCCACCGGCGGCCAGCTCTACGAGCTGGCGATGGGCCACGATCGCTTCAACGCCGATCTACGTCCGCTGATGCGCGAGCTGCTGCGCAGCCGTGGGCAATCGGCGGGCCTGTGCTGCCACCCCTACGACGTCTGCACGGCGCTGATCGCGGAGGAGGCCGGGGTCCTGCTCACCGATCCCTGGGGCGGGCCGCTCGACGCCCCGCTCGACGTGTGGGCGGACGTGGCCTGGGTCGGCTACGCCAATAGCGCTCTGCGCCGTCAGATCGAGCCGGTCTTGCAAGCGCTGCTCGCGCGTCGCGGACTCAGGCGGGAGTGAGCGCCGGGCGATGAACGCACTCGATCCGCCTGCCGATCTGCCGGCGTTGCTGCAGTTGCTCGGGGCGCTGGCGCCCCGTCTGTTCCAGGCCGCTCCGCTGCTGCTCTCGCGCGCCCCGGGGCGCCTCGACGTGATGGGCGGCTTCGCCGACTACTCCGGCTCTTTGACGCTGGAGCTCCCGATCGCCGAGGCTACTTACGTCGCCGCGCAGCCGCAGCAGGTCGCGCCTGGCATGGCTGCCAGCGTCGAGGTCGTGAGCGCCGGCTTCGCTCCCGGGGGCGAGCCGCGCCGCGCTTCGTTTCCGCTGGCAGAGCTGCGCGCCGCTTGCGAAAGCTACGCCAGCGCGCGCGAGTACTTTCAGCGCGATCGCTCCTCGGCCTGGGCTGCCTACGTGGCCGGCGTCTACGCGGCGCTGCGCGTCGAGCTGGGCCTGGAGCCGCGCGGCGGCATGACGCTGCTGGTGGTGTCCAGCGTGCCCGAGGGCAAGGGAGTGAGCTCGTCAGCGGCGCTCGAAGTAGCGACCCTAGGAGTGCTCGCTGAGCACCATGGCGTGCGCATCGACCCCGTACGAGCCGCGCTGCTGTGCCAGCGCGTCGAGAACCTGGTCGTGGGGGCGCCCTGCGGCGTGATGGACCAGATGACCTCGAGCTGCGGCCGCGCTGGTCACCTGCTGCCGATCCTGTGTCAGCCGGGGGAGCTGCAGCCGAGCTTTCCGGTGCCGCGAGGGCTGGCCCTGTGGGGCATCGACTCGGGGCTGCGCCACGAGGTGAGCGGCGCCGACTACGGTGAGGTGCGGGTCGCCGCGTTCATGGGCTACCGCTGGCTCGCCGAGCAGCGCGGGCTCGAGGTGCGCGCCTCCGCGCAACCCGGCCAGGTCACGATCGTCGATCCGGAGTGGGGCGGTTATCTGGCGCGTCTGCCGCGCTCCGAGTTTGAGCAGCGCTACCGCGCGCTGCTGCCCGAGCGGATCGGGGGAGCCGAATTTCTCGAGCGCTTCGCAGGCATCAGCGATCCGATCACGCGCGTGCGCCCGGGCTCGACCTACCGCGTGCGGGCGGCGACGGCGCACCCGGTGTGCGAGCACGCGCGCGCCAGCGAGTTTCGCGAGCTGCTGCAGAGCGAGGCGCTGCGGAGCGAAGAGCTGCGGAGCGAAGAGCTGGGCAGCGCTCCCCACGCGCAGCGGGCCCTCCTGGAGCGCCTCGGCTCGCTCATGTACGAGACCCACAAAAGCTATTCCGACTGCGGGCTCGGCTCCAGCGGCACCGACCGCCTGGTGGAGCTGGTGCGCGAGCTCGGCCCCGAGCGCGGCCTGTTCGGAGCCAAGATCACCGGTGGCGGCAGCGGCGGCACGGTCGCCGTGCTGGGGCTCGCGAGCGCGGCCGCAGCGGTGCGCGAAGTCGCGGAGCGCTACCAGCGGGAGACGGGGCGGGCGGCGCGAGTATTTTCGGGCTCGTCGCCGGGGGCCGCCGCGTTCGGCGTGCGGCGGCTGCAGCTAACCGCAGGCGGCTGGCGCCTGGAGGAGTAGACGTGAGCAAGTCGCCAAAGAAGGTTCTCGTCACCGGCGGCGCCGGTTACATCGGCTCGCACACCAGCGTGGCCCTGGCCGAGGCAGGCTATCTGCCGGTCGTGGTGGACAACTTCTGCGCCTCCGACCGACGCATCCTGGCGCGCATGCGCGAGCTGATCGGCGCCGATTTTCCGGTGCACGAGCTCGACTGCCGCGATCGGGAGGCCTTGGCTCGCGTGTTCGAGCGGGAGGCGCCGCTGTTCGGCGTGATCCACTTCGCGGCTCACAAATCGGTCGGGGTCTCGGTGCGGCAGCCGCGCGAATACTATGACAACAACGTCGGCTCGCTGCTGGCGCTGCTCTGGGTGCTGGAGCGCGCGGGCGTGCCGGCGCTCGTCTTCTCTTCCTCGTGCACGGTCTACGGGCAGCCCGAGGCGCTGCCCGTCACCGAACACAGCCCGCTGCAGCGCGCGGCCTCACCCTACGGGCGCACCAAGCAGATCTGTGAGGACCTGATCCAGGATGTGGTCGCCTCGGGTGGCGCGCTGCGCGCGGTGTCGCTGCGCTATTTCAACCCGATCGGCGCTCACCCCAGCGCCAAGATCGGTGAGCTGCCGCTCGGCACGCCCGAAACGCTCGCGCCCTACCTGGTGCAGACAGCGGCCGGCCTGCGCGATGAGCTGGTGGTGTTCGGCAACGACTATGCGACGCCGGACGGTAGCTGCGTTCGCGACTATCTCCACATCTGCGATCTCGCGAGCGCCCACGTGGCCGCATTTGACTGGATCGCGCGCGAGCCGCGCGCGGTGTTCCACGAGATCTTCAACGTCGGCACGGGGCAGGGAACTTCCGTGCTGGAGGCCATTCGAGCCTTCGAGGCAGCCACCGGAGTGCCGTTGCGTTACCGGATCGGGCCGCGGCGCCCGGGCGATGCCGCCGCGGTCTATGCCAGCGTCGACAAGGCCGAGCGCGTGCTGGGCTGGCGGGCGCGGCTCTCGATCCGTGAAGCCCTGCGCGACGCCTGGCGCTGGCAGCAGAGCCTCCAGAATGGACTTTGAGTTTTTGCTCGGATACTTGCCCGGAGAGGACGCGGTTCAATGACATCAGAGGGACGCACGTCTGCTCGTCTCACGCTCAACACGGGGTTTCACGTCGGCCCGATCGACCAGCGCATCTTTGGGGGCTTTCTGGAGCACCTCGGGCGGGCTGTGTACGGCGGCGTGTATGATCCGAAGAGCCCACGCAGCGACGAACGGGGCTTCCGCCGCGATGTGCTGGAAGCGCTCCGGCGCATGCGCATGCCGCTGGTACGCTACCCGGGCGGCAACTACGTCAGCGCCTACGACTGGAAGGACACGGTGGGGCCGCGCGCGGCGCGCCCCCGCCGGCCCGATTACGCCTGGCAGAGCGTGGAATCGAACCAGTTCGGCATCGGCGAGTTCATGACCTGGTGCGAGGCGCTCGGCACCAGCCCCTTCCTGGCGGTGAACCTCGGCACGGGAGACGCGGCCAGCGCGGGGCAGCTGGTCGAGTACTGCAACCTGCCTTCAGGCACGTTCTATTCCGATCTGCGCGTCCAGCACGGGCAGGCGAGCCCCTACGCGGTCAAGTTGTGGGGGCTCGGCAACGAGCTGGATGGCCCCTGGCAGGCCGGGCACGTGCCGGCGGAGGTGTACGCGCGGCGCGCCTTCCAGGCTTCGTTTCTGATGAAGCAGCTGGACTCCAACATCGAGACCGTGGCCGCCGGTTCCTCGGGCCGCGGCATGCCGACCTATCTAGCCTGGGACCGGGAGGTGCTGGAGACCTGCTGGGACACGATCGACTATATCTCGGCGCACCGCTACAGCTCGAACGCAGCCAAGGACTCGGCGGCGTACCTGGCGGAGGGGGTCGAGATCGACCGTATCCTCGCCGACTACGCCGCCGTGATCGGCTACGTGCGCGGCCTCAAGCGCAGCAACAAGCGGGTGTACCTCGCCTTTGACGAGTGGAACGTGTGGTACCGCGCGCGCCATGGCGAGCACACGCGGGGCGCCTGGCGAGAGGCTCCTCCGCTGCTGGAAGAGGTCTACAATCTGGAAGACGCGCTGGTCTGCGCGCAGTATCTGACCGCCTTCCTGCGCCGGGCCGACCTGGTGAAGATCGCCTGCCTGGCCCAGATCGTGAACGTGATCGCGCCCGTGCTCACCAAGCGCGACGCGCTGTTGCTGCAGAGCATCTATCATCCCTTCGTGCTGTTTGCCGGAGCGGCGCAGGGCCTCTCCCTCACGCCGCGCGTCGAAGCTCCGGAGTACTCGGCGGGCACGCGCGGCAGCGTGCCGGTGCTCGATGCGGCCGCTGCTTTTGATCCGGAGAGCGGCCTGGTGTCTGCGTTCCTGGTGCACCGGGAGCGCGAGCGACCGCTGACGGTGGAGCTGCGCTTCGACGACCGGCGCGTGATGGGCAAGGCCAGCGCGGTCGTGCTGGGCGGCGGCGCCGTGCAGCTTCAGAATGACTGGGACACTCCCGATCGCATCCAGCCGCGGGACGCGCGCGTCGATCAGGCGGATATGGCCTGCCGGGTGGAGGTCCCCGCACCAGGCCTGGCCGTGGTGCAAATTCCTACTGTTCCGCGCTGAGCGCGGCTCGCCCGTGCGGGCAGCAAACCTGAGTAGTTCTCATCGCTTGCGGAATATTCCCGGCCTCCCGTGCCAGGCCGACGGATTTTCCGGCAGCCTCCGTTGAACTCGGCAGTTCCCCGCAGTCTCGGGGTGGAGCAACGTGATGACCGACCTGGCGATGACGCAACTCTGGCTCGACCTGTGCACGACCATGTCCGTGGACCAAAGGGAACAGACCCGCAGCTCCCCGCGTGAGAAGCTCGAGGTGAGCGCGACCGCAGATGACGTGGGGCTGATCGAGCTGGTCGCCGGCGGGGACGTGCGTGCCTACCGGCAGCTGGTGGATCGTCACCTGCGAGGCATCCACGCCTTCGCGTACCGCATGCTCGGCAACCGCGCCGAAGCCGAAGAGGTGTCTCAGGAGACGTTCTTGCGGCTCTGGGAGCATGCAGGGCGCTATCTGCCCCAGGCCAAGCCTTCGACCTGGATCTATCGCATCGCCCACAATCTGAGCATCGATCGTCTGCGGCGCCGGCGTGAGCGCAGCGCCCCGGTCGCCCCCGATGAGCTGCCGGCCTCGGAGCGGCCGAGCGGGTTGTTTCTCGAGCGCCAGGTCGCCGAGGCGGTGCAACGCGCGCTCGACGAGCTACCAGAGCGTCAGCGCGCCGCGATCGGCCTGGTGCACTACCAGGGTCTCAGCAACGCAGAGGCCGCCGAGGTCCTGGGCGTCGGTGTGCGCGCGCTGGAATCCCTCCTGGCGCGCGCCCGGCGCCAGCTGCGCGACAGACTGGCCGCGCTCGCGCCCGCGCAGAGGAAGGAGGAAGCATGAGCGCGCACGATCTCGATCTGGAGCGCTTCGAGCACTTGCTCGACGTCCACGGCGCGGATCTCGAGCGCTGGCCCGAGGAGCTCCGGCGAGAGGCACGCGAGCTGCTCTCGAGCTCGGCTCCGGCGCAGCTCGCCTGGTCGCGCGCGGAGCGGCTGGCGGCGGTGCTGGACGCGGCGCCGGACATCTTGCCCAGCGCGGCGCTGAGCGCTCGCATCGCGGCGTTGCCGGCGCGCTATCCGCAAGGCTGGGCGGCGTGGTGGCCCTTCGGTAATCTGCTCGCGCCGCTCCTCGGCTGGGGCGCTGCGGCCGCCTTCGGACTGCTCGTCGGCAGCGGCGTCGTGCCGGGCTTGGACGGCGACTTCGGGGCGAGCGCGCCAGCCGCGGCGCTGGCTGGCGTCAGCGCCAGCGGTGAACCGGCGGAAGACGAGCTGGCGCAGGGCGCCGCGGCCGATGGGACGTGGGCGGAGGCGAACGCTGCGGACGAGCTGTCGGGCGACGACTGGAGCGATTTCGAGCTGGCGCTCGGCCTCGCACCGGGCTGGGAGGAAGAGCCATGACCCGCCGTTGGCTGACGATCGCGTTTGCTGTCTCGGTGGCGCTGAACCTGTTCTTCCTGGGGGTCGCCGCTGCGCGCTTCTGGCAGCACCGGGAGTGGCGGACGCGGCGCTGGGGAGACCCGGCGCTGAACATGGCCGGCGGAGCCGCGGGTCCGGCGCGCCCGGACGGGCACCGCGGCCCGCGCCGGCGTGAGCCGTTCCCGTGGCTCTCGCAGCAGGAGAAGGAAGAGCTGCGTCCGAAGCGCCAGGCGCTGGTCGAGGCGCGCCGTGATGCCGAGCAGGTGCTGGTGGCGGACCCTCTGGACGCTGCGAAGCTCGGCAGCGCGCTGGAAACGGTGCGCGCGCAGACCGCTCGATTGCAGGCCTCCGTGCACGAGCGTTTGATCCAGCACGCGCAGTCGATGGGTCTGGAGGAGAGAAGGAAGCTGGCGGACATGAGCTGGGGAACCCCCGGTGAACGAGGGCGGCGTCCGCCCCGCGTGCCGGAGGGCACCCACTGACTGGGGCCTGTTGCGCAGCTCTCGCGCCGGCCTTAGATCTCGGCCATACCTGCCGGCGCGTCCATGTTTGACAAGATCCTCGTACCTGTCGATTTTTCCGAGGGGGCCCGCACTGCGTGGGGGCATGCTTCGCTCTTTGCCAAGCTGTTCGGCGGCACGCTGCAGCTGGTGCACGTCGTGGAGGAGGTCGGGCAAGCAAACCCGGCATTCTGGGCGGCGGAGCCAGCGCTGGCGGGGCAGTTGCAGCGCCGCGCGGTCACCAGCGCAGAGCAGGCGATGCAGCGGCTGCTGCCAACGCTGCCCCTGGACGAAAACCTGCGCGTGGAGGCGCGGGTCCTGTCCGGGACTGTACCGGGGACGCTGGCGGAACACGCCGCCGAATCCGGAGCGAGCTTGATGGTCGTGTCCACCCACGGCCGCACCGGTCTCTCGCGCTGGTTGCTCGGGAGCGTATCGGAGCGGCTGCTGAGAGCAGCCCCCTGTCCAGTACTGATCGCCCGAGGGGGGTCGGTGCAGGGACAGCCCGCTCTACGGCGCGTGCTCGTGGCGGTGGACCTCTCGGAACACAGCCGCCAGGCGCTGCACACGGCGGGGGAGATCGCTCGGCGCAGCGGAGCGGAGCTGGAAATACTGTACGTCTGGGCGGCGCCCTTCTACGATCCCTCGGAGCACTTTGACGCGGAGCTGTTCGAGCGCATCCGTCAGAGCGCGCGCGCCGAGCTGGACGAGTTCGTCGCCAGCGCCGCGCTGCCGGCGGGCGTTGCTCTGCAGATCAGCATCGAGTCCGGCACGCCCAGCGAACGCATCGGGCAGCAGCTGCAGGCTCGCACACCGGACCTGCTGGTGCTCGGCTCTCACGGGCACGGTGGCTTCCGCCGCCTGGTGCTCGGCTCGGTGGCGGAGGTGACGGTGCGGTACGCGCCCTGCGCAGTCCTGGTCGTACCCCGAGCGCGCGCCGGCGATGGCGGCTGAGTTGCTGCCGTGCAGCTGCTCTGCCGGGGCGCAGGCGGCCCGACGCGCCCGGTGCTGTTTGTCGCACGCGAATTGACGATGCGTGCCCGCGAGCAGCAGCGTGCAGCCGCGAGCAGCAGCGTGCAGCCGGCGCAGACACGAGCAGCGTGAACGGAACCAGCTCGGGACGAGCCCCGCCGTAAGTGTTTCTGTTTGGGCGCGCGGCGCGCCGTCAGTGATTTCAGCGCGCTTGCTGCTCTGCAAGCAGGGCCGTAGAGTCCTCGGCGTGCTTCAGCGAGCCTTGCTTGCGAGCGTGGCGTGCAGCCTCGTCTACGTGGCCTGTGGAGCCCCGGAGAACGGCGGCCTGTTTCAGCCTTTCGATCCAGATTCGCTGTCCGCGGGTGCCGGTGGCTCGAGCAGCGCGCTGCCGCTGGAGCCGATCTCCTCGCCGATCGGCAGTGACGCCAGCGTATCGGAAGGGCAGGGCGGGGCGCTCGGTCTCGCGGGAGCCCCCAACCTGGGCGCCGCGGGCTCCAGCAGCGCCGTGGTCGACGCGGGCGCTACGGACGCCGGCGATGCAGGGCCGAGCCGCGACGCAGCACCGGAAGATCGCTGCGCGGACAACGTCGAGCGCTGCGACGGGATCGATAACGACTGCGACGGGCAGGTCGATGAGGGTGACGCCTGTGCCCGAACCTGCGCCGGCTTCGCGCTGGCGGAGCATGGCTACATGTTCTGTTCGGACAGCGTCGTGCGGGACGTGGCCGCCGAACGTTGCGAGGCGCAGGGCATGCGCCTCGCCTGGATCGAGACGCCGGAGGAGAATGACTTCCTGGTCGAGCGCATCGGGGCCGCGGACGTGCCGGCCTCCGCCAGCGAAGAGCTCCTGACCTATATCGGTGCCAGCGACTCGGGCAATGAAGGCAACTGGATCTGGCGCGGTCGGGGCGCCATCGCCGACGGCTTTCAGTTCTGGCAGGGGGAGTCCGCTGACTCGGGAGGGCGCGCCGTCGGCGGCGCTTACGCGAACTGGGCGCCGACCGAGCCCAACAACACCGACGACGACGAGAACTGCGCAGCGATCTCCGTGCTCGGCGAGAACAATCGGCAGCCCGGCAACTGGGACGATCGCGACTGCGACAGCGCGCTGCCGTTCGTCTGCGAAGTTCCCTGACCGTCCGCGTCCGGCCCTGGGAGCGCTAGAGGGACTCTCCGCGGGCGTGCCGCGGGTACCAGCCGCCGAGGCTGACTCCCCAGGAGAAATAGCGTGGCGCCACGTCGATGCTGCCGCCGAGCTGCCACATGTAGTCGTCCGGCCAGAGTCCGAAGACGTTCCAGCCGAACAGGCGCACGTCGCCGCCGAACGTGCCGTGCAGGCGCGCCTCGCTGGTCGCAAAGCGGCTCGGCTCGAGGTACGTCCCGCCGCGCAATTTGAGCCGATCCTCCCAGACCTCGGATTCGACGCCGAGGCGCGGCGAATACACGATCTGCCCGCCCGAGCGGTTGACCACTTGATCGAGGAAGGACTCGACGCCCACGCCGTCCTTCACGGGCCCGGAGATCACCAGCGAGGCCGTGAGCAGCACGTAGAACCGCTCCACCTGCGCGGAGCTCAGCGCGAGGGCGCGGCGTGCATCATCGAAGGCCTGGCGCAGGCGCTGCGAATCCTGCAGCTCCTCGGCGGAGAGCTCGCGCTCGACCGCGTCGCGTTCGGCAACGCTCTGAGCGGCCGCGAGCCGACGCTCGCGTTCTTCGTCGCGTTCCAGCTGGCGCAAGCGAAAGGTCAAGCGCGCCCGCTCGGCGACGCTATCGATGGTCTGCGAGAGCGGGTTGAGCGGCCGCGGCCCGAGCTGGACCGCCGCGCCGATGTTGACGTCCCACGGCGCGCTCACCCGCTCGGGTAGAAACAGCGGGTTGCTCTCGTCCCCGAGCAGGATGTCGCCATCCGGCGTGGGCAGCAACGTGCGAGAAAATGACGGCTCTGTGTCGATCGGGGAACGAAAGGCCACCCCCAGGCGAAACGGTCGCAGATTCGGGCGCCACACGGCACCCAGCTCGAGCCCCGACCCGCTGGTGCCGAACAGCGTACTGGTGAGGTCTTGCCCGGCGGCCGCGTCCAGCTCCATGTCGAGGTAACGCAGCCCGGCCCCGAGCACGAGCTGGCCATCGAAGAAGGAGTTCGCGCACTGCAGGTGAACCGTGGTCAGCACGGCGTCCAGCGAAGACGCGCTGCCCGGCGCTGCACCCGGAATCGTGCCGCCCTGGACCGTGTAGTTCTGGACCTCGACGGTCAAGCCAATTCCCAGCGTGCCCCACTGCAGATTCAGCGCCGGCGTCACGAACACCGGTTCGTCGGCGGCGCCACGGAAGCCCGTTCGCGACCCGCTGTTGAAGAAATCGATGCTCGCGAGCCGCCCGGGAAAGGTGAGCCCGAGCCCCAGCCAGTAGTCGAAATACTCCGTCGAGAAGAACGGACGCATGGCGGGGGCGGCCGGGTTCTGCAGATCGCCATCCACGTCCTCCGCGATCGCGACGTACGCCCCACTCAGACCCATGACACGGTTCCCCGCCAGGACCGCGCCCTGATACAGATCGATGGAATAGCTGCTGGTGGCGATCGGATCTTTGTTTTGTCCGAGCCGGCCAGCCGCGAGCAGTTGTTTCGGTAGGAGCACTGACGCCGTCAACGTCAGCCCCACGGCGAACGGCCTGCGGCCTCGACGACTCGCCCCGCACGGGCAACTCGGACGCGCACGCGAACGACCGAGCCAGCGCTGAACGCTGTCACGAAACCGCATCATCGCCGGCGTATTTCAGGCTGCGTGGGCTGTCAAATGCGATTGGCGAATCGGGGGCGTGATCGACCCTTGCCCAACGACTCCACCGGAGTAATAAGTAGGAGACGCTGCCCCATGCAAACACCCTTGCCGCCGCCCGATGCTTCCGAGCCCCCCGCCTCCGCGGCGGCGGCCTCGCGCGTGCTCACGCCCGCGCTGGACCAGCCCGTCTCCCTGATCATGACCACCGGGGACCTGATCACGGCGGATGTGTCGGATGACGTGTCGGTGGCGATCGAGATCTTTCGCCAGGGCCGCATCAGTCACATCCCCGTGCTGAGCGAGGGCAGCAAGCTCGTGGGTGTGGTGAGCCCTGCTGACATCCTCAAGCTGTCGGCGCAGCTCGTGCCGCAGGAGCTCGGGGGGGCGCCGCGCACCCCGAACACAGCCGCGCCCAAGCGGGGGCGCGCCGTCACGCGGATCGCGGACGTGATGACCAAGAACATCGAAACGGTGCGTCCGACGGTGCACCTGCGGCAGGCCGCTCTGCTGTTCATCTCCGGCGGCTTCCACTCGTTGCTGGTGACGGCCAGCGACGGTGAGCTGCTCGGGATCGTGACCACGAGCGACATCCTGCGCGCGTTGATCGGGGAACATGTGCCCCCCTCCGGCGATTGATCCAGCTGTTCCAGCAGCATCGGGGGCGGCGGGTCCAGCAGCATCGGGGCCGAGCGCCCTCGCGGCGCTGCTCGAGGCCATGTCGCGCCACCTTCCGGAAACGGACGGGGCGAGCGAGCAGCTGCTGCGCCGCACCTGGGCCTGGCTGACTCCCGCGTCCGGCGCGGCGAGCGGGCGTGCCAGCGCGCCCGCGCTGGAGCTGGGGCTCGCCGCCGCGCGGACCCTGGCGGATCTCCGCCTCGATCCCGCTGCCCTGGCGGCGACGTTGCTGGTTGCGGGGCTGGCGCCATCGGCGGTGTCGGTGCCCGAGCTCGCGCAGGCGCTGGGCGCCGAGGTCGCCGCGCTGGCCGAAGGCGCCGCGCGCCTCGGGCAAGTGCGCTGGGACCGGCTGCAGGAAGAGCGCGCCGAGACCTTGCGCAAGATGTTCCTGGCCATGGCGCGCGACGTGCGCGTGGTGTTGATCGTGCTGGCGCTGCGGCTCGAGCAGCTGTCGCGCTCCAGCGGGGCCGAAGCGCAGCGGCTCGCCGCCGAGACGCTGGAGGTGCATGCCCCGCTCGCCAACCGCCTGGGCGTCTGGCAGTTCAAGTGGCAGCTGGAGGACACGGCCTTCGCCATCCTGGAGCCGGAGGCGTACCGGGAGCTGGCTCGCGCGCTGGCGGAGACGCGCGAGCACCGGGAGGCGTATATCCGGCGCTGCATCGCCCAGCTGGAGAGCAAGCTGGCGGAAGCGGAGATCCGCGCCGAGGTGACGGGCCGCCCCAAGCATGCCTACAGCATCCACCGCAAGATGCAGAAGAAGCTGGTCAGCTTCGAGCAGATTCACGATCTGAGCGCGCTGCGCGTGATCACCGAGCGCGTGCAGGACTGCTACGCGGTGCTGGGCCTGGTGCACTCGCTCTGGACGCCGGTGCCGCACGAGGTCGACGACTACATCGCCATGCCCAAGGGCAATGGCTATCAGTCCCTGCACACGGGCCTGGTGGGCCCGGAGGGGCGGGTGATCGAGGTGCAGATCCGCACCTGGGAGATGCACCGCTTCGCCGAGTTTGGCGTGGCCGCGCACTGGGCGTACAAGGAGGGCAAGCGGGCCAATGCGCCCGGCCTGGATCGCTTCATGCTGCTGCGGCAGCTGCTCGACTGGGAACGCGAGGTGGTCGACCCGCACCACCTGGTGGACGCGCTGGAGACGGACATCTTCGAAGACCAGGTGTTCGTGTTCACGCCGCGCGGGGACGTGGTCGATCTGACGCTGGGGTCGACCCCCGTCGATTTCGCCTATCGCATCCACACCGATGTCGGGCACCGCTGCCGGGGCGCTCGCGTGAACGACCAAATCGTGCCGCTCGACTATCAGCTGAAGACGGGCGACCGGGTCGAGATCCTGACCCACAAGCTGCCGCGCCCGAGCCGGGACTGGATGAACCCGGGGCTGGGTTATCTGAAGACGGCCTCGGCGCGCGCCAAGGTGCGGCACTGGTTCCGCGAGCAGGGCCGCCCGGAGGCGATCAGCGAAGGGCGCGAGCTGGTGATGAAAGAGCTCGGGCGGCTGGACCTCGGGCGCCTGTCGCTGGAGCAGCTGGCGCACGAGCTGGGGCACGAGAGCGCCGAAGACCTGTTTGCGGCCGTCGGCTATGGCGATCGCCGGCCTGCGTCGGTCACCTCCGCGGCGCTGCAGATCGAGCGGCGCCTGAACCAGGCAGAGGCGCCCGCGCCGGAGTCCGAGCCGGCGCCCGTGCCACGGCCGCCGCCGAGCACCCGCGGCATCACGATCGACCAGGTGAGCGACATCCAGGGTCAGCGCGCGCGCTGCTGCAACCCGGTGCCGGGCGACGACGTGCTCGGCTTCGTCACGCGCGGTCGCGGTCTGGTGATCCACCGCCGCAGTTGCCCGCAGCTGAAGAACTTGCGTGAGCCGGAGCGCCTGGTCGAGGTGCAATGGGGCTCGCTCGCCGACGATCGCCACAGCGTGGAGATCGAGGTGACGATCACGGACCGCCCCGGTGTGCTGGGGGACTTGCTCAAGCTGGTGGCCAACCAGGGCGCTTACATTTCCCGCACCGAGGCGCACAGTACGCGGCGCGGTGACACTTCGCTGCGCCTGAGCCTGGACTGCAAGAACGCCGCGCACGTGGCGCAGGTCCTGGAGCGCGTGGCTCATCATCCCGAGGTGATCTCGTTCCGGCGTGCCTTCGACGGTCGATCCTAGCTCCTTTCGGGGCGCTGATCCGGTAGGCGTGAGGCGCAGGCGCTCGGACATTGGCTGCCGCGCAGCGCGCGGGTTCTGTCCCGCACCGGCTTCCGTGGATGGTCGATGCTACCCTTCTTAACGCATGTTAGCTTGGCTCGATCGCGGGGCGCTGCGGCGCAGCGCCTGGCTGCCGATCACGTTGCTGCTGGGCGCCTGCGCGAGCGTGCTCGGGATCCAGGAGCGCCAGGAGGACAGCGCCGACAACTACCCGGCCTCGGGTTACCAAGGCTGCCGCCCGGGGGTCAGCTGCGCCGGCTGTCTCGCCGTGCACCAGCGCGAGTGCGAGCTGCGCAGTGCCTGCGCCGCGGCGGCCAGCTCGGAGGGCTGCGCCGGCTGTGTGTGTGCGAGCTGCGCCGACTCCGTCGTCGATTGCCGGCTGGACAGCGGCTGTGACGCGATCTGGAGCTGCATCGAGCGAACCCGCTGCGACCTGTCGGGCAAGGGCGGCGCCGGTTGCTCGAGCGCCTGCGCCGCCGTGATCGAAGCCCACGGCGGTGTGGCGGGCGAGGCCTTTCGCGCTGCTGCCGATGTGCGGACTTGCGCGGTCACCTCCTCCTGCCTGAGCTGTCTGGCACCCGAGCCCGAGCCCGAGCCCAGCTGCACCAAGGCGAACGGTTGCGATGCCTGCGCGGACTGTTTCCACCAGTGCATCTGCACCGGAGAGAAGTTCGGGGCGTGCAAGACGCTGTGCGGCAGCGAGGCGCCGCCCGCCAGCTGCACGCCCGAGAGCTCCTGCACGGGCTGCACCACCTGCTTCGCGCTGTGCACGTGTGGAGGCGGCGATTTCGACGACTGCACCGGCGCTTGCACCAGCGACCCGGATCCACCTTCCGGCAGCTGCACGCCGCAGGAGAGCTGCGCGGACTGCGCGGATTGCGCCGCGCAATGCGTCTGCGAGGGCGGCGCGGCCGCAGCCTGCGAGCAGGCCTGCGCGCCGCCTGCGCTCGACGATCGCTGCATCGAGACGAGCAGTGGCGGAGACAGCTGCGGCGGCTGCAGCACCAGCCTCGGTCAGTGCTCCTGTGAAGGCTCGCCGCTGGAGGACTGCATGGCAGCCGAGGGGGCGCTCGACTGCTGCGGAGATTGCTCGGGCGAGCTGAGCAAATGCGTGTGCGAGCAGCGCGGTGACGCGGACAGCTGCGCCGAGCAGAGCAATCACTGCGGCAACGCCGGTTCGTGCAGCGTGTGTGCCTGCCGCAGCTGCCCCGGAAAGTACGCCCTGTGTCAGGAGACCCAGGGCTGTTCGACCGTGTTCGAATGCATGCGGGCGACGAAGTGCCAGGGCAGCGCCTGCCGCGAGCGCTGCGGGGACGCGGCCCCGGAGGACCGCGCGCCACTCGCGTTCGATGCCGCGGAGGCGCTCTGGGCCTGCCATCAGGCGAACTCTTGCGCGTGCGAAGACGTGCCGCAGGAGCCCGTCACGTGCCCGGGTGCCAACGGCGAAACCGAATGCAACGCCTTCCGGAGCGGCGACCTCTCGTTCGCCGCATGTTGCCCCGGCGCGGCAGGGGCGGGCGCCGCGCAGGCCGGCACGAGCAGTTCGTCGGCCTGTGGACTCGAGCTCCGGCGTTACTTCCCGGGAGCGAACCAGTGTGAGCCGCTGGGACAGGGCAATCAGCACCGGATCCTGCTGGAGACCTGCCCCGATCGCACCATCGCGGAGCCACCGTACAACGGCGCGAAGCTCGCGGGCTGCTGCCACGCGGGCGACAGCATCTGTGGTGTCTTCGACGACGTGACGGGGCTCGGCTGTGTGCGATCTACCGTATTCGGCATCCAGGCCGAAGGGTGCGGCGGCCTGCTCTGAGCTGCCGGACGGCGCGCGGCGGCGTTCGCGGCTGTTGCGCTTGGGCCCACAGTGGGGCACGGTGTGCGCCCTTGCATGCGCGCGCAGGCTCGCAGAACGATTTCGGCGGGGTCGGTCGGTAGCCTCGGTAGTTCTCCTCGTGCCTGGCCAGCGTGGGCCGCGGTTTTTTCGGCATTCGCGGCCTTGCACTGTGGCACGCCGGCGTCGTCCGCGTCCTCCGCTCTTGCCGCCAGTAGCGTGACCCGCGCCGACGCCGCGGACGCGGTCGACGGCTCCGCCCCGCCGCACGTCGCGCTGCCGCGATCCGTGCCCGTCCGCGCTGCGGGGCTCTCGGCGAACTCCGGCGCCGCGAGCGCTCGCTACCTCGGGGCGCGCCGCCCCCTCGATGGCCTGCTGCGGGGAGACTGGGACACGCGGTCGGCGCTGCTCGTCGTCTACAACCGCAACTGGCAAGGTCCGATCCAGCGGCTGCTCTCCTACGCTCGCAGCGACTTGCCCGTCTACGTGCTGGCCACCCCGCGGGACGCCCGCTCCGCAGCGTTTCATCGCTGGTTCGCGCGCGTGCCATTCGCGGGGCTGGTGAGCATGGCGCTCGACACGCCCTGGATCCGCGACTACGGGCCCTTCGAGGTCGAGTCCAAGTCTGGCATCTCCTGGCTGGACATGATCTACGCTCCGGAGGACCGGCCGCGGGATGATGCGATGCCGCTCTCACTGAGCGAGATCTTCGAGACGCCGCGCCAGGCCGAGCCGCAGCTTCACCTCGAAGGCGGAGGCATCATCAGCAACGGTGAGGGCTTGTGCGGCATCACCGAGTCCAGCCTCCAAGATCTGGGTCTGGCGGACGCCCGCGAGGACGAGTGGGAGGATTTTCTAGAGACCATCGGCTGCCGCACGCTGGCGCGGCTGCCGCAATTGCCGTCCGAGGCGACGGGGCATGTCGACATGCTGGCGCAGTTCCTGTCGCCGAGCCTGGCGGCGATCGCGGTCCCGACGGAGGAGAGTCCACCGGACGTGGAAGAGGCCCTGCTGGGCGCGCGCCAGGCACTGGCGCAGGCGGCAGAAGCAGAGGGCCGCAGCCTCCAGTTCGTGGAGCTGCCGCTGGTCAATCGCGAGGATCTCTACTTCTCGTACGTGAATGGGCTGCGCACTCCCTCGCACTATTTCGTGCCCAGCTACTCCAGGGTCGATCCCGCGCTCCAGTCGCTCGCGCACGCCCGCCTGGCGCAGGCGCTGGCAGGCGTGCAGGTGGTCGGCGTCGACGCGGACGAAATGATCGAGAACGGCGGCGCCATTCACTGTGTCACGCTCGGGCTGAAACACCCGCTGCTGCCGCGCTCGCCGCATTCGCTCGCCCGGATCGGCAGCCCTCCGCGCTGAGCCGCGCGCGTGGAAACACTTTCGCGAGGTTAGAGAGCCGCCGCCGGCGCTCGGCGGGAGGCGGGCAGGGGGCTCCCCCAGGGGGCCGCGGATGCCCCTGGAAAATGACCCCGAAAACATGCATGAACGATCCAGGATGCCGGAAACTGTGGAGGCCCGGGTACTCCTGGTCAGCCCCAACCCGGAGCAGATTCGCCACCACGCAGAGCGACTGAGCGGCGTCGGCTTCGTCGTGCGGGCGTGTAGCCCCGACGCGGACGGCTTTTCGCTCGTGGATCAGTTCGATCCGCAGGTCACCGTCGTGGATCTCAGCGGCGGCGGCCCCGACGCGTTCGAGTTTCTGGAGCGAGGTCGCCGTAGCTATCCGGCGTGTGGCTTCCTGAGCTGGACGCGTGCGGCGGCGGGTGTTCCCGCCAACGGACGCGGCCACGAAGTGGCGGGTGAAGGCGAGCCGGCGGATCTGGTGCCGCTGGTGGAGCGCGCCCTGGAGCGCTCGCGGGTGATCCGCGACGCGGCGCGCTTCAAGAACCGCGCGCAGAACATCCTCTCCCAGGCACGCTTCGACGAGATCATCGGCAGCCACCCGAGCATGCAGGCCTTGCTCAAGAAGGTGGCGCAAGTCGCGCAGACGCGCGCCAACGTGCTGATCCTGGGCGAGAGCGGCACCGGCAAGGAATTGATCGCCGCGTCCCTGCACCAGAACTCGAAGCGCAGCGCGGCGCGCTTCATCAAGCTCAACTGCGCGGCGCTCTCGGAGTCCGTGCTCGAGTCAGAGCTGTTCGGTCACGAGAAGGGGGCGTTCACGGGCGCCGATCGCCGGCGCGAGGGGCGCTTTGAACAGGCCAACGGCGGCACGCTGTTCCTGGACGAGATCAGCGAAGTGCCGCTGGCCGTGCAGATCAAGCTGCTGCGCTTCCTGCAGGAGCGCGAGTTCGAGCGCGTCGGGGGCAACGAGACCCTGAAGGTCGACGTGCGCATCGTCGCGGCGACCAACAAGGACCTGATGCACCTCGTGAACGAGGGGCGCTTCCGTGAAGACCTCTATTACCGCCTGAACGTCGTGCGCATCGCCGTGCCGCCCCTGCGCGACCGCCCCAGCGATGTGCTGCGCCTGGCCAACCACTTCCTGCGCCGCGCCGCCGCCGAGAACGAGGTCGAGGTGATGGGCTTCACCGAGGCCGCCAAGCTGCTGATGATGGATTATCCCTGGCCCGGTAACGTGCGCGAGCTGCAGAACACGGTCGAGCAAGCCGTGGTGCTGAGCGAGACGGGCTGGGTGGACGCGGGCGACCTGCCGATCGTCGCCAAGCAGCCGATCGTCAACGAAGGGTTGAAGCTGATCATACCGGGCGCCACGCTCGCGGAGATCGAGCGCTACGCCATCACGGAGACCTTGAAGGCGGTGGGCGGCTCCACCACGCGAGCCGCCGAGGTGCTCGGCATCAGCCGCCGCACGGTGCAATATCGGGTGCGCGAGTGGGGGCTGAGCACGGCAGGCTCTCCCGGCGAGGCGGACTCTGACCTGCCGCCCTCCGAGGCCGAGCCCGCGCGCTAGCGAACGATCGGCGCCGAGAAGCAGGCGATGTTGGTCTCCACGCCAAAATTGGAAGCCGACGTGTGGCGTTCCGCGTGGAAGATGTCCATCGGATAGGCGCGCCCCGGTACGATGCCGAGGTCTGCCGCCTGGGCATCGAAGTTGATCACGCCGCGCTCGGAGGAGTGCATGCTGCCGAGGTCGAGCGCCAGCTTGCCGTTGACGAAGATCCACATGTCGTCGTCGCCCTGGAAGGTGAAGGTCTGTCCCTTCACGTATTCGAAGGTAACGTGCACTTCCGTGGTGAACAGGAAGTTGTGGCCCTGGCCGGGAGGCGTGATCCCGAAGCCCTGATCGTTGCCGATCGGGAAGAACTCGTTGCTATTGAACTTGTACAGCCCGCCGCCGCTGTCCACGAGCTCCAGCGTCTTCTCGAAAGCGACGTTCACGCCGGGCGTGTCGCGGTACCACTGACTGAAGGAGTCCGCGCTGGTGATGACGGGCTGCTGCACGCTCCAGTTTTCGCAAGAGGTGGGCGTGTCCTTCTTCGCGGGGCAGCCCACGCTGCTCTTGAACACGGGCTTACCGTCGGGCCCCAGCGCGGGCTCGATCAGCTGCCGCCGCACCACGTCGCCGCGGAACTCCATCTCGAAGTCCGGGTGGGCCTGGCTGAAGTCGCGATAGACGACCGGCAGCTTGCCGTCGCACTGATCGTCATCGAGCGGCACGAGATCATCCGCCGCGAACATCGGGCCATCGGGCGCTGACGGCGCCGCGCCGGTGACGGGCGTCGAGGGAGTCGACGGCTTACCCGAGCCGCCCTGTCCGGGCTGCGTCACGGACGTCTCGCTGCCCTGGCCACCGCCAGCGGCGCATGCCGAACACAACAGCACCCCCGCCAGGCTTGCCCAGGCACGGACGTGGGGGCGGCTCGAAAGAGGAAGACGGGAAAGGAAAGTCATGGTGCTGGTGCCGGGAAGAAACAGCGATCGCACTCTACCTGCAGAAACAGGCCGGATCCAGTGCCAGCCGGTCGGGACAGCGGCGGAAGGAGCCCGCCGAGTAGCACATCGGGACAGGCGAAATGACCCAGAGCACCAGCTTTCGCGGATTTCGCGGTCCTGGCAGTTCTGCGCGGAGCGCGGCATTTTCCAGTGGAACGCGCTGTCCGCGCGCGTCAGGGGCGCGCCGACTCGGCGTACACCTCTTTCAGGGCCGCGAAGGCAGGCCGCTGTTCGCGCTCGATGTCCACGATGCCCCACCACTCCTCGTTGAAGACCTGGTCAGGGTAGGGACCGCTGCCCGGCGCGATGCCACCCACATCCTGCTCGCTCAGGCTGCCCGCTGGATCCTTCCACCACTCGTCAGCCCACTCGAACAGCGTGCCGCCCAGGCTCACGCCCTGCTCGGGCGACAGGCTGGAAGCGTGATCGAGGATCTCGCGGGTGAGCGCCGCGTCCGCCTCCGCCTGACTCCCGGGATCGTAGCCAGGCAGCTCGGCGTTGTAGGCGTCCGCCCCGTATTCCGACACGAACATGGGCGCCGGGCTGCGCTCCTGCCAGGCCTCGAACAGATCGCCGAAGCTGATGCCGCGATAGGCGTTGATGCCCCAGACGTCGACGCCGGGCAGCGCGGCCAGCGTCGCCGCGTCGGGGATCTCGCCGTAGATCGTGGCCACCGGATGCTCGCCGTCCTCGGCCTTGATCAGCGCCACGGCCTCGTTCAGGCGCGCGATGGCGGCGTCCTGCGAGAGCCCGACGTACAGCCCGTTGTAGTTCCACTCGTTGCCCACGGCCCACATCAGGATGGCCCGGTGATGCTGCACGGCCCGCACGCGCTCGACCACCACGTCCGCGGGGGCCCCGCCCCAGGGATAGACCGAGTTGATCACGTAGATGCCGGCGTCCGCGAGTCGATCGAGCACGCCCGTGTCGAGCAAGGGCTCATAGGTGCGAACCACGTTCACGCCCAGCTCGCGCATCAGAGCCGCGTCGCGCTGCACCGAACCCGCATAGTCCAGCCCCTCCGGGTGCGTGCCACCGATCGCTACCGGATTCCAGCACACGCCGCGCAGGAGCAGCGGCTGGCCGTCGACCCGCAGCTGGCGTCCGACGAGCTCGATGTGGCGTGGAACAGCCTCGGGCGGTGTGCGCGCGCCGGCGTCGGAGAGCTCGGGTGCACCCTGCGTCTCTCGGCTCGGTCGCGAGGACATCGGTCCTGCCGATGACGCGCCGTTCGGCTGCATCGGGCCCCGCGTCGAAGCCGGGGCTGTCGGCGGCTGCGGCGCGGTATCCGTGCAGGCGCTGCCCGCCACCGTGAGCAGGGCGGCAGCGCCGAAGTGTAGCGTGCGCACCATCTTGCAATGATGCCAGCGCACCCGGCTCCCAACAACGGTTGGGTCCAGCCGGCCTTTTTTGCAGCGCTCCCCGCGCACGCCCTGGGCTTCTGGCTGCACAATTGCCCGCAAGCACGCACGCTGACTTGGTGGCGGAGAGCCGCGCTGCTACGGTGCAGCGATGCTCGCGGTGGGAGATTGGGCGCCCGACTTCACGGCAGAGGCCTCGGACGGCCGCCAGCTGAGCCTGTCCGAGCTGCGAGGCGCGGCCGTGGTTCTGTACTTTTTCCCGCGTGCCTTCACGCCCATCTGCACGCGCGAGACCGCGAGCTTTCGCGACCACCATGCCGAATTTGAAGCGCTCGGAGCGCGCATCGTCGGCGTCTCCCCCGATCCGCTGCAGACGCAGTGCGAGTTCGGCAGCCGCCAGCGCGTGCAATTCCCGCTGCTCGCCGATCCGGAGCGGCGCATCGCTGCGGCCTACGGCGTGCTGTGGCCGCTCTTGCCGCGCGTGCGGCGCGTCACCTTCGTGATCGACGAGTCGGGCAGGGTGGAGCTGGTGGCGAGCAACGAGCTGCTGGTCTCCCGGCACGTCGATGCGGTGCTGGAGCACCTGCGCCGGCGGGTGCCGGCCGCCTCCGGACAACGCTAGGAAGCTCGCGTCAATATAAATAACCGAAGGGTCCGTTCGCCTAGCTCGGGAGCTGCGGGCGCGTCCAGCTTTTCCGTACCGCGACGACAGTTGCACTGGTGCCACCGCCCGGAGCCCCGGGGAGCAAAAGTGCCGGTGCGTTCCCGACACGCGTGGCGTCGCTGCAGGGCCTGCGAGAGCAATCGCGTTCACTCGACCCTAATGCAGGATCACTCGAACCACTCGACGAGAGGGCGCGCGAGCTCCATAGTGCGCCCTGTCCCCCGCAAGTGCTCGTGTTTCGGATGGGCTCGGGGCGGACGAATCAGGAGTCATCAGGAAGCCCACCCGAGCGCGGGCTACGCAAAGGAAGAAAGTTCGAAGACTGGAGCAGTGTGGCGAACCCAACGCCCGCCCCGCGGGGAAGCATCCCGCATGCGAGCTTTGCAGACGTTACACGACGCCACCCAGTGGGATGCAGCGGCTACCCCACTGGGTGGCGTGTTCTCCACCCTGCTCGAGTCTTCGAATCCCTGGCTCGTCCCCGCGGGCGCGCGCGCTGATGTCCGTTCCACCTTGAGCCGCCGCCTTGCTGCTGTGCGGGTGCCGAATCGGTCGCCAATGTGGGTAGCGCGCGCCGTGAAGCGGAAGATCGCAGCGCTCGACGGTACGGATCGCTCCGACGTGACGGAGATCGACGCCGCTCGCCGATGACGTCGGCAGCAGCTTTTCCGCCTCTTCAGCGCGTGCGTGGCCTTTCGCGCGAGAGCGGCAAAATCGGCGCGGAAAAGACGCGCACCCCCTGCGGCCGTGTAATACTGAGGCGATTTACCGGTGTACCGATCAGGTGCGCGCGAGCGAACGCAGGTTGGTGATGAACAAGCACACGGCGCGTTGGGCACGACTCGGGTTCCTGGCGTTGATTCTCCAGGGCGTGGGCTGCTGGGGTGATGTGGATATCATGGAGGGGCCGCCGCCCGGCGTTGGCGGGTCCAGCACTGGCGGGCCGGAGGTGGCCGTGGGCTCGGTCTTGCCTTGCGAGGACTCCGACGTTCAGTGCAACGGCTCGGACGTCGAGCGCTGTGTCACGCTCGGCTCGGGTTCAGGGCGCGGCTGGCTGAAGATCCAGCACTGCGACAGCGCGGCGCTGTGCAACCAGGAGACGGCGAGCTGCACCAACCGGGCCTGCAACTTCAGTGAGCTGCGGTGCAACGGCGCCGTGCCCGAGCGCTGCAACGACGACCTCACGGCGCGCGACCCGCTTCCGGCCTGCGCTGGCGCCGCGTATTGCTCGCCGGACGCGGAGAAATGCGCGGCGGAGAACAAACAGGCGCCCTGCTGCCTGGATACGCCGTGCAAGGCCGGCGAGCTGCGCTGCAACAACGGCGAGATCGAGCGCTGCAAGGACGACCAGAGCGGTCTGGACTCGGTCGTCACCTGCGCCACCCAAAAGCTCTGCGAGCTCAGCATCGGGGGCTGTCTGGCGAACCCCGCGTCGTGTCAGTGCGAGCCCCCGAAGTGCGAGGCGGGCGCGACCCGCTGCACGGGCGCGGTCCTGGAGCGCTGTAACGCCGACCAGACCGACTGGGAGACGGTCAACGACTGCGTCACCGAGGAGCTGTGCCAGCAGGGGCTGGAGCAGCCGGTGCCGGCCTGTCCGGGCGTGCCGTGTCAGCCCGGAGAGCATCGCTGTACGGGAGCCGACCTGGAGGTGTGCAACGCCGGCCAGACGGGCTTCGAGCTGGTGCAGACCTGTCCCGGAGGCGCGGCCTTCTGCGACGCCGGCAATGGCGTGTGCGCTCAGACGCCTTGCAGCATCGGTCAAACGAGCTGCAACGGCGCGCAGATGGTGCGCTGCCGGCAGGATCAGACCGGATTTGATCCCGTGCCGGGCGCGCTCTGCGAAACCGCCCGGCTCTGCGAGCTCGGCCGGTCCGCGGGGGTGTGTCAGCGACCTACGTGTAATGCGGGCGAGTTCCACTGCCAAGACAACCAGCCCATCCGCTGCAACCCGGAGCAGACGGATTTCGTCAGCGCCGGGCCCGCCTGCCTGCGCGCCGAGCTCTGTGACGAGAGTCGGCAGCGCTGCAACTTCTGCTTCCCGGGCCGGCGCGAGTGCACGCCCGACAACCGCAGCAGCCGCACCTGCGCGCCCGACGGCAACTCGTTCGGCCCGCTCACCTTCTGCCCGCTGGGGTGCATCCCGAGCACCGGCGCCTGCCAGACCTGCAACGTGGGTGAGCTCCGCTGCCAGGGCGGGCTGCTCTCGCGCTGCAACGACGGCGTGAGCTTCACGCCGCTCAACGTCGGCGCGACCTGCTCCGGCAACAGCCAGGTGACGTGCAGCGGCAACCAGGTGCAGACGACGCCCTGCGCGCTCGGCTGCAACGCGCAGCGCAGCGCCTGCAACCAGTGCACTGCCGGGCAGCGCTCGTGCGCGGACACGACGAGCTTCGCCACCTGTCAGCCCAATGGTACCTTTGGCCCGGCGCAGTCCTGCGGCGCCGGCTTGCTCTGCGCGGGCCAGGGCGTGTGCTCGTGCACGCCGGGCCAGGCCACCTGCAGCGGCAACACGCTGCAGGTCTGCAACGACACCGGCACCGGCCTGGTCGCGGGCGCGCGCTGCGGCGGCCCCGGCGGCAACGTGCTGCGCACGTGCGCTGCGGGTCAGCTGACCACGAATACCTGCTTGTCGGCAGCGCTGTGCACAGCAGCCACGGGATCGACCTGCGCCGCGGCCTGCACCGAGGGCGAACGGACCTGCGCGGCGGGCCAGCCCCAGGTGTGCACCAACGGCCAGATCGTACCGGCGGCGGCGTGCGACCCTGGATTCGCTTGCGAGGGTGCTGGCCTGTGCCGATGTGCGGCGGGAGACGTGCGCTGCACGGGCGGGGCGCTCGTCCAGTGCTCGGCCGATCGCGCGAGCTTCGAGCCGGCGCCGGCCTGCTCGGGCGCTACACTGCGCAGCTGTACTGGCGCCACGCGCTTGCCCGATCAGGCGTGTGGCTCGGCGGCCCTGTGCGCGGCCAGCGTCGGTGGGGTCTGCGCCGCCTGCCAGAACAGCGATCCGGTCAGCTGCGCCGGCGACAGCGAGGTGCGCTGCGTGGGCGGTCAGCTGCAACAGACGGCCTGTGATCCAATCCTGGGCCTGTCGTGCCTGGACGGGATCGGTTGCGTCGCCGACGTGATCCCGCTGCCGTGATGGAACGGCGCGCTCAGGGGGCGCGCCGCGTGACTGCGATCCGCTGCAGGTACTCGGCGAGGTGCTCGCGCTCGAACTCGGCGAGCTCCCAGGCGTCCTTGGAGAGCAACGAACGGTGTTGCTCTCCGAGCACGTAGACCACGGCTGGATGTGCAGCCGCGCCGACCTGGACGTCCACCGTCCGGCGCTCGTACAGCTCGCCTTCGTAAGTGTCGAGCCACGCCAGCTCCTCGGTGGCGACTCCGCGGTACAGCAAGCCCGGCACCTGGGCCGTTGGCTCGGCGACGATCGCGGGGTAGGGCTTGCCCCGCACGCGATAGCGCGCGTAGCCCTCCAGCAATGCGGGCTGACCCTGCCAGCGCTGGCCCACCACCGCGTGCAACACCTCCGTCAGCTGCAGCGTCCCGTAGGCGAACAGGCTGACCGGCGGCGCGCTCATAACAAACCGCGGTGCTCCGCCATCAGAATGGCCGCGATGTGGATGCCGTGGACCAGCTCCCGCGCCTCGATCGCCCGCAGCAGCTCCTGTCGCGACATCAGCACGATCTCGATCGCTTCGCTCGCGTCGAGCTGCTGTGGGCGACAAGGCCGCGCGTCTCCCGCGTAGAAGAAGTGCGCCTGCCCGCTCTGGCGTGCCGGATCGAGCGACGCCTGCAGCAACGGTTGCCAGCTCTGGCTCTCGTAGCCCGTCTCTTCCGCCAGCTCGCGCTGGGCCGCCGCGAGCGGCAGCTCGGCCGGCTCCAGGGCGCCCGCGGGCAGCTCCAGGCTCGGGCCCTTGACTCCGTGCCGGTACTGACGCACGAGCACCAGCTGGCGCTCCGGCGTGACGCAGACCACCGCGGCCCAGTCGGGCGACTCGACCACGCAGAAGTCGTCGATCTCCACGCCGCTGGGCAAACGCACGCGATCCTCCCAGAGCGTGATGAACGAGCGCTTCACCAGCTGCCGCCGCTCGAGCACCTGCCAGGGGGTGAGGAGAGGGAGTTTCACGGGATCGAGACTCCGCGGACTTATACCCAGACGGGCTGTGTCGAGCGCAAGCTCTAGATCCCCGGCTTGCGCCCTTTCGGCGGGTTCAGGGCCTTCTCCAGCACCTCGGCGATCCGGCTCTCCAGCTGTCGGCCTTCGACCGGCTTGCGCAGCACGGGCTGCAGCGGAGCTTCCAGCTCGGCGCGCTGGATCTGCGAGCCTGTCCCGGAGACGAAGACGATGCGATCCGCGAGCTCCGGCCAGCGCCGCTTCACCTCTTCGGCCAGGGCCAGGCCGTCCATCTCCGGCATCTTCAGATCGCTGACGATCACGTCGGGGCGCGACTGCTCCAGGGCGCGTGTGGCGGCCAGGCCGTTCTCGGCGAGCGTCACTTGCTGGTTGCGAAACTTGCGCGCGATCGCCCGGCGCACCAGCGGGTCGTCGTCGACGACCAGCACGTGCAGGTCGTCGGGCAGCTGCGCGGGAGGTTCGCTCGGCCCGGCGGGGGCCTGGCTCGGGGCGGGGGTGAAGCGCGGCGGCGGAGCCGTCGAGGCGGCGCCGCTCGCCACCATGGGCGGGGGCGGAGCCGTGGGCGCGGGCGGGCGATCGGAGGCTTGCCTGCGTTCCAGGTTCTTGAGGCGCCGCTCGAAGCGCGACTTCTGATCCTCCAGCTCCGCCAGCAGATCGTCGTACGCCGAGCCCGCGCGCCGCGCCGTCAGCGCGCGCAGGCTGAGCGCTACCGCCTGGCGCAGCCGCTCCAGGTCCACCGGCTTTTGTAGACAACGCACGCGCTCCACGCGCAGCCGTCCCACGATTTCGATCACCAGATCGTCATCGCTGAGCAGGATCACGTCCGCGTCGGAGCGCTCGCTGCGCACGCGTCCCGCCAGGTCGAGGCCGCGCACCAGCGGCAGTTCATCGTCGACGACCAGCAGGGCGGGGTGCATGCCGTCGAGCTCGTGCAGGGCGAGCGTCGCCGAGGCCACCAGCACGACGCGCGGGCCCGCCGAACGCAGCGCCTCGTAGACCACCTGCCCGGCGTCGACATCGCCCACGGCGATCACGATGCCGACGTCCCCGCTGGTGGGCGGCTCCGACCCGGTCGGCTCTCGAGGTCGCTCTGAAGATGGCACGGCAAGGGAAAACGTCCCGGCCGGCGGAACCATTAGGGACGAGCGCCGGTGATGGCGGCGGTTTGAGGCAACAACTCAGCCAGTTTGCCCGATTTCGGGCAAACCGCGTGCCCCGCTCCGGAAAATCTGCCAAGGTAGCTTCCGTGGCAAGTCCCCTGGAGCTGGCGCGGGAACGGCTCGAGCGCCTGCTCGGGTTAGCCCCGGCCCAGGCGGAGCGCGCTGTCAGCGAGACGCTGGACTGTCTCGCGCAGGACGTCGACGCGTACATCTCGGAGCGGCACCGCGAGCTGCAGGCGCGCGGCGTGCGCAATCCCGCCATCTACGAGACCATCGCGCGGGAGCTCGGTACGTTGCGCTTCATGGCGCCCGCGCTCAGCGCGCGACAGATCCGCCGGCGCATCTACGGCTGACGCCGCCGTGCCGGCGCGGGCACGCGAACCAACTCGATCACGAAGCAAAGAGGGAACGAGAGCGATGTGTGGCATCACTGGGTATATCGGGCAGCGTTCGGCTTGGGAGATGATCCTCGGAGGCCTCAAGCGCCTCGAGTATCGCGGCTATGACTCGGCGGGCGTCGTCACCATCGCCGATGGGCAGCTGCAGCTGGCGCGCTCCGTGGGCCACATCCGCGCGCTCGAGGAGGCGACGCCGGGAGGGTTGCCGGGCCATGTCGGCATCGGCCACACGCGCTGGGCCACGCACGGCGGTGTGACGGAAGCGAACTGCCATCCACATCGCGACACCCACGGTCGCATCGCGCTGGTCCACAACGGCATCGTCGACAACGTCGAGGCGCTGCGCAAAGAGCTGCTGGCCGCAGGCGTCAAGTTCCGCTCGGAGACGGACACCGAGGTGCTGGCGGAGCTGGTGGGGAGTGGCGTCGAGCAGGGGCACAGCTTGCTGGAGGCCGTGCGAACGGCGCTGAACCGCATGGTCGGCACGGCCGGCATCGTGGTCGTCGATCGCGAGCGCCCCGATCGACTGGTGGCGGCGCGCATCGGCAGTCCGGTGGTGCTCGGCATCGGCGAGGGGGAGACCTGGGTGGCCTCGGATCCGCTGGCGCTGCGCCCTTACACCGAGCGCATGGTGGTGCTGGAGGACGGCGAGATCGCCGAGCTCACGGCGCGCGGCTTCAAGACCGTGGACCTCGACAATCGGGATCGCGAGAAGCGCGTCGAGAAGATCCTGCATCAGGCCGAGGCCGCCGAGCGCGGCAACTACGCGCACTACATGCTGAAGGAAATCCACGAGCAGCCCGACTCGCTCGACCGTTCCATGCGCGGGCGCCTGGACGCCGCCATGGGCTCCTCACACCTGGGCGGCTTGCAGTCGCACCGCGCGCGCCTGTTCGAGGTGCAGCGCGTGGTGTTCTTCGGCTGCGGCACGAGCCTGTACAGCGCCGAGGTCGGCGCATACCTGATGTCCTCGTACGCGCGCGTGCCGGCACAGGCGCAGGACGCCGCCGAGCTGGCGGTGCAAAATCCGATCGTCGACAGCCGCACCCTGTACGTCGCGATCTCGCAGAGCGGCGAGACGGCGGACACCCTGGCCGCGCTGCGCGAGATCAAGCTCAAGGGCGGGCTGGTCGCGGGCGTGACCAACGTGGTCGGCAGCTCGCTGGCCCGCGAGACCGACTTCGGTACCTACGTGCACGCAGGCCCGGAGATCAGCGTCTGCTCGACCAAGGCCTTCACGGCCCAGGTGCTGGCGACGGAGCTGCTCGCGCTGCAGTTCGCCCGCATGCGAGACCTGAGCGCGACCGACGGCCGCACCTGGGTGAAGGCGCTGGAACAGCTGCCGGATCAGGTGCGTTTCATGCTGGAGCATGCGAACGCCTGCAAGGCGATCGCGCAGCGCTTCGGCGGGTCGAAGTTCACGATGTTCGTGGGCCGCGGCGCCAACGTGCCGGTGGCCCAGGAAGGCGCGCTCAAGCTGAAGGAGATCGCCTACGTGCCGGCGGAGGGCCTGTCGGGCGCGGCCATGAAACACGGCCCTCTGGCCCTGATCGAGCCGGGCCTGCCCGTCTGGGCGCTGGTCCCGCCCGACGAGACCCGGGAGCGCATGCTCGGCAACCTGCGCGAGCTCAAGGCCCGCGGTGCCCACATCACCGCCGTGGCCTCCGGCGACGACGAAGAGGTGCGCTCGCTTGTGGATGAGGTGCTGGCCCTACCGCCGCACCATCCCGCCGTTTCGCCGATTCTCACAGTGATCCCGCTACAGCTCTACGCCTACTACTCGGCGCTGAAGCTCGGGTACGACATCGACAAACCGCGCAACCTGGCCAAGTCGGTCACCGTGATGTGACACCCCCTGCCGCCGGCAGGGGTGCGATTCCAGGTGGATCTCGGGGCTCGGCCGAGCTAGAGCCCCGCTCCAGTGGAACTCACGGCAAAACAGCGGCAGTACCTGCGCGGCCTCGCGCATTCCCAGAAGCCCGTGGTCCAGATCGGGTCGAAGGGCGTCGGCGAGAGCGTCTTCGAGCAGATCCGGGCCCAGCTCCTGGCGCACGAGCTGATCAAGGTGAGGTTCAACACGGAGAGCGCCGTGGAACCTGCGGAAGCGGCTCCAGAGGTGCTGTCGCAGACCAAGAGCCAGCTGGTGCAACAGAGCGGGCGGGTGCTGACGCTGTACCGCCGACGTGATCAGAAGCCGACCATCGAGCTGCCGAAGAAGGCGCGCGCGGCGCGCGGCTGAAGGGCCCACAGAACCGGCCCGGCGCGACGAGTCGCAATTTCACCAAGCCGGCTGGCAACCGCGCTCCAGGACCTGTACCATCCGCCTGGCCCCATGGACGTGACGATCCACGCAAGTAGCCGCGACTGCGTCTTCGCGACCTGGGAGCGCCTCGTGCTGGCCGTTTGGAGACGCAATACGACGGTGGCTGCAGTGCGGCGCGGCGATCAAGTGCTCGCCCAGCACGCTCGAGAGCGCGGGCAGCGCGTGTTCCTGCTCACGGTCGTCGAAGAAAATTCGCCGCTACCCCCCCTGGACGCGCGCGTGGAACTCGCTGAGTGCCTACGCCGCGCCAGCACCATCGTGGCGCGCTCCGCCTTGGTCTTTGAAGGCGAGGGCTTCCGCGCGGCGAGCGTGCGCGCGGTGGTTGCAGGGATCTCGTTGTTCTCGCGACCAGAATACCCGCATCGCGTGTTTGCCTCCGTGGGCTCGGCAGCGCGTTTTCTGGGCGGTGGACTGGGCGCCTCGCCGGCACCACATCGCGTGATCCGCATGGTCAATGAAGCCCGTCGAGCGCCGGGCACGCAGACGTTTCTGCCGTGGTTGGCGGGCGCGTCCCCGGTGGGGGAAGCGCTTCGTCCTCGTTGAACGGTTTCCGCGAAGCTATCCCTGGTGGCGGCGCGACCAAAGGTGGTCCACCACTGGCCCCTCCGGCTTGGCAAGGCTGCGAGGGAAGTGCATCACGTTCGTGTCTTCCCCGTGAAGCCGTATTCTGCCGATCGCGACACCGCCAAGCCCAATGGACACACGATCCATCGCGCGATCATTACGACTCAATCCGGTCGCGCTCTCAGCGGGTGAGGCGAGGAGACGACGAATGCTCATGGCGATGGTCGTGAACGCAAGTCGGCTGGGCTCTACCTCAGCCAGTTCGCGTGGCGGCGCGATCATCGATCCTCGCCAATCAGGGTGCACCACCGTGTTGCTGGTCACCAGCACCAAGCCTCGCCCCAATTTTTCTATCGCTTCGCGCGGCCAGTGCCGGAAATAGGAATCGCTGCGCGCTCGGGCGAGCGACATGTCGAGCCAACGAATGCCCGTCACGGACAAGCAGCAGCCCCCGGTTGCGAGCACTCCGATCTCGTCTTGTCGGCAGAACTCGTCCGAGAAGAGCTCCGCGGCACCGTCGAGTTCCTCGAACGTCGCCCTCCAGACATCGTGCCACAACTCATACGCTTGCTCGAGCAAGGGATCCCGGGCACGCTGCGGCGAGAACAGGTGATACTCGAGCGCGCCTACAGGGATGGTCCTTCGCTCGGGCCGGCTTCGAACGATAGGTTGAACGCTGGTCCATTCCCCGGACTCGGGCTCGGCGCTGAAGTCTTTCTGGGAATATTTGGCATTCGGCATAGAATGACTCTCGAGCGGTGTCGTTCGATTGCAGCTCTGCGCGCAACGGCGCGCTGCAATGTCGACGTCCGACGAGCTGATGATCGGCAGGCGACACTCACCCCGGAGCGACGAAATTAACTTTACGTCAGCTACTGCGTTCGCGAGAGGGCGCGCCTTTTGCGGCGGAAGGGTGGAGAGGTGTCCTACACTCGCACCGGACGCGATGATTCAGCGCTCAAAACTTCATCGAGCAGCAGATCCTGAAGGCGCGGGCGGCTCGAGTGCGCTCGCTGTGCGTCGGAGGCCTGGAGCGGCTTTCCGAGGCGGAAGATGACGTCTGGTTGAGACGACTTCATGAGGGTGGCGCTACTCATTGCGCGCACGTGAGGTACGTGACAGATGGCCGTGTGTACCGCAGCGCAGAAGCCGTACAAGGTCGCATGCAACCAACAGCGCTGAAACGCGCGGCCTACATCAATTGTGCCAGCGACGCTCGAGCTGCGACCGGAGAGCACGCACACCGCGCTGGAGCTACACAAGCCGATACGGCCGGCACGGGACATGAAAGTCAACTGATCCGCGGCAATGGGCTGTTCATCGCGCAGCTGGGCAGGCAAGTCGCGACTGAGTCGATCCTCCAGGCCGAATTCCCTGCCGCGCATACCGCGCGTGCTCCGCTCATCGTCATTGGGCAGCATCCAGCGCCCTAGCTCGTGGCGAAAGGCGCGCTCTTCGAGCTTGTGTTTGGTCGCCAGTTCATCCAGCTTGCCCCAGGCGAACTTGTCAGCCGCGGACTCGAAGATGCTGAGACGAACATCAATGCTTTCAGACGCCGCGCGCTCGAGGTCGTCGCGCAGCGCGGGAGGGATGCGCTGCGTGGGGTCGAACTCGGCTCTCACCGTTCGTCGCTGCACCATGCACTCCAGCGCGGCCCGGCGCGCCTGAGCATTCGGGACGCTGGCGCAATCCAGCTGCAAATGACCGACGCGCAGTGCAGCGCTCTGGGCTTTCGAGATCAGCTCCCAGCTCAACTGTGAGTCAACGTGCCAGCGGCCTGCCATACCGTACTGGGCGGCCGCCAGACTCAAATTCTCCAATGCACAACCGGTGCTGATCAGAGCTTCCTTTCCAGTTGGGTCGGAGGCGGGTAGCACGAACGATCGCCGCAGCCAGAGCTCGATGCGAGCTCGCGCCACGTCGATGCGATACGCCAGTGGCACAGTGTTGTGCGAGGAGGGGGCGAGCAATGAGAATCCCAGCAGATACTCGGCCTGATTCTGCCCAAGCTCGAGAGGCCCTGCGGCGTCGAGGGCGCGAAACTCGTCGATGGTCAGCATCGGCAGCTGCCAGGCCTCGAATGCGGGGCGCATCTCCGTGCGGGACTGTTGCGTGATGGGGGCGCTCATCGCTCATCCACGCTGATGGTCAAACGCCGAGTATCGACAACTACGCGTTCGGGAATGCGGTGCCCGAGTCTGTGCAGCGCAATCAATTTCCCGCCGAGGGCGCCCGATAGTTGGGCAACCGCCCCGGATTGCGGGATGCTGCTGGTTGGCTGCTCACCAATTTGATCCACCCAACTCCGGTATTCGTCCACGGCAAAATCTTCGCCCAGCATGGCGCCGACCAGTTCGAACAGGTGAGAGCGATCGCCGGTAGAGAGGCAACGCTCGAGCCGTGCCAGCAATTCGGCGTCGGCGACCCGAAAGCCGAGGGGCGCACTGGAATGAGCGTTGAAGTCCTGCAGTTGAGCCTGCGAGCGATGGCCCAAGTCACTGGCCATGAATACCGGTATGCCATGCTGGCGCGCGCGCTTCCGCACCTCGATCTTGATGCGCAAATCGTCGGCTTCTTCGACCACATAGTCGAGCCGGGGCTCGCGGCCGTCGCCGAGCAGGAATTGATCGAGGTTTTCGGGGGTGGCGCCCTCCGGATAGAGGTACCAGTTCATATAGGGATCGATGAGCTGATTTTCATATGCGACCAGCTCGACCTTGTTCACAAAGCGAGTCTCGAATCCGTTTCTGGGGTCGGTCCGATGAGAACGAGCCTGTGCGAGGTACCGCAAGGAGCCGTGCTGAAGGCGGTTCAGATTTGTGGCCTCGAGGTAGTCGGGATCGGCGAGCTTGGCGATTCGCGGCCGCATCTCGCGCACCACACCCTCGATCACGTTGCTTCCCAGGCTTGCTCCGATGAAGCCCACGACTGTGTCGCTCAAGCGCTCGCGGATCTCCTCGGCGCTCATGACCCCGCCTGGGTCGGTGAGCAGCTTTGCGTTGCTCGTGAGCAGCGCCAAGCGGTGCCAAGACTCCGGCGCTACCAGATAGAGCTCGCCTGAGCGCCGATCGTAGACATAGGTTCCGTAGTCAGGCTCCCAGACGTCGTCGGAGGAGTGTGCCTGGGCCAGCAACTCCAGATATCGCCGATACTCGAGGTCGAACGCCTCGCGCAGCGACTGACCCGAGCGCAGCCGCGGCGAATTGCTGCTGCTCGAGAGCGCCTTGTCCAACGCCATCAGCGTCGGAAAGGCGCATGAATACTGACGGTCTGGCGCGATCTGCCGCGGAGCATCCAGAGCCGGGCAAGTGAGCTGCACATTGCCCATCGAGTCATACGAAATCTGGCCAGTGCGATGCGCGCTTGCCGCGTCTAGCAGCAGGGGGCGCCATGGATAAAGGGAGCGATCTTGCCTCACAACTCCTGCAAGACGGCAGGATCGAGCAGCGTCCGTTGTTTCTGCGCAATTTTTCGCGTCCACTCCCCACCGCGTGCGGAGTGGTGTAGCGGCTTCGGCTACACCTCCTCACTGAGGCGCATCAGCCGCGCTCTTGCTGAATCAGGTGCACTGCCTTCGCTCTCGAGGTGACGCCGAGCTTCTGTAGGATGTGCTTCACGTGGGTCTTCACGGTCTCGCCCGACACGGAAAGCTGTTCTGCCATCTCCCGGTTGCTGAGGCCTCGTTCCAATAGATGGAACACCCGCGCTTCGGAAGAGCTCAGCTTGGCCAGCAGGATACTGGTCTTCGCGCGAAGTTGGAGCTCCGCCAGCAGCCAGACGCGTTGATCGGCAGGTGTCGTCAACCAGGAGAACTCGACCAGTAACGGCCTGCCTCGGGCCGAGAGCAGCGTCCGAGGGCGGCCGAGCAGTAAATCGCGCTGGGAAGTGTCCGTCTGTCGGAGTTGCCGCCGCGCCAGCGCGGCGGCATGCTCCAGGTCGCGCCGGGCCAGTTGCCCCCCCAGCAGTTGCTGCGCACGGGGCGAGATCCATGCGAGACGCTGGCTCTCATCCCACAGCACGAACGCGCCACGTTGCCGTTCGAGAAGCTGGCGCAAAATATCGTGCTCATGCTCGAGAGAGCGAACCCGCGCCATACGCCGTGCCGCCGAGCGCAGCGGAACCTCGAGATGTCGTAGCTTTCTCAGGGCGGTCGGCGCAAAACGCTGAGAGAGCTTTGGCGTAGCAAACATCATGCTGAACATGTGCAATGACCCATAGCGCAGACCGCTCGGTCGAACGCCGCACATGAACCCGATGTCATATCGACGGTAGAAGTCTAAATAAGCGCGCGACCGCCGATACGAATCCAGATCGAGACCGTGCCCCTCGGCCAGGAACAACGCAGGTGAGGTTGTCCTGTTCCAGGCAAATAGAGGGTCGTCGGCGATCAGGTCGACTGGATATTGCTGAATAGCGCCGGCGAGAGAGCCACCTCTCACGCTCGGAGCGCCCCGTTCTGGTACATCAAAGGCGGAGAGCAGGCAGCCGGAGGCCCCCATCATTCTCTGTAGACGGCTCAGCAATGAGCCTGCCAGATCCGATAACTCCAACACGCCCGCGAGCTGTCGCTCGATTTCCAGTAAGTCCTGCATATGCGGATCCGTTGGCCGCACCCCCGCTCACGCCACGGCGTCTAGTATCACAACTTTCACCCCCGCGGTACGAGGCGCTGAGCAGGGCTCGCCCTCGACGCTGCCCTGTGAGAAAACGGCGCCATGGCGACGATGATGGTAGGTGATGCTGCTTTGTACTATCGCGAGATGGGCAGCGGCACGCCACTGCTGTTGATCCACGGTACGGGAGGGCGGGCCGATGACTTTGGCGCGGCGATCGAGGCCTTGGCACGCCAGCACCGTGTCATCGTCTATGATCGACGAGGGCATGCGCGCAGCGGCGCCAAACCGGCGGCAGTCAAGGGCTACCTGAACCGGCAGGCGGAAGACGCAGCAGCGCTGCTGAGGGGACTCGGCGCCGCTCCAGCTACCGTCGTCGGTTGGAGCATGGGGGGCCTGATCGCGCTTTGTCTTGCGCTGGAACATCCCGATCTCGTCTCGCGGTTGGTGGTGTGCGAGCCCCCGTTTCACACCGTGAAGCACATGCCCCTGAGCAGCGTTGCACCCTTCCTGAAGGCGCTCTTACTGTCTGCGATTGGCTGTAAGCGGGCAGCGGTAACGGCCTTCCTGCGCATGACCCTGCGCGGACCCGATGGCGCCAGCACCTACGACAGCCTGGACGACGAAACGCGTCAGGCCGTCTTGGAGAACGCTGACATTTTGCTGCACGAGCTCAAGACGGGGACCGGCGAAGAGATCACCGCTGAACGCTTGAAGCAGCTGCATTGCCCGATCAGCGCCATCGTCGGGGAGCAAACGCATCGCCTCTTCACGGAGGCCGTGCAGCGTCTTTCGGGAATGCTGCCGCAAATGCGTGTGACGCACGTGCCCGCGGCGGGCCACCTGCTCGTGCTCTCACACCCGGCGACGTTTGCGCAGCTGGCACTCCAGCCATGAGGCGCCGTCGAGCCTCGTCCGGCGGCGTCTGCAGGTTCGCAGGTGTTGGCATCAACCCAGGGCGGGCGATGACTGCCCGGCGCCTCGCGCGATGCTGGCTGCTTTTCCGCGGGAACTCACGCCCAGCTTCGACAGAATATGCTTCACGTGCGTCTTGACCGTCTCGCAGCTGACGACGAGTTTGTCGGCGATTTCGCGGTTCGACAAGCCTGCGGCCAGCAGGCGCAGGACGTGAGTCTCGGTCTTGGTCAGCGCGCTCAGCGCGCTGTGCCCCCTCGCAGCTGCCTTGATCTCCGCCAATAGCCACTGGTGCTGATGGGCGTCACGGAGCAGCGAGAACTCGATGGTCAGCGTCGTGCCGCGACCCGAGCGCAGCTGCCTGGGACGACCGAGCAGGGCTGCGTCCCCATGGGCTGCGCCTCGGCGGGCCTGCCGTAAGGCAATGGTCGCAGCATGCTCGAGGTCAGTTCGTGCAGCTGCCCCTGCGAGCAGGCGCTGCGCCTGGGATGAAGACCAGATCAGCCGTCCGTTGAGGTTCCAGAGCACCAGCGCGCCTCGCTGGCGGTCGATCAACTCGCACAGCAGGTTGGATCGGTCTTGCAGGCCACGAAAATGAGCGATCCGCCTCGCCGCCGTGCGGAGAGGGATTTCGAGGTGGCGTACCAGATCGAGTTCTTTGGCGGCGAATCGCTGCTCGAGCTGGGGCTTACAGAACATCAACCCGAACATGTGCTGGGCACCATAGGGCAACCCCGTCGGCCGCACGCCGCACATGAAGCCGATTTCGCGAGGCCGGTAGAACTCGACGCAGGGGCGCGACTTGCCAAACGCTGCCATATCGAAGTTTTCCCCGGTCGCGATGAAGAGGCTGGGGGGCAGAGCGAGGTTCCAGGCGTAAATGGGATCCTCGGCGAATAGGTCGGCTGGATACTCCGCCATCATGTGGGGCAGGGTTCCGCCCAACAGCGTCGGCTTGCGCTGCACTTCACGCCGCCCGCTTTCGTAGTAGGAAAGCGTCGAGCCCGAAGCACCGATCATCGTCTGCATGCGACTCAAGACCGAACCTGCCAGGTCCCGTACCTCGACGACGCTGGCGAGGTCTCGTTCGATGCTCAGTAGTTCACCCTGACTCACATTCACTCTCGGATTGGGGAGGGCGCAATCAATGGAGACATTGCGCTCGCGGTGCGGCTTGGTCGTCTCCCGGGAGCCATGCAGCCCGAACTATTTGCTCGGACGATTGAAGAGGCAAAGGCAAAGCAGGGCTAGGAATGGGCGGAAAGCGTGCGGACCGCCTGGGCCACCGGGCGCGCAGCCATTCTCGACGTTGAACTGGCTGAGGCCGGATCACTTGGTTCTCGGGAGCAGGGGCCGGCGTTCGCTCACCGCAATCATGGCTCGCGAGCCCGCCAGGGGCGTGGCCACAGGCGTCGGCCCAAACATCCCCCTTTTGGGGGATGAACGGACGGGTTGGACATGGTTCGCTTCGAGGGCGCGCTCCGGCGCCGCTCGCGCCCACTGAATGCTCCGGGCACGAGCAATGGGAAGGTATGTCTAAGCTGAGCCACGTTCTACCCAGGGGGTTGGTGGGGCCTTGTTTCACGCTGTTAGGGGATCACGCCGATTTTGCCGCGGCATGCGTTGAGAGTAACGAGCAGCGCGGTGACCGGCGCAACGGAAAGGTCGGCAGCGCTGGTAGCCGCCAGCGTCAGGCTTTGGGTGAGAGTCTCTGCAAGAGTGACTCGATTGGCCCCGGGGCTCGAAATTGAACATGGAGATGGAGTCTCTGAAAGCGCTAGCTGCGCAATGCGACTACAAAGCCACACTACTCGCCCGCGCGATGGGCATCAGCCCGCGCCATCTGCAGCGGTTGTTTGCAGCCCAGTTCGGGCTCGGGCCTCAGCAGTGGCTGCATGAACAGCGCCTGCTGGCAGCAAAGACCATGCTCGGCAGCGCCCGAGCCGTCAAAGAGGTCGCCTATCAACTCGGCTTCCCCAGTGCCGCCCAGCTCAGCCGCGACTTTCGAAACTACTTCGGCGTGAGGCCGTCGCAGTTGCTGCAGCGCAACCAAGAGTGACCCGCGCTCGGCGCCCTAGCTTAGCGCGCCCGAAGTTCCCCTCTGCTCTTCTGCAACAGCTTGGAGCGCCTGTGTGCCCGAGCCAGCTTACGTTTCCATGGCGGGGCCCACACTTTCTCGCTCGCCCTGAGCACATTCGCGCGCCGGGGAGCGTACGCGTCATGTTTGGGTGGCGATCTGGGCAATCACGCAGCAGTCACATTCGTCATGATGTTGTGCCCATGAATCACCAGTGAATCGATCCGCCTGAGGGCATGTGTGACTCCAGCATTCGCCGATCACAGAGCGCCAATTCACGACTGTGCGTTGCCCCAACACCAGTCTTCGGTACCCTTCCCAGGGACTCGTAGCGTTTGGCGCTGCGAGCTTACAAAACGGAGGGACAGCAAATGGACATGAGGTCTGCGAGCGGAGTTGCGGGATTGGGGCTGTTGTGCGTAGTAGGCTGTGGTTCACCAGGTTCGAACGACGTGGGCACCGTCGATAGGCCCTTGCGCTCAACTCTCAGCGATTCCGTGGGTCGCCAACTTGGAGAGATATCAGCGGCAATTGTTGAAGAAAACAGCGCAAACAGCAAGGGTCTGGTTGCGCGCTTGGAAGTTCAGCCCAACGAGATCATTGAGTTCTACGAGTCTGCTCCTGGTATCATCAGCCTTTCAGGCGCCGGTGCTCCAGCAGGGCCGATGCTCGTGAGTGCAGAAGACAGGCGCGGGCCACGCGAACTTTGGGATGCGTATGCAGGTGGCGCGAGTATGCCGCTGGAACTCGCCACTGCGCTCGAGCGCGAGGAGCTTGGAGCGTCAAAGCCAGCGCAAATGGCATCGTCCGATGATACCCCAGAGATCGGCGGTGGGAGTCAGGAAGCCACGGAGAAGGCGATCGGTGGGTTCTGCTCAACCAGCTGGTTCAGCGCCAGTGCGAGTGGGTATGGACAACTGGCGCGCTGCTATAGCGAGTACAATCACTCGGACTGCCTCGACTGGTGGTGGAATGGGCGTTGGGACTCGGCTTCCGACGTGTACTTTGCCAACACGAGCATCTGCCCAACGAACGGGTCCTTGACGCTCAAAGTGAACATTGGTGGAGGCTCGGTTGTTCACAATTGGACCGTAGGAGAAGACACATATCGTTGGCACAAGTGGGACGATGCCGACTGCGGGAACATATGGGATCCGAACTGCTGGGACTACCGGTCGGAAGTGAACGACGCCATCGGTCGCGAGTTCCAGTGGCGCTGGGCGGCTGAAAACTAATCAGATCGTTATGCACGGGTTTCTGCGTCGGCGTTCGGAAGCGCTCGTCGTGGCCTTCCCGAATCCGGCTACTTAACCCAACCGCCGCGGGAGCCCGTGCTAAGCTAGGTGGGACGGCTGCGAAACAGAGAGTTGGTTCGCTCGCGCTACCGACTTACCCGTCCGTTGCAAGGGGCCTGCGTGCCCCGCTCGCCCGAGCGAGCCGCAAGTCCTTCGCACAATCGTCCGCCGCAAAACACCAACAAAGGCAATGCTCATTCAAGTGACGAGGAAAGCGCCATGATTCGTAGGGCAGTCGTTGTGACAGTTGGCCTGTGCGCATTCGGATGTGTAAGGGAAATTCCTGGCGAGAAGCGGACAGAGGTCTCGCGCGAGGACAACTCCGATCTGGGGTTCTCCATGGCGGCGTTGCTGGGCGGCGAGGGTGAATACCGCGGCGAGTTGTCGTGGAAGGGTGGCGGGCTCTACTATGAAGTGTCCCCATCGCAGTCCGGCACGACCATCGTGCATTCGATCTCTGATGTGGGTGCGCCCGTGTACCGGGTGATACCGTGCCCAGACGGAGCGCATCCACCATCGGCGGACAGCAATGTCGTTACCGATTGCAGCCTGCGCCTGGAGACCGAGGTGGAGCTATCCCTCGAGACCGAAGATGGTAGTCTCAGCGAGAGCTGGCGCGGGACGTTGTCCGCTTCTGGTCTCGAGCGCTGGCAGCTCCACGCTGCCTCCGCGGAGCTGAGCGGGGCCTTCCAGGTGACCGCCGGTCCAAGTGGTTCGTTGACCTACAACTGCTTTGCGGAGCGGAACGGTGAAGTGGTCTCCGGAAGCTTCGGCGGGATGACAGAGACTTCGCGAATGCCGCAGACCGGCAGTGGGACAGGTTTCAACGCCGGAGAGTGGACAAGTCGACCGCTCTCAGCTGGCCGCTAGGCATTGCGGCTTCGGTCGCTGAGCCGTCTCTCGGCTGCCCTCTCAATGCGACCAAGAATGACCCGCGCTCAGCGCCCTCGCTCCAGCGCCGCCCGAAACGCCGCCCTGCGCTCCGGCAACAGCTTCAGTACCCGCGTGCGCACCTCCTCCAGCACGTTCGCCGGCGCCGTCTCCGGACTGCCGGCGTCGAACGGCGGCGCCGGCGCGTACTCGATGCTCAGTTGAATGCCCTGCGCGACCTCCGCGCCGGCGATCTCGGCGACCACGGCCAGCGCAAAGTCGATCCCTGCCGTGACGCCGCCCCGTGAAGCAGTTGCCGTCGCGCACCACGCGCGCCGACTCCACGCGCACGCCGCCCTCGGCGAGCAGCTCGCGCCAGGCCCAGTGACACGTGGCGCGCTTGCCCTGGAGCAGGCCAGCCGCCGCCAGCACCAGGGAGCCGGTGCACACCGAGGTGACGTAGCGCGCCGATTGTCCCAGGCGCCGTACCTGGGCCAGGTACTCTGCGTCGCCGAGCGCTGCAGTCAATCCGTAGCCGCCCGGCACGCAAATCAGATCGCAAGCGGGGATCTCTGACAGCTTGTCGACGTCCGCGAATACGAGCCCGCTGTCGGCGCGCAAGCGGCCGCCCTCGCGCGATGCCACGTGCAGGCGCGCCCCTGGCAGCCGCTGGAAGACCTCGAACGGTCCGGTGAAGTCGAGCTGAGTCAGGTTGGGATACAGCGCAAAGACGATGCTGAACGGCGACGTCATCGGACACCTCCTTGGATCGCGCTGGAAATTGCCACACGGAGCCGCTGAGCGCTCGCTGAAACCGACGCGGGCGCCGGCGAGGCGTGGACAAGGCCGCGGGCCTGTGCTGAAGCTAGCTCAGCCACGGACCATCATGCTTTCACTGTTCTCTACCTATGTGCTGGGCAGCCGAGAAAGAGCCGAGCTGGACGAGCGCGGACACCTGGCGCTGCCCGGGATCCTGACGCCGGAAGCTTGCGCCCAGCTCACCGACGCACTCGGTCGGATCGCCGTCTTGCAGGAACCGTTCGGCTATGGCCGGACCGAGCAGCGTACGCCAGGTAAGTACGCAGCCGAGCATGACGCTTTCCTGGCCAGTCTGATCGGCCACCCGCAGCTGCTCGCGCTCGCGCGCAGCGTGCTGGGCCCGGAGATCCGCTACGACCACTGCGTGGCGCTCAACCGGCTCGCCGCCAATCCGGGCCTGCGCTGGCACACGCACGAATACGCGGACGATGAGCCGCGCCTGGGCTTCCTGCGCATCTTCTTCTACGTCAATGGCTTCGCCGCGGACGACGGAGGGCTCAAGGTGGTACCAGGCAGCCACCTGTTCCGCGACTCCCAGATCCTCGCGGAGAGCGATCAGGAGCTGCAGCGGATCTGGATCGACGGCAAGCTGCACCCCGTGACCGGCGAGCCCTTGCGCATCGAAGCGCTGAGCGCACCGCCCGCCAGCGTGATCTTGATGTGGACGCACGCTCTGCACGGGGTCACCCCGCGCAAGCCCAGCAGTCCGACGCGTTGGACGGTCGTGTACGCCTACCGCAACCCCGGGCGGCCCTCGCGTGCCCGCTGGATCTCGGAGGAGTTCGAGCGCAGCCAGTTGCCAGGCACCGAAGGCCTGATGAGCTTGTATTGAGCGCGCGTCTCTTGCTGCGGAGGGGCGGCGCGCCCCGGCTCGCGTGCCTGCCCGCTGGCGCGTTGCTCCTCGGCGCGCTGGCGCTGGCCTCCAGCGCATCCGCCGAGGAGGCGCAGCGCACGGCGCAGCCTGCGGCGCGCGAGCCCACGGCGCGGCCGCCCGCCGCCTTCGCCGCCGGGGCAGTGGAGTGGCGACCGGAGTTCCGGCGTGTGGGCTGGCCCGAGTATGTGGCAGCGCCGCTGCTGCTGACGGGCGCGTTCGTGCAGGGCTACTTCTTCGAGCCCGAGATTGAGGCGGACTGGACGGGACCGATCTTGCTCGATCGCTCCTTTCAAACGCTGCTCCGCGCGGGCTCCGCGCGAGGCCGCGCGCGCGCCAACAGCGTCAGCAATGTCCTGCTCGCGAGCTCCCTGCTGCAGGTGGCGCTCGTGGACCCCTGGCTGGTCGCTGCGTGGATCCATGGGCGGCCCGACGTGGCCTGGCAGATGACCGTGATCGACGCGCAGATGTTCGGTCTCACCGAGTTCGCCAACCGGCTCACCAAGCGCCTGGTCGGGCGCGAGCGTCCGTACGGCGAGCGCTGTGATCAGGACCCCGAGATCGCGAACTGCAGCACGGAGGTGCGCTACCGCTCATTCTTCAGCGGTCATGCGACGGCCAGCTCCACCTTTGCCGGGCTGACTTGCGCGCACCACCAGAAGCTGGCCCTGTACGGCGGCTTTGGCCCGGATCTCGCGGCGTGCCTGGGATCCGTGGGCGTGACGCTCGCGACGGGAGCGCTGCGCATGGCCGGTGATGATCACTGGTGGAGCGACGTGGTGGTGGGGCATCTGGTCGGTTTCTCTGCGGGCTACTTGCTGACCTGGGCGCTCTACTACCGCGAGCCCACGCCCGGAACGCAGAGCAGCCGCCCCCTGTTGCTGCCGATCGTCGGGTCCGGCGTGTTCGGGCTGGCCGTCGGTGGCCACCTCTGAGGCAATTCCGCGCGCAGGCATCGATTGACATCCGAACAGGGGCGAACGAAGGTTCGGCCATGAGTTGCATTCCGCTCGTTCTCGGTCTGGCTCTGGGGGCGTCGAGCGTGGCTGTCGCGCCGCACATTCCCGTCGAGCAGTATCAGCTGAAGAATGGTCTCACGGTGCTGCTGAGTGAGGATCACTCGCTGCCCATGGCCTCGGTTGAAGTCTTGTACCTCGTGGGGTCGGGCCACGAGCGCGCGGGGCGCACCGGCTTCGCCCACCTGTTCGAGCACCTGATGTTCCAGGGCTCGGAGCACTTCGATCACGAGTACTTCAAGCCCTACGAGCCGATCGGCGCCGCGGTGAACGGCACGACCAGCCAGGACCGCACGAACTTCTTCGAGACCGTGCCGAGCAACTATCTCAAGCTGCCGCTGTTCATGGAGTCCGACCGCATGCAGAACCTGCTGCCCTCGCTGACTCAGGAGAAGCTGGATAACCAGCGCGAGGTGGTGAAGAACGAGCGCCGCCAGCGCTACGAGAACACGCCCTATGGCATGGCCAACTGGTATCTGAGCGAGGCCCTCTATCCGCCCGATCACCCGTATCATCACACGCCGATCGGCTCGCACGCCGATCTCACCGCGGCAACGCTCGATGACGTCAAGCAGTTCTTCCAGCAATACTACGTGCCCGCGAACGCCTCGCTGACGCTGGTCGGCGACTTCCAGAGCGCTGACGCCAAGCAGCTGATCGACTACTACTTCGGATCGATCCCGGGAGGCACGCGCGCCGCGCGCCCGAGTCCAGCCGTTCCGCAGCCGCGCGCGCAGCACCTGCAACACACGGATGACGTGCCGCTGCCGCGCGTGTGGCTCGCCTGGCATTCCCCTGCGCTGTATGCCCCGGGCGATGCGGAGCTCGACTTGCTCTCGGCGGTGCTCTCGGCCGGCAAGACGAGCCGGCTCTACTTCCCGCTGGTCTACGACAAGAAGATCGCCAAGGAGGTCAATGCGTATCAGGACTCGCAGGCGCTCTCCAGCGTGTATGTGATCGAGGCCACGGCCGCGCCCGGTCAGAGCCTGGATGCGCTCTACAATGCCCTGACCGAGACTGTGAAAAAGGCGCTGGCAACGCCCCCGACGGATGACGAATTGCAGCGCGCGATCAGCGCTTACAAGAAGAGCTTCTACGGGCGCATCGAGGGGGTGCAGTCGCGAGCCAGCACCATCTCCAACTACTTCTTGCACACGGGCAAGGGCGACTACTTGCAGCAGGATCTGGCGCGCTACGTCGAAGCCACGCCACAAAAGGTGTTCGAGGCCGCGAAGCGCGTGATCGATCTGGAGCACGCGGTGCGCCTGGACATCGTTCCGGGCAAGAAGGAGATCGATCCGGCGGTCGCCGCTCTGAACCCTGCGAGCCAGCCTGCGGCGCCACCCGCCCCGGCGGCGAAGGGAGCAGCGAAATGAGCAACCGATCCATGTCCCGAGTCCTCGGCAGCGCCTGGGCGCTCTGCCTCGCGTGCAGCGGCTCGCAGGCAGCGGCACCTGCCGCGCCCAGCGCAGAAGCCGCAGCCTCCACGCCCGCCGCTGCGGCCGGCCCGGACCGCTCGGCGCTCCCGCAGCCCGGGCCGCCCGCCACCTGGGCGCCGCCCGCGCCCACCTCCTGGAAGCTCGGGCCCAGCTCGCGAGTGCTCTACCGCAAGTACGGGCAGGTGCCGCTGGTCTCGCTCAACCTCGTCCTCCCGCGCGGCTCCGAGACGGACCCGGTGGGCAAGGATGGCCTCACCAGCATGATGGCGGACCTGCTGGACGAGGGCGCGGGAAAGCTCGACGCACTGGCCCTGAGCGAGCGGTTGCAGGCGCTCGCGACCGATCTGCGCATCGTGGCCAGCACGGACGCGATCCAGATCACGATGCAGATGATTGCGGAAAACTTCGCGCCCTCGATCGACATCCTGGCGGATGTGGTGCGCCGTCCGAGGCTCGAGGAAAAGGAGTTTCAGCGCCGCAAGTCGCAGCTGATCGCGCAGGCGATCGCCAGCGAAGCGGATCCACATTTCGGGCGCCGCACCGCCATGGCCCGGGCGCTATTTGGCAAGGGCTACGGCGGCGCTCTGCCCACCGGCACGCGCGACACGCTGGAGGCCATCAGCTACGCGGACGTCAAGGCGCACTACAAGCGCCTGGTGGTGGGAGACAACGCCACCTTTGTGGTGGTCGGTGGCATCGAGCAAGACGCGGTCGCCGATCAGCTGAAGCGAGCCTTCGGCGACTGGGCGGGGCAGGCGACGGGTGAGGCACGGGCGGTGGCGCCGGCGCCGGGCGTGGGCAAGCTCTTCTTCGTCAACTACGGCGGGGCAGCGCAGAGCGTGATCGGCGTGATGCGCCGGGCACCGGGCGCCGACGCCGAGGATCTGTTCCCCAGCACCATCTTCAACCGCAGCTTCGGTGAGGCGTTCACCAGCCGCGTCAACCTGAACCTGCGCGAAGACAAGGGCTACACCTACGGCGCCGTGAGCCTGTTTCAGCGCTACCGGCAAGCGGGTTTCTTCGGCGTCTTCAGCGATGTGCGCAGCGACGTCACTCGCCAGAGCCTGGACGAAGTGCTGCGCGAGCTGTCCGACATCTGTGGCCCGAGGCCGCTCGCCGCGCAGGAGCGCGATGACTCGGTCGGTGGTCTGCTGCTCGGTTATCCCGCCACCTTCGAGAGCATCGAGCTGCTCGGCGCCCGCTTCAGCCAGATCCCGATCTACAACCGCCCGCTCGACTGGTTCGAGCGTTGGCCGAGCCGCATCGCGGCGGTCACGCTGGAGCAGGCGAATCAAGCGGCACACAGCTACTGCCAGAAGTCCGACTTCTCGATCGTGGTGGCCGGCGATGCCGCCAAGGTCGTGCCAACGCTCGACGGCATCGGCTTCGAGTTGGTGAAGGTGGACGCCAAGGGCCAGCCGCTGTGAATCGGCGAGCGGGGGGCACAGGGCGAGGGCAGCGATGACAGCCGGCGCCCTGCAAGACCTCGCCTCGGAGCTGAAGGTACTTCACAAAGCGCTGCTCTCGGAGGGGCGCCGCGCGTTTGAGGCGGAGCATGGCCCGGTGGGCGGCGCGCTGCACTTGCTGCATCTGCTCGTTCACGAGCCTGCTTTTGCCTGGCTCCGCCCGCTCTCCGAGCTGATGGCCGATCTGGATTCCCTGCTCGCGCTCGAGAGTTCCCCCAACAGCGACGAGCAAGGCGATCTGCGCGCAGAGCTCGAGGAGCTCCTGTCGCCCGCCAACAGTGGACTGTGGGCGGCGCTCACGGCCTTTATACAGAGCGCACCGGACGTCGCGGGAGCGTACGCTCGCGTGCGCCAGATCCTGGCGTCGCTACCGAAGCCGGCGGCGAAGAGCAAAACGGCGGGGCCCTGACTTGCCCGGTGCCGAGCCGGGGCTGCCGGCCGCCTGCGGCAACGGATTCGCGTCAGCCCTCGACCGCGAGCGCTTCCCAGACCGTCGGCCGCAGCTGATCGATCTGCTCGACCACGCGATCGGCGCCCGCGAGCTCCAGTTCTTCCCGTGAGCCGTAGCCCCACGTGACCCCGATGGCGGCGACGCCATGCGCACGCGCGCCTTCGACGTCGTGCCGCCGGTCGCCGATCATGCAGGCCCGGCGGGCCTGAGCAGATTGATTCGCGAGCGCGTGAGCGACCAGTTCAGCCTTGGTCGAGAGCTCTCCCGTCAGCTCGGCGCCGTACACGCGAGGGAAGAACTCGCGCAGCCCAAAGTGATCGACGATGCGTTCGGCGTAGACGCGGGGCTTCGAGGTGACCACGCACAGGATATGACCGTCCGCGCGCAGCGCCGCGAGCACGCTCGGGATGGCGGGGTAGACGGCGTTCTCGTACAGCCCGACCGTCGAGAAGCGCTCTCGGTACAGCCGCACCCCCTCGTCGAGCAGCGCGCGGTCGCTGCTTGCCAGCAACTCCGCGAACGCATGATGCAGCGGCGGGCCGATGAAGCGCCGGAGGTCCGCAGCGGGCGGCGCCGCGCGACCGAGCGCGCGCACGGCGTGGGTCAGGCAAGCGCAGATGCCCGGCGCCGGGTCGGTCAGCGTACCGTCGAGGTCGAAGAACAGGTGACGGCTCGAGCCGGAGAACGTCACGCTTCGAGGTCCAGGATCGGGTGCTTTTGCGACTTCTCGTCGCGCAGGCGCAGGCCGAGATCGATGCGCGCGGCGGCGTGGATCAAGCCCATGTGACTGAAACCCTGCGGGAAGTTACCGAGCAACGTGCCTGTCTCCGGATCGATCTGCTCGCCCAGCAGCCCGACGTGGTTCGAGACCTCCGCGTGCCGCTCGAAGACCTGCATCGCCTCGTCCAGGCGCCCCGCCATGGCCAGCGCCTCGACCAGCCAAAAACCGCACAAGATGAAGGCTCCTTCCGGCCCGGACAAGCCGTCATCGTAGTGGTAGCGGTACACGTAGCCGCGATCGCCCAGGCGCTGTTGCACGAAGGCGATGGTGGAGAGCACGCGCGGATCCGTCGCCGGCAGCAGACCGTACGCCGGCAGCAGCAGCAGCGTTGCGTCGGGCTCGGTGCCCTCGTAGTGGCTCACGAAGTGCCGCCCGCTCGGATCGAGACCGCGCGAGAGCACCTCGCTGCGGATGCGGTCCGCCTGCACGCGCCAGCCGACCGCCAGGTCTTCCTCCCCGAACAGCTGAGCGATGCGCGCCGCGCGATCGAAGGCCACCCACAGCATCGTCTTGGTGTGGACGTTGTGGTGCATGCCGCCGCGCGGCTCCCAGATGCCATGATCCGGCTTGTGCCACTCGTTCTGCATGCGGTCCATCAGCTTGACCAGGTGCCGCCAGAAGCGCAGCGAGAGCGCGTTGCCGAAGCGTTCGTAGACGAAGGCGGCATCCAGCAAGTAGCCCGCATTGTCGAGTTGCAGCTGCTCCTTCGCGCCATTGCCGATGCGCACGGGCGCCGAGCCGCGGAACCCGCTGAGCCAGGGTAGCGTCTGCTCATCGGGCACCATGCCGCCCTCCACGGAATAGAAGATGTGCAGGTTCTCGTGGCGAGTGAGCGCGTTGCCGACAAAATGGAAAAAGTCGAGCGACTCCTGGCTGTAGCCGATCAGGTTCATGGCGCGGATGCACAGCGCCGCGTCCCGCATCCACACGTAGCGGTAGTCCCAGTTGCGCACGCCGCCGATGCCTTCGGGCAAGGAGGTGGTGGGCGCAGCTACCATGCCCCCGCTGGGGGCGTACTGCAGCAGCTTCAAGGTCAGCGCGGAGCGCATCACGTAGTGGCGCCAGGGTCCGTCGTAGCGCAACTTCGCTGCCCACTCGCGCCAGTGCCGGCGCGTGCTGCGCAGGTGCTCGA
>DASTRX010000195.1:0-10528 GCA_035760985.1 Polyangiaceae bacterium
GGGCCTCACGCGTGCGATCGTTTTCGGGATCGCGAACGGCGACATCAAGCTAAAGGGAGTAAAAGGGGCCAGCGTCGGGGCCAGCGTCAGGGCCAGCGTCTGGGCCAGCGTCTGGGACAGCGTCTGGGACAGCGTCTGGGCCAGCGTCGGGGACAGCGTCAGGGACAGCGTCGGGGACAGCGTCTGGGACAGCGTCTACGGCTCGCACGATGCGGGCTGGCTAGCCTTCTATGCGTTCTTCCGCGAGGTCACGGGGCTCACTGAGCAGACCGAGCCGCTCGGTGGCCTCACTGAACTCGCGCAGGCCGCGGGTTGGGCGCTGGCCCACGCAGGGCTCTGCTGGGTCAGCGAGCGGCATTCGACGCTGCGCAAGAACGAGCGCGGCCGACTGCACTCCACCGACGGCCCCGCAGTGGCCTACCCCGATGGCTGGGAGATCTACGCTGTCGACGGCGTGCGCGTGCCTGCGAACTGGATCACGGACCGCGCCTCGCTCACCCCGCAGCTGGCGCTCGGACAAAAGAACGTCGAGCTGCGACGCGCCGCCGTCGAACTGCTCGGCTGGCACAGCATCCTGAGCCAGCTGCAGAGCCGCGAGATCGACACCGACCCGAACCCGCAGATCGGTCAGCTCCTCGAAGTGGATCTGCCCGAGGCGCCACGCTCGCGATTCCTCAAGGTCGAGTGCGGGACTCGGCGCACCTTCGCGCTGCCCGTGCCGCCCGAGATGGCGACTGCGCGCGAAGCGAATGCTTGGACCTACGGACTCAGCAAAGACGAACTCCAACTGGAGGCACGAACATGAAGACGATTCAAACGATGGGCGCTCAGGGCGATGTGATGTTCCGGCGCGTGGGGACGGTGCCTGTGGGCTTCGAGGTCTCGCCGCGAAAGGATGCGCGCCTCATCGTCGCGCACTCCGAGACGGGCCACCACCACGCAATCGATGATACGGGCGTCGTCCACTACACGGGCGGCGACCCGCTGATCAGCTACCTGCGCCTGGAGAGCGTTGATCACTGCGACGTCGTGCACCATCGCCCGCACGACACTCACGAGACGCTGCGCCTCGCCGGCGGCCAGGGCGCCGTTTACCAGATCATCCGCCAGCGCGAGTGGGTCCCAGATGGTTGGCGGAGAGTGGAGGACTGATGACTCGCTCTGTTGAGCATGGAGGGCGCTCTTGCCGCGCATGCGCGGCGTCACTGGCGCGGGCCGCACGCGCGAGGGCGGGAGCAGCGGCGTGAGCAGATACCTGGACCCCTCGACCGTCGAATACTGCGAGCACTGCCGCTGCAAGACGTGGCACCTGCTCGACGCTCAGACCGGCGAGCGCGCCTGCGAATGGCTGGAGCGGCACATCCTGCAGTCGACGCCGGCGACGCCCCAGCCCCAGCCCGCCGAGGCACGGCCGTGACACTCGAGCTCGTGCCCGAGCCGGCAACGGCTCCCGTCATCCGCCTCGATCCGAATCGGCAGAGCGAGATCAAGCGCGACAACTTCTGCTTCCATCGGCAGTACCTGCTCGACGAGGACAAGAGGACCGTCTCCTGCGGGACCTGCGGAGCGCCCCTCGATGCCTTCCAGGTGCTGCACGATTACGCCCGCCGCGAGCGCCATTGGCGCTATCTCGACCGGGAGGCCCGGGAGGCCGAGGCCCGCCTCAAGGAACTGAAGGCCGAAGAGCGCCGCGTCAAAGCGCGCACCGCGAGCGCTTCCCGCAAGGACTCCGCCGCGGCCGTCGCGGCTGAGCGCGCTCAGTCCGAGCGGGAGCGCATCGCGATCAGCGAAGACACCCGCGACATCGTGGAGCTGTGCCGGCGCATCGAGCGCCGGCTGCAGCGGAGGAGGACCCTTTGAAGCCAGCAGAGAAGACAGGGGAACGCAAGCAGCTGGTGGTGCACGTGAGGCGCCTGGAGGACGCGCCCGCGGCGGTCGCGGAGGCGCACCGGGAGCGGCGCGAGGGCGCCGACGAGGCGCAGTCGCCGATCACGGTTCGATTGCCCGAGGAGGACCGCGGCGATCTCAAGAAGATCTTGGGGTGGATGCTCTACGATCCGGCGCTGCTCGATAGCCGCGAGCGCCTGAGCTTGACGAGCGCCGTCCGCTACGCGGTGCGTCGCTGCATCGCCAACCCGCCCGCCCACGTGAAGGAGGCGGCGGGGGGATGAGCTGGCTCCGGATCGACGACGACATGCTCGACCACCCGAAGTGGGTGCGGGCCCTGCGCGACGGCGGACCTGAGGCCCTGGAGATCTGGATGCGCCTCTGCGCCTGGTGCTCGCGGCATCTGACCGATGGAGAAGTGCCCGCCGACATGGTGGACGAGGTCGCCCGGATCGGCCGCAGCAAGAGTCGCGCGCGCGCGCTCCAAGCGCTCATCGCGTGCGGGCTGTGCACGCGCCACGCGCACGACGAGCACACGCCAAGCACACGGCGCGCGCACGACGCGCTCACGATCGTTGGCTACCTCGAGCGCAATCCGAGCGCGGCGAGTGTTCGAGCGGAACGCGAACGGCGGGCCAAAACACAGCAAGATTACCGAGATAGACGGCGCGTTACCGGTCACGCGCCGGTCACCGTGACCGCGGCGTTATCGCCGCGTGACGACGTCCCGTCCCGTCCCGTCCCGTCCCGTCCCGATCCCCAGGAGTGTGAGGATCCGGAGCGCGCGCGCGCAGCGAACGACACTCCCCCAAACCCGAACCCAACCCGCTCGAGTGGCGTGCGCCCGGTCCCCGAGGTGCCGGGGCTCACCGTGGTCGGCGCCCCTGCCGAGCCGCACCCAGGCCCGCTCGGGCCCTCGAGGCGCGACCAGGGCGATCCCGCCGCAGGGATCCCGCCCGGCTTGCGCTACCGGTTCCGCCCCGACTGGGATCCGTCGCCGGAACACCGCGCCCGCGGCCGCGAGTACGGCCTGAGCGACGAGGAAATCCTCCAGCGCGCGGAGGATTGCCGCCGAAAGCCCATCAAGCACGGCTTCCTCGACGAGGACGAGCACTTTTTCCGTGAACTCGGCTGGATGAAAGCCGACCGCGAAACGCGCGTGTTCAAGACCCGGGGCGAGCGGGAAGCGTTCGAATCGCCCGGACTGCACCGGAGGGCCACGTGAACAGCGAAGCGCTCGACCTCGCGCTCGAGCAGGCCTACGTGCCGCCCGCGCCCCAGCCCTCGCCCGTCGAGCCGATGGGCGCGGGTGTGACGCAGGCGATGGAGGACTGCGCGCTCGCGCTCGCGCGCAAGCACCGGCTCATCAACCACTTGGGCCAGCTCTACTGCTGGAATTGCGCCGAACGCTGCGACTGGCACGTGTCCCTGCACTGCACGCCCTGCCGCGTGGAAGCCATCCGCCAGGCACCGGAGCGGCGCCGGCAAGAGTGGCTCGACCGGCGGCGGGAGCAGGAGCGCGCGCGCCAGCAGGAGCAGGAGCAGAGCCGCCCCCGGGCGACGGGGAGAGGATTCAGAGATGGCTGAGCGAGCGCGCCGCTTCTACCGCCCAGCTCCGCCCCCGGAGCAGCCCTCCGACGAGCTCGTGCTGCTCCTGCTCGGCGACGAGGCGGGCGCGCACTGGTCGAGCCCCCACGCGCACGCGACCTACAACTGGCGCGGGGCGCACATCGCGAGCTGGTCCGTGCCGGTGGCGAGCTGCGTGCGCTGCCGCGGCCCCCACGTCGGCGGCTGGGGCCTGCAGACGCGCGGCACGACGCACCAGCAGTGCTTCCCGGAGATGTACCCGTGAACCGAGCCCTCAATCCGACCGAGTCCAGCGCCTTCGCCCGCCTCTGGCAAGCCTACGGCCACTGGCCGAAGAGCTCGCGCGAGCGCAAGCAGGCGCACCTGTCGAGCCTGAGCGACGCGGACCTGCTCGCGCTGCGCATCGACGAGAGCAGGAGCGATGTCGGCGAAGTCACTCGCATCTGCCTCTGTCTCGCCGTGCCCATGTGGATCGACAAGATGCGCTGGTGGCGGGCGGCCCGGCGAGAGCAGCTCGCCCACGAGCTCGGCGAGGAGATTGCCGCGAGCCACGTGCTCGTCGCTGACGACAACCCCGAGGGCCGCGTGCCATCGAGCGAGCGAGGCACGGTCGCGCTCGGCTTCAATCGCATCGCCCAGGGCCTGGCGCTGCTCGCGTTCTGCCCGGGTGGCGTCGTCTTCGCCGGCGAGCACTGGCAGGCGCAGCCCGGCGCGCTGCCCGCGGAGGCCGATTGACCATGACGAGGGCCTTCGTTTGCCGCCACTGCGCGCCTGGGCCTCGCGCCAGCGCGCCCGCCTGCCGATGCGGCGAGCTGGTGCTGGCGCCCGAACTGCCACGAGCCGGTCTCGACCTCGATCGGTGGCTCGAGAGAGCCGCCTGGTCGCTCATCGATCAGGCGATGGAAATGACCGGCGGCAACAAGAATCAGGCCGCGAGGCTACTCGGGTTGAACCGCACCACGCTCGTCGAGCGCCTGAAACGCTACCGCCACCCGTCGAGTTTGCCATGATTGCCGTCGACCTGCGCCAGCCGGTGATCACCGACGATCTCCGCCAGATGGCGCTCAAGATCGCGCGCGGCTTCGCGCGCAAGGTTCCGCGGAACATGCTCGTCGAGGACCTGGAGCAGGCTGCGCTGATCGGGCTCTGGGATGCCCTGCAGAAGGCTGCGCGCTGGGACTCGGCTCACCCCGATCAGCGCAAGTTCTACCTCCTGACGCGCATCCGCGGCGCCATCCTCGATGAGCTGCGCACGGAGGACTGGCTGCAGCGCCGGCTCCGAAAGCACGAACGCGCCGGGCGCGTGCAGATGCGCGTCGTGCATGGCGCCGACACGCTCGACCTCGAGGCGCGCGACAACTGGGAGGACACCCTCGCGGCGCCCGAGGCGGATCTCGATGGCCGCCTCGACGCGCAGGCGCGGGCCACCCGCGCTTTCGGTGCCCTCGAGGACACATCGAGTGCGGCGCGCGGCCTGCACATCGTGCGCGAGCAGTATTTCAGAGGCCGCAAGCAGAAGGACATCGGCAGGGACCTTGGAATCAGCGAGGTCCGCGTCAGTCAACTGCACAAGCGCGCCATCGAGAGGATGCGCGTTGCCCTGGAGGAGCATGAACCTGGAAGAAGCCATCGAGGATCTCGAGCTGCTGCGCCGGAAGATCGATCCGCGCATCCTGTCACCGAACGAGTACCGGGAGGTGGGCTGGCTCGACCGCCCGCTGCGCCAGCTCATCGACTCCTGCCGGGAGGAGCGGGAGGCCATCAGCTGGGCCCAGCTCGAGCCGAGGCTCGAGTTGCCGGAGCCCTTGCCGGCGCAGGCGGAGGCCTCGCCGTGACGGAGCCGCCTCCGCCCGGGCCCGATCCGGTGCCGAGCGTGCTGCCCGCCGAAGGCGTCGACCTCTTGGCGGAGCTCGAACGCTACCGGATGTGGTTCATCGAGCAGGCGCTCATCCGGGCCGGCGGAGATGTGGTCGCCGCTGGCAAGCTGCTCGGCTTCCGGCACAAGAGCACGCTCTATCGCTTGCTCCGCCACCGGCAAAACGGGGGCTCGTTCCGGCCGGGACGCGCCACCCATCGCGAGTCCGCGGCGCCCGAGCGGGCCATCGAACCGCCGGCTCCGCCACCCGAGCCGGCGCCTCCGGCGGCTGCCGTGGTGCCGCCCCTCAGCGAAGCCGAGCAGCGACTCGAGCGGACCTGCCGCCGCATCCCCTGGGGCTACGTCGAGCAGTTGCGCGCCCAGGGCTGGGCGGAGTGGCGCATCGCGCGCAACGTCGCCAGCGGCCACGATCTGAACCGCGTGCTCGTCGAGCGAGCGCTCCGGCGCCGCACCGAGCTGCAGGCGCAGGCTGCGGAGTCCTCGCCATGACCGTCCAGCGCCCGAGCCTCACCCGCCGGCTCCGGTACGGCTTCTGGGCCGCCGTCGTCGAACTCGTCTGCGCCTGCGGTTACGCGGGCAGCCGCGCCTACTTCTGGGCCCTGTCTCACATGCATCGCCAAATCGACTGGAGAAAGCCTTGACCCGAGTCATCACCGATCACGTCATCTGCGACGGCGCCGACGGTAGCGCCTTCCGCTGCCTGCACTGCGGCGCCCGGCACGCGAGCGAGCCCGAGCCGATGCTGCTCGAGCAGCATCTCAACGTCGGCCGCGGCTTCATCCTGATGCACAAGCTCTGCCGCAAGGTCGATCCGCCGTCGCGCCAGATGGTACTGCCCGGTACGCAGCCAGCCATCCAGGGGCGCGCCTCCGATCTACTCCGCGAACTGGAGGAGGACGACGCCTCGGGCGATCTCCCAACCGCGCCCGAGGTGGACCAGTTCGTCGAGCTCTATCCGATGGCACGCACCCACGAGGCGCTCCGGGACTACCTCGCCGATGCGCTGGCGCCCGGGCAGTACGAGCCCCTGCCCGACGGCACGGTGGAGGCCTGGGGCGTCGCCACGGGCGTCTTCGACGCGGTCGCGCACTGGGCCCGCATCGAAAAGGCGCACCGTGACGCCGCCGGACGCGAGCCCATTGCCGGCCTGTGTATCCCGCGCAGAATACCCATGCCCGAGGCGCTGCAGCAGGCTCTGGCAGGCCGCGCGGCGAAGAAGCGGAGCCGCAAGGCGTGACCCCGCGGCTGCCCCCGGGTTGCCGCGAGCTGTACTGAACTGAGCCCACAATCGACTGCGGCGCGACAGTTCGCGCTACCGACCGCGACCAATAGACCGTATATACATACTATGATAGTTGATCGCGCCGGTATCCTGCCCGATGACTACGCCCCCGGCCCGACGCTGGCCATGCCGGAGGACGGCGAGCGGGTGTGCCTCCGGAACCGGGCGCACCGGAAGCTCGCGATTCAGCGCTGCCATCCGAACACGCGCGACTGGGAGTGCTACTGCGAGGATTGTCTCGCCGTGGACGAGGTGGGCGAGGTCGCGCTCGCGGAGATCGGCCTGGGCACGACGCCGGAGCAGGCGCTCGGTGCCTACCGGGTGAGCGCCGCGCGAACGGTGGCCCCGAGCAGCCGTAGCCCGCGCAAGTGCTGGCAGCAGATTTGGGTGCCCGCTCTCCGGGAGTGGGTGAGCCGAGAGGTCGAGATCCAGGAGGAGCAGGAGGGTGCGGCGTGAAGACCAGAGGTGTGGAGCGGACGGTACGGACGGTGCAGGGACAGGCGGAGACGCGGCAAGCGGTGACGGCGCTCCGCCAATCGGCGGTCATCGCGAGCCGAGCGGCGCGCAGCATGGAGCTGGCGTTCGGCAGGACGAACCCGGACCGGGCTCTCAGGCACTGGACGACGCCGCTGCAGGTGCGGCGGCTGATGAGCGAGTCGATCTCGTACGTGCGGAGTGGCAAGTGAGTCGTCTGCTCATGGAACCAAACGTGATCTGGGCGCCGATTCGCCCCCGGCCCGAGCCCCTGTGGCGCACCGCGGCGGAAGTGGTGGAGCTGTTTCAGCAAGCCGAGCCCGCACGGATGCATCGCTCGCAACGGTACTCGCTGGTGGTCGTGACGGAGCCGGCGCCCGCGCCGGGGTGGAGGCGGATATGAGCTGCGACAACTGCTGTTTCCCCTACAGTCGGTGCGAGTGCCCGGTGGAGATCCCGCTCGGGGAACTCGCGGCGCTCCGGGTGGGGCTGAGGGAGGCGCGCGAGCTGCTGGAGCAGGCGTACGGCGTCGCCCATCGCGAGCTACAGGCAGAGATCGCCGCGTTTCTCGACCGCGCGTCGAAGGGGAAGCCATGACCCGCGGCGAAAAGCTCCTGCTCGCCCACAAGACGCGCGAGCAGCTCGAGGACTACCTCTCCCGCTACGACCTCGAGATCCGGCTCCAATCGCCGCCCCGGCACCTCGAGCCCATCGCGACCGTTTGCGCACTGTTGCTCGACCGGCTCAGCGCCTGCACGGGTGCGACGCTCGAGACGCGCGCGTTTGCCGATCGGATCGGAACTCTCACGGCGCGCGCGATCGAAATCTGGAAGCGGCCCGCGGCGGCGCCGGTGCTGAGGTTGGTGCAGTGAGCCGCGAGCGTGTGGACGATGGGACAGCGCGGCTCCTGCGCGGCTGCGACTCCACGAGCGACGTGGAGGACGTATTCGCGACGCTGGACCTGTACGTGGTCAGCGCCGCGGAGAAGGCGGTGCTGGAGGCATGCAGCAAGGTCATCATTCGCAACGGGCTGAGCGGGTGTGTCATGAGCTACGAGTGCGCCAGTCGCGTGGCAGAGGCCGAGCAGAAGCGGCGCGACGAGGCACGCGCAGCGGGCAAGCGAAACGGCGAAACAGGCTGAAAACAGCCTCGCCGTGCCCATTCGGGAGGCGAGACGCGCTAGAGATCAGTGGCAGGAGGAGTGACGCATGGCCAAGCAATTTGAGGCAAAGGAAGAAGACATCGGCGCGCAGGATTACCGCGCGTATTTCGACAGCAGCATACTGCGCGTCTGGCACCTGAACGGTAAGGAGCGCACGTGGCGCATCACGTCCGTGACCCGGCTCACGAGCGAGTTCAAGGGCGAGACGCGCAAGCAGCCGCTGCTGAAGCTGGAGGACTCCAAGGGCGCGCCGGTGCCTTTGCCGCTCTGCCTGAACAAGACGAACGCCAAGACCGTCGCGGCGCTCTACGGCAACAATCCGCAGAAATGGGTTGGCAAGCTCATCACGCTCTATCCGACGACCACCGATGTGGCCGGCCGCACCGAGGACTGCATCCGGATCCGCAACACGGTGCCGAAGCCGCCGCGGCGCGCTGCAGCGGCAGAAGCCGAGGTCGGCAACGGCCACGTCCCGAGCGATCCCCCTGCGCGCGAGCCCGGCGACGACAATGACGAGCCCCCGTACGGGGCGCTGGAGGACGACCATCATGCCCACTGACCCGCCGCCCACCGAACTCGAACCGCTGCGTTTCTCTCGACTCTCTCTGATGCGCAAGAGTGCGGCCCACTACCAGCACGGCTCCGACGGCGAGACCGGGGCTATGCGCAAGGGCAGCGCCCTGCACAGCTACCTGCTCGGCCAGCGCGAGCGCGTCGTCCTGTACGAGGGCGGCGCGCGCAATCCGCGGTTCAAGGTGTGGCAAGAGTTCCAGGCCGCGAATGAGGACAAGCACATCCTCATCCCGAGCGAGATGGGGCCGGTGCAGGGCATGCGCCGGAGTCTCGAGCGGCACCCGCGCGCCATGGAGCTGCTCGACGGCATCCAGGAGGAGCGCATCGAGTGGGACCTGTCCGGCCGCGCCTGCGCAGGCACTCCGGACGTGGTGCACCTGCTCTCCGACGGGCGCAAGCGCGTGGTGGAGCTCAAGACGAGCCGCACGGCGGATCCGAATCTGCTCCGGTGGCACGCGAGGAACCTCGCCTATCACGCGCAGATCTCCTGGTACGCGACGGGCCTCGAGCGCACGATGGCCTACGCGCAGGGGCCCGTGGCCGAGGCCTTCTTGGTGGCGGTCGAATCGACGCCGCCCTATCCGGTCACGGTCCTGCGCGTGTGCGAGAGCATGCTCACCGCCGGCCAGCGCCAATGGCGGCTCTGGTTCGAGCGCCTGCGCGTGTGCGAGGCGACCCATCACTTCCCGGGCTACGCGGAGGGAGACGTGGACTGGGAGGACGACGGGGGCGAGGTCGAACTCGACTGGGACGATGACAGCGAGGCAGCATGACGCGCTCGCTGCTCGCCGCGCTCTTGCTGCTCACCCTGGCGAGTCCGGCACGGGCAGAGGTCAAGTGACGTCATGAGCATCGCAACGCGCGCCTGGCTCGACTGCGACCACTGCGGAGGCGTAGCGATCGTGAGCGAGTCCGGGCTGTTTGCGGACGGCGACGGTGGCGCATGCGCGTGCTGCGGCTTTCCTGGCAGCGTTACGCTCGACGCGGAAACTGACCCGTATTGGTGGACGAGTGACGATGCGGACGCCCGGTGCGGCGATCCAGAATGTGAGGAGTGCAATGGCGGAGAATGAATCCCTCGACGGCGCCACCACGGCGCTGCACCGGCGCATCGAGGAGTTGACGGAGGAGCTGGCAGATACCCAGACGCGATGCACGGAGCTGCTGGAGCAGGGTTCGGTCGCGCTGCGTAACGCTAAGGACGAGCTGGACAAGGCGGACTGCTATCGTGTGAACGCAGAGGCCGAGGTCGCTCGGATGCGCAGCGCGCTCGGCGTGGAGCGCATCCGACTCGGTGAATGCGAAGCGAACGCGGAAATACTGCGCCACGACCTCGCCACCGAACGCGCCGCCCGCGAGCAGGCGGAGAAAGACCACGGCGAGGCGCAGAACCGGCTCTATTTCGTCGAGCGCGAGCGGGACACGGCGCTGGCGCTGTCGACTGAGCGCTATCAGGAATTGTGCAGGCAGGCGCAGCGCGCGACAGACGCAGAAACAGCCCTGGCCTCGGCGCAGCACCGAATTGCTGAGCTAGAAGCTTACGGCAATGACTGCTGCGCGCGTGCTGTCAGCGGCGCAGTCGGCAATCACCTGCATCGCATCGCTCAGCTCGAAACCGCCCTGGCCTCGGCGCGGGCCGATATCGATCGGATTAAGAGCACACGCGGAGATAGAGACGATTGGGTAC
>DASTRX010000196.1:0-16235 GCA_035760985.1 Polyangiaceae bacterium
CGGCAAGCCCACGACCTGCGCGCCGCGGTAGTTGTCGGCGCAGGCGCGGATCGCCGTGCCCGCGCGCGTGAAGCGAAAGAACGCGAACATCACCAGGCTGGCGCACAGCGCCGTGGCGCCGGCGTAGAGGCGCGGCACGTCGACCAGCAGCGGTCCGAGCTCCAGCGAATCGAGCGCATAGTCGACGGCCACGTTCTGTGCGTCGGGGCCGAACCACATCAGCTGCGCGTTGGCCAGGCACACCGCCAGCGCCAGCAGCAGCAAGAACTGCACATGCTCCGGCCGCGTCACGAAGCGCTGGATCAACGCGGCCTGCAGCACATACCCGATCGCGAAGAAGCCCAGGGCCAGCGCGGGCATCGCCAGCAGCGGATCGAGCCCGAAGCGCTGAAACGCGCCGACCGCGCCGTACATGGCCAGCGTCATCAGCTCGCCGTGCGCGAAGTTCACCACGCGCACCACGCCGAAGATCACCGACAGCCCGAGCGCCATCAGGCCATACACCAGGCCCGTGAGCACGCCCGAGACCACGACGTTCAGGATCAGCTCGGCAGGCATGCGCGGAGAGCGTCCGGCGCGAGGCTCAGCCCGGGGTGCGGGGTGTCCCCGCGGAAGCCGCATAGCCCGGCACCGGGAACACGGGCTTGGCCTCGGCTGCCGCGGCGGGCAGCACCACCGTCGGTGTTTGATTCAGGTTCTGCACGCAAGCCGAGCCGATGCCTTCCACCTGGCCCTTGGCGTTGAACCGGATCGGCGCGCCCAGCATCATCTTGTTCTCGATGTTGGTTTGCCGGAGCGCGTCCGCCAGCGCCTTCGGGTCCACGCTCCGGGCGCGCCGGAAGGCATCGGCGGCGATCATCACCGCCTCGAAGGTGAAGCCGACGTTCAGACCGTGGAACACGAGGCGGTCCTTCGGGTTCTGGCGCAGGAAGGCCTGCTCCACCCGGCGCGTCAGCTCCGCCTTGGGGTTGTACCAGGGCACATTCGAGATGCAGTGCTCGGCGTGCTTGCCCAGCGCTTGCAGAAATTGCTGCTCGTACATGCCGGGCGAACCGGGGCTCACCACGCCCATCGGCTGCCAGCGCTGCTTGACCATCTCGCGGCGCAGCAGGATCGCGTCGTTCAGGCGACACACGAGCAGCAGGAGGTCCGCCTTCGTGGCCTTGGCGCGCGAGATCTCGACCGTCAGGTCCTTGGCGGCGGGATCATAGGAGATGGTCTCCAGCAGCCGGAAGGGCAGGTGGGGGAGGCCGGGCAGCGTGGCCTGAATGCCCTGCGCCATGGCTTGCCCGAACGTGTCGTTCACGTGCAGAAACACGGCCGTCTGCGGCTGCGCGCCGGTGCTCTGCAGCAAGTCCCCGATCAGGCTCAGCCCGTTCTTCACGATCTCGGGCGCGGTCTGAAAATTGCGGAACACGAACTTGTAGCCCTGCTCCGTGATCTGAGGCGCGGCCGCGATGTTGACGACCAGCGGCACGCCGCGCTGCTCGGCCACCTGCGCCACGGCCGCCGTCTGCCCCGAGTCGAAGGCGCCCACCAGCACGTGCGCGCCCTCCTGGATCAAGCGCTCGGCGCGCGTGCGCGCGGTGTCCACGTTGCTCTCGGTGTCGGCGTTCATCAGCTCGACGTCCACCCCGAGCAGCTCGCGCAGCACACCGGGCGCCAGATCCGCGCCCTTCTGACAGGACTGACCGACGAAACCCTGCAGCCCCGAGCGCGGCAACAGCACCCCCACCTTCAAGCGCGCGGGGCCAGGCGGTGCAGCGGAACCCGGGGCGGGTTGTGCACGGCCACGGCCAGTGGCGACCAGGGCGGCGCCGGCGAGGGCAGCGGCAGAGAAACGGCGGCGACTGATAGCATGAGCCATGATCAACCCCGGGGCAGGACCCTTCGCGTCATAGGCCAAGCCGCGCGCGCCCCGCAAGGCCGTCCGGCCATGCACGGTCCGGGGCGGCCCCGCGCAGAAAATCTGCCGCTACCGATCGGTAGGAGCCATTACCGATCGGTAAGAGCCGCTACCGATCGGTAGGAGGAAAACGAGTTTCAGCACCCCCCGCCCCGGACTGTCCGATAGGGACCAGCACTGGAGGTGGGCACGTGGTGAACGCAGCAGGCATGGCGAAGATGCGAGGTGGTCTCAGCGGATGTTCCCCGGGCTCCGCCGCGATTCAGCGCTGGCGATCTGCGCAGTCCTGGCGGCGCGCGGTGGACCGGGAACTTCGCGACCTGGATTTGACTTTCAGCCGCTGGTTCGTTCTGGATGCGACCGCGGCGTCGATCCGCCTTGCGGGTGACGCGGTCAGCCAGCGCGAGGTCGCCCGATACGCGGAGATGCCCGAAATGACGGTCTGCAATGTGATGTGGAGCCTGACGAAGCGCGGCTGGGTCGATCGCGACATCAACTCTCTGATCCCTGCCTGGCGCGTGCTCCTGACGAGCCACGGCACGCAGGTGCTCCAGCAGGGGCGCGAGCGAATCGAAGCCGTGAGTGCGCGCTGGGCGGCGGGCTAGCTGCCGGCCGTCCCAGCCTCAGAGCACGGCGTTGCCCAGGCTCTCCAGCGCGCGCTCCACGCGCGCACGGTCCTCCGGATCGAGCTCGCCCTGGCCGGCGCGGTGCAAGGCGAAGCTGAGCACCGCCGACTCCAGCGCGCTGAGCGCGGTCGTGCGCACCAGCTTCACGTTCTCGACGCGATAGCGCAGCAGCACGCGCTCGTCGTCCAGATCGAAGCGGCCGATCAGCAACGCCTTCTCTTTGCCCTGCCCGAGCAGCTGGCGCAGGATGCTGCGCACGTGATACGCGCGCCGCCGCGCGCGGCGCAGCACCGGGTCCTCGTACAGGCCGAAGAAGCGATTGCGCGCGAAGGTGTCGGGCGCCAGCACTAGCGCGCACAGCAGCCCGTCGGGGCTCACCGCGCTCGGTCCCCCCTTGGCGCGCTGTTTCGGTCGCTCGCTGAGATGATCGTTCACGGACGCTCTTTCCTCACAGCTTGGCCTCACAGCTTGGGGGCGTCGTCGCCCTTCAAGCGCTCCGCCTGGTGCCAGGCGACCAACGCCTGGAGCAGCTCCTCCAGATCGCCATCGATCACTCGATCCAGCTTGTGCAGGGTCAAGCCGATGCGGTGATCGGTCACGCGATTCTGGGGGAAGTTGTAGGTCCGGATCTTTTCCGAGCGTTCACCCTGGCCCACCATGCTGCGCCGCTCGTCGCGGATCTCGTCCGCCTGGCGCTTGATCTCCAGATCCAGCAGGCGGCTCTTGAGCACCTTGAGCGCGCGGGCCTTGTTCTTCAGCTGGCTGCGCTCGTCCTGGCACTTGACGATCATGCCCGTCGGCAGGTGGGTGATCTGCACCGCGCTGTTCGTGGTGTTCACGGCCTGGCCGCCGGGGCCACCCGAGGCCGCGATGTCGATGCGCAGATCCTTGTCGTCGATGGTGACCTCCACATCGTCCGCCTCGGGCAGCACCGCCACCGTGGCCGTCGAGGTGTGGATGCGGCCTTGCGCCTCCGTGCTCGGTACACGCTGCACGCGGTGCACGCCGCCCTCGTATTTGAGCGTCGAGAACACGCGCTGCCCGCTGACCAGCGCCACGATCTCCTTGTAGGCTCCGGGCGCGGCCTCCGAACGGCTCAGCACCTCCACTTTCCAGCCGCGCGGCTCCGCGTAGCGCGCGTACATGCGAAACAGGTCGGCCGCGAACAGGGCCGCTTCCTCGCCTCCCGTACCGGCGCGAATCTCCAGCAGCGTGTTCTTGTCGTCGCGCGGGTCCTGGGGCAGCAGCAGTACCTGGATGCGCTGCTCCACTTCGTCGCGCTCCTTCTCCAGCCCCGGCAGCTCCTCTTCGGCCAGTGGGCCCAGTTCCGGATCGCTAAGAGCTTCGCGGTCTTCCTTGATGCGACGCTCGAGGTCGGTCCACTGATCGAAGACTTCCACGAGCGCGCCCACATGGCTGCGTTCGCGATTGAGCTCCTGGAGCCGGGCATGGTCGGAGATCACCGCCGGGTCGCACAGGAGCTGGTCCAGCTCCTCCCGGCGCCGGCGAATCCCCACCAATTTTTCAATCGGAAGCATGCGGTTCCATTCCGTAGCGGACGCGCGTCACGTCGCCCTTTTAGCTTAGCGTGAGCGCGCTCGGCAGCGCGATCGGCAACCTTGGTGCGTGGGCCGGATCTGGGACTTGTATCGAGAAACGAGACGGAAGCACGCCGACGCCTTTTGCGCCGGGTCCGGCGGCATGTTTCAATGCGTGTGGTCATGCCGCGGGCGCGCTCTGCAGGGGGGATGTTTCGCTGGGGCGCACTGCTGATCGCGAGCGCCGGTGTGTTCGGCGCCTGTGGTCGGGCTCCGCTCGGCGAGAACCCGATCCTGGCCGCCGAGTGCGGCGACGGCCTGTGCGCGCTCAGCGAGGACTCCGCGAGCTGTCCTGCCGACTGCTACTGCGGCGACAACGTCTGCAGCAAGAATGAAGGCGGGCAGAGCTGCAGCGCCGACTGCCGTGCGAGCTGTGGCGACGGCGACTGTGACGACAGCGAGACGTCCACCTCCTGCCCCGCCGACTGTTCCACCACCGCCAGCTGTGGGGATGGTCGCTGCTCCGCCTTCGAGAGCTCGCGGACTTGCCCGCAGGATTGCTCGAGCACGGGCAGCTGTGGCAACGGCGTCTGCGAGGGGTCGGAGAGCGTGCGCAGCTGTCCAAGCGATTGCGTGGCGGGCGCCTTCTGCGGCAACGGCGCGTGCGACTCCGGCGAGACGCGCGCGACCTGCCCGCGGGACTGCGATCCCACTTGTGACGGCTTCTGCGACCTCGGTGACGTGTGCAGCAGCGATTGCCGGAACTGCGGCGACGGCCTGTGCGACGGCAGCACCGAGAGCGCCGACTCGTGCCCCAGCGACTGCTTCGTGGCCAACGTCTGCGGCAACGGGCGCTGCGAGATCGCGGAGACGCGCAACACCTGTCCGTCGGATTGCCTCGGCGTCTGCAACAGCACCTGCGAGGTCGGCGACCCTTGCCCATCCGACTGCGCGCGCTGCGGAGATGGCCGCTGTCAGGCCATCGAGAGCGTCGATACCTGCCCCCGAGACTGTAGCGTCTGCGGCGACGGGCTCTGCACCGGTCGCGAGACGGTGGACACCTGCTTCTCCGACTGCTCGAGCTGCGGCGACGGCTTCTGCGGGTCCGACGAGACCTTGACCAGCTGCCCCGAGGATTGCAACGCCTGCGGCGACGGCATCTGCACTCCCACGTTCGAGAACCTGGCCGGCTGCGCGCAAGATTGCTTCCTGTGCGGCGACGGCGTCTGCACCGCGGGCTTCGAGACCTTGCGCAGCTGCCCTCAGGACTGCTCCCTGTGCGGCGACGGCGAGTGCACGGCGCCGCCTGAAACGGCCAGCAGCTGCCGCCAGGACTGCGGGTTCTGCGGCGACGGAGTCTGTGTCGAGGACGCGGGCGAGACTCCGGCGACCTGCGGCCTGGACTGCCGCTTTTGCGGGGACGGCTTCTGCAATGAGCCCAAGGCGCAGTGCCCCGAGGACTGCCCCGTCGAATGTGGTGACGGCGATTGTGCCGACTCCGAGGACGCGCAGTCCTGCCCTGCGGATTGCCGCGAGTGCGACGACGGCCTGTGCTCTCCCGGCGAGACCCCGCAGAACTGTCCCCTCGATTGCCCGGTCTGCGGTGACGGCATCTGCGCCACGAGCGAAGACATCGCCGGCTGCGCCGTCGACTGTGACGCATCCATCGTGTGCGGCGACGGCCGCTGCGAGGCCTTCGAGAACACCACGAACTGCCCCGGCGATTGCACCCGCTCCGGCAACTGCGGCGACGGCTACTGCGGCGTCGGAGAGAGCGCCGTCAACTGCGCTCGCGACTGCAACCTGCTCGGCCACTTCTGCGGCGACCTGCTGTGCGAAGACGGGCTCGAGAACAGCGCCAACTGCCCCGGCGACTGCCCGCCCTGAGCTCCGAGCAGCGCGGCGCCGCCGTCAATCGGCGCTGGTCGCCGGCCAGTGCGAGCACAGCTCGATCCAGCTCTGGATCGCCGGGCTGAGGTATTTCTCCTCGTGCAACGCGAAGAAGAAGCGCCGGCGAAAATCCCGGTGCGGCACCGCGCACGGGCTCAGATTGCCGAGGCGCACGGCGTCGCGCACGGCGATGCGCGAGACGCAGCCCACGCCGATGCCGGCCTCGACGGCGCTCTTGATGGCCTCGGTGTGCTCCAGCTCCAGCCGGATCTCCAGCTCCGAGAGGATGCCGTGCATGGCGTGCTCGAACGCCTGACGTGTCCCGGAGCCGGGCTCGCGCACGATCCAGGCCGCCGAGAGCAGGTCGTCGTCGCTCAGCTCGCGCTGGTGGGTGAAGGGGTGATCGGGCGCGCAGAACACCACCAGCTCGTCGTCGTACCAGGGCGTGACGCGCAGCCCGCTCTCGCGCAGCTCCCCCTCGACGAGCCCGATGTCGATCTCGAAATTCTGTACCTTGCGCGTGATCTCGGCGGTGTTGGCGATCGAGAGCTCGATGCGCGCGCCGGGGTGATCATTCAGGAACGCCGCCACCAGCGGCATGGCCACATAGTTGCCGATGGTCAGCGTGGCGCCGATGCGCAGCGGCCCCACGCTGCTGCGCGCGGAGAGCGCCGCCTCCAGCTCCTGCGCTTGCTCCTCCAGCGCCTGCCCGCGCGGGCGCAGCGAGCGGCCCAGCGCGTTCAACCGCAAGCGCTTGCCGATGCGATCGAAGAGCTGGATGCCGAACTGCTGCTCCAGATCGGCGAGCGCGCCGCTCACCGACGACTGCGACATGCCCAGCTCCTCCGCGGCGCGGCTCACGCTCTCGCTGCGGGCGACGGCCAGGAACACCTCCAGCTGGCGCAGGGTGAAGCGCATGATCCGCCGTCATGATAATGGACGGGATATCGGCAAAACCGAATATCCTTTGCGGAATATCCCGGTTTGCAGATGAATTGACCGGAACTATATTCGCGCGCATGAGCCAACTGAGCCATGAGACGGTGCTCAGCGTCCGCCACTGGAACGATACGCTGTTCAGCTTCACGACCACGCGCAGCCGCGGTTTGCGTTTTAAAAACGGGCACTTCCTGATGGTCGGCCTGGAGGTCGAGGGGCGCCCGCTGCTGCGCGCCTACAGCGTCGCCAGCCCGAACTACGAGGAGCACCTCGAGTTCTACAGCATCAAAGTGCAGGACGGCCCGCTGACCTCCCGCCTCCAGCACCTCAAGGTGGGCGAGCAGGTGCTCATCAACAACAAACCGGTGGGCACGCTCGTGATCAGCAACGTGCTCCCGGGCAAGCGCCTGTACCTGTTCAGCACGGGCACGGGCCTCGCGCCGTTCCTGAGCATCATCCGCGATCCGGAGACCTACGAGCGCTTCGAGGACGTCGTGCTGGTGCACGGCGTGCGCCGCGTGAACGACCTCGCGTACGCGGACTACATCAAGCACGAGCTGCCGCAGAACGAGTTCATCGGCGAGGTCGTACAGAAGCAGCTGCACTACTACCCGACAGTGACGCGCGAGCCCTTCGAGCACCAGGGCCGCATCACCGAGCTGATCCACAGCGGCAAGCTGTGCGACGACCTGAGGCTGCCGCAGCTCTCGCCCGAGCACGACCGCGCGCTCGTGTGCGGCGGACCGCGCATGCTCGCCGACCTGGTCGAGCTGCTCGAGGCCAAGGGCTTCAAGGAGGGCTCGAGCCACGAGCCCGCGCACTACACGATCGAGCGCGCGTTCGTGGAGAAGTAGCAGCAGAAGAGAGCTCAGCGCTCCCGGCAGGAGCTCATGGGCTCGTGACATTCGGCGCCGCTCGTCCCCAGGAAGCAATCCTGAGCGCTCTGGGCGCAGTCTCGCTGCACGAGCTCTCGGCGATCGTCCAGCAAGCTCGTCTCGCAGCGCACGGCCACGCTGCCGCGGCACTCGCCCTCGACCGGCACGTCAGCGCACGGGTCCTGCCACGCCAGCGCGTCGTGCACGAAGGCGAGCGAGTCCGGGCCGAAGGTCGCGAAGACGGTGCCGAAGTCGCAGGCGCTGCTGGTCGAGAACAAGCTGCCGGACACGACACCGTAGCTCTGCCAGCTGCCATCGCTCGCGCGCCGCGCCAGCGGCCCCCCGGAGTCGCCGACACAGCTCTGCGCGTCTCCGGGCCGGCGCCCGCCCGCCACCGCCTCGTAGCCGTCGAGCAGCCGCTCGGAGTCGAAGTCTTCCTGCAAGCCCTGCAGCACGAACCGATCGAGCGGATCGCTGTCGGGCGTGAACACCGACAGGTAGTCAAAGTCCGTGGCCTCGGCGGTGAAGCTCCACTCCACGTAGCTCTCGAAGTCGCCGAACATCGCGCGATAGATGCTGCCGTGCAGGGCGGCCAGGGTCACGTTCCCGCGCCGGCGCACGCCGTCTTCAGCGCCCTCGGCGTCGAACACGCCATAGCCGATCAGGAGCAGTGTTTGACCGATCTGATCGTCGCTCAGCGGCGCGAGCTGCACCGGACGGATGCGGGTCGGGCGATCCAGGTGCGCCACGGCCAGGTCCCGGCCGATGCGGAGGAAGCCGTCACGACCCGGTGGCGTGAGCTCCAGTGCCGCGATCGGGATCAGCTCCGCCGCGTCTGCCATGGAGGGCCCCGATAGCCAGTCCACCTCGAGCCCTTGCTCCTCCGCGTCGAAGATCGTGCTCGTGCAGTGCTTGGCGGTGACGACGCTCTCTGGGCCGATCAGCGTCGCCGTGCAGAACCAGCGGCGCTGCCCCGTGCCCGGCTCGACCGCGACCAGGGCGCCGGTGTGGTTCAGCTCGCTCGAGTCCGCGACCGAGCCCCGGATGATCGGCTGCCGGAGCGGACACAGCGCGACGGCAGCGCCGTCGTCGGAGCCGCAGGCGCTCGCGGACAAAGCGGCAGCAACCAGCGCGCCTTCGCGCGCCACCCGGCATCGCGCTGCTTCGAGCCGATGAAACGCCCGCCCGTGGTCGTCGATATGCCGGCCCCCCTACCAGCGTCAGGCTGGCCCCATGCTGGCCAGGACCGGCTCGACCGGTACCTCGAACATCGAAGGATCGGGCGCCACACTGATGGTGCCCGAGACCGGCGGCGGTTCGGCCGGCGCCAGGGTCGGCGCCGTGAGCCCCAACACGCCAAAGACCGCGCGCCGCTCCGGAGGCAGCACCAGCAGCCGCTCCCAGAGCTCGGCCTTGGTCACGTAGATCTCCTCTCGCCGCCCGCCTCCGACGTCGCGCCGCAACACCAGCTCACCCGGAGCACCGGAGCGCCGCGAGATCTCCAGCACCACGGGCGCGAGCTCCGAGAGCAGGCGATGCGCCGCCGTCTCCGGCCACTCCACTTGCTCCAGCGGCTGATCGTCGAGCGATACGCTGCACATGCTGCCGCGCAACGCGGTCAAGCCTTGCACCGACTCGATCACCCCCTGCGCGAGCTCGAGCAGGCGCGCGCCGTCTTCGGCATCGAGCGTCAGCGGCGGGTCCGCGTCTGCCACGCCGTTCTCGTTGAGCGGCGTGACGAGCACACCCCGCTCTCCGCGCAGATCCACCGAGATCCGGTAGCCCGCGCCACTGCTGGCCGACTTGGTCAAGACCAGCTCCAGCTCCGCTCCGGCGACCCGCACGCTGCCGAAGAACAGGCGATCCAGCTTCACCGGCGCCATCTCGATGCGCTTGGAGATCCAGCCCGAGGGCTGCGGGACGTGGATCTCGAGCCCCGGCGCGAGGTCAGCGACGCGGCGCGGCTTCAACCAGTCGTGCTCCGCGCCGGCGCGCAGCGCGAAGGTCGCGCGCACCCCGAAGGGCGATCGGATCGCGATCTCACCGCTGTACCCCTGCTCGCCGTTGCAGCTCAGCGTGAGCCCGAGCTCCGTCTCCGGCACGTCGTGCCGCGACAGGAAGGTCTCGAGCGCCCGGTGAGCGGACTCGCTGGCGCGCTGGATCACGTGCTGCGCGTGTGTTGCACCATCGTTCGCCCGCCGGTCGGCTTCGGCGCGCTCGTCCTCCAGCGCGGTCTTGGTGGATTGCAGGGCCCGGGCCGCCGCGCGCACGACCAGCTCCGATTCCGCGTTGAGGAACGGCGCCAGCGCGCTCTCCACGGCCTCCGCCAGGTTGCTCAGGCGCGTGCGATCGAGGTTGCGCGCCTGGCTTTGTGCTTCCTCGCGGGCGAGCGCGCTGGCGATCGCGTGCTGAGCAGACAGCAGTTGCATCGCGCATTCGACGCCATGCCGTGACAGCTCGATATAGTCGACATCATAAGGGAACGTAGTGGAGTCGCCATACAGGTATGACATGGGGTGAAGCATAACACGACGATTTCACCGGGCCGGTGTCGCCACCTACAACGCCGCGAACTATTCGCCGCGTCGCATTATGCGATCCCGGCTCTCGCGTCGTCGGCAAACGCCACGGGTCAACGCAACCTCGCGTTGCAGATCGCCCGTTGGCATGGCTGCCAGACACATCGCTGAAACACCGCTGTGGCTCGATGACGCGCGCGCCAGCTCATCTCGGCAGAATGATCTGGAAGCGCGAGCCCTGTCCTGCTGCGCTCTCGACCTGAACACTGCCGCCGTGCGCCTGCACGATCTGACGCGCGATGTACAGACCCATGCCCAGGCCGCCGAACGTGCGCTGCCCCACCACGCGCTCGAACTGGTTGAAGATGCGAGCCACGTTCTCCGGCGCGATGCCGATCCCGCGATCGGTGACGGTCAGCGTCGCATGCTCCTGATCGCCTTGCACCTCCACCCCGATCGGGCGGCCCTCTCCGAACTTCAGCGCATTGGACAGCAGGTTCGTCGCCACCTGCTCCAGGCGCAGGCGATCCCAGCGCCCCACGACCGGGGCCGGCGCGTTCAGCTCGACCGAGGTGCCGCCGCGCGCGGCTTGCTCCCGGAAGCGCTCGGTGACGTCTTGCGCCAGCTCACGGAGGTCAAACGTCTCCGACTCCAGATCGAGGTGCCCGGTGGTGATGCGCGACACGTCGAGCAAGTTCTCGATCAGCCGCTCCAGCCGCTCCGTCTGCAGCACCGCGCTCTCCAGGCGGTGCTGGGCCTTGTCCGGTAGATCGCGCGCTTGCAGCGTCGACTGCAGGCGCAGCTTGAGCGCGGTGAGCGGCGTGCGCAGCTCGTGGGACGCGATCGACAGGAACTCGTCGCGCGCGAAGATCGCGCGCTTGGCCTCCTCGATGTCGACCTGCGTGCCCAGCCAGCCCTGGATCTGGCCGCTCTCGTTCCGCTCCGGCACGGCGCGCGACAGGTGCCAGCGCGACGCCCCGTCGCTGGCCCGCCGCAGCCGGCATTGCCGCTCGTAGGGCTGCCCGCTGGCGATCGCCTCTCGCCAGGCGGCCGCGCAGCCCTCACGATCCGCCTCGTCCACGGCCTCCAGCCAGCTGCGGTCCCGGAGATCGGACAGCGGCAACCCCGTGTACTGGTTCCAGTAACGGTTGGTGTAGGTCAGATTGCCGCGCGCATCGGTCGTCCACACGCTGACGGGCACGGCTTCGGCCAGGTGCAGGTAGCGGCGCTCCGCGCTGTGCCGCAGCTCGGTGAGCATCACCTCGCGCTCGCGCCGCTCGCTCTCGCGCAGCGCCTCAGCCTGGCGTTCCAGGCGGCGATCCTTGCGATACAGATCGGCGAAGATCCGCACCTTGGCCCGCAGCACGTCCGGGTCTGCCGGCTTGTTCAGGTAGTCCACCGCGCCCAGCGAATAGCCGCGATAGATCTGCGACAGATCCGAGCCGGCCGCGGTCAAGAAGATGATGGGCGTGTTCTGGCTGCGCTCGCGCTGCTTGATCAACGACGCCAGCTCGAAGCCGTCCATGATCGGCATGTAGACGTCGAGCAAGATCACGGCGAAGTCCTGCTCCAGCAAGCGCTTCAGCGCCTCGGACCCGGAGCGCGCGGTCTGCAGCCGGTACTCCGGCCCGGCGAGCAGCTGGGACAGGGAGAGCAGATCTTCGGCGCGGTCGTCGATCAACAGCACGTCGACCGGTTCGATGCTGGCAGCGAGTGGGTTGGGCATGGGCGCGGCTCCTTCCGCGGAACATCATTCCGTCGTGGCGACGCGCAGCGCGGACACCAGCTGGCCTGCGTCGACCGGTTTGGCGAGGTAGTGGGTCGCGCCGGCGCGCAGGCACTTTTCGCGATCGGACGGCATGGCCTTGGCGGTGACGGCGATCAGCGGCAGCCGCGCGTGGCGGGGCTGCTGCCGGATTCTGCGCATGATCTCGTAGCCGTCGAGCTCGGGCATCATGATATCCACCAACACCGCCTGCGGCGGCGGGCCTGCATTCAGGAGCTCCAACCCCTGCTGGCCATTGTCTGCATAGCTCACTAGCGCGCCGTGGCGCTCCAGGGCACTCGTCATCGCGAAGATGTTGCGGACGTCATCATCGATGATCAGCACCCGCATGCCCGCGAGCGCCGCCCGGCGCCGCGTCGCCTCCAGCAACAGCCGCCGCTGCCCGCTCGGCAGCGTCTCCTCGGGGCGGTGCAACGCCAGGCAACCGTGCCGGATCAGCTGCTCGGCGCTGTGCGTCACCTCGATCGGCTGACGGCGGCGAGCGGCCGCGATCTGCGCGGATTCAGCCTCGGCGACCGGGCGCGCTGCGTGGACGATCAGCGGCAGCCCGGACACCTGCGGCAACAGCGGCTCCAGCTGGGCGGGGCCGTCGCCCAGGGCCAGCACCACGCACTGAAAGCCCTCCCGGGGCAGGGCCGCCAGCGCGCCCGCGCCGGACGGGACCGATCGGACCTCCCCGCCTTCGCCCGCCAGCAGGGGCATCAGGTGGGCCGCGCTCGCTGCATCGTCGCTGATCAGCAGCAGGCGCCGGCCCTGATCGGGTTGCAGCGCGCTCACGTGCCGCAAGGCGCGCTCCACATCAGCCGGCACGAGCCGCTCGAGCACCGCGACCGCCCCCATGTGCAGCGCCTTGAGGCCATCGCTCGGGCCAGCCAGGGCCACCACCGGCAGATGCGCGGTGGCGAGCGTGTGTTTGAGCCGATCCAGCGCCACCCAGCCGTCGAGCTGCCCGGACCTGAGATCCACGATGATGCCGGCAGCGTGCAGCTTGGCAATCTGCGCGGGATCGACCCGGGGCTCTTCGCTGACCAGGGGCCCGAGGCCGATCTGCTGCAGCGGGCCGTGCAGCGCCTCGCGCAGCTCGGCGTCGGGGCTGCCGAGCAGCAGCAGGCAGCTGCCCCGCGGCGCGCGCTCCGGAGCTGGCTCGGTGGCAGGCTCCGGCTCGCTCGTGACCGGCGGGGTGAAGCGGGAGGGCAGGGGAGCGTCGCTGTCGGATCGCCGCGCGCGCTCGCCCGCGGGCGCCACGTATTGCGAGGGCAGATAGAACGTGAAGGTGCTGCCGCTGCCCAACATGCTGACCACCCGGATCTCGCCTCCCAGCAGCTTGGCGATCTCGCGGCTGATGGACAGGCCCAGGCCCGTGCCGCCGAAGCGACGGCTGGTCGTGCCGTCCGCCTGCTGGAACGCCTCGAAGATGATGCGCTGCTTGTCCTCCGCGATGCCCATGCCGGTGTCGCTGACGCTGAACGCGACCACGCACTCGGCGCGGTTCAAGATCGCGTGCTCCCGGTTCCAGCCATAGCTGGCCGTGGAGATCGTCATCGTGACGCTGCCCCGCTCGGTGAATTTGAAGGCATTGGAGAGCAGGTTCTTGAGCACCTGCTGCAGCCGCTTCGGGTCCGTGTGGATCGACGCCGGCGGCCGCCCGCTGATCTCCACGTTGAATTCCAGTCCCTTCTCGTGCGCGACGTGGCGAAACCCTTGTTCCACGTAGGCGCGCAGATCGTCCAGCAAGACCTCGCTGGGCTCGACCGCGAGCGTGCCGGATTCGATCTTGGAGAGGTCGAGGATGTCGTTGATCAGGCTCAGCAGATCGTTGCCCGAGGCGTGGATGGTCTGCGCGAACGAGACCTGCTTCTGAGTCAGGTTGCCCTCGGCGTTGTCCACCAGCATGCGCGACAGGATCAGCAAGCTGTTGAGCGGCGTGCGTAGCTCGTGCGACATGTTCGCCACGAACTCGGACTTGTAGCGGGAGGTCAGCGCGAGCTGCTCGGCCTTCTCCTCGATGTCGGCCTTGGCGAACTCGATCTCGCGGTTCTTGATCTCCAGCAGCTTGGCCTTCTCCTCCGCTTGCTCGTTGGTGCGCCGCAGCTCCTCCTGCTGCAGCGTGAGGCGCTCCTCCGACTTCTGCAGCGTGGCGGCCTGGTGCTGCAGCTGATCGTTGGTCTGGCGCAGCTCTTCCTGCTGGCTCTGCAGCTCCTGCGTCAGCGTCTGCGACTGGCGCAGCAAGGCCTCGGTGCGCATGCTGGAGGCGATCGTGTTCAGCACGATGCCTAGGCTCTCGGTCAGCTGATCCAGGAACACCTCGTGCACCGGGCTGAGCTGGCCGAAGGAGGCCAGCTCGATCGCAGCGTTGACCTCGCCCTCGAACAGGATCGGCAGGATGATCAAGCTGCGCGGTGTGCTGGACCCGAGGCCCGAGCGCACCCGAAAATGATCCGCCGGCACGTCCTCCAGCACGAACTTGCGCTTCTCCAGCGCGCACTGGCCGATCAAGCCTTCGCCCAGCCGGAAGCTTCGGGGCAGGTCGCCATCCGAGGCATAGCTGGACAGCAGGTTGAGGCGCGTCTCCTCGCCGTCCTGCTCGGCGATGTAGAAGGCGGCTTGCTGCGCGTGCACCAGCGGTGCCAGCTCGGACAGCACCTGGCGAGCGACGGTCGTCAGATCGCGCTGGCCCTGCAGCATGCGGGTGAAGCGAGCCAGGTTCGTCTTGAGCCAGTCCTGTTCCGTCGTCTTCTGCGTGGTCTCCCTCAAGTTGCGGATCATCTCGTTGATGTTGTCCTTGAGGGCCGCCATCTCGCCGGACGCCTCCACCGCGACGTAGCGGGTGAGGTCACCCTTGGTCACCGCCGTGGCCACGGTGCCGATGGCACGGATGTGCGAGGTCAGGTTCTCGGCGAGTTGATTGACGTTGTTGGTCAGGTCGCGCCAGGGGCCCGCGGCGCCGGGCACCTTCGCCTGCCCGCCGAGCTTGCCTTCGACCCCGACCTCGCGCGCCACGGTGATCACTTGCTCGGCGAAGATGGCCAGCGTGCCCGTCATGCCGTTGATGGTTCCGGCCAGCTCCGCGATCTCGCCGCGCGCCTCCAGCGCCAGCTTGTGCGTCAGGTCGCCGTTCGCGACCGCGGTCACCACGCTGGCGATGCCGCGCACCTGATTGGTGAGGTTGGTGGCCATCGAGTTCACGTTGTCGGTCAGGGCCATCCAGGTGCCGGCAACCCCGGGCACCTTGGCTTGCCCGCCCAGCTTGCCCTCGGTGCCGACCTCGCGGGCGACGCGCGTGACCTCGCTGGCGAAGGAGTTGAGCTGGTCCACCATGGTGTTCATGGTGTTCTTCAGCGCCAGCATCTCGCCATTGACGTCGACCGTGACCTTCTTCGACAGATCGCCCAGCGCGACGGCGGTGGTGACCTCGGCGATGTTGCGCACCTGGTTGGTCAGGTTCGCGGCCATGGAGTTCACGCCGTCGGTCAGGTCCTTCCAGGTGCCGCTCACGCCCGGCACCCGCGCCTGACCGCCGAGCTCGCCGTCGCTGCCGACCTCGCGCGCGACGCGCGTGACCTCGCGCGCGAACGAGTTGAGCTGGTCGACCCTGGTGTTGGTGGTGTCCTTCAGCGCCCGGAACTCGCCCTGCACATCGACGGTGATCTTCTTGGACAGATCGCCCAGCGCGACGGCGGTGGTGACCTCGGCGATGTTGCGCACCTGGGCCGTGAGGTTCATCGCCATGCGGTTTACGCTCTCGGTCAGGTCCTTCCAGGTGCCGGCCACCCCGGGCACCTTGGCTTGCCCGCCGAGCTTGCCCTCGGTGCCGACCTCGCGGGCGACGCGCGTGACCTCGCTGGCGAAGGAGTTGAGCTGGTCCACCATGGTGTTGAAGGTGTCCTTGACGGCGCGCAGCTCACCCTTCACGTCGATGCTGATCTTCTTCGACAGGTCGCCGTTGGCGACCGCGGTCGTGACCTCGCCGATCGCCCGCACCTGAGTGGTCAGGTTGGAGGCCATCGAGTTCACGCTGTCCGTCAGATCTTTCCACGTGCCGCTCACGCCGGGCACGCGGGCCTGCCCGCCGAGCTTGCCCTCGTTGCCGACCTCCCGGGCGACCGTCGTGACCTGGTCCGCGAACGTGCGGAGCGAGTCCGTCATGCTGTTGATC
>DASTRX010000197.1:0-30537 GCA_035760985.1 Polyangiaceae bacterium
AGCTTCGCCCTTCGTTGAAAACGCCGCTTCGCGCCCATGCAGCGCTCATCGCCGATTTCTGCCCGGATGGAAAGCGCTCCGAAAAGATGGAGCGATATGGATCACTTACGAGGGCATCAACGCATCAACGGCTCCCTGCGAGCGAGGTGCGTGCGACCGTGCTCGGATGGGACCCCCCGGCGTCAAGCCGCATGGCCGTCAACCTTGCCGGAAGAGTAGTTGCCAAGCTCGAGAAGGGGAATGACAGCACGCCGCCCATCTCGTCCGATCGGCTCGACGAGTACCTGCGAACGCACCTCATCGACCCCGCGCACCTGCGCGCGGATGCCTTCGACAAGTTCATGGCAGATCGGCAGCAACAGCTGCTGCAGCTGATTGAGGCCGCGATGGGCAAGCCGGCCCACGGTGGTGTGGTCCGCGAGGAGGCGTTAGAAGAAGAGACGGACGAGGAGACCGTCGAGGCGGAATTGACGATCGCGGCTGAGTAGGTTGGAGGGGCGTCGGAGAGCCGGGGTCGGCGAACCGCGCTGCGTACAGAGCCTCGGGAGCCCGGCAATGCGCCGACCTGACTCCAGTCACGCTCCTGCGCTGCCTTCTCAGGATCCCACCGGTCTCATGCAGCGCCCAAAGGCGATACGTGACCCAGTAGTCCTTCTCCACGAGAGCGGCGGCGATACCCGTTTCGCGTGCGATGATCGCGAGCAACTTCACGAAGTCCAGGTCATTACGGATGAAACTCACGGAGTTTGTGCCTTCGTGACGCAGCTATCGACGAGCTCCAGGGTGGCTTTCGTGCCGTACTCCACAGCCATCGCAAGCAGTCGGCTCGCGTCGAAACGACCCTCGCGCAATGCGATCACGAGGTTCTGCAGTAGCTCGCTGAGCGACGCCCCGGCCATGTCGTGATGCCGCAGCAGATCGACGACGAACCACTCGGGCGAAGGGCTCTTTGGAAAGTACACGCGGCGCAGGAGGAAGCGCCGCCCATCCAGCAGGAACTCGCCGGTGAGTTGGGTATTGTAGACGAGCGTCGCGGCGAACATGGACGTCGACCCGAGCCGGAGCGCGTTCCAGCGCGGTGGACCGGAGATGAGGAAAGGTTCTCCGCCAAGGAATGCATCCAGCAGCACCTCTTCCGCAACCGGCGCGGGACCGAACTTGGACGCGACCGGCGCGTAATAAAGCCCATGCGCTGCCTCTCGTAGCTTCCCCTCATGCACGAGGCGCCGAGCCAGACGAGCTGGGTTCTTCCCCCAAGGTGCGAGGTCCCGCGTGCGGTAGGCATGACCGGGCTTCAACTCGGGTTGCGCAGGTGCTGTCATGTGGGGGAGCCGTATGAAATGTACCGTATGAAACATACGGTCGATGCGCTGCTCCTTCAGGAGCCAAACCGCCCGGGTGCTTCAAGTGGTCGTGATTACGGGCGTCTGCAGTGGGATGAGTGAGGCGGCCATGAGGCCAACCGGGTGGTGCTGCCCGCCTCGAGACCTACGCGCCGGGTATGATCATATGCTAGATCATACTCGCCATGGCTGCGACCGAGCGCGTCACCGTTACCCTGCCCCTGGATCTCGTCGAAGGCATCGATCGCTTCGAGCGAAACCGCAGTCGCTTCATCGCCCAGGCGGTAGAGCATGAGCTGCGCCGCCGGCGCCGGGAAGGGCTGCTTCGATCGCTCGCGAGTCCGCACCCGGAGGCGGTGGAACTCAGCGAGATAGGTCTGGGGGATTGGGGTGCGAGTCTTCCTGCTGGTGACGAGGGGCTCGTCGATGAAAGAGCGGGTAAGTCGGTGCGCTGGGTCGAGGGGCAGGGCTGGGTCGAGGATTCCGAGTGATCCTCGAGCGGGGGACCGTGATCCTGGTCGAGCTCGATCCGACGGTAGGCCATGAGCAGCGAGGGACCCGCCCGTGTGTTGCGGTGAGCGATCCGGCCGTCAACGCGGACCAGCGGTTCCCGCTCATCGCGGTCGTGCCGGTCACGGGAACAGCCGGGGAGGGCGCGCTCTATCCTGAGCTCTCGCCGGGCAAGAGTGGCCTGACGAAGACCTCGTACGCCCTGATCGATCATCTGCGCTCGATTGACAAGCGCCGCATCCGACGGGTGTATGGCCGTATCAGGACGGACGAGCTAGCGATTCTCGATCAGGGGCTCGAGCTGTTCCTGGGGCTCATGAGCGAGCCGTAGGACCTTCGGCATCACGTCGCAGGCGCACCCGTCGAAGATTGCGCACGCACGGTCAGCCACGGTCACGCCCGGGCTCGAGAAAGCAACCCCAAGCACTTGCAACAGGCAGGCCCCACAGCGCGAACGCCCTCGCTCACAAGGAAGAATTGGCTAGACTCACCCCATGGCCGGCGCAGTCGCAACGGGAATACTCCATGGGAACACGATCACACTCGAAGCGCCCGTGCCCGCGCGAGAAGGCCAAGGGGTGCGGGTGGTGATGGCTTTGGATGATCAGGAGCTGACGCTGTTCTCGGAGGATCAGGCTCGCCTCTGGGATGAGTGGGCGCAAAGTGGCCGGCAGGGTCCGATCGAGGATGACGACGTGCCAGAGTCTCCGTGATTCAGCGCGGCGACTCCTCCGCCGTCAGGGCGTGCCCACCGTCATCCCCTTGACGCGCGCGAGATCGCCCTGACCCACATGCTCGCTCGCCGTCTCCAGAGCTGCGACCGATCAAAACAGCTGGCTTAGCGCCGTTCCGATGGCGTGCGTTCGGTCCGTCGTGGCCGTTCATTACGATATCGTTCCGCCGTCTGCCCGCAGCGTCCTCGAGCTGTTGCCCAAGGCGCGCTTGCTGGAGCTGTCCCGCGAGCTGGGGGGTGGTGGTCAAGAGCAGCGCGAGCAAGGAAGATCAGGTGGGCGTGCTCGCGCGCAAGAGCCCGGGCTCGCTGCTGGCCATCCTGCGTGTGCTGGGCCGTGACGAGCTGAAGCGCGCCTGTCGCGCGCACCACCTCGACGACACGGGGCGCTCGCGCGAGGAACTGCGCGATCGCATCCTAAGGGCCTGCAGCGCGGCCAATGACACGCGGGCGCCGAGCAGCTTGCCCGCGTTTCGCCGATGGCTGGGGACATCGTCAACGTGCGGCAGCGGCAGTACCTTGTGACCGAGGTGGTGCCGCCGGCCAGCGAAGGTGCCATGACGCTCGTGCGGCTGGTGTGCTGGATGACGACGCGCAGGGCAGGGCGCTCGAGCTGCTGTGGGAGCTGGAGCTGGGCGCGAGCGTGATCGAGCCCCAGGAGCAGGCGCTCAGCAAGCAAGAGGCGCTGGACGAGCCGAGCGCATTCGCCGCCCACTTTCACGCCATCAAGTGGAACCGGGTCACCGCCACCGACGGCAAGCGACGAAGCGCCGCGCGGCGCCAGCAAGAGCTGGACGGCGCGACGCCTGATCGTGTTCACGGAGTACGGCCACACCAAGACTTATCTGCGCAAGCTGCTGGAGTCCGCGATCGAGGGCACCGACCGCGCGCAGGATCGTGTCCGCGTCTTCGACGGCGACATGTCGGAGGAGAACCGCGCGCTCTTGCAGGAAGAGTTCAACGGGGACCCAAACGCATATCCCGTGCGCATCCTGATCGCGACCGATGCCGCTCGCGAGGGCGTGAACCTGCAGGGCTACTGCGCGGACCTGTTCCACTACGACATCCCCTGGAACCCCGGGCGCCTGGAACAGCGCAACGGCCGCATCGATCGCACGCTGGCCTTCGAGGACGAGGTGCGCTGCCACTACTTCTTCTATCCGCAGCGCGCCGAGGACGAGGTGCTGCGCGCCGTCGTGCGGAAGGTGGGCCAGATCCAGCACGACCTCGGCTCCGTGGGCGCGGTGGTGTTCGACGGCATCGCCGACACGCTGGAACGCACCAGCATTCAACGTTCCGTGCTCGGCCAGCTCGAGCAGGAGGAACAGCGCGTGCGCTCGCCAAGATCATTCAGGCCCAGATCCGCCTCGCCGACAAGACCCTCGATCAGCAACTCAGCTTCGAGTTCAGCGACGCCGAGCGCGAGCAACGCGAGCGCGACCGCAAACACATCAGCGAGCGCCGAGCGGCGCTGGCCGTGGAAGCCGAGGAAGAGCCGAAGGCGATTCTGAAGAGCGATGATACGTCAGGCCCTGAGCAGGAACACCGTCATGCATTCATTCTGGAATATCGTGTTGGGATTTTGTATCGGCGCGACTCTCAGTGCCGTCGTTCTGTCGAGCTCTGCGAAGGAGCTGCGCACACGTTACGAGCAGTCATTGGCCTCCGCCATCGACGCCGGGGAATTCGCGTTGCTAGGCAAGCGCGGCGAGAAGACCACCAGCGCCGCGTTGTTCCAACATTTGGATTCTGCCACGCGCCAGGCCGACGCTTCCCGGCGAACCACCGTCCTCATTGCCCTGACCGTGATCTTCGCCCTGGCCACCGCCGGGGCATATTACAAATTCTCCGGCTGAGCATGCAGCTGGTCCTCGGGCCCCGATCCCCCCCCTCACATCCCCGGCACCGGCAAAATCTCCACCACCTCGATCACCCCCTCCGGCGTCATGAAGTGCGGATGGCCCTTCAACGACTCCACCAGCGCCTCTTTCGACTCCGCCTGCAGGATGGAGAAGCCGCCCAGATCGTTGGTCGTCGGCGCGGCACTCTCTTTCGTGACGCGCAGGCTCTTTCCGAGCGGGCCGCCCATATCCGAGATGCCGGAAGCCTGCTTGGCCCAGCTCATCCAGGCCTCCATTCCAGCCTTCTGCTGCTCGGGGGTCGCCTTCCTCATCTGTTCGAACGAGGCGGCCGGTGCCCTGTACAGAACCAGGAACTTCTTCATGGTAGGACCCCTTTCTGTGTAGCGCGCCCGCGGCGCGGCACCCTCCGCATACGCCCATCCCACGACCCCTGCAACGCGCCAGAGCAAACCTGTGGCGATTCTGGGCCACCGCCGCCGGAAAGGGCTCGGTTCTGAGCAACGCCGGGCGTCGCTAGAATGTGCCCACCGGGCACCGTCATCACGACGGAACGCGACCGCCCTCGCTGTTGTTCGCCCACTCGGCCATCGCGCGTGCAAAGGCCTCCAGATCCTCGAGGCCGTCGGTGGCCGCGCGATGCACGAGAGCGAGGTCGACTCCCGCATAGCCATGGGCGATCCAATCGCGCAAGCCTGTGCTTCGCCGCAGAGCCCCGGCAACCGAGGCAGAGATGACGCCATGCTCCTCGAGCCGGGTGAAGCTTTCACCAATGCTCTTCGCCACAGGCCATCCTTCGTCGGCAATACAGTGGCTCGCGATGTCCACACATGCTTGCACCGCCAGCAACAGATTGAAAGACACGAGCTCGGCCGCATCGCGGTCCTGCTTCAGCTCTTCCACGCTGGCTTTGCGATGCCGGCGCACTTGGCCGATGCGGTCGGCGAGCTCGGAGAGTTGGATCGATAGCAGTGTTCGGTTGACCATCAGAGTCCTTCACTGGCGACGCGAGCAAGCCAAGCGTCTCGCATGCGCTCGAAGCCCGCGCGATCCAGATCGAGCTCCGATAGCGCGTGTGAACGCCAGCGCGCCGCGCTGCCAGCGGCGCCCTCGTAAATGACCACACTGTCCCGGACCAACTCTCCGAGGAGCGCGAAGCCAGGATCCTCCAGTGAAACGACATCGACGGTTGCGCCCACCGCCTGACTCAGCTCGGCGCCCAGAGCGAGCAGGTCTTCCCCCGGCGCCAGCACGGCCACATCGACGTCCGAACCGGCATGTGCTGAACCTCGCGCTTGCGACCCAAACAGGAGCGCGAGGTGCACCCGAGGCCTGTTGCTCAGTACACTCCGCAGCGCGTCGCACAAGTCGACGAGCGCGGGCTCTGCAGCGTGGACCATTGCCTCGAGCGTAGCACACAACGCGGGGCGTTCGGAGCCGGCGGCGTCCCGGTGGGCAGTCCTGGGGTCGGGCTCGGTCCGCTCGGCACCGAGCCCTTCAGGACTGCCCCTCGAGCGGGAGCGCGCCAATGGGGTGCAGGCGCGCCAACCGTTCCGGGTCCAGTAGCACGTCGATCTCGGTGATTCGCTCCCGGCGGATGGTGAAGCCCATCACGGCAAACAAGCCGCCCGGGGGAGCGACGAGCGCTCCCGCCGCGCCGTTCACCAGCGCGGGAACGACATGCGGGTGCAGCCCGGAATAGATGCGCGTATGGCGCGACACCGCTTCCGCGCCGCGCACGACCCGTGACGCTTCCTGCCGCAGCGTGCCGCCGTCGATCCTGAGCACGACGTCGGCGTCGAGGACCCGTACGAGTGCGTCGAAGTCTCCGTCGCGCGCTGCCGCGAAGAAGGCAGCGACCAGCTGGCGCTGGCGCGGGAGGTCAGCGTCCGGCTCGGGCGCGCTCTGCACTCGCCGCCGTGCCCGGCTGGCGAGCTGCTGCGCCGCCGCCTCGGAGCGGTCGAGGGCGCTGGCGAGTTCAGAGAAAGGCACTCCGAACACGTCGTGCAACACGAACGCGAGCCGCTCGGCGGGGCTCAGCGCATCGAGCACGACGAGCAGCGCCAGCCCGACGGAGTCGGCCAGCAGCGCGTCGTGCTCCGGGCCGGCAGCATCAGGGAATGAGACAATTGGATCGGGCACGTGGAACTCGGACAGGGTCTCCCGCCGTGTCCGGCGCGAGCGCAGCAGGTTCAGGCACACGCGCCCGACCACCGTCGTGAGCCACGCCTGCAGGTTTTCGACGGCCGCCGGATCCTGATCGCGGATGCGAAGCCATGCCTCTTGTAGTGCGTCGTCGGCTTCCGTCGCCGACCCGAGCAGGCGATAGGCGACGGCCCGCAAGTGAGGCTTGTGCTCCTCGAAGCGTTCCGTCAGCCACTCGCGCTCGTCCATTGCCCCTCGTCAGCTCCAGTGCTCATGATAGCGGAGGCTCGTGAGCAGGGCGGCCACGGCCAGCAACAGAAAGCTGACGGCGCCGCCCACGTGGGCATCTCGCGCCCGAACGTGTGCCCCCAGCGCGCACACGAAGTAAAAGATCAGACCGGTGGCAGCCGCCTCTCCGAGCACCGGCACCCAGATGCCTGCGAGCAGTCCGAGCGCGCCCAGGGTCAGCAGCGTGCCGAACGGAACCATCCATTTCCGCCCCACCTGCACCCGATCGGCGACGGCCTGGACGAACTCGGCGCCGGTGAGGCTCGCGAATGCGGCAGCGCCGTTGGCGAGTGCTGCCAGAACGGTCGTGACGAGGTAGGCGACGTGCATATGTCCTAGACACGCGCGCTCGACAAAAGCTGACCCGGCGCGAGCTTTTTGTCGCGCCAGGCACGCAGTCCATTTGTGTTAAATGTCAATGATATCGAATCTTTGAAGCCGTCTGACGCGCCCGCCCCATCGGGCAGTGCTGCGCCTGACTCAACCGCCGACGTTTGCCACTCCGATCCGAGCTCGGGCGGGCGGGAAGGAAGGATGGCGGACGGATTTGGGGCTAAGCTTCACCCGTTCGGATCTAGGTCGGTAGGAACTCGAGCGATGTCGAACGCCTTCCAACAGCTTCCAACGATCAGCTGGGAGGAGTTCACCTCCTTGGAATGGCCTCATGAGTGGGTCGGCGGGGTCGCGTATGCCATGGGGGCAACCACCCCGCGCCACGCGCAAATCTGCGCGCGCCTGGCGCGGCAACTGCCCGACCGAGGACCGTGTTCTGCGTACGCCGCAGGCCTCGTCGTCTATGTTGCGGAGGTCGATCGCGGGTTCCTGCCCGATCTCGTCGTCATCGGCGGCGCTCCACAGGAGGCGCCGGGCAAGCCCGGCGCTGTCACGAACCCCAGCATCGTCTTCGAAGTCCTGAGCTCCAGCACGCAAGTCTACGATCGCACCACCAAGCTCGAGGCTTACCAGCGCCTGGCTAGCCTTCAGGCGTATGTGCTCCTGCATCAGCAAGGCGCCAGGGCGGAGATATTCCGGCGCAGCAGCGGGCAGGGCTGGACGTCAGAGGAATGCGCAGGGGGGCTCCTGGAGCTTCCCGGAGGATTGCGAGTCGACCTCGACGCCCTGTGAGCTCGCGGAGCTCATCGTCTGCCCACTCAGCGGGCACTCCTGGAGTCGCACGATGTCTGGCAACGCCGAGCCCACACCCTCTGGCCGCCGCAGCGGTGCCGCTCAGCGCGCGAACTGTGGCAACGCTTCGATGCGCTCCAGCGCATCCGGCGGTGCATCGTCGGGGAACGGCGCCGAGGAGCGGGCGAGGCGTTCGAACCAGCGGCGCGTGAGCGGCTGGCTGAGATCGTCGACGGCGGTGGCCGCGCAGGTCGCGTACTTGCCGGGCGAGACGAACTCGCCCACGCCCACCGCGAAGCCCGCGAGCAGGAGCGCGGCGCGCACTGCGGTCGCGCCGCTGTAGGTGTGCAGCGTGGCTCCCGGGCGGCAGCCGCGGCGTGCGAGGGCGAAGGCGGCGCAGGTCCAGAGCTCCGGGTTGGCGCGCGGGGAGAACGGGTCCCAGAACACGATGTCGGCGGGGTCCGGCAGCGCGTCGCGCAGGGTGGACTGGAGCTCGCCCAGGCGCAGCTCCCAGGCACAATGAGCGCTCTCGTGGCGGCCGTGCTCGAGCAGGCCGCGCGCTGCTTCGCCCACGCTGCCTTGTAGGCCGAAGGCGCTCGCGTGTTCGGGGCGCACGGCGAGCTGGAGCGCAGCCAGGCTGCGATCGAAGCTGAGGATGCGCAGCGGCCGCGCCGCGCAGGCCTCGGCACACAGCCAGGCCCGGCTGGCGTTGGAGGCCGCGCCGAGGCCGACGTCCCACAGTACCAGCGGGGCGCTCGAGCATTTCAGCCGCAGCGCGAGCCGCGAGGCCGCGATGTACAGCCGCTCCGATTCGATCAGCGGCCCCACCGGATGCATCAGCTCGCCGCTGAGCTTGTCGCGCATGGCCTGCGCGCCGCTGCGTGTCTGCACGACCTCGCAGTCGAGCGTGAGGGGAGGGGAGCAACGCGCTGGCACGCTCACGACCTCGCGTCAGCGGGCGCGCTGCCGAGGCGATAGCCGCTGTGCTCGTGGCGGTCGATCGCCTCGAGCTTGGTCATGGCGTACTGGCGGTAGGTGCCGGCGGCGATCGCGGCGCGGGCCTCGCGCATCAGGGTCAGGTAGTGATGCAGGTTGTGCAGCGAGAGCAGGCGCGGACCGAGCGGTTCGCTGCACTCGTACAGGTGGTGCAGGTAGGCGCGGCTGAAGCGCCGGCAGGTCGCGCAGGCGCAGGCGGCGTCCAGCGCGACGTCCGCTTCGGCGTAGGGGGCGCGCGTGACCTTCACGCGACCCGTCGAGGTGAAGGCCGTGCCCTGCCAGGCGAGCAGGGTCGGCAACACGCAGTCGAACAGGTCGACCCCCGCCAGCATGGCTTGCAGCAGATCCGGCGGCGTGCCGACGCCCATCAGGTAGCGCGGGCGATCCGCCGGCAGCAGCTCGGCCGAGAGCGCGGTGATGTGCTCGCGCTGCGCGCGCGTGTCCCCCACGGCCAGGCCCCCGATCGCGAAGCCATCGAAGGCGTGCTGCGTGAGAAAGTCCGCCGACTCCCGGCGCCAGTCCGGGTTCAGGCCGCCCTGCACGATCGCGAACAGCGCGCGCTCGGGCTCGCGGCGCGCCGCCAGGCTGCGCAGCGCCCAGCGATGGGTGCGTTCCATCGCCGCGCGCACCTGCGCCTCCTGCGCCGTCGAGTCGATGCACTCGTCCAGCACCATCATGATGTCGGAGCCGATCGCGCTCTGCAGCTCGATCGAGCGCTCGGGCGAGAGCAGATGCTGGCGCTGATCGACGTAGCTGCGAAAGCGCGCGCCGTCTTCGCTGACGGTGCGGTGCTCCGCCAGCGAGAAGATCTGGTAGCCGCCCGAGTCCGTGAGCACGGGCCCGGGCCAGCCCATGAACGCCCCGATGCCGCCGACGCGCCGGAACAGCTCGGGCCCCGGCCGCAGCAGCAGGTGATAGGTATTGGCGAGCAGCACCTGCGCGCCCATCGCTTGCAGCTCGGCGGGATCGAGGCCCGTGACCGTCGCCCGCGTGCCGACGGGCATGAAGCTCGGCGTCTGCACCGTCCCGTGCAGGGTGGTCAGTGTGCCCAGGCGCGCGCGCGACGCCGGATCTCGAGCGGTCACGACAAACGGCAACATCCGGCGCGCTCACTCTACTCGCCTGCCGCCCGTCGTCGAGAGCTGGCCGCCGGACGAGGGCGATTCGGCTGGCTCGGCCCCTCACGTCGACCACCGACACCAGGATGTGCCCGCGTTTTCTCCGCTAGCGGAGCCGCTGGAATGCCGAGCGCAACTCGGACACGAAGATCGCCGGTTCTTCCCAGGCCGCGAAGTGCCCGCCACGGTCCACCTGGTTGAAGTAGGCGAGCCCGGGGTAGACGCTCTCCACCCAGCTGCGCGGGGCAGCCCAGAGCTCACCCGGGAACGTCGTGAAAGCGACGGGAACCGATGCCGGCGGAGGAGGCGAGCCAGCCGCGGCGGCCAGAAACTGCCCGAACTCCCAGTACCAGCGGGCAGCGGATGCCCCGGTTCCCGTCAGCCAGTACAGCGTGAGGTTGTCGAGGAGGTTGTCTCGGGTGAGATGGCCCGCGGGCTCGCCGCCCACGAATGCACGAGAAATTTTGTAGTAGCTGTCGGTGTCGTGATCGATCAGCCAGGCCGCGAGCCCGACGGGCGAGTCCAGCAGAGAATAGCCGATCGTCTGAGGTCGGGTGGACTGCTCGAGAAAGTAGCCGAAGCCACTCGTCTTGAACGCCGCGAGCGCGTCGTGCGCCGCGCGCTCCTGCTCGGATGTCTTCGGCAGCTGATCGGCGACGCCCCAGCGCCGGCGTCAGCAAGTTGAGGTGGACACCGAGCAAACCCGCGGGCCCCTGGCGACCCATCGCATCGGTGACGTCCGCACCCACGTCGCCACCTTGAGCGACGTATCGGTTGTAGCCGAGGCGTTTCATCAGCGTCGCCCACGCGCGAGCGATGCGCTGAGAGTCCCAGCCTGACTCCGCCGGCTGAGCGGAGAAGCCGTAGCCGGGTAACGACGGCAGCACCACGTGGAACGCGTCGCGGGGAGTGCCGCCGTACTCCGTTGGGTTGATCAAGGGACCGACGGCGTCGAGAAACTCGATCACCGAGCCGGGCCAGCCGTGCGTCAGGATCAGCGGCAACGCGCTCTCGTGCCGAGATCTGGCGTGAATGAAGTGGATGTCGAGGCCGTCGATCTTGGTCGTGAACTGGGGCAGCGCGTTGAGCCGCACCTCGAGCCGGCGCCCATCGTATTCGCTCGCCCAGTAGTGGCACAGCGCGCGCAGCGTCGCCAGCTGCACGCCTTGCGACCGGTCCGCCACGAGCTCCTTCGTGGGCCAGCGCGTGGCGACGAGCCTGCGGCGAAGCTCGGCGATTTCCTGCTCCGGGAACGCAACCCGAAACGGTCGGATCGGGCTGCTGTCTTGCTCGCGGGCAAGCGGGGTGGTGGAAAGCGGTTGAGACGTCGATGTGGTCATGGCGATGACTCCAGGTTTGAAAGCGTGGACACCCGTCTTGGGAATCGCTGTCGATCCCTGGAGCGCATGCCACCAGACGCGAGGCACGGGAGCTATCGGACGAACGTATCGACGACAGCTTTGCAGCTGATCCGTCAGTGAGCCCGATGGCTGCGTTTCCAGCAAGAAACTGCAGCGATTTGCGGCTCCCGCGCGATTGTCGAAGGAGCCCATCTCAAACACGGGCATGATCTGTCGCGACTGCGCAGAGCGGGCCGCTGCGCGGTGGGGGCGAGAAGTGGGGGAGCAACACAGCGGGGGAACACAATGGGGAAACACAGGGGACGATGGCGTCGGCAACGGAGGAGGCGGCGCGCCGGGCTGGATGCCTCAACTCTCTGGCCAGCCCCGTGAGCGTGCCGGGGAGGCGGTCTGCGCCAGCGAACGTGACCTGAAGCGGATCATCGACACGATTCCGGGATTGGTCTGGTCTGCGCGGCCAGATGGCAGCGCAGACTTCTTGAATCAGCACTACCTGGACTTCATCGGATTTTCGGCGGAGCAGGCGCTGGGCTGGGGTTGGGCCGCCGCCGTCCACGCCGACGATCTGGACCGTTTGATCGCGACCTGGCGGCGCATCACGGCCGACCACTCCTCGGGAGAAGCGGAAGCGCGGCTGCGCCGCAACGATGGGCAGTTCAGGTGGTTTCTCGTGCGCGCCAGCCCGCTGCGAGACGAGCGCGGCGCCGTCGTTGGATGGTACGGAGTCAACACGGACATCGAGGAGATCAAGCGAGCCGAGCTGGAGTTGAAGCGGGCTCACGACAGCTTCGCTGACGCTCAGCGCCTCAGCCACGAGGCGCTGAGCAACGCCCGTGCGGAGCTTCTACACGTGGCCAGGGTCGCCACCTTGAGCACGCTGACGGCCTCGATTGCGCATGAGGTCAACCAACCGCTCTCCGGCATCATCACGAACGCCGGCACGTGCATCCGCATGCTGGATGCGGAGCCGCCCAACATCCCAGGCGCCCGTCAAACGGCGAGCAGAGCCGTTCGCGATGGGCACCGCGTCTCCGCCGTGATGACGCGGTTGCGTACGCTCTTCAGCAAGAAGGAGTTCCTGCTGGAGTCGCTGGACCTGAACGACGTGATCAGGGAGGTCATGGCCATGTCGAGTGCTGAGTGTCAGCGCCATCGCATCGTCGTCGCAGTGGAGCTCGCCGAGGGCCTCCCCCGGGTCGCTGGTGATCGCGTTCAGCTTCAGCAGGTCCTGTTCAACCTGATCCGCAACGCGCTGGACGCCATGCTGGACGTGCAGGATCGGCCCAGGCAGCTGCTGATTCGAACGGAGCGCGAGGGCGGTGATCACGTGCGCGCGACGGTGCGAGATGCCGGCGTGGGGATCGACGCGCAGGCGTTCAGCAAGATCTTTGATGCGTTCTACACGACGAAGAAAGGCGGGATGGGGATCGGCTTGTCGATTAGCCGAGCCATCGTCGAGCGACATCAGGGCCGGCTGTCCGTGGCAGCGAACGACGGACCCGGGGCAACCTTCCTGCTGTCCATTCCCCGCCAGGCCGGAGGCGCTCTCGAGCCGCCCTGAGTTTCTTTGAGCTGAAACGGCGCGGGAAGCTGCTTCCCATGGTCTTCCTCAGCGCGCCAGGCGACGAGGTAAAGCATGACCGTCGTTCTTCAACAGGCTGCCCGATCCCGCGTTGCGAGCTCGGCGGCCGCAGCCCTTCGACCAGCGGGCATTGCCGTGCCGGAGGTCACAGTACCCGTGTTCGTCGTCGATGACGATATTTCCGTGCGTGAGTCGCTGGAGCTGCTGATCCGGGACGCGGGCTGGGAGCCTCGGCTGTTCGAATCCGCACAGAGCTTCCTCGCCCATCCCCGTCCGATGGCTCCGAGTTGCCTGCTGCTGGACGTGACGCTGCCCGGCCTCAACGGGCTGGAGTTGCAACAGCAACTCGCTGACCGCTCCGATATGCCCATCATCTTCATCACGGGATACGGCGATGTGCCGATGTCGGTGCAGGCCATGAAGGCAGGGGCGGTCGAGTTCTTGACCAAGCCCCTGCGAGAGGATGTGCTGCTGGCGGCGATCCGCGGCGCCATCGAACGAAGTCGCGTTGCTCTGCAGCGAGAGTCGGGCCTGCGCCGGCTACGCGAGAGTCACACTTTGCTCACACCGCGCGAACGGCAAGTCATGGTGCTCGTTACCGCTGGTCTCTCGAACAAGCAGGTCGCCCGCGAGCTCCAGATCAGTGAGATCACGGTCAAGGCCCATCGCGGCCAGGTGATGCGCAAGATGCAGGCGGCCTCGCTCGCCGATCTGGTGACGATGGCGGCGAGCTTGGGCCTGAGACCAGCCGCGAAGGCCTGAGTCTACCTGTCACGAGCGCATCACTCGCGCCGTCCCCGCTCACTTCTTCGTCAACACCACATGGCTCGCGTCCGGCGTGTTGCCGTGGCGCACGATCTGATAGCCGAGCCCGAGCAGGTCGATGCCGGCGAGCAGGTGTTCGCCGCGCCCCAGCAGGACGGGCGCGGTGGCGAGGTGCAGCTCGTCGATCAGGCCTGCCTGCAGATATTGCCGAATGGTCGCCACTCCGCCGCCGATGCGCACGTCGCGGCCGCCCGCGGAGGCGCGCGCGCGCTCCAGCGCCGCGTGGATGCCATCGGTGACGAAGTGGAAGGTGGTGCCGCCCTTCATGGCCAGCGGTGCCCGCGCGTGGTGGGTGAGCACGAACACGTCCGTGTGGTACGGGGGCTCCTCGCCCCACCAGCCCTTCCAGCTCTCGTCGGGCCAGTTCCCGCGCACGGGTCCGAACATGTTGCGACCCAGGATCCAGGCGCCGAGGTTCTCGTCGCAGCGCGCCGCGAACTCGTCATCGGGGCCCGTCTCGCCGCCGGGCCTGCCGAACACCCGTTGAAAGCTGCGCGTCTTCACGAACCAGCGATGCAGCTCTTCTCCACCCACCCCGAGCGGGTTTTGCTGCGTCTGATCGGGGCCGGCGCCGTAGCCGTCGAACGAGAGGCTGAAGCAGTGAACGCGTAGTTTGGACATGGCAATCTCCTGGCGTTGGGGGCTGCTCTCGCGTCGAGGCAGCGCGTCGAGTCTTTGCCATGCGTCGAGTGGCGCGGACACGGATCGACAGCTCGGGTCGTTTTTTTCGACGGGCGCCGCGGGCGGTGTCGGCCAGCCGGGCACTGCTGCTAAATCGTCCGCAACCGGTGGCTGGGCGGGGCCGATACCGGCGGTGGTAGTCTCGGACTCTCGCAGCATGGATGCACCCCGATCCAGCGCGGCCCGCCGCGGGCGCCAGCGCGGCGTAACGACGGTCGAATACGTCGTCATTTTGGTCTTGGTCGCGGTCGTCGCCATCCTGGCGTGGCGCGTCTTCGGGGAGAGAGTTCGCGGCAAGGTCGAGCTCGCCCATCTCCAGCTGGAGCGGCTCGGGGAGGGGGAGGGCGCGCCCGCTGGCTCCCTCCCGGTGCCGGGCCCCTCGGCACCGACGCCGGCGCCAGCGGCTGGGGTGACGCCGCCGAGTCCACCCCCGCCGCCGACGCCGCCGCGCCCGACGGCAACGGGAGTCCCCGGCCTCGGCAGCCAGGTGGACGCGATCACCAGCAAGAGCCCCACGCTCTCGGCGGACATCCAGAAATTGACGAGCCAGGGCTGGAAGGTCCGCTATGGGACGACGGGCGAGACCGGCAGTTTCACCGACCGCGCCAACAACACCATCGTCATCAACTTGGCCTATCAGAACGATCCGGTCCAGGCCACTCGCTCGCTGTCGCACGAGGTGGGCCACGCGCTGAACCCGTCGCCCTCCGTGGGGTTCTCCGGGCTCACCCGCGCCGAGTACATCGCCAAGAACACCGATGCGGCGCTGGCGGGCGAGGGCGCCGCGACGTTGTACAACACCGGGGTGCGCGCCGAGTTGCTGGCCAGCGGTCAGCCAGACATCACGATCTCGGGCACACAGGGCCCGCAATACGAAGCGATCTACAAGCAATACAAGGCCGGCAAGCTCACGCGCGCACAGGCAGAGCAGCAGATCGCCCAGATCTATGGCGCGAAAGAGACCACCAGCAACTCGAATCAGAACTACAGGACGTACTATGAGCAGGCCTATGCAAAGGCGTGGGACAAGAACTACGCCGGCAAGCCCCCGGGCTTCCGAGCGCCTTGAGGAGGCTGGCCAAGGAGGCTGTCCATGAGCACGCCAGTACGAGTCATCGCCCCATTTGCACCATTTGCCCTGTTTGCGTCGCTCGCGGCGTTTGGGGCTTGCGAGCGGGCTCCAGCGCCGTCCAACGTGGACGCGAATCCACCTGCACGCACGTCTCCTCAGCCGGCGCAGCCAGCGCCGGTGAACCCCACTACTCCGAAGCAGGGTCAGGCTCCCATGCAGCAGAACCCTTCCGCCGCGGCGTTCCAGCTGATCGATGCGATCGCCGCTCTGCCCGATCTGAACAAGGCCGCGCTGGAGCGCATCACCGGGGTGGTTCTCGAGCACTCGCCGACGGCAGGGCCAGCGGACCTCTACTACGAAGCGCTGTTGCCGAGCGGTCCGTTCCAGCGCATCGAAGTGCGGCTCTCCAATGCGTCGCAGCCAAAGTTCGCGCTGGTGTTCCTGGCGGCTCGCCCCGGCGTGCCGCTGTTGGACTCCGACTTCCGCAGCGCGGGCCGCATCGGGCCCAGCATGACGGTGAGTGTCAACCCCAATGTCCCCCCGGAGGGCACCACCAGCTATGAGGATCGTCGCAAGGATCAGACCGTGAGCTACGAGTTCACGACCAACAGCGACGTGCTGCGCACGGTGAAGTTCGAGCGCCGCCCGGCAGGCTGACGGCGAGTCGGGGTTCAGGGCTCGGCCCGTCCGGCCCCGCGCGTCGCCAGAATGTGCCCCCAGATCGAGCTGTTGCGGGCATCGAGCGGAACCTCGAGCTCCAGAGCGAGCCTCACGAACCGCGGATGGTTCAGGTCGAGCACCACGGTGCGCGCTCCGGCTTCACCGCGCTGGTCCGTATCTTACCTCAGCGCGAATTGCGTCCCGAAATGCCCAGCCAGCTGAAGGTGTCGACGAGCTGAAGTCTTGGCCATTGACCTGGGGCCCTGGCGGGGACGAGTCCCGGTCGGAACATGCGGGCCGTGCCGCAAGGGCCGAATTCCGTGCCGGTTTGCCGGCGTCGTCGATCGGCTTGGCCGTGACTCTCGCATTCGGTCGTGCAGCATGGCACCGGACCAAAGTCGAGTCGGCAGCGTGGCTCCACATCTTGCCAAGACCCATTCTCGCCCGAAGCCCAACTGGCAGAGTGTCGGGCCACGTGGCCGCCCCGAAGTAGTGCAGCTGCCTACCCGGAGGATGCGGACCGCGGTATCCTGTAGGATATGAGCTCGGTCGCCATCGACATTCCCGAGGCCACGCTCGTCGCGCTCAAGCTCGACGCCGCAGATGCCGCCGCCGAGCTTCGATTGGCAGCGGCAATGAAGCTTTTCGAACTCGGGCGGCTGTCCTCGGGTGCAGCCGCCGAGTTGGCTGGCGTCCCTCGCGTTGCGTTTCTCGCCAAGCTCAACGAGTTTGGGGTGGAGACCTTTCGGCAGACGCACTCGGACCTCGCCAGCGACCTCGCCAATGCGTGAAGTCGTCAGCAACACGTCGCCATTGTTGTATCTGCACCAGATCGGCAGGATCGATCTACTGCCCGCCTTGTACTCACAGGTGCTCGTTCCAGCCAGTGTCGTCGAGGAACTCGCCGTTGGCCGTGCCGCAGGACACGATGTCCCGAGCGTTGCCGCACTCCCTTGGGCACGAGTCGTCTCGTCCCCCACATTGGCCCTGCTGGCATTGGCCACTGATCTCGGAAGGGGCGAAGCTGAAGCGATCGCCATCGCTCACGAACGCAACGCCTGCTCATCCTCGATGACGGACTCGCCCGGCGTCACGCCAAGCTCGTTGGCGTCACTCTCACAGGTACGCTCGGCGTCCTGGTCAAAGCCAAGGCGACTGGACACATCTCAACGGTGGCACCCCTCATCTCGAGGCTGACGGAACTCGGCTTCCGAGTCTCGGAGCAAACTCGCGACGCGATCCTGAAGTTGGCCAACGAGGGTTGATACCGCCCGTTGCGGAGCAAAACTCTGTCTGCCGAACGATCAGCGTTCTGCTGCGTGGTCCCCAGCCAGACTCGCGGGAGAGCGCGCGATTCGCGCAGCAGGCCCCGGGTTTCACTGCGGCCACGATAGGGCCCCGGCGCCATGCATGCGCGTCGAAGGCACACCGTGGACTCGATCGACCACAACTGAGCGCGGCGAGCCTCAGTTTCGGGGGACGATGAGATCGTTGCGGCGCACGAAGAACGGAGCCTCGCTGCGCTCGCCGCCGCGCAGGCGCTCGGCGCCCACGAACGCGATCGGGTAGGTGCGCAGCTCCGGGTCCTGATTCGAGAGCGCCGGCCGATTTTGCACCTGCAGGTGCAGGTGGGGCGCGCTCGTGTTGCCCGAGTTTCCGCAGCGCGCGATGCGCTGCCCGACCTGGACGCGATCTCCCTCGCTGACCTCCACGCTGCCCGCTTGCAGGTGGGCCAGGAGCACGTAGCGCTCCGGCCCGATTTCGATCGAGAGGTTGTTACCCAGCAGGTGCTCTCGATCCATTTCGCCGATGGGCAGATCGGGTCGATCGATTTCCACTCGTGCGACGCGCCCGTCTGCGGGGGCGAGCAGCGCTTCACCGAAACAGGGGTAGGAGCCGAGTCGTTGCGGGTCGCCGCTGCTGAGCCGGCCCTCGGCCGTGAGCGGCATGAGGTCGAGCGCCCACGCTTGCTGGGCCACCGGCGCGTGGTGATTCAGGAGCGGACTGCCGCCGCCCTGAAGGACCAGTACCGGACGCTGGAACGGGCTCTGGAGGGCCACGGCATCGCTCGAGGGCGGGGCAGTGAGGCCGCGCCACAGATCGTGCAACACCAGGAGCAGCAGGCTCGCAAACAGCAGATCGCTCGGCGCTCCGCGCGCCCGGCGCGGAAACAGGGCAGCGAGCGCGAGCAGCAGGGCGCAGCCGTACAGGAGGGCCCGCTGCAGCAGCAACTGTCGTGGCTCGAATTGAGCCGGAATGATGGCGATGTTGACGGCCACGGCGAACGAGGCCCAGGCCACGACGCGCAGCGCCGCCGCGCTCAGCTGCGGCAGATGTGCGCGCGGCGCGCGGTACGCATCCAGGCGGAGCTGGCGCCGCAGCCCCGCGATCAGCAGTCGCACGACCGTGACGCAGGCGGCGACCTCGATGAACAGGGCGAGCGCATTCATCAACATGCCGGCAGCGCGCGCCAGCCAGAACACCGCGAGCAGCAGCGCAACACCCAGCGCCGAAGCCGCCGTCTTCTGCCGGTTCGACTTCGAAGGGGTGGCAACCATGTTCGCCGGGTCGTGAGTAGCGCAGGCGCTGGTTTCCAGTCCAGCGCCCTCGCTCCGACGTCGCGGCGGGCTAGCCGTTCCTCGGCCGAGGTTCATCTTGCCCCGCTGTCAGGGCGACCTCTTGCCTCGCGGGCTCCGCCGTCACCTCCACCGGCTGGCAGTGGACTCGAGAGGCGCCTGCATGGGCCCGAACTCGATACTGGACCGCCGGATCATCGAGCTTGCCGCGAATGATCACGCTGCACGCGCTGTATCGCCCGGGCTGAACCCGCGGCAAGACCGCCGGTCGCCCCTCGATCGACAGCGCCACCCAGCTCTGGCCGGGGCTCTGCGCGGCGACCAGCGCTTCGAGTTGATCGAGGGTCGAGGCGCGAATGTCACCGGTCACGAGATGCAGCTGTGCCAGCTCCGGTGCGTTGCCCTCGGGCAGCAGGAGGATCACCTCCGGGCCTCGAGTGGAGGTGTCGATGGCGATCGGAGCTGGCTCGGCGCCGATCATGACCGACCTTCGATCGGCGAACTGCAGGGTCGGAGAGAGGCGCAGCCCCGCCGTCAGCACGTGCGGCCCCGTTCCCAGGCGTTCGAACTGGAACCGACCGTCCGCCTGCGTCGCGACAGCCAGGCGCACGGTGCTGCTGCCTCTCGGCGCGGCCACCACGGCGGCGCCCTGCACCGGTTTGCCGTCACGGGTCACGACGCCCGCGAGGCTGCTGGAGCGCTGTAGCATCAGCCGCAGCGGAGGGCTGGGCTCGCCCACATCGATCTCGATCGGCTCGGAGCGGCCGCGCTCCGCGTCGTCGGCGAGGATCTGGAGCGGGCCCGGTGAGAGCCCGGTCAGCTCGAACCGCCCCGACTCGTCCGTCAGTGCGAGCGCGCCCGGCTGCCGCGGCGCCGTTCCGTCCCCCGTCAACTGCGCCCCCGCGCTCACGCGCACGCCGGGCGCGGGCTCGCCCGCTGCGTCGACGACCATTCCCGAGAGCGAATGGCCCAGCTCCAGCACGATCTGCCCGAGATCGCGGTCCTCGCCGGCGCGCACGTCCGCGGCGTCCAGCTCGCGCGCGAGGTAGCCCGGCGCGGACACGTTGACGACGTGATTGCCCGGAGGCACGTCCTCGAGCACCAGCCGGCCCTGTGTGTGCTGCAAGGTCACGGGCGGAGCCAGGCTCAGCGCCGCGAACAGCACGTCGGGCTCCTTGCCGTCAGCGAGCCCCACCCGCGCGTGCAGCCGCGCCATTGAAGAGACCACGAGCCGCACCGCCAGATCTCCCGTCTCCGCGAGCACCGAAGGCCCCATCCAGAAGTCCGGCGTCTCCACCGCGTGGGTGGTCGAGGTGCGCAGGCGGTACTTGCCCGGCAGCAAGCCGGAGAGCTGGAACTGGCCGAGCTCGTCGCTCACGTCCGCCGCGTACTGTCCCACGCGCGAGTCCGCCAGGCCCGCGCGGCGCTCGCCGTCCTCGGGAATGGCCGCGACCTGCGCGCCGGGCAGCGGCTCTCCAGCGCTGGAGAGCACGACGCCGCGGATCACCCCCGCGCTCTCCAGCAGCAGACTCACGCTCTCGCTGCCGCGCCGCAGATCCACGCTGACGGGTTCGGCGACGGCGCCTTCCGCGCGCGCGTCGACCCAGACCTCCGCCGGCGGCAAGCCGCGGAACGAGAACAGCCCCTGTTCGTCCGTCTGCGTGCTGCGGCGCAGGCCGACCAGAGCCGCCGTCCCGGCGCTGCGAACTCCGACCAGTGCGCCCGCCGCCGGCGAGCCCGACGCCAGCACCACCTGCCCGTTGAGCCGAGCGCCCTCTTGCACCACGATCTGGATCGGGCCGCGCTCGCGGCTGCCGCGCTCGAGGCGCAGCTCTTCGCTGGAGCCGGGGCTCCACTCCGGATGCTCGGCGGTGAGGCGAAAGGTGCCCGGCGGCAGCGCGGGGATCCGATACTGTCCGCTGGCATCGCTGCGCACCGGTTCGCCGGCGAAGGCGCTCTCCACGCTCAGAGCGCTCGGGACGAGCGCTCGCACGAGCGCGCCCGCGATCGCCGCTCCGGCGGAGTTCACGACCTGACCGAAGACCGCGCTGCCCGGTTCGAGCTGAAAGGTGAGCTGGCGAGTGCCGCTGCCACGGTCCTCGAACAGCGCGGTGCGAGCGGGCGCGAAGCCGTCGCGCGAGGCCGTGATCACGTGCCGACCGCGCGGTACGCCAGCCAGCGTGAGCTTGCCATCGGCGCCGGTCGTGCCCGCGAGCCCGGGCGCTCCCTCGACGCTGACGAGCACGCCGGCGAGCGGCAGCCGCTCCGATCGCTCCACGACGAGCACGGCCAGCGCAGCTGCGCTCTCCAGCGTGAGCTCGAGATCGGGAGTCTCCGCGTCGAGAAACACCTGCCGGGCGGCGGCACTACCGTCGCTCGCCCAGGCCCGCACCCGGTACGTCCCCTCCGTCAGGCCCTCGAAGCGGAACTGGCCGTCTCGCCCCACGCGCTGCCCCTGCGCCGGCAGGGTATCGATGCTCACGGAGGCGCCCTCCGCGGGTTCGCCCGAGCGATCGAGCACGCGGCCCTGCAAGCACAGGCGAGCGGCGGGCGCCGCGCTCGGCTCGGCACCGGGCTCCTGCCGGGCGCGCTCCGGCGCGGCTGTGGAGGCCTGCCGCTGGCTGAGCGCACTGGCTCGCGCGGGCGGGCGCGCCGCCTCCGCGGGGCCCGGCAGCGACGGGCCTCCCCAGCGCTGCCACAGCACGGCGGACAGAACCAACACCACGACCACCGAAATCACTCTCTTCACCACGGCCTCCCCTTCTGTTGTCGCCGGAGGTCACCCCCCGGCTCGAGCGCGGTCGCGTTCAGTTCCAGAACGCGATGGCGGCGACGGCAACCAGCGAGATCAGCAGCTGACCGATGCCGCGCAACGTGCGTTGCGGCAGCAGGCAAATGGGCACCGCCAGCGCGGCGGCGAGCCCTTCCGCCGCGAGCCAGCGCCAGCGGCTCCAGCCGAGCAACAGGGCCATCAGCAGCGCGATCGCGAGCGCACCGCCGCCCGTGGCGGAGACCAGCCGCAGGCGATAGCGCGCGGCGTAGGGCGCGAGCCGCAAGCGATCGGGGGCGCGCCACTCCGGCGCCAGCAGCTGACCGAGCGGCACCATCACGATGAAGATCAGGCTGAGGCTCAGCAGCGCGGGCCACGCGCCAGGCCGCCAGGCGGCGATCAACAGCAAGGTGACGGGCGCGAGCAGCGTGCGCAGGGCGAGCGTGCGCCAGAGCTCACGCGCCCAGCCGGGCGAGCCCCAGCGCGGCTCGCGCGCCGACCCGGCGAGCTGCTCCTGGGCCCCGAGCGCGCGCAAGAAGCGCCCCGCCACGCGCGGCCAGATCAGCGGCAGGAGCAGCGGCGAAGCGAGCAAGAGGCCGAGGGGCGCGGCGGCGGGCGCCTGCACACGGACCAGCGGCTTGAACGCCAGGACCAGCGCCAGCGGCAGCAGCGCGCCCCAGGATCGCAACAACGCCGCCGCCCGCGCGCGCCCCCAGCGCGCGACGACTTCGTTGACCGCCGCCACGGCGATCAGCAGGCCCCAGGCGAGGATCGCGAAGGCCGTGAGCGCCATGCCGAGCGCGGTCACGGGCGCTTGCCGCGCCACCACCAGCGCAAAGGGCAGGAGCAGCGCCGTGAGCGGAAGGGAGCCGGCGATCAGCGCGGGGGCGAGCGCGAGCCAGACGCCTCGCGCCGCCCCGAGCGGCGAGAGCCGGGTGAGCTCGAGCTGCCGGGGCGCAGCGACCAGGCGCGACAGAGCGAGCGCGGCGAGCGCGGAAGAGAGCATCAGGTTCATCGCGAACAGACCGCTCAGCGTGCCCAGGTCCAGCGCGCGCCGCTCGGGCAAGGGCACGATCAGCGCCAGGCCGCAGAACGCCAGCTCGGCGAGCGCAAAGGCGCCGGCCAGCGAACGGCGCAGCCAGCGCCGCGGCACCAGCTCCCGCAGCGCGTTGCGCGCCTCCCACACCGCCAGCCTCCACCAGATCATCGCGCGCTCACGGCTCGGGCGCTACGGGGTGAGCCTGGCTCGCCCGGAACACCTGCTCCGTCCCTCCACTCGCCAGCAGCTCGGCGCGGCTGAGCGTGCTCTGGATCCGCCCCCGATCGAGCAACGCCAGCCGGTCGACGATGGCATCGAGCGCCTCCGGCTGATGGCTGCTCACCAGCAGCGCCACGCCGGCGGCGGCTCGTTGCCGCAGCAGCTCTCGCAGCCAGAGCGCCGATTGGATGTCGAGGCCGTTGAACGGCTCGTCCATCACCAGCACGGACGGCTCGTGCAACAGCGCGCAGCCGATGGCCAGCCGTTGGCGCATGCCGCGCGAATACTCCTCGACCAGCCGGTGCCGGTCGGGCCAGAGCTCCGTTGCCTCCAGCCAGGCCTGGCTGCGCCGTTTTGCCGGCTCTGCCGGTACGCCCCACAGCAGCGCAAAGCGGTTCAGGTTCTCGAGCGCGCTCAGCTTGGGATACAAGAGCGGCTCGTCGGGCACCCAACCGAGCCGCTCGCTCGCGCGGCGCCGCTCCCGGGGCAGCGAGAAGCCGGCGACCGTGATGCTGCCCGCGCGCGGCTCGAGCAGCCCGGCGATCAAGCGAAACAGCGTGGTCTTGCCCGCGCCGTTGAGCCCCAGCACGCCGACCAGCTCTCCGGGCTGAACCCGGAGCGTGGCGCCTGCGAGCACGTCGACGTCGCGCGCATACTGAAACGACACGTGCTGCACCTCGATGCCCCCCGAGCTCGTCATCGTGCGACTTTGCCCCGAAATCGCCTTGGGTTCCACAGCTGCAAGAGAGACGGACGATCGGGCAGCAGCAGCCGCGCGCTCGACCAGCCCCGGCGGAGATGACGCTGCCCGCGCTCATAGGCCGCCCGCACGCCTCGATATTCGGCGTCCGTGACCAGAAACAGCTCCAGGCCGATCATCGCGAGCGAGAAGCCGATCAAGCCCATGAACAGGGCGATGCCCAGGTGCAGCAGGATGCCCACCCCCAGCCACAGCGGCCGAAGCCTCGTCAGCACCACGACCGGAAACCAGATCTGAAAGAATACCGTCACATAGGTCGCCAGTGCCGTGATCGTCGGATTGTGGAAGAGCTCTCGAAAGTGAGGGTTCGAGAACCACTCCACCTGGCTGATCGTGTACAGCGCCGTGCCGTTGCTCCAGCGCTCTCCGGTGAGCTTGAGCACACCGGACGTGAGGTAGACCACGCCGATTTGCAGCCCGATCGCCAGCACGGCCACGTTGTGGAACCAGACCGAGAGCGAGCCCCTGCGTGGATGGCTGCCCGCGGGCAGCGCGAACAGCATGTAGGTCAGCACCAGGCGTGCCACATTGTCGCCCCCGTCGCCGAGCTCGGGCAGTCGGCTCTCGAAGAAGCGAAACGCAAGCAGGCTGAGCAGCGCGGCGGCCCGCGTCTGAAAGCCGTAGACCAGCCCGGCGGCGCCGAGGGCCAGCAAGCACAGCATGCCCTGGACGGTGAGATCGCTCTGATACAGGCGATCCACCCACGGGCCCAGCGAATCCCCCAGGAACGCCGCGCTCGAGCCCCGACCGATGCCGTGAGGGCCCCACAGGAAGGGGGCGAAGCGAAATTCGGTCATCACCCGGAACAGCAGCATCATGCCCAGGGCGGTCTGCAGCGCACGGAGGCCCGCCCGCTGGTGCGGCTGGTCGGAGAGCCACGCATACACCTGCCGCAGCCGCGAGCTCACGAGTCACCTCGATACAGGCCGGGCAGGGCCACGTCCTCGTCGAGCGCGAAGACGCCCAGCTGGTAGTCTTGTGCTGCCGCTGGCGGCGAGTGGCGCTGGGACCAGGGTAGCGCCTTGCGCTCACGATAGCGCACGGCCACGCCGCCGAAGTGCGTGCCCGGGTCACTCTCGCGGCAGAAGGCCGAAGCGACCTGGCGGATCATCCGAGCCGCTTGCTCTCGTTGCGGCAGCAGAGCTGCCTGGGCGGACGCACAAGCCTCCTGGTCCCCCTTCGAACAGGCCTGGAACAGTGGCGCCAGCTCCGTCCCTCCGGCGACGTAGCGACGCAGCGAGTTCTGCAGCGGGCGCACCATCCGCTCGTAGGCGGAGAGCGGATTCTCGTGCGCGCGCACGAAGTGCGCGGAGGACACGTCGCGCCAGCGGTCGGGCGCGAGCGCGAGCGGTGCACCGGAGCTCGTCGGCAGCTCCTCCGGCCGCAAGCACTCGAGCAGCAGCGACTGCGTGCTGTCGACCGGGTTGGGCGCGAACAGGCTCCAGTTCTGGGGGAAGTAGACGCCGATGGTCATGTCCGCGATGTGACCGAGCTGCAGCTTGATGGGATTGGCAGGAAAGACGAAGAGCAGCGTGGCGCCAAAGTGCAGCGCCAGGCCCAACAGGGTGACAGCGCGAAGCGCAGCAGAGAGCAGGCAGATCAATTTTCTCTTCATGGGATCCTCCAGCGATGGAGGGGGCGGCGCCGCCCTCGACGCCGCCGCCCCCGTTGCGTGTGCCGTCAGTCGAGGAGCGTGAGCGGGCGTGAGCTGAGACCCGAGTCTCCGAACACGTACTGCCATGCCTGTCCGGCGGCGTAGGTGGCCGCCCCGGCGGCGGCACCCGCCGCGGCGCCTGCCGCGGCGCCCGCGGCACCGCAAGCGGCGGCCCCGCCGACAGCGCCGCCGACCGCGCAGGTCACCACTTCCTGGCCAAAGTCCGTCCAGGTCCATGAGTCATTGAAGGGGATGATCTGAATGTCGCGCGGCTGGATGGAGTACACCGTCTGCGCCGAGACGGCGCTCGTGACGGGCAACAAGGCCATGGTAGCGACGATTGCCAGTGCTCTAACTTTCTTCATCTGTAACTCCTGTGGCGTGGGATGATGGGTGAGCGGTTCCGGGCACGGCCAGCACGCCCCGTGCGGACCGCGCTCCGCTCAGCGCCCATCAGCTTGTGGGAGCCCAGCCCGACGGGCGTTTCCCGACGCGCCATTCTCTGCCGGGCACGCTCCACCATTCACCGAGAACACACGAAAGCGACCCGGTGAGTTGCCGGCGAAGCGCGAGAACTGGCGCGCAAAGCTCTGGGAGCTGGCAAACCCGACGCTGACCGCGATGCGCGTCACCGACAGGTCCGTCTGGATCAGCAAGCGCTGCGCGCTCCTCAGCTTGGCCCGCGCCACCTCCTGGCGGAACGTGGTCCGAGATTCGCTCAACCGTCGCTGCAATGTACGCGTGGAGACCGCCAGCTGCTTCGCCATGAGCTGCAGCGAAGCGCGGCTCGAAGCGTCGGCCGCCAGCGCCTGGCGCAGACGTTCCAGCAGAGCCGATGTCATTTGCTGTGCCGAGGCCTGCTCGGCATCCAGTGAATCACGCATGGTTCCCTCCGCCCGCGCTGGGGCAACCGCTTCCCCTGATCCCGCAGAGCCGCGCTCGCTCGAACGAGCGCGCCTGTGCAGGAGCGGAGTATTGCTTCCGCGATCGGCGCTGACCAGCAACCGTCTGACGGAGATCAGCGTTCGCGGCAGGGCGCGGCGCGAACCGTCCGAGCGAGCTTGCTCCATCCCCGCAAGCCAGGGCTGGGCCTCCCGATGGAGCGCTGGCGCGTTTTGCCTTGGCTGGCTTCAGCGAGCCGTCACGTCTGTGGCGTCAGCGTCCCGGTGCTCGCCGCGCAGTGGGCTCATCCTGGTGGGTGGCAGCGAGCTCGGGTTCCGAGCCCACCCGCAATGGCGCTCAGCCGGTGCCGACGAGGAAGTCGATCGCGGGCGCGGCCTTCAGCACGTCGAGGGACGTGAGCTGTTCGGCGAGCGCTTGCCAGCGCTCCTGGGTCATCGCGCCCAGGCCTTTGGTCGCGGCGTCTCCGCCTTCGATCAATGGCTTTTGCGCGTCCGCGGCTGCCTGGAACGTCGCTGCGTCCATGGCGGGGTTGAGCTTTTGCATCAGCGCGTTGGTCGCCGCGGGATCGGCGAGATACGCCTTCCAGCCGCTGCGGATGGCGCGGGTGAACGCGGCGACGAGCTCCGGGTTCTGCTGGGCGAAGGCGCGGCTGGTGATCACGACGCCGACATAGGGATTGAAGCCCTCGTCGGCGATCAGGAACACCTGCGGGTCTGCCCCTTGCTGCCGTGCCGCGATCGGCTCGCTCGTGATGTAGCACTGCTGCGCGAGGTTGGGGTCGGCGAGGAAGTGCGCGACGCCTCCGGAGTAGGGGACGACACGGGCGTTGAATTCCGGGTACTTCTTCTTCAGAAAGCGCGCGTAGGGCAGCCCGGGCTCGAGCGCGAGCTGCCCGCTGCCGAGCACGTCCCGCAGCTGCTTCGCGCCGTGCGCGGCGTGCACCATGATCCCCTGCGGCGATTTCTGGTAGGTCGCGAACAGGGCCACGACATCCGCCCCCTGGGCGCGCGCCGTCAAGATCTCGTCCGCCCCGGCGATGCCGAACTCGGCTTTGCCGGTCGCCACCATCTGGATCACGGGCACCCCGGCGCCGCCGCCCTGGATCTCGACGTCGAGATTCTCCGTGCGGAAGGCCCCGGATTCGCGCGCCGCGTAGAAGCCGCCAAATTCTGGCTCGGGCACCCAGTTCAAGGCGAGCTTGACCCGGTGCGGACCGGCGCTGGCAGCGGAGCCCCCCGGCTTGCACGCGGCCGTCAGCAGAGCGGTACCCAACAGGCTGAGCAGTGTCCGTCGGCGCATGGCCTCGTCGTATCACTCAGGTTCCGGGCCGCGGAAGCGAAACGTCAAGCGCGGTCCGACTTTTCCGCCGCGTGCCAGTGGCGCGTGAGCCGCGCGCCGAGCGCACCCACGGCGCTGGAGAGCGCCAGCCCGAGCAGCGCCGCGAGCGCGACGCAGGCAAAGATCTGCGCCGTTTGCGTCTGCCGCGCAGCGGAGAGGATGCGGATGCCGAGGCCGGCGTCGTCCTCGCCAAAGCCAGCCACGAACTCGCCCACGATGGTGCCGATGACGGCCAGACCGGCAGCCACCCGCAGGCCCGTGAAGAGCTGCGGCAGCGCCCCCGGCAGCTCCAGCTGGAGCAGGGTCGCGGCCCGGGAGGCGCGGTACAACTTGAACAGATCCCGCAGCGCGGGGTCGACGGAGCGGATGCCGGCGAGAGTGTTGGCGATGACCGGGAAGATCGAGACGATCAGCGCGGACACGGTGACGGCGCGCAGCCCCGGACCGAACCAGATCACGAGCAGCGGGGCGATGGCGATGATCGGGACCGTCTGCAGGAACACCGTATAGGGGTAGAAGGCGCGCTCGAGCAGGCGCGAGGAAGAGAGCAGGATGGCGGACGCGACGCCCAGCGCGGCACTCGCGGCGAAGCCGAGCAGCGCGGCGCTGGCCGTCGTCTCCAGCGCGCGGGCGAGCGCGCGCGGATCGTCGGCGAAGGCCTGAACGATCGCCGAGGGGGGCGGGAGCAGAAAGCGCGGAATGCCCCAGAGCCAGACCGCCGCCTCCCAGGCGCCCAGGAACAGCACCAGCGCTGCACACGGCAGCAAGCTGCCCGGCTTCATCCCTCGCCCTCCTCGAGGCCCCGCAACAGCTCGCCGAGCTCGCGCGCAAAGCGCGGCTCGGCGCGGATCGAGGAGCTGCGCTCGCGTGGCAGCTCGATCGTGCGATCGAGGACGATGCGTGCGGGGCGCGAGCTCAGCACGATCGCGCGATCCGCCAGGTAGACCGCCTCGGCGATCGAGTGCGTCACGAACAGGACCGTCATGCCCAGCACCTGGTGCAGGGCCCGCAGCTGATCGTCGAGGCGCTGGCGGGTGATCTCGTCGAGCGCGGCGAACGGTTCGTCGAGCAATAGCAACCGCGGGCGCGTGACGATCGCGCGGGCGAGCGAGACCCGCATGCGCATGCCGCCCGAGAGCTCGGCGGGATAGCGCCCGCCGGCGTCGGCCAGGCCGACCTCCGCGATGGCATGGCGTGCCAGCTGCCTGCGTTCCGCGCCGGGCACGCCACGCAGCTCGAGCGGGAGGGCGACGTTCTCCTCGACGGAGCGCCAGGGCAGCAGGTGCGCGTCTTGAAATACGTAGGCCAGCGCTTCGCGCGCGCCGTCGCCGACCAGGCGGATGCTGCCGGCGCTCGGCGCGTCCAGCCCGGCGATCATCCGCAGCAGCGTCGACTTGCCGCAGCCGGAGGGGCCGAGCAGCGCCACGAAGGCGCCCTCGCCGATCTCGAGATCGACGCCGCCCACCGCTTCGACGCCGCCGGGAAAGACGCGGCGCAGCCCGCGCGCGCGCACGCTCACACCGGGCCGCCGAGAAACCATGGGCCGTGGTTGTAGCGTTCTTTGGCGCGCGCGAGCGGGCGATTTCACCCGGCGAGCGCGGCGGCTCCGGGGGGCTCGCGCTCCAGCGCCGCACGGTCCCACCCGCCGAGCTGGGCCGCGGCCTCGTACGTCGACTGCAGAAAGGACCAGAGCGCCTGATCGGGGTCCCGTGCCGTGCGCACGGCTTCGTAGGGCAGGATGAACTCGCCGAGTGTGCCATGATAGTAGGCCTCGCGCGGCTCGATCGCGGCCTCGGCGAAGCCGGAAGGCTGGGGATACGCATAGGAATAGAACGCGGGTGCTCCCAGGCCCATGCCCGGCCAGAAGCCGGCGCTGGAGAGCTCGTGCGAGTACGCTTCCACCATCACCCAGTCCGCGCAGTGCGGGGCGCCGCCGGGGTGCCGTGGCGCGGGGCGCCCGGAGAAGCGCGTCGCGGCGAGGTCGAAGGCGCCCCAGAACACGTGCACGGGGCTGGCCTTGCCGATGAAGCGCGCCCGAAATCGGCTCAGCACGCGCTCGGCCTGCAACACGGCGCGGAACACCCGTTGCACCGCCGCGCCGTCGTAGCTGGCGTGCGTGCGATCCCGGTCGAAGGGGATGGCCTCCAGCACCTCGACCGGGCGCTTGAAGATCTTCACCCCGATGCCCAGATCGCGCAGCGCCGCCAGGGTCTGCTCGTAGAACTGAGCCACCGGCATGGCCGTGAGCGGGAACTGTCGCTCGGGGCCGTGCGAGGTCGGGATGCGCAGGGTGTGTTCGATGAAGTCGAAGTCGATCGCAAACGTCCGGTCTCCCTGGTGCAGGGGCGAGGTCGTGAGCCCGCGCGGGGTCAGGTACAGCGCCGAGCCCCAGGAATGATTGATCCAGGGCGAGAGCTGGAGCCGGATCTTGCCGGCGATCTGTAGCCACATGTGCAGCGTGGCGTACGTGCCCTCCCATTCGGAGACGGAGGGCAGGGAAGGCCAAACGACAGGCTGATCGCTCATGGGTATCTCCTCTGGAAACGGGGCAGGAGCGAGCGCCGCCGTGGTGCCACGCTCGCAGGCTCCCCGAGCCCATATGCAGCGGGAGCGAGCCGCCGGCAGTGCCGGCTGCGCGCTGCGCCAGCACGAAGCACCGGGACCCCCAAATTGCCCCAGGAATCCTGGCTGGGAATCACGGGCCGTTGCCGCCAAGTGTCGACGCCGCTGCAGATCCTCGTGGGAGCTGGGCCGCTTCCGTGCGATTCTGGTCCTGGCGGGAGGCGTGACATGATCCGGCAAGGCAAGCCCACCGTTCGGGGCATCGCGCGGTGGCTCGCATGCCTGCTCACGCTCTGGATGGGGCTGGCCCGAGCGCAGCAGCCCGCGCCGACCCTCGAGGGCAAGGCCTTGCCCGTGCCGGCCGCGCCATCTCCCGCGCTCGATGCCGACACGCCGCCCCCGGTCGGGCGCAATCCCGTGG
>DASTRX010000198.1:0-8428 GCA_035760985.1 Polyangiaceae bacterium
GATGGCCCATCCTGGCGACGCTCGGCGCTCGACGGCGCCGAGCCCTCCTGCGGCCATTCTCAGCTAGTGGCGGTGAGCTTCTCTGGCTGCGCGAGACGACTGGCTGGGTGGAGCGGTTCGGCATCGCTGCGCAGGCGACCCCTGCCGCGCTCCTCACGCCACAGGACATCGAGCGCGGCGTCGAGATCGCGCGGGGTGACGGCGGGAGCTCGCCGCCGCGCCGCCGTGCACCCCGCTTCGTTCAAGAGCCGCAGCAGATCCGCGCCGACCAGGCCCGCCGTGCGCTTCGCCAGACTGTGAAAGTCCACGTCTGGCGCGCAGCGCAGCCGTCCAGAGAGCGTACGCGCGATGGCTTCGCGCGCCGCCGCGCCCGGGGGCAGCAAGATGATGCGCCGCTCGAAGCGGCCCGGGCGGCGCCAGGCCTCATCCAGCCCGGCCGCTTCACTCGTGGCCGCGACGACACCCACGCCGGGCCCCAGCCGCTCGAGCTCGAGCAGGAGTTGCTCGAGCACCGCTTCACGCTCGAGCTGTGCGTTCGTGCCCGCTCGCTGAATGATCTCCAGATCATCGATGAAGAGCAGACACGGCGCGCGCTCCCGGATCCGCTCGAACAGCTCCGGCACGCGCGCAGAGCGCTCCACCAAGAACGTCTGCACGAACTGGCTGCCGGAGAGCGAGAACAGCGGCAGGTCCGCGTCGCACGCGACCGCGTGTACCAGTGACGTCTTGCCGGTGCCCGGCGCGCCCGACAGCAGCAGGGCACCGGCAGGTTTCGCGCCGAGCCGCTGGTACGAGTCCGGGTGCTTCAGCGCCTGGACCCACTCGACGAGCTCGGACTTTGCTTCGTCGACGCCGGCCAGCGCGGCGAGCGGGACCGAACCCGCCGCGCGGCGATCCTCGATCTGGAACCTGCCGCCGCCCAGCAGCAACGGCCCGGTGCTGCCGCGCAGCTTGCGCAAACCCAGCGCATAGGCGGCGGCGAGCAGAGCGATCGGCAAGCACCAGCGAAGCACCGGCCTCGCCCACGGAAGCGGTTCGCGGCTCTGGCCGCGCAGAATCACCCCATTCTGGCGGAGACGCTCGATCCACAGCATGTCCTCTGCGCGCGGCAGGCGCTCCGCGACCACGCGCGGGGCTGGCTGACCACCGGCCCGCGGCTCGTTGAGTACGGCCACGATGCGCGTGGCTCCGATCAGCGCCTCCTGGATCTGACCTCGCTCTCCCTTGGCGAGGAACTCGTTCCAGCTCACGGGGACGGGATCGGCTGCCGTCGCGTACCAGGCGCGCAGCAGGCCCAGCACGGCGAGCGCGAGAACGAGAAAGCCAGCGGAGAATGCCAGGCGACGCTGGCGCCAGGAGATCAAACGTCGAGCAGCCATGGTTCCGCGTCGAGCAAGGAGCGTGCCTTCTTGGTCCGAGCGTGCTCTGCCACGGAGGCCCAGGAACTCGATGCCCGGCTCCGTTGCGGGCCGCAACGGTCCCATCACGAACCTGGCACGCCTCTTTCATGAGCGCGGAGATGCAGCCGAAACCTGTGCGCCTGCAGGGTTGGCGCCGTCTGGCCAGCGCGCTCTGGAGCGAGCCGAACGATCCGCAGATCTACGGCTCGCTCGCGATCGACGCGAGCGCTCTGCTCGCGTTCATCGAACAGGCGCGCGTTGCGGGGCGGCACGTGACGCCCACCCATCTGGTAGGACGCGCCGTTGCACGCGCGCTCGCGCTCGTGCCGGCCTTGAATGTGCGTCTCGCCGGCGACCGAGCCATACCGAGGGATGGGGTCGACATCTTCTTCATCGCTGCCATCGGCGCAGCGGGCGCTCAGGACCTGAGCGGGGTGAAAGTGAAGCGAGTCGATGAGCGCGATGTATTCAGCGTCGCCCGCGAGCTGGACGAGCGCGCAAAGCAGCTGCGAGAGGGCGCCGACCCCCAGCTGTCCCGCGCCAAGCGGAGCCTCGATCGACTGCCGCGCCCCCTGCTGCGCTGGGCACTGCGAGCGGGCGCCTGGGCAGTGGGAGAACGCGCCTGGAACTTGCCGCTCCTGGGACTCGAGGCAAGTCCGTTCGGCAGCGCCATGGTCAGCAGCGTGGGCATGCTCGGGTTGCCGTCCGGGTTCGCGCCCATCGCCTGGCTCTATCGCGTGCCCGCCCTCGTGCTGGCCGGAGAAATCGAAGACCAACCGCGCGCGATCGCGGGGCGCGTGGAAGTGCGCCCCATCTTGCCCCTGACGTTCAGCATCGATCATCGGTATGTCGATGCCGCCCAGCTCGGGCAAGCGCTGGGCGCCCTTCAAGCCTACCTGGCAGCACCCGCCAGCTTCGAACCGCCTCCCTGATCACGCAGACTCTGCGGTCCGGCTTTCCTTGCGCAAGTCCTGCGCCGCGCCGGGGCAGGCGCCAGCACAGCGGGCATCTGCAGCGAGGGCATGCGGCTTGCACTGAGCGCAGCGGCATGGCCTCCGTCGATCTCGCGCCCAACCTCCCGGTACCGGCACTTCCCGAGCCTCGAGCAACCCAGCAGGGCCGGCGCGCCCTGCGCTGGGGCGCCGTCTCGATTACCCTGGTCGCCCTGGCGAGCGGTGCGTACCTGTGGACTCGCGCCCCCGCCCCTCCCAGCGTCTCGTATCAGACCGCGCAGCTCGACCGCGGCCCGATCGTCGCCCGCGTGACGGCGAGCGGCACGCTCTCGGCGCTGGTCACAGTCAATGTCGGCAGCCAGATCTCCGGTCGGGTCGCCTCTCTGCACGCTGACTTCGGCTCGCGCGTGAGCCAGGGTCAGGTGATCGCCAGCATCGACCCGGCTCTGTTTCGCGCCGCAGTCGCCCAGGCCCAGGCCAACCACGAGGTCGCACTTGCCGCGCGCGCCCGCGCGCAGGCCGAGCGCGTCAATGCCGAGCGACAGTATGCTCGCTCCCAGGCGCTCTCTGCACAGGGCGTCCTGAGCGGTGCTGATCTCGACGCGAGCGAAGCCGCGCTCGGCGTCGCGCGGGCCAACGAGGTCTCTGCTCGCGCCGCCGTGGGCCAGGCGCGGGCCGCCCTCGATCAGGCGGAGCTCAACCTGAGCTACACGACCATCGTCTCACCCATCGCCGGCGTGGTGCTGTCGCGCAACGTGGATGTGGGTCAGACCGTCGCGGCCACCTTTCAGGCTCCGGTGTTGTTCACGATAGCGCAGGACCTGGCGCACATGCAGGTGGATACCAGCATCGCGGAGGCCGACATCGGGAAGTTGCAAAGCGGCATGAGCGCGCACTTCACAGTCGATGCCTATCCGGGCCGCAACTTCACCGGCCGCATTCGCCAGGTGCGCGACAATGCACAGACCATCCAGAACGTGGTCACTTACGACGCGGTGATCGACGTCGAGAACAACGACTACCTGCTCAAGCCTGGCATGACCGCCAACGTCACCGTGGAGTACCAGCGGCGCGACGACGCGCTGCGTGCCCCGAACGCCGCGTTGCGCTTTCGGCCCGATCTGGCCACGCGCAACGCCATGGAGAAGGACGGCGGCTCTCCGCTCTCGGTCAGCGCCACAATCGGCGAGCGCGTCATCTGGCTGCTGGAGGGCGGGCAGGCGCGCGCGAAATTGATACGCGCCGGCATCACGGACGGCACCTGGACCGAGGTGACAGGCGGTGACGTGCAGGCCGGCGAAAGCGCCATCATCGAGGCTGCCGTGCAGAGGCGGGGCTCATGAGCGCCCTGCCCGGGGGCGCTGCCGTGCCCGAATCCAGTGATATGGTGGTCGCCGAACACCTGGTGAAGCAGTACGGCGCCGCGGGGGCGGCGCTGCGCGCGCTGGACGACGTGAGCCTGAGCATCGAGCGCGGCGAGTTCGTCGCCGTGATGGGCGCCTCCGGCTCCGGCAAGTCTACGTTGATGAACATCCTCGGCTGCTTGGACCGCCCGACGAGCGGGCGCTACCTGCTCGCCGGGCGCGACGTCTCTGGGCTGCAACGTGCCCAGCTCGCCGAAGTGCGCAACAGCCTGCTCGGGTTCGTGTTCCAGAATTTCAATCTGCTCGCCCGCACCAGCGCGCTCGAAAACGTGGAGCTACCCCTGATCTACGCCGGCCTGAACCGCCGCGAACGCGCGGAGCGGGCTCACCATGCCCTGGAGCGGGTGGGCCTGGGCGATCGTGTGCAGCACCGTCCCGCTCAGCTCTCCGGCGGGCAGCAACAACGGCTCGCGATCGCTCGGGCGATCGTCAACCATCCCTCCTTGCTGCTCGCCGACGAACCCACGGGCAACCTGGATTCCAGGACCGGCGTACAGGTGATGGCCCTCTTTCAGGAGCTGTGGGAGTCTGGCCTGACCATCGTCTATGTCACGCACGACGCGGAGGTCGCCCGTTACGCCTCGCGCGTCATCGTGCTGCGCGACGGGCGAATTTTATCCGATGCTCGACAGATCGCTCGCTCCGCGGCGAGCGACACGCGGAGCGCGGCATGAAGCTGCGGCAGACCTTCCCGCTCGCACTGGTCGCCTTGCTGCGCAACAAGACCCGCTCGCTGCTCACCAGCTTGGGCGTGGTCATCGGCGTGGCCTCGGTGATCTCGATGGTGTCCGTCGGCGAAGGCGCCAAGTCTCGCGTCGAGAGCATTTTTTCCAGCATGGGCACCAACATGCTGGTCGTGCTTTCGGGCTCGACCTCGTCCGGAGGATTGATGGGCGGCTTCGGGTCGATGCTCACGCTCACCTGGGATGATCTCGAGGCAATGCGCCAGCAGGCGCCCGCCATCAAGGTGGCCGCGCCCGTGCTCAACGCGCGAGTCACGCTGGTGTCCGACGAAGCCAACTGGACGACGGGCGTCACCGGCACCACGTCCGAGTTCTTCGAGATCCGCAGCTGGCGCATCGCGCGCGGCGCGATCTTCAGCCGCGAGGAGTCGGACGCCAGCGCACGTAGCATCGTGCTCGGGCAGACGGCGTCCGACAAGCTGTTCGGCGCCGGCACGGATCCGGTGGGACGCAGCGTGCGGCTGCGCTCGATCCCTTTTCAAGTGATCGGCGTGCTCGAGCGCAAGGGCCAGTCACCCATGGGCAGCGACTATGACGACACCGCCGTGATCCCCGTGCGCGCCTTCCAGACCCAGCTCCAAGGCGGGTTGCACAAGTTCATCGCAGGAGCCATCCTGGTGAGCGCGGTGTCCGCGACGGACACACAGCGCGCGCAAACCCAGATCGCTGCGCTGCTGCGCGACCGACATCACATCGGCGAGCACGACGAAGACGACTTCTCCATCCGGAATCTATCGGAGATCGCCTCCGCCCAGCAGCAAGGCACCAAGGCGCTCACCGCGCTGCTGGCGGCGATCGCCGTGGTCTCGCTGCTGGTGGGCGGCATCGGGATCATGAACATCATGCTGGTCAGCGTCAGCGAGCGCACCCGCGAGATCGGCGTACGAATGGCCGTGGGCGCCAAGCCCCAGCACGTCCTGGCTCAATTCCTGGTCGAAGCAATGGTGCTGTCGATGGCGGGCGGGTGCTTCGGTGTAGCAGCGGGCGTCGCCGTGGCCCGCGTGGTGGCCACCCGCTTCGGCTGGTCCTCCGTGTTGCGCCCGGATCTGGTCGTGATGTCGTTCGGTTTCAGTGCGCTGGTCGGGGTCTGTTTCGGCCTGTATCCCGCGCTGCGCGCGTCCCGGCTCGATCCGATCGAGGCACTGCGCTACGAGTAGATTCGCGCCCTGGCGGTGCGACCTTGCTGCTTTGGGACTGCGCATGCAGCCTGTTGCTTGCCATGCCTCTCAGGCTGGGCCGTGCCAGAACCCCGGGGCCAGGAACCTCGCCCCACGGGCCTAGTAATCCAGCCGGAAGAGTTTGACTCCCGCGCGCTGTCGCGATGCAATTCATCGGGGTTCATGAGCGACTTTCGGCAGCTCTTCGAGGCGGCGCCGGGTGCCAATCTGGTGCTCCTCCCGGATCTGTCCATCGCTGCGGCCAGCGATGAATACCTGTCCGTCACGAGGACGAAACGTCAGGCGATCCTGGGCCGCAACTTGTTCGAGGTTTTCCCGGAAGATCCCAGCCAGCCAGCCGCTGCCGGGGTGAGGAACCTGCGAGCATCACTCGAGTGGGTGCTCCTGCACAAGCGGCGAGATGTGATGCCGGTGCAGCAGTACCCGATGGGGCGCCCTGCCGCCCGGGGCGGAGACTTTGAGGAGCGATATTGTACCGCGGTCAACACTCCCGTGCTGGGTGACGATGGCGGCGTCACCCACATCATCCATCACACCGAAGATGTTACCGAGCTCGTCCGGCTGCAGCGGGAAAGCTGGAACGAGACGGACAGCTGCAAATCACACGCTCGAGGCTCGAGTACTACGCAGAGCTCGTGGACGGCGCACCCGACGCCATGGTGGTCATCGGTCCTCAGGCTCGCATTGAGCTCGTCAATCATCAAGCCGAGCTGCTGTTCGGCTACGCCCGAGCGGAGCTCGTGGGCGCGGCCATCGAGATCTTGATCCCCGAGCGATTTCGCGCCGCGCATGCTGGGCACATGAGCCGGTATCTGGCAGCACCCGCGGCGCGCCCCATGGGCGCCAGACTGGAGCTTTTCGCGCGCCGGAAAGATGGCAGCGAGCTGCCCATCGAGGTGAGCCTCAGTCCGCGTCCGGGGGTTGATGGCACGAACGTTTCTGCATCGATCCGCGACATCAGCGAGCGCAAGCGGCTGGTCGACGCGGCGCGGCTCACCGCCGATCGTCTGGCGAGCGCCGTGGACAGTATCCAGGACGCCTTCGCATTGTTTGACCGCGACGATCGCTTGATCCTTTGCAACAGCGTATATCGCAGATTGATCAACGAGTACCTGCCGGGCCCTCTGATCGGCTTGTCTCATGAGCAGCTGCTGGAGACCTGGCTGCACGTCGTCGATTTCGCCGACGAGCGTGAGCGCGAGCGCTTTCGCGAGCAGCGCGTGTCCGCCCGCCATGACCAGGCTGCCACGACCTTCGAGCTGCGCCTGCGCGACGGGCGCAAGCTGCGTGTGACGGATCGCCGGACGCCGGAGGGCGGCGTGGTCAAGACCGTCTGGGATCTGACGGAGGACGAACGGCAGGCGGAGGAGCTGCGACTGGCTCGCGCAGCGGCGGAGGCGGCAAGCGCGGCCAAGAGCGAGTTCCTGTCCTCGATGAGCCACGAGCTGCGTACCCCGCTCAATGCGATCCTCGGCTTCGCGCAGCTGCTGGCGCGGGATTCCAAGGAGCCGCTCTCGGAACGGCACCGGGCGCGAGTGCAGCAGATCTTGCACGGCGGTGAACATCTGCTGCGCTTGATCGATGACGTGCTCCATCTCGCGCGCATCGAGGCCGGCAGGCTGTCGCTGATCACGGAACCGGTGGACGTGCTCGCCGTGCTGGCGGAGGTCGAACAAACGCTGGCGCCGATGGCGCAACAGCGGGGTATTTCGTTCACCATCGAGCGACCCACGATCGCACTGCCCGCAGTGGCAGCGGACCGGACCCGGCTCTCCCAGATCCTGTTGAACCTCGGCTCGAACGCCATCAAATACAATTGCGCGAACGGCACCGTGAAGATGTCGGTGACCGCTCCGGGGGGCTCGCTCGTGCGGCTGTGCGTGGAAGACACGGGCCTCGGAATCGCACACGAAAAACAGCACCTCATCTTTCAGCCTTTCCAGCGCGCCGGCCAGGAAACGGGGCCGATCGAGGGCACCGGGATTGGCCTGGTCGTGACTCAGCGCCTCGCGCGATTGATGGGCGGCGACGTTGGTTTCGAGAGCAAGCCCGGCGAGGGCTCCCGGTTCTGGGTCGACGTGCCCGCGAGCGGGCCCGCCCCTGCCCCCCAGCCGGCATTGCCCGAAGCAAGCGCCCCCAGCTCTTCCGCGGGTGCCCGCGGCCTGCGGCGCGTGCTCTACGTGGAGGACAACGCCGCTAACGTGGTGTTCATGCGCGATCTGATCGGGACGGTCGAAGATATCGATCTGATGACGGTCCCCAGCGCCGAGCAAGCGCTCGAGGTAGCTCGTCAGCGGCGGCCCGATCTGATCGTCATGGATATCAACTTACCGGGCATGAGCGGCATCGACGCGCTTCGCCAGCTGCGCGGCAGGCCCGAGACGGCGAAGATTCCCGTGATCGCGCTCACCGCTGCTGCCAGCGAACCCGACCGCCAGCAGGGACTGCGCGAGGGCTTCTACCGCTACCTGACCAAGCCAGTGAACGTCGATGACTTCATCCAGGCCTGCGAGGCCTTGTTCGGCTAGCGCCTGGTGCGCCCGGGGCGCGGTGCGAGCACGCTCAGCCCTCGCGACCCAGAGCAGCGCCAGCCTAGTTCTACTGCCGGAAATTTGCATCCTTTCGACGGGAGTGTGAGGGGCAGGGCTGGAGCGAGGGCTTGGGTGGGGGTGGCACCAGTGCCATGCCGTTGCGCCAGCACTGACGTCGAGCGGCGCACTGGGCGCCATC
>DASTRX010000199.1:0-9145 GCA_035760985.1 Polyangiaceae bacterium
TATCGGTATGCGCTCGGCGGGCTGCGCATGACGGGCGGGCCCGCCGACGATCGGAGGGTCGATCCGCTCGTCGCCTTCTCGCTCACCATCGCGCAGCCCTGGAGCGATCCGTGCCAGGCGATCTCCGCCGACGCAGGGCCCTGCGCCTGTAGCGCGGCGGGCTGTGGCGCGTCGCCGGCGGCGCTGCAGGTGAGCCTGGCGCTCTCGGAAGACGCCCAGGCGCTGCGCGGTTCGGCCCGCAGCGGTAGCGGCGATGCATCCCTGGTGGCAGACTGGCAGCTCGTGCGCGAGTGAACTTGTCATGGACCACCCCGCTCGAGCTCTCCTTCGCTTCGGGATCGCGGCAGCGTTCAGCGGCGCTTGCGGAGGAGAGCGCTGGATCATCGGCGAGCTCCCCGGAGAGCGAGATGCGGGCGTGGCCCTCGATGCCTCCGCGGCCACGCTGTGCGGCGAGCTGGCGACGGAGGGCATGCCGGTCGCGTCTCCCTTGCCCGAGCTGAGCGCCGGGCAGGCGGGGTCCTGGGCGGCGCGGCTCACGGGCGACGAGGCGGGCGAGTTCCCCTCGCAGCTGCTGCTGCTCGAGCTCGGCGCGAGCTCGGCTCGGCTGCACTTCGAGACGGGGAGTCCGGCGCCTGCGCTGCTCGATCCGCGTGGCGGCTATCTGTGTCACGCTCCCGGCGCCAGCACTTGCGTGACGGCCTCCGGCTTCGTGCCCGCGTTCGAGTACACGCCGTGGCAGGTCAGGGCGCGCGGGAGCATCCTGAGCTTCGAGCTGTACATCGAGCAGCCGTGGAACGAGTGGTGCCGGCAGCAGGCGCCGGTCGAGCGGGCGATCGCCGGCTGCGCCCTCGGCTACGACGTCGAGGCTCCGTATAGCGATGTGCGCTGGGGCGATACCTGCAGCGTGCAGCGCGCTGGCGAGTGGGGCGAGATCGACTGCGATCGGCTGGCGACGGTCGAGCGGCATCCCTGCATGTGCGGCGCCGATGGTTGCCGCGCCTCGGCGCGCAGGCTGGAGGTGAGCCTGCGCCTGGTCGCTCCCGATGCGCTGGAGGGGGCACTCTGGTTCGCGTCGGATCGCGCTCAGGTGTTGCACTTCGAGAGACAAAGCGCGCCCGGCAGCAGCGACTGACGGATCGAGCGCGGCTGCGACACCAAGCGGCGTGACCCTCGAAATTGTCCCCGTGCGGGGGCGATCGAGCGCTGCGCGCGCGGCACGCTATGCGCGCTGGCCGCTCTCGATCGTTCCTTTCTGCCTCGCGGCGAGCTGCCTGGATCGACCGATCGGTTCTTCCGATCCGGTGACCACCAACGTGTTCACATCGGCGGTGAAGCAGGTCGGCATCGAGCGCATCGATCTGCTGTTCATGATCGACAATTCGGCTTCCATGAGCGACAAGCAGCGCATCCTCGAGACGGCCGTGCCCGACCTCGTCGATCGCCTGGTCAACCCCGTGTGCGTCGACGCCGAGGGCCTGCAGCACGCCGCGCCGCCACCCGGCGAGCGCTGCCCGGATGGACAGAACCGGCAGTTCCGCGCCGTCACCGACATCAACGTGGGCGTGATCTCGTCGAGCCTGGGGGACGTCGGCGCCAACGACACCTGCGCCGACGGCGACACGGTCGACGGCGGGCACCTGATCGGATCTCTGCCCCGGGCCAGCGCCGCCCACGCCAACGAGCAAGGCTTCATCACCTGGCGCGAGGGTACCGACCCCGCGCGCTTCAAGAGCGACTTTCAGAGCCTGGTGCGTTCCGTGGGTGAGTCCGGTTGCGGCCTGGAGGCGAGCCTGGAGTCCTGGTATCGCTTCCTGGTCGACCCGGCGCCGTACGCCGCGCTGGACCGCGCGCCGTGCAGGGCCGGATCGGCGGCAGAGTGCACCTTTCCGCGCCTCGGCCCCGACCAGCAGCCGTTGCTCGATCAGACCTTGCTGGAGCAGCGCCGCGCGTTTCTTCGCCCCGACTCGCTGCTGGCCATCATCATGCTCACGGACGAGAACGACTGCTCGTTGCGCTCGGTGGGGCAGGCCTGGAGGCTCGCCAGCGTGAGCAGGGGCGGGCCGATGTTCGCGGCTTCGTCCGCTTGCGCCGACGATCCGAACAGTCTGTGCTGCTACACCTGCCCGAACGGGCCGCCCGCGGGCTGCGAGTGGGCCGACGCTCCCTGTCAGGCGGGCAGCGACCATCTCGAGAATCGCTTGCCGGCGTCCGCCGATGCCAGCAACCTGCGCTGCTTCGAGCAGAAGCGGCGCTTTGGCGTGGATTTCCTGTATCCGACGCAGCGCTACGTGAACGCGCTCACGAAGTACCAGCTCTGCCCCAGCAACGCGAGCCTGGCGGTCGAGGACTGCCCGGGCGCGCTGGTCGACAACCCCCTGTTCGTGGGCGGCCGCGGGCCGGACAGCGTGTACCTCGCGGGCATCGTCGGCGTGCCCTGGCAGAGCATCGCCGCGGACCGCGACAGCGCCGGCTCGCCGCTGCCGGCGGACGTGCTGCGCTTCAAGACCGCCGCCGAGCTCGGGCAAAGTGACTGGGATGCCATTCTGGGCCAGCCCTCGGCCTCACCTCCACGGCTTGCGGACAACCCGTTGATGCGGGAGTCCACCAGCCCGCGCGCGGGCGTGCAGCCCGGGGGCCCCAATGGACGCGAGTATGCCACCGACGCGGCGCTGCCCGGCACGCCGCAGGATCTGGAGTACGCTTGCATCTTCCCGCTGCCGGAGCCGCGCAACTGCGAGGACGAGGACGCGCAGACCTGCGACTGCGCGGCGGACTACGAAAAGCCGCTGTGCGAGCAGCGCCCGGGGGTGGATGCACCGAGCACCACACAGCACTGGGCCAAGGCCTACCCGGGCCTGCGCGAGCTCGATGTGTTGCGCGGCTTCGGCAAGAACTCGATCGTGGCCTCGATCTGCGCGCGCAACGTCGACGACCTCGAGCGTCGTGATTTCGGCTACCGGCCAGCGATCGCCAGCATCCTGGAGCGGCTGGAGGAGCAGCTGCTGCGCCACTGTCTGCCGAGGCCGCTGCAGGTGAGCGCCGACGGCGCCGTGCCCTGCAAGCTGGTCGAGGCCGTGCCGGGAGAGGCGGCTTGCAGCTGCGACGCCAGCCGCGCGCGCAGCAAACCCGATGCGCTCGTCGATCAGGATGTGCGGCGTCAGCTGGCGAGCGCTGTCGGCAAGCCGTGCGGCAGCGATGACCCGCAGTGCCAGAAGATGTGCCTGTGCCAGGTCGATCAGATCGTGAAACAGCCGGCGCTCGACGCCTGCCGCAACGACGAGAATCCGGTGGGCGCGGAGGGCTGGTGCTACGTGGCGGACGCAGACGAGCAGCACATCGGCAATCCGGCGTTCGTCTCCGACTGCCGGCCCAATGAGCGCCGGGTGCTGCGCCTGGTCGGGGAAGGGCAGCGCAAGGGAGCGCTCACCGTGATCAGCTGCTCGGGCCGGTCGTTTGACGTCGACGCCCGACCCTGAGCGCCACCCCGGGCCGACGCGAAGCGGGCTCGCTTGACGCCTACCAGGCCGGCCGCATAACGTGGCCGGCCTTGCGGCGTTTCAACGTGCCGCGCAGGAACGCGAGGCAGCGAAATGTCGGCGGTGAAAGGTTCTGCAGCCCGAGCTGTATCGTTCCTGGCGGTGTCGCTGGGCGGAATGATGCTCGGCGGAATGATGCTCGGCGGAATGATGCTCGGCTGTGCGGCTCCACAGCGGCCCCTCGGGCAACTGGAGGCCCGGGGCAGCGAGCGCGCGCCCACGGCGCCGGTGCTGTGGGTGAGTCGAGCGGGCTCGGGGGTGAGCGAGTCCGAGAGCAAAGGCGAGGATCGGCTGGGGAACATCCGCGTGCGGCTCGAGGCGCTGGCGGCGGGCCTGATGGAGTTCTGGAAGAGTCATGGCCCCGACCGCAAGTATGGCGGGATCTACGGCTTTCTCGATCGCAAGGGCACGCCCCGGGAAGACGCGGACAAGGGCCTGATCCAGCAGGCGCGGCAGCTGTGGTCGTTCAGCACGTGGTACGCGCGGCGCGAAAAGACTCCCGAGGTCAAGGCGATCGCGGACAGCATCTACCAGTTCCTGATCTCGCACTTTCAGGACCAAGACGGCGAGTTCTTCTACAAGGTCAGCCGCGATGGCAGCAAGGTGACCGAACCCAAGAAGCAACTCTACGCGGAGAGCTTCGCGATCTACGCGCTCGCCACCTATGCCGACGTGTTCGCGGTGCCGGATGCGAGCAAGCGCGCGCTGGCCTGTTTTCAGTCCATCGATCGCCGCATGCACGATGCCCAGTACCTGGGCTACGACCAGACGAACGACCCGGGCTGGCTCGCTCCCGGCGCGCAGAAGGACACCAACACTCACATCCATCTGCTGGAGTCCTTCACGGCGCTGTACCGCAGCACCAAGGACGAGGCGGTGAAAGCGCGGCTCGAGGAGCTGGTGAAGGTGGTCGCGACCCGCATCGTCCAGCCGTCGAACTACGCGCACAAGGAGTTCTACAGGGACTGGCGCATCCACGACAAACCCGTGGTCAGCTACGGGCACGACCTGGAGACCACCTGGCTGTTGATCGATGCGCAGGAGGCGCTCGGGGATGCGAATGAGGCGGTGCGGCAAGTGGCGCTCGGCCTGGGCAAGCACTCCGCCGAGCGCGGCTACGACGCGGCCAACGGCGGCTACTTCGAGGAGGGCGTGCCCGGCGGCGCGCCGACCAAGCTGGAGAAGGTGTTCTGGATCCAGGCGGAAGCCCTGCCCGGGCTGTGGTGGCTGTATCGGCTGGGCAACGACGCCGGCTACCTGGATCGGCTGGAAGGCACCCTGAGCTGGATCGAGGCCAAACAGCTCGACCGGGAGTACGGCGAGTGGTTCTGGGGCATCGATCCCGACGGCTCGGTCAGCGCTCGCGGCGATCACAAGGGTGAGGAGTGGAAGGCTCAGTATCATGCGCTGCGCGCGCTGCTGTTCACTTCCGACTGGATCGATCAGCTGCTGTCCCGGGCCCCCGCCAGGGACAGGGCGGCCGCGGCCGCGCCAGCGGCCGTGGCGGGCGGCGGCGCGCCGTCCCCGTGAGCCCGCAGCGAGCACGGCCGCTGCGCGATCGTCGGTTGCTGCTGATCGACAACTACGACTCGTTCACGCACAACCTGGCGCACGCTCTGGCCGTGCTGGGGCCCCGGGTCGAGATCGTGCCCAACGATGGCATCAGCGTGGGCGAGATCCGGCGCCGCGCCCCCGACTACGTGGTGCTCTCGGCGGGTCCCCGCGGCCCGGATCACGCGGGCGTCTCGCTCTCCGCCGCGCGCGAGCTGGTCGGGGTATTGCCGTTGCTCGGCGTGTGCCTGGGTCATCAGTGTATCGCCCAGGCCTTCGGGGTGGGGGTGGTGCGAGCCGCGCAGCCCGTGCATGGCAAGACCTCCGAGATCGAGCACCACCAGCGCGGCTTGTTCGCCGGCATCCCCTCCGGCTTCCGCGCCGCGCGCTATCATTCGCTGATCGTGCCCGCTGCCCCGCCGGGCTTCGAAGTGCTGGCCTGGACGCGGGCGGGCGAGATCATGGCCATCGCGCACGAGCGCGCGCCGGCGTGGGGCGTGCAGTTTCATCCGGAGTCGTTCCTCACCGAACACGGCGGCACGCTGCTGCAGAACTTCCTGTGCTGGGATCGGTCGCCTGCGGTGCGCCCGGCGTCGGGCGGGACGGCATGAAGCTGGAGCTGCCGGCGGGCGACCTGCTGGGGTTGCTCCGCGCCCTGCCCGCGGAGAGCGGGCGCCCGAGCTTGCTGGCAGGGCGTGGCGAGGGCGGCTTCCGCGACACGCTGGCCTGGAACCCTTGCGCGCTGCTGGAGGGCGATGGGGCGCAGCCCGCGCAGACGGCGGAGCGGCTCGAGCAGTTCATCGCCGAGCAGCTCGGGCGAGGCAGGCTGTGCATCGGGTACTGCTCCTATGAGCTGGGGCAGCTGCTGCACGGCGTGCCGGTGCGGCGCAAGCCGGGCGCTCGCCTGCCGGACTTTTGCTGGGCCGCCTATGACAGCTGGCTCGAGCGAGACGCCGAGCGCTGGCTGGTGCGCGCGGCGGATCAGCGTTTCCTGGAGCAGCTCACGTGGGCGCGCGAGCGGGCGCGCGAACGCGAGGGCTGGATCGAGCGGGGGGGCGCGGAGCGCGTCCGCTTTGAACCGACCTGGTCCCGCGCCGAGTACGCGGCGGCGTTCCAGCGCGTCGCCGAGTACATCCGCGCCGGGGACATCTACCAGGTCAACCTCACGCACTTGCTGCGAGGGCGTTCGTCGCTGCCGCCGCGCGCGCTGTTTCCCCACGTCGCGCGGCACAATCCCGTCGAGCACCTGGCGTACCTGGAGCGCGCTGGTCACGCGATCCACAGCGCGTCGCCCGAGCGCTTCGTGCGCATCCGCGGGCGCGCCATCGAGACCTTTCCGATCAAGGGCACGCGCCCGCGAGGCGGCGATGCGGAGCAGGACCGCGCCCAACTGGAGCAGCTGCTGGCGAGCGCCAAAGAGGCCGCGGAGCTGCACATGATCACGGACCTGCTGCGCAATGATCTGGCGGCCGTCTGCGTGCCGGGATCGGTCGTGGTGCGGGAGAGCCGCGCCGCGCGACCGGGGCCGAAGGTCTGGCACACGGCGAGTCACATCGCCGGCGAGCTGGAGCCGGCGCTCGCGGCCTTCGCCGCGCTGCTGCGCCTGCTGCCGGGCGGCTCGATCTCCGGCTGTCCGAAGCGCCGGGCGCTGGAGATCATCGATCAGCTGGAGCCCGCCGAGCGCGGCGTGTACACGGGCGTGATCGGGCGCCTCGATCCCGACGGGGGCGCCGACAGCAGCGTGGCGATCCGTACGCTGATCCAGCGCGGCAGCGAGCTCTACCTGTCGGTCGGCGGCGGCATCGTGTACGACTCGGTCCAGCAGCAGGAGTGGGAGGAGACCTTGCTCAAGGCCAGCTCCTTCGCCAGCTTGCCCGCGGGGCCGGCGCTCGAGCGCTAGGGCATCGACTCGATCGCGCGCCGGTAGCGCTCGCGGCGCTGCTGGTCGCGCAGGATCTCGTAGGCCTCGTCCAGCACCTCCAGGATCGTGTCGACGTCGTCGGCCAGATCCAGCGTGCTCTGGCGCAACACCTGGGCAGGATCGAACTGGCGGCGCAGCTCGACGTAGGAGCGACGGATATCGTAGCCGGTGGCCTGCCGCGGCACGCCCAGCAAGGCGAAGTAGTCGCCCTCGTCCACCAGAGCGCGGCGGGCCTGCACCCTGGCTCGCAGGGCGTCATCATCGATCTGGTCGCGTTCGGGCGCGGCGCGCAGACCGGGCGCGCGCGTGGCCGGGGCGGCTTCCTGCTCCACCTTGCGCAACACCTCGAGCAGCCCGAGCGCGTACAGCACGCAGGGCAGGATCGGCTCGTCCGCTTCCTCGAGCAGCTGCTCGAGCGAGATCTCGCGAGCGCGCGCGACCAGCTGGGCGATCTCGGCGGGCAGCGCGCACTCTCCGAGCAGCTTGAAGGCGTTGCCGGGCTTGAAGGTGGCCGACAGGCTGCCCAGGTGCTCCAGCGCCTGAGCGGGCGGAATCGCGCGCTCCACGACCTCGACCAGCACTTCGGCGCCGGTTGCGCCGCCGAACACCGCGGGCTCGGCGGCGAGGCGCTCTGGGATCGGGTGCTCGATCTGCACCGTGCCGCGCTCGATCGAGAACACTTGCGACAGCACCCACTCCGCGTGACCGCGCAACACCGGCCACAGCTCGCCCTGCTCCAGCAGCCCGCGCGCGATCAATGCCGCGCCGGCGTGCCGCCCGAAGGCGGGGATGCGATGCTCGATCTGCGCCGCCGTCTCGGGAGCCAGATCTCCGCGCTGGGAGAGATACGCCACCAGCGACTCCCCGTGCACCGCGGAGGCGGCGATCACCACGTCTCCCTCCTTGAACACCACGCGGCGCAGCCCCTGGTCGACCTCGAACGCCAGACACCCGCTGAACCGCTGCCGCACGGCGCGCCCGATCACGAGCGGAGCGCCGCCGCGCACCAGGGCGTTGGGCAGCTCGAGCCGCGGCGCGGGCGCGGATTCCGGCGGCCGCTCCGGGGGGCGTTCGGCCCGCGCCGGGCTGCCCCGTTCGTCGGGAGGACCTCGCTCGCCGCGCGCCTCGCTGACGCGCGGCTCGGCAGCGCGCTCGATGCGCGCTTCGGTGACGCGCGCCTCCGGCGCGGGCGGGACACGCTCCTCGGTCCAGCCGGAGAGCGGTTCACCGCGCAGCCCGCCGGTCGTCCCGCGCTCGCTGGGCGGCTCGGAAGCGGGAGGCACGAACGCGGGCACGGTTGCGGGCCGCGGCTCCGCCGTACGCCGGCGAGGCGGAGGGGGCGTGGTCGAAGGCGGCGGCGCCGAGAACCGGGCAGGCGCCTCGATCGCGATCGACGACACCGCATCTGCGACGCCGGCGGCAGCCTCCGCAGCCGGCAGCTCTTCGTCGCGCAGCGCGCGCCGCGCGGCGCCCGGAGCCAGCGTCGCCGGCGCGTTGCTCTTGCCTGCCGCGGTCAACGGGTGCAGCGAGCCGCTCGTCGGCTCGGAGTCTGGCATCGATGCAAACGGTCCCGTGTCTTCATTCACCGCGTCCGGCCAGTGCCCGGGCGGAATCGTCGAATCGCCCACCGCGACCGGCGCTGGCGGCAGGCTGGGCTCGGCAGCGTCCAGCGCCAGGGGCGAGGGCGGGGGCATGGCCTCCGAGAGCACGTCCCCCACGGGGTTGTCGGCGTCATCGTCCAGGGCCTCGCCGAGCGCGTCCCACACATCGTCGGAGAGATGGGCCGTGGCGGCTTCGGGAGGTGATGAACCGACCGCGCCACCCTGCATCGAGATCTGCGCTTGCACGCGCCGCTCTGCCTCCGCGAGCAGGGTCTCGAGCTCGGGGCTGACGACGGAGTGCTCCGCTCCCGGGCTGCCCAGCTGCCGCGAGGGCACGGGCGCCAGCTCCTCGGGTGCGGGCGCGCTCTGCCGCGAGCCGGGCGCGCTGGATGGGGGGCCCTCGAGCCGCGGCGGCACCGAGAGCCGCGGACCCTGGCTGGACCGAGGCTTCAGCGGGGCCAGCGTCACCTCGCGTTGCGGCTGGCTCTGCGGCGCTCGCGAAGCGCGCGGCTGGCGCAGCACGGCGGCCAGCTTCT
>DASTRX010000200.1:0-17141 GCA_035760985.1 Polyangiaceae bacterium
TCGCCGCGGACTTCCGTGCGATCGCCGAAGCCGCCGCGCGCGCGGTGCAACACATGCGCGCCGCCGCCGGCCTGCCCTCCGCTCCGCACGACCCGGGCGGCTGGGACCGGGCCGCCTTCGTGAGCTGGATGCAGCGCAAGAAAGAGCTCCAGCGCGCCCTGGCCGAGCAGCTGCTGGAGCAGGCGCAGCTCTCCGAGCGCGGCCTCGAGCGCGCCTGACCGGCGGCCGATCGCCACAAATTCCGACACAGCGCAATCGCGTCCTGCTCCTGTCGATGGTCGACGGTCGGGTGCGTTGCGCCCATTTCCGCAACCGGCGCGCATTTCGGAGTTGCTCGAAGCGTTGGTGGAGGAAGATGCGGCGCACGGCCTGTCGTCGCTGGACGCGACCTTGATCATCCTCACTCGCGACGTCGACGCCGCCCGGTCGCGCGTCGAGCAAGGCTAAAGGCGCACGCGCAGCCGTCACAGCGGCCACGATGATGGCCGGGCATCGACGGCCCGAGCTCAGCGCGGTCAAATCATCTGAGCCTTCCGCACCGGCACCGAAGCCCTTCAGCGCCGCGCCGGGCGCAACCGGGCCAGCGCCTCCTTCAACACCTGCGCGAAGTCGCCGTCGCTCCGCGCCTGCTCCATGGCCGTGCCCACTTCTCCCTCGCGGAAGCCCATGTTGCGCAGCGCCGAGAAGACTTTCGCGCGCAGGTCGAGGGCGTGGGGCTCGACGGCGCTGCCGTACTCGCTGCCGTCGGCGTGGCGGGCGCGCAGGCTGCCGTCGGGGAGCCGCTCGAGGAGCAGGGCGGCCCTGGTGCACCGCGCGGCGGTGAGCGGAGCAGAGGCAGAGGAGGTTGTCGGCAGCGTTGGGGCCGCCTTCGGAGCGGAGCTCGATGTGGTGCACGTCGAGCCAGAGCGAGTTGGTGCAGCCGGGGACCTGGCAGCGGCGCTGGTCGCGCGCGACGACGGCGCGGCGGAGCGCAGGCGGAATGCTCTGCGAGGCGCGCGTCCGGAAGGGCGCGTCCAGCGGGGCGTCCCTCCTGGAGGGTACGACCACGCGGGCGCGCATCGTGGCTGGCGCGCTCACGTGGGCGCGGCGAACGCCGGGAGCGCAGTCGTTGGCTGGCGCGGTCGGGTCGATGGGCGGCGCTTCGCAGTGCGCCGGGTCGGCAGGAACGGCGTGCTGGGCGTCGCTGGCTGGCGCGCTCGAGTGGGCGGTTGGCGCGTCGTCGGCGTGCTGGCCGTGGTCGGTTGGCGCGACGGGGGCGTCGTCGTCGCAGCGGATGGGCGCGACGGGGCCGATGTGCTGGGCGTCGCAGTGGGCCATCCTGGTGACGTCAGGGTCGAGCGGCACGAGCCCTCCCGCTGACGGTTGGTGGGCGGCGTGGCACGAGGGGCAGAGGGCGATCGCGCCTGGTAGCTGGACCTGCCTTCGTCGCCCGGGCCGCCCAGCACCTGGCGGGCCATCTCGAGCAGGACGGCGTCGTCCTCGAGGTAGCTGCCGGCGCGGCGGCGCAGCTCTGCCATGGCGTCGCGGAAGAGGGCGAAGGTCTCGGCGGGGACTTCGAAGCGGAGGGCATGCTTCTGGCGAAGGGGGTCCGGCGGGGAGTCGGGGGTGTCGCCCGGTTGCCTGCCGGCGAGGGCTTGATCGAGCTGGCGGATGGTCTTGCCGCGCGCGAAGTCGAGCCACTCGCGCTCGGTCTCGGGGCGTGCGACCCTGGTGAGCTCGCGCTCCGTGCCGCGCCGTGCCGGCAGCGCTCGTACTGGCCTGCGCCGGATGTTCCATGGATGAAACAGCTGGATTGGGCACAGACGTGACCGGACAGCCCGGTGAAGCACCGGAGCAGCCCGTGTATGCGCTGATGACGCAGGTCTACGACGAGGACTCGGACGGCCGCACCGTGGACGTGGAGCTCAGCCATACGCTCGATCTGGACGGGGTCGATCTGCGCAGCGCGCGCGAGTTCCCGGGCGTGGCCAACCTGGCCGCGGTGGGCGGACGGCTGCTGGTCTCCGATGGGCTGAGCCCGATCATCAGCGAGTTCGAGATCAGCGATGAGCTCGACTGGCAGCCGGGCAGGACCGTGAGCTTTGCCCAGTACCCGCTCGATGATAACGCCAACTTCTATTACCAGTGGACTTCACGACCGCATACGACGCCGAGGTCGCGGAAGCGATCGGCAAGAGCGGCCCGCACTGGCGCTTCTGGTTGTTCGATCTGGAGGCGTCGACGGCGGCGCCCGTGGAGGGCATCGACGTCGACATTGCCGATGGCGCGCAGTTCGCGGTGCTGGACGGCCGCACCTTCATCTTCCTGCCCTTCGACGACTGGGCCAGGACCAAGGTCTACGAGATCGTGGACGAGCGGGCCGTGGCGCGCTTCGAGGTCACGGGCGACGTATACCAGTGGGTCCGCGTGCGCTGAGCGCCGCTCAGCCCGGGCCGAGCTGCGCCGGCTCCAGCCGGCGCAGCGCGTCCAGCCCCATCCCGCGCATCATACTCGAGGCCCAGCGCGGGGAGAGCCGGCGCAGCCAGAGCAGCGGCGTGTGGCCTGCCAGCACCTCCTGCCGATCCGCGCGCAGCGTCCGGAGCAGCGCGCGGGCGGCCTCCTCGGGCGAGAATTTGTGGGGCAGCTGCAGCGGCCAGGCCTTTCCGGCTTCGGTCTGCGTGTGCGGCGGCGAGAAGGAGTGCAGCTCCACGCCGCTGCCCCTCAGCTCTCCGCGCAGGGCTTCGGCCAGCGCCAGCACCGCGGCCTTGGCGGCAGAGTAGGCGGCGGCCCCCGGCATGGGCACGTAGCCGACCGCCGACGCCACCATCACGATCCGCCCCTGGCGGCGCGCCAGCATGCCGGGCAGAACGGCGCGCGTCATGCGCTCCGCGCCCAGCACGTGCACCTCGAACATCCGGCGCGTGTGATCGGGCGCCTGATCGAGCAGCAGGCCGAGCGTGCCGCCATTGCCAGCGTTGTTGATCAGCACGTCGATGTGCCCAAAGCGATCGAGCGTGGCCTGCACTGCAGTCTGCACCGACGCTTCACTGGTGACGTCCAGCTCCAGCGCCCACGCGCTGCCGCCCTGCGCGCGCAGCGCAGCTGCGTTCTGCTCCAGCAGCGCCCGGTCGCGCGCCGCCAGCACCACCTGCGCTCCGGCTGCCGCCAGCTGGCGCGCTGCCTCTGCGCCGATCCCGCGCGAGCCGCCCGTGACCATGATGACTCGTTGCTTCAGTTCCATGTGTCTCAATTCCTGTGCTTGGTTGGCTTGCGTTTTTCCGTGGCCGCCTTGCGCCGTGTGTTGGGCAGCGCCGCGAGCTCGCTGCGCGCCCGCGCCACCCAGGCGAGCTGCGCCTCGCACCAGCCGAGGCCGTTCTCCAGCGAGAGCCGCCAGAGCGCCGCCTCGCGCTCGGAGCGGGCCAGCGAGAAGATCTGCGGCGAGCCGAGCCGGGCGCGGTACTCCTGCTGCCGCGCCGCGAGCTCGGCGCCGTGCTGCTCCAGCAGCGCGTCCAGCCGCTCCGGCGGCACGTCCGCCGAGAACACGAAGCCGAGCAGGAACGGGTCGCGCAGCACCAGCGGTTCGCTGGCTGCCTCGAGCAAGCGCGCCAGCTCGGCGCGCCCCGGCTCGGTCAGGGAGTAGACCTTGCGCGGGGGCTTGCCCGCCTGGGGCACCACCTCCACCTGCGCCAGCCCGTCGCGCTCCAGCTGGTGCAGCTCGCGATAGATCTGGCTCTGCGTGGCGGTCCAGAAGGAGCCTACCGAACCGGAGAAGCGCTGTCCGAGCGTGTAGCCCGTGGTGGGCTCGAGCTCGAGAAAGCCGAGGATGGCTTGGCGCAGGGACATGCCTCTTCATATAGCTCAAAGGTCATATGGTACAAGTGTCATATGTGATCCGGGACGGTCCTGCGACGTGTTGGCGGCGCGCCGCCGTGTAAGGCCCCGCCCGGCGGGCGCGTTCCCCTCGCAGCGCCCGACAGACTGGTCCGTTTCGGTCCAGCTGGTTCGCTGCAGCAAGCTGCTGGCGCCCGGAGACACCCTGATCATGCGCAACGCCTTCGCCGCTCTGTCGGTCCTCCTGCTCGCCCTCGGTCTGGGCGCCTGCGATCCCCGGCTGGAGCCGCCGCCGCGCCACCCTGACGGCGAGTTCGACGCGCCCCCGGCGCAGCCGCAGGAGCCCGCTCTCGGCGGGCGCTTCGCGCAGCCGCCGCCCGGTGAGGACGAGGTGCGCTCGTACCCCGCGCCCGAGCCCTCCAGACCCGCGGCGCCGCCCCCAGCCGCCGAAGGCAGCGCCAGCAAGCGACGCTCCGCTGCCGACGATCGCTACGCTCCCGAGTCAGCCGAGCCGAGCGCGGCCGCTCGGGGCTCGGGTGCGCCGCTCGCCCCGCCGCCGCGGCGCGAGCGCCCGGGCCTGGCCACGCACTGGGGTGAGACGCGCTACAGCCCCGCCCACGAGGTCAGCTTCGAGCGCGACGACCCGAGCTACCCCAGCGCGACCGCGCAGCTCTATTACAACAATCGCAGCGGTGCGCGCCGCCTCTCGCCCGGCGGGCGCTGGTGTCAGGCCGAGGCCTCGCTGCTGGGCGGCACGCTGCGGGTGCGCATGCTCGACTCGAACGGCCGCCCCTTTTCGGCGCTGTGTGAGAGCGGCCGCGTGGTGAGCATGGGCTCGCCGGGCGAGCGCTACACGCTCACGGTCGAGAACCGCAGCGGCCAGCGCTACGAGGTCGTGGCCAGCGTGGATGGCCTGGACGTGCTGGATGGTGAAGACGCCAGCCCCGACAAGCGCGGCTACCTGGTGAGCGCCTATTCGAGCGTGCAGATCGACGGCTTTCGCCGCAGCGAGTCCGAGGTGGCGGCGTTCCGCCTGGGCGACGTGGCGCACTCCTACGCGGCAGGCAAGGGCAAGGCCCACAACGTCGGCGTGATTGGCCTGGCGGTGTTCGGCGAGCGCCCCGCGCCGGTGGTCTACTATCCGCGTCCGCCCATGCGCCCCTGGGAGGATGACACCTCGCTGCGCGACAGCGCCGATCCGTTCCCGGGCCGCTACGCGCGACCGCCGGCCTGGTGAAGGTCGCGGCTCAGCTCAGCCACAGCACCGTAAACGCGTCCCCGCCGTCGTCGCGCTCGGCGGGTTCGGCGCGGCTGACGCAGCGGTGCTGGGCCAGGTGCTCGCGCACCGCGCTCTTGAGCGCGCCGGTGCCGTGGCCGTGCAGCACGAAGCCGACCGGATCGCCGTTGCGCAGCAGGCTATCGATGAAGCTGTCGAGCTGCTCCAGCGCGGGCTCGACGCGCTGCCCGATCTGAGGTTGTCCTCGTTGCCCGGGTCGAGCCGCAGAGACTGGAGGTCCAAGTTTCCGCTGCGCGAGGCCTTGTCGTGGCAGGTCACGCAGTTGTCGTCGAGAAACGTCCGGAGGAGATTCGTTGGGCGCGCCAGCGCCGGACCGACCAAGAACGAGGCCACCGCCACGGTCGCAACGAGAATCAATCTGCGCATCGGATTTCGCCCTGGCCCGCCTGGCGGCGTCGCCCGCGCGGGCAGGCCAGCGGAGCGCGTGCCGTTGGATGTAGAGAAGATCCTGGCGCTTGGCAATCCGAACAGCCCTTCAAACACTGTCACGAGCGTGTTGTGCCGACCTCTCACTGACGCAATTCGACAGGAACGGTGACGGCTACCAACTTTTGTAAAAGTTGGGTGAGGCGAGCAAACACCAAATGCGACCGCCGGGCGCGCTGAGACCCACGGGAATGTTGATCCAGTGGGCATATCCTGGTGACGAGCATTGCCGAGCTGCGCCGAGCCCGCTCGATCCAAGACGCAACGCGCGGTCAGCTCGCGACGGAGGCGGCCGGGAATGGCTGAGCCGCACGCCGTCTTGAACGCGCAGCACGGGTTCTCCACCAGCGAGCAGTCAGGCGTGCACGGCCGGCGAAGTCACGCTGCTCGCGCTGCGCGAGGACAATTGCGCCTCCGTTCGGCAGGGCTCGGGACACACGCTCCCACAGGCGCGCTAGGATGAGCCCCATGAGCGGCATCACCGGGCACGTGCCGGATACCGCCATCGGGCGGAGCGCGCGGGAGCACGAGGTGCTCGCCGAGGCGCGCTCGCCGGGGGGCGCCGGCCTCGGCAGGTACCTGCAGTAACTCGGCAGGTGCTAAGATCGGCACCCTTCAGATGACACCGCTGAGTTCGCACGATACCGCCAGACTGCTCCAGGTGCTCGGGGGCATGTGCGACCTCCTCAGAGCCCATGGCAGGCACGACTGGGCGGATGCTCTGAGCGACATCGGTGCGCGGCAAGCGGACGAAGACGTGCGTGGTGATATCCTGCGCCTCTACGGTGGTGCAGGGTCGCTCAACGACCTCGTCTTGCACTCCGACGACCGCGCTCGCAGGAGAGCTGACAACGACCAATTCGAAGCGTTCCGGTCGGAGCTCTACGCCTTGGCTCGGTCAGGGCTCGCTCCCTGACGCCCTTCCCGGGAGCCAGCCAACGCAGCCGGTCCGAGCGGGCGCTCGATCCCGTAGAACCGATCCCACGCCCGTGGCCACGCCTCCTTCCACGCGGTGCTCAACCGCGCTCGAGCGCCTCGACAAACGGCGCTGTCGTCCTGGCTCGGACCTGCTCGAGGGACGCGCCCGGCATGATCTCCACCAGCGTGAGCTGACCTGAGCGGAATTTGAAGACGCCAAGGTCCGTGATGAGCGTCTCCACGACTCCTCGAGCGGTGAGTGGCAGCGTGCACTCCGGTACGAGCTTGGACTCTCCAGAAGGGGTCGCATGGATCATCGTGATGACGAGCCGCTGGGCCCCGGAGGCGAGGTCCATTGCGCCGCCGACGCCGAGCAGGGGCTTGCCGGGCACCGCCCAGTTCGCCAGGTTGCCGTTCGCGTCGACCTGAAGGCCGCCCATCACCGCGACGTCGATGTGCCGTCCACGGATCATGGCGAACGAATCAGCGCTGTCGAAGTAGCTCGTCCCGGGGACGGCGGTGACCGGGATCTTGCCCGCGTTCACCGGGTACTCCAGCGCGCCGCCTTCGCCCGGCGCCGGGCCCACGCCGAGCATGCCGTTCTCCGTGTGAAGGACGATGCCGGAGCCCGGCTCGATCAGGTCGGCGACGAGCGTCGGGATGCCAATGCCCAGATTCACGACATCCCCTGGGCGCAGCTCGGCGAGGGCGCGGCGCGCCATGTTCAAACGTGCCTCGTTCGCTTTCTGTCCTGCCGCATCGACCGACGCGGAGGTTCCCAGCTCCTCGAGCGTGGTGTGCGCCTGGACCAGATAATCGATGTAGATGCCGGGCGTATCGATCTGGCCGGGCTCCAGCTCACCGACGGGAACGATCTCCTCCACCTCGGCCACGACCAGGTCAGCCGCGGTCGCCATGGCTCGGTTGAAGTTCTGCTCCGTCATCCGGTACATGAGGTTGCCCGCGGTGTCCGCTCGCCATGCGCGCACGAACGCTACGTTCGCGCGCAGAGCCTTCACGAATACGTGTGGTCTTCCCTCGAGCTCCCGGACCTCGCGCTTTTCCGAGAGCACCGTCCCGTACGCGGTCGGCGTGAAGAACCCGCCGATGCCTGCGCCGCCCGCGCGAATGGCCTCCGCGAGGGTGCCTTGCGGCAGAAGCTCGATCTCGACCTGCTTGGACTGAGCAGCGGCCACCGCCTCTCGGTTGCTGGTGAAGAACGAGCCGATCGCCTTTCGCAGCTGGCCCGCGCGGAGCAGACGCCCGCCGCCGAGTCCGGGCTCGCCAACGTTGTTGCCGATGTACGTCAGCCCCTTGATCCCGGTCTCCGCCAAGGCGTGCAGCAGGTGAACGGGGTTGCCGGTCATGCCGAATCCGCCCGCCATCAGGACGTCGCCGTCCTTGACGAGTCGCGCGGCCTCGGCAGGAGAGATCTGCGGCACCTGTTTCATCGCATGACCTCCACGATGGCAGCGTCCCCTTGGCCGACGCCGACGCACAGCATCGCGAGGCCGTACTTCATGGGCTGCCCTTCCTTGGCACGGCGATGCATCTCATGGATCAGCGTGGTGAGAATGCGGGCACCCGAGCAGCCCAGCGGGTGCCCCAGCGCGATGGCGCCGCCGTTGACATTGGTGATGTCTTCACCGAGACCGAGCGCGCGCAGCACCGCGATCGCCTGGACGGCAAAGGCCTCGTTCAGCTCGACCAGAGCAAGGTCATCGGTCTTCAGACCCGCACGGCCGAGCGCTTTGCGAGCGGCGCCGATCGGTCCGAGACCCATCACGCGCGGATCGACGCCCGTGGCGCCGGAGGCGACCCAGCGCGCCAGAGGCTTCACGCCCAGCTCGGCGGCGCGCTCCGCAGACATGAGGACGAGCGCGCTCGCGCCGTCGTTCATCCCGCTGGAGTTGCCCGCGGTCACCGTGCCGCCTTCGCGGAACACCGCACGAAGTTTCGCGAGCTGCTCGAGGCTCGTGTCGAGCTCGTAGCCGCTGCCGCTTTTGCGATAGCGCGGGTGCTCGTCCGTGTCGACCAGGAGCGGCTCGCCCCGCTTCTGCGGAACGGGTACGGCCACGATCTCTCGCTGAAAGTGACCTGCCTGGATCGCGCGAACGGCGCGCGCGTGGCTCTGGAGCGCGAACCGGTCCTGCTCCTCGCGCGGGATCGGGCCGCCCTCGATGGTCCCGTCGCGCGCGCGCTGGGCGATGTTCTCGGCCGTCTCGCCCATGGCCTCGAGCGGAAAGAGCGCCTGCATTCGCGGGTTCGGATAGCGCCAGCCGAGCGTCGTGTCCCACGCGGTGACGTTGCCGGGCGGACCGAAAGCCCGCGGGTTCTTCGGCATCGAATACGGCGCGCGCGTCATGCTCTCGACGCCGCCGGCGACATAGACGTCGCCCTCGCCGCAGCGGATCGCGCGCGCCGCCTGATTGACGGCGGTGAGGCCGCTCGCGCAGAGCCGGTTGAGCGTCACGCCACCCACGTGCTCGGGGAGCTTCGCGAGCAGCGCGGCCATGCGCGCCACGTCGCGGTTGTCCTCGCCCGCCTGATTGGCGCAGCCGAAATAGACCTCTTCCACCTCGCCGGGGTCGACGTGCGCGCGCTCGACGGCCTCGGCGAGGACGAGCGCCGCCAGATCATCCGGCCGAACGCTGGAGAGCGCCCCGCCCAGCTTGCCGATCGGCGTGCGCACCGCACTGACGATGACCACATCCTTCATGGCGTGCTCACCGAGCAGGACGAGCTGCTGGCTGCTGCGCACGGGCGCGCTCTCGGGGCACGAGCGTGGCGGGAGAACCCGGCGTCGGCTTCTCGAGCACGAAATCGAACGTGATCTCGGCGAACGGACCGTCGATGCCGCGCGCCGCGAGAGCGCCGGGCTCGCGCTGCGCCCTCACCTCGGGTATCAACCCATCTCGCGTCGCGAAGGCGAAGTCGTCGTGCAAGAGCGGGTCGCCGGCGATGTTGATCTGGGTGGTCAGGTGCCGGTAGCCCGGCGCCGAGACGAAGAAGTGAATGTGCGCAGGGCGCTTGCCGTGGCGGCCGAGCTGGGTGAGCAGACGCTCCGTCGGCCCGCCTGGAGGGCACCCGTATCCGGACGGCATGATGCTCCGGAACCGGTACCGTCCCTCCGCGTCGGCCTCGATGCTGCGCCTCAGGTTGAAGGCGCTCTGCGTGGGATCGAAGTGTGAGTAGTTCCCCCTCGTGTCGGCGTGCCACACTTCGACGATGGCCCGCGGCACGGCCTTGCCATCGACGTCGAGCACGCGACCGGACATGAACAGGATCTCGCCATCCTGCGTGCCGTCGTCGAGGCGTGCCTCCCCCTTCACGAGCGGCGCGCCCTCGACATAGAGCGGCCCCTCGATGGTGCGAGGCGTGCCGGGCTTCACTCCGGCAGCTCGATCTGCCGCGTCCATTCGCAGATCGAGGAAATGGTCGAAGCCAAGGCCGGGAGACAGGAGCGCGACCTCGCGTTCCCTCCCGGCCGAGGTCAGGTGGCTCACAGCGGCCCAAAACTCGGCGGGGCTCACGTCGAAGTCCTCGATCGTCCGGAACAGATCCGAGACAATGCGCCGGACGATCTGCTTGGTCCTCGGATTTCCCTTCGGGCTCTTCAGGCCGCTGATGCGGTCCAGAAATGCTTCGATTTCCTGGCTGCGTGCGATGCTCTCACCCATGGCGTCACCTCTGGTCGTTTCCTATCGCTCGTCCGCGTGAATCGAGGACGGATGGCGGCAAAGAGCCGTCACCGTGATGGTCATGTACGGGAACAGTGGCAGTGTAGAGAGCAGCTCGTGCAACTCCGCCGCGTCGGACACCTCAAAGATACTGACGTTCGCGTACTTCCCGACGACGCGCCAAAGATGGCGCCACTTTCCCGCGCGCTGCAGCTCCCGGGCCCGATCGCGCTCGGTCGACTTCAACTGGTCGGCGACCTGCGCCGGCATGGTCGGCGGAAGTCGGACGTCCATTTCCACATGAAAGAGCATCACTCGCCTCCCGAGGTCGGAGTGCCATAGGCACGGTTGCTGCGGCGATCGCGCCGGAATGCCTCGACCCGCTCATCGTCCAGCTCCACCCCGAGGCCCGGCCCAGTCGGCACGATCAGCGAGAAGTCCCGGTACGAGAGCGGCTCGCGCAGGATTTCTTCGCTGAGCAGCAGCGGCCCGAACAGCTCCGTACCCCACTCGAGCCTGCGGAACGTCGCGCACAGGTGAGCGGCGGCGGCGGTTCCCAGCCCACTCTCCAGCATCGTTCCTCCGTAGAGGCCGATGCCGGCCGCCTCCGCGATGGCCGCCACGCGAGCGGCCGCGCGGATGCCGCCCGAGGGGGAGATCTTCACCGCAAAGGCGTCCGCGGCAGCCTGCACCGCGAGCTCGAAGGCGCTCTCGGGGCCGTGCAGCGATTCATCCGCCAGGATGGGTACGATGAAGCGGCTGGCGATGCGCTGCATCGCGCGCAGGTTGGAGCGCGCGACAGGCTGCTCGACCAGGTCCACCCCGGCGGCCTCGAGCGCTGCAATCCCCCGCATCGCCGCCGACTCATCCCAGGCCTGGTTGACGTCCACACGCACGCTGGCGCGCTCGCCGAGCGCCCGTTTGAGAGCTGCCACGTGGCGCACGTCCTCCGCCACGGAGCGCGCTCCGATCTTCAGCTTGAAGATCCGGTGACGCCGGCGCTCCAGCAGGTCCTCGGCCTCCGCGATGTCCCTCTGCGTGTCGCCGCTGGCGAGCGTCCATGCCACCTCGAGCTGCTCGTGCCTGCGCCCCCCCAGGAGCTCGGCCAGCGGCAGGCCCGCGCGACGACCGGCGGCATCGAGCAGGGCGGTCTCGATCGCGCACTTCGCAAAGTGGTTGCCCTTGGCAACGAGGGCGAGGCGATCCATCGCTCGCGCCACGTCCGTCGGGTCGGCCCCGCTGAGCGCCGGCGCGAGATACGTGTCCACCGCCAGCCTGATGCCCTCCGGGCTCTCCTCGCCGTAGCTGAGGCCGCCGATCGTGGTGCCTTCGCCGACGCCCACGATCCCATCCGATGCCCGCACGCGCACCAGGACCACCGTCTGACTCCGCAGAGTCGTCATCGCCAGCTCGTGCCGGCGGATCGTGGGCAGATCGACGAGAATGGCCTCGACCTGCTCCACGCGCACGTGACCCTCACGCCTAGCACGCCGAGCGCTCGCTGAATCCGTCGTGCTGCGCGCAGGGCGCTCCAGGAAGTCCAGCACTGCCGCCGAGAAGTGCTCCGGCTGTTCAGCGTTCGACAGGTGCGCTGCCTCGAGCAGCACGCTGGAAGGCTCGCGAACCATGGATCGGATCGCGCCGAGGATTTCCTGCGCGCGCTCCGGCGGGGTCGAGGGATCGGACGCGCCAGCGATCACGAGCGTATCCGGCGCGATCAGTCGCAGGTCGATGATGCCATTGGGTTCGGCCCCGACCAACGCTCCGAAGTTGACCATCCGGGCATAGCCGCCGAGGATTTCCCGGTGCGTGTCGAAGAAGAAGGGAATGGTCAGGGCCAGCGCTCCAGGAGGGTTGAAGTAGGTCTCGAAGATCGCCCGGTTGCCGGCTTCGGTCGCGCCCGGTGTGATCTGCTCGCCGTAGAACGCGAGCAGCTCCTCATCGAATTCAAACGCCGCCGGTAGCGCGAAATTGCAGCTCATGTTCAGACCAACGGGGCGCCCCAACCCGCTGCGCATCAAGAAGTGGCTGCTGGCGATCACGCCGCCCGAAACAATGACCGCCTTGCGCACCCGCACCATCGACAAGCCACCTCCGAGCGAACGGAGGACGACGCCCTTGGCGCGGCGCCCTTCGAGCTGGAGGCGCGCTGCCGTCGTGTTTGGTACGAAGCGCACCTCGCGCGCCTCCGCCCACGGCACGAACGTTTCGAGCGTGGAGCGCTTGCCGAGATGTGCGTTGCCCAGGTTCCAGAGTCCGTCGCCGATCGCGTCGGGACCATTGACGGAGACCACCGCGGCGGGGGGTGAGCGGCGCCTTACCAAGAGTGGACACCCCTTGCACGGCGCGCTCGAACACCGTGAGCGAGATCGAAGCACCGGACTTGGACCAGCTCGGTGCGACTCCAGGAGCTGCGCTGAACACGTTTCGTGCCGATTGCATCGGCCGTTCCATCGCGCTCGGGGACCCCGTGACCGGTTACGGTCGCTCCGAGCTCTGGAAAGTCGGCGGCGCCTACGAAGAGCACCGGCCCGACGGCGTCCTGATCCTGGCGGGGGCCGGGCCAGTGGAGTCACTCGAGAGCCTCGGAGCCGAGCTGCTGTACCGCGCCGGCCTGCAATCAATCTTTGCCGAAGAGGGCAGCTGGAACCGCGACTCGCGAGAAGACTTTGGCTTCTTGGACGGGCAGTCCAAGCCGGGAGTGGGTGCAAGGCCTGCCTCCGGTGAGCCTCATCCCGGCGTGATACCGAGCGGCGCAACATCGGTGCACCCCGTCGATACCTTGCTGCTCGCGCCCGAAGATGGGCCCAGCTGGGCAACGGGCGGCTCGTTTCTCGTGTACCGGCGCCTGGTCCAAGACGTTGAGGCGTTTCGTGCCGCGATGGATCGCTACGCAGCGTCGCGCACTCGCCGCGGCAAGGTGCAGCCGGAGCGGGCCGCCGAGCGCGTGATCGGTCGACGCAAGGATGGCTCTGCGCTGGCCCTCTCCGCCAGGGAGCTCGCGACAACCGGAGACAAGGAAGCGTTCGACTATTCGAACGGGGCATGCCCCGTTGCCGCGCACACGTCCGCAAGTGCAATCCACGCCTCGCTCGCCGACAGCTGCGGGAAATTTACGATCTGGAACGCTTTCCGGTGATCTATCGCAGAGGGGTGGCCTTCGGCCCCTCGGAGGCCATGACGCCGGCGGAGATGGTGCAGCAGCGATCGCTGGCCTCCGGCGTGGAACGCGGACTGCACTTCATGTGTTATCAGAGCTCCATCGACCGGCAGTACGAGTTCATCATTCGCCAGTGCGTGAACAACCCTGACTTTCCCGAGCCTGGCAGCGGCGTCGACGCGCTGATCGGCGCGCTGCCGCGCACGGACCCCAACGCGCCGCGTCCCGTCAATCTCGATGGAGTACCCGTGTCGCTCGCTCCGTTCGTGGTTCCCACGGGCGGCGGCTACTTCTTTGCACCCAGCCTGCCGGCCCTGCGCGAGCTCGGTCGCCGCGCGAGCGGCGCCGCTGAGGCTCTTGCCGCAATGAGCTAGGCCCTGCTTTTCCTGGGTCGCCCCGGCTTCCGCGGGGTGGCTGCCGAGCTCTGCGGTTCGCTCATTGCCCCGCGTTCGCCCTCCCCGAGGATGGCGCGCAGCGTGGCCAGCGTCGGCCGGACGTGTGCGGTCAGGCTTTGCGGTTTGTGCTCCGCGATTTAGCGCTCGAAGGCGACTTTGAAGATCGCCATGCCAATTTCGGCTGCGAGCGTGGCCGCGGGCTCCGGCGACGCCACGGGCGCGCAGGGCGCGCGTGATCGCGGCAGCCAGCGCGGCCAGCTTGATCAGCTCCCGCTCCTGGAGCTCGGGGTGCCTCACGATCAGCGCATGGCGCGCGCGCGCGAAGTCGATGTCGCGGCGGTCTTCGAGGTGCGCACACGCCGCTTCGATCGCAGCCGCGACCGCAGCGAGCGGGCTGGCGTCGCCAGCCGCGCCGGCGACGCCGTCGACGATCCGCCACTCAGGGTCCGCCGAACCTTCCGCGCGTCTCGACGCGATGGCAGAGACGGCCGCAGGGCGAGCCGACGAACATCGCTCGCATCCCGGAGTTGCGCATCGGCGTGTCGGCTCCTCTGCTGGCTGCACTCCCCAGCGGCTGCTCTCGATCCGCGGCGGCTCCGCAGTGGCCAGCGGCTAGACTTGCGCCGGCCGATCCGCGACGAGCTGCTCAGCTAACGATACTGCGGCCTTGCCCGGACCGCGGCGGACGACCTTCTGCAAAAACAAATTATTGGGTACCTGCAGCAGGCCACCGTCCAGCGCGAGCAGCGTCGTGTAGATGAAATTCAAATCCACGACCTTGCCATTGATCTGCTCACCTGGAAATTCGAGCTCGTCTCCTACCTCGAACAGCCGATAGGCGAGAATGATGAGCGTGCATAACGCGTTACTCAACACGCTCCAGACGGCGACAAAGCCGATCGCGACCATCCCCACGATCGTCGCGAACATCGCCCAGATCCCGCCCAGATTGAACCCCAGGATCCCCAGCAGCAGCACCAGAGCGGCTCCGTTGATGAGGAAGCGGCGAGTCGTTCCATGTCGAGGCTCTCCGGCAAAATATCCTTGCGTACGAGCTCCTGGCGAGTGGGCGGAAGCAGAGCTCGCGCTCGGAGCAATCTAGTTGCTAAGCCAATCAAATGCAAAGGCTCAGCGTTGCCCGATGGGTTGAGCTTCGCCTGCCGAGAGTGGCGTCTTCAGCACCCACGGGGTTCCGCGCGCGAACTGGCTTGCAGCTACCTGGACCTGGACCGGAAGGGATTGGAGCTGGAACCCGGGTGCATGGGGTACTGCCGCCGCCGAGCAGCGGTGTTCTCGCTGGACCTACTCGTATCAGGAAGCCGGCCCCGCGCGGTTCTGGCGGGGCCATTCAGAACTGGATGGCCCGAGCGCTGTCCCGCAGCAATTGCTCGGCGTCGCTGTCGAAGCGGAAAGCACGCAGGAAGCGCTCGACATCGTAGCCCGAGACCTGGCTTCGCATGCGGGCCACGAGCTCTCGGGCTTCGTCTTTCCGTCCCGCGCTCGCGAGCGCACAGGCCGCGATGGCCAGGATGTGCACGTGGGCATTGGGGCGCGCGATCGCCGCGAGCCCCCAGTCGGCCGCCGCGTCGTGTTCGCCGAGTCGCAGGTGCGCCAATGCCAGGCTGCCGAGCATGCCGAATTGGAGCGGGTCGAAGGGACTGAGCGCGCGCGAGGTGTCCGCGGCGCGGATCGCTGTCACAGGATCGCCCGATTGCGCATGGACGAAACCCAGCGTGTAGTGCCCGAGCGCGAAGTTCGGGCTGAGCTCGATGCTGCGTTCGAGCTCCCCGATCGAGGCCTCCTGCGCCCCGCGCAGCCAGAGCGCGCGCCCCAGCGCCCAGTGGGCCGCGGGATCGCGATCGTCTGCAGCGAGGCTCTGGAGGGCGCTGGCATGAGCCAGGTCCAGTTGCTGCGCTCGATCGCTCGTCAGGTCCAAGAACACGTTTTGAAAATGCGTGAACGAGAGGCCCGCATGAGCCCGCGCGAAGCCCGGGTCCAAGCGGATTGCCGAGCGAAACAGTCCCTCCGCCTCGAGGTTGTCGAGCGGTCGGAACTTGTACATGTGCCAGAGGCCCCGGTGGTACGCCTCCCAGGCGTCGAGCGAGCTCGGCGGTTTGGCGAGTGCTCGTTGGCATTCGGCGGCTTCGATTTCCTTTGCAATGGCGACGACGACGCGATCGACGATCGCGTCCAGCGCCGAGAACGCCGCCTCACCAGCGCAGCTGAGCTCGTCGGTCCAGATGATGCGAGCGTCGGCCGTTTCGGCCAGCTCCACGTTCACGAGCACACGTTGCCCCTGGCGCCGCACGCGGCCGCTCACCACGTATTCGACGGCGAGCATGCGCCCGGCCTCGCGCGGATCGATGCCGCGCTCGCCGAGCACATAGGTCGTGCCGCGCGCGATCACGAACAGGGCGCGCAGCTTGGCGAGGCGGGTGATGACGTCATCGGACAGTCCGGGCCCGAGCGGGTTCGTGCCGGCCTCCGCGGGACTCACCTCGCTGAACGGCATGACGGCGACGGAAACGCGGCCCTGCCTACGCCGTTCGCTGGCTGCGGACGGCGCGGAGCCCACGACCTGTACGCTGGCCGGCGGCGCAGGCGCGCGCGGCGCCGCGAGCCGCAAGGCTCGGAGCTGCGAAGCGTCGAGCCCCTGCCGCTCAAACGCACGCAACGCGCGGCTCAGGTGCTCCTCGGCCTCCCGCCGCCGCCCGGCGCTGAGCAACAGCGCGAGGAGTGACTGGTGCGCGTGCTGCTCGAAGGGGTCGAGGGCGAGCCACGCCTCCAGGCGTGCGTGCGCTTGGTCCACGTCGCCCGCTGGCCGCTCCGCGAGTTCGCGCGCGAGGCCCACGCGCAGAGCACGGAATGCTTGCCGGCGCCCCGTCAGCCACGTCGACAGCTCGGGCGTAGCGTCGAGCTCGATCCCTTCGATGACATCGCCGCGGAAGCGCGCCAGAGCCGAGACCAGCTGCTCGCTGGTCGCTGCGTGCAGCCCCGCGCTGGCCAGTTGCTCGATCTCGCGAGTGTCGAGCAGGACGTCCGAGAGATCGAGAGCGACCAGGAGGTTACCACTCTTGGTCACCCGCGAGCGGTCCGCGTCATCGAGCAGGCTTCGCAGCTTGCTCAGGCACCAGCGCAGCTCGGCTCGGGGGTCCGTCGGGCCGTCCCAGAACAGATCACAGAGCCGGGAGCGGGACTGCGGCGAGCTTTCCAGGGCCAGATACGCGAGCAAGCCGACCACTTTGCGGGAACGGGGCAGCGGCAGGGGCACGTCCTCGCGCAAGAGACGGACGGGCCCGACCAGCTGAACGTGGAGCCTAGTTCTACTGCCGGAAATTTGCATCCTTTCGACGGGAGTGTGAGGGGCAGGGCTGGAGCGAGGGCTTGGGTGGGGGTGGCACCAGTGCCATGCCGTTGCGCCAGCACTGACGTCGAGCGGCGCACTGGGCGCCATC
>DASTRX010000201.1:0-53356 GCA_035760985.1 Polyangiaceae bacterium
GCCGTCGGCTCTCCCCCGCCGCCGACGGCTCTCCCGCCGTCACCCCGCGCCAACCCCCACAACACCCAACCCCCGCGCAGCTCCTCCCGCCCGCGGCGCAGGAGCTCTGCCTCACCCGCCAACTCTAACTCGCGTATCTGACGCCGGTGCCGCCCAGCCCGCAGTAGCCGTCGGGGTTCTTGGCCAGGTACTGCTGGTGGTAGTCCTCGGCGTAGTAGAACTCCGGCGCGGACAGTAGTTCGGTGGTGATGCGGCCGCGGCCAGCTGCCGTGAGCGCACGCTGGTAGCTGTCGCGCGAGGCTTCGGCCACGCGCGCTTGCATGTCGGAGTACGTGTAGACGCCCGAGCGGTACTGCGTGCCGCGGTCGTTGCCCTGGCGCATGCCCTGGGTCGGGTCGTGTTCGGTCCAGAAGACCTGGAGCAGGCCCTCGTAGGAAATCTGCTTCGGGTCGAACACCACGCGCACGACTTCGTTGTGGCCCGTGAGGCCCGTGCACACCTCTTCATAGGTGGGGTTGGGCGTGAGGCCGCCCGTGTAGCCCACGGCCGTGGTGTAGACCCCCGGCGTCTGCCAGAAGCGCCGCTCCGCACCCCAGAAGCAGCCCATCCCGAACAGGGCGAGCTCCAGCCCCGGAGGGAACGGCGGCTTCAGCGGATGGCCCGATACAAAGTGGCGGTTCAGCACCTCGACCGGCTCCGAGCGGCCCGGCAGAGCCTGTTCCGGACCCGGCAGCGTGAGCGGCGAAGCCATCTTGCGCTGCGTTATAGCACGAATGCCCCGGATCTCCCAGAAAACCGGGGCTACTGTGCGCACGTCGCCGTGACTCTCGCTCCCGATGCCCTGCTCGGTTTCGACCGGCAACACGTCTGGCACCCGTACGCCGCCATTCCGAGCAGCGAGCCGCGCTACGTCGTCACGGGCGCGCAGGGCGCTCGGATTCAGCTCGCCGACGGGCGTGAGCTGATCGACGGCATGTCGTCCTGGTGGGCAGCCATCCTGGGCTACCGTCACCCGGAGCTGTTGCAGGCCGCCCGCGCTCAGCTCGATCGTTTCCCACATGTCATGTTCGGGGGCTTGACGCACGAGCCCGCGGTGCAGCTGGCACAGCGGCTGCTGGAGCTCGCACCGCCCGGTTTCGAGCATGTCTTCTTCTGCGACTCGGGTTCGGTGAGCGTGGAGGTCGCGCTGAAGATGGCGGTGCAATACTGGGCCGCTCGCGGAGACGGCGCGCGGCGCCGCTTCCTCGCGCTGCGCGGCGGTTATCACGGTGACACCTGGGGGGCGATGTCGCTGTGCGACCCCGAGCAGGGCATGCACCGCGCGTTCAACGGGGTCGTGGCCGAGCAGGTCTTCGCGCCCTCGCCGCGCAGCCGTTACGGAGCGGGGCTGGATCCAGCAGAGCAGCGCGAGCTGGAGCAGCTGTTCGAGCGCCACGCCCACGAGCTGTGCGGCGTGGTGTTCGAACCGATCGTGCAGGGCGCAGGCGGCATGCGCTTCTATTCCGCCGAGCTGGTGGCCGAGCTGCGCCGGCTGTGCGATCGCAGCGGGCTGCTGTTGATCGCCGATGAGATCGCCACCGGCTTCGGGCGCACGGGCAAGCTGTTCGCCTGCGAGCACGCCGGCGTCACGCCCGATATCCTGTGTCTGGGCAAGGCGCTGACCGGCGGCACGCTGAGCCTGGCCGCGACGCTGGCGCGCCCGCACGTGGCCGAAGGCCTCGCGCGCAGCGGTCCAGGCCTGCTGATGCACGGGCCCACGTTCATGGGCAATCCCCTGGCCTGCGCGGTCGCGCTCGCGTTGCTGGCCGCGCTCGATCGCTTCGACTGGCGCGCGCGCGTGGCCGAGATCGAAGCGCAGCTGCAGCGCGAGCTCGAGCCCTGTCGCGCGCATCCGCGGGTGCGCGACGTGCGCGTGCTGGGCGCGATCGGCGTGCTCGAGCTGCACGAGCCGATCGACCTGGGAGAGCTCGTACCGCGCCTGGTGGACCGGGGGGTGTGGCTGCGCCCCTTCGGCAAGTTGCTGTATACCATGCCGCCGTACGTGATTTCAGCCGCCGAACTGAGCCAGGTGACGGCGGCCATGGCCGCCGTGCTCTGAGCCCCTTGCCGCCCGCGCGCCCCTGCCCCATGAACGGCAACGGGAGGAGTCGGCGATGGCGAAGTGTTTTCGGACCTGGACGGTGCTCGAGCACGGGCCCGTGGAGAAGCTGTCCGACAAGATCTGGACGGTGTCGGGCACGCTCCCCAAGGGCAGCACCAAGCGGCTGATGGCCGTGGTCAAGCTGAGCGGCGAGCGCCTGCTCGTGCACAACGCGATCGCGCTCTCGGACTCGGAGATGGCCGAGCTGGAGCGCTGGGGCAAGCCGGCGGTGATGATCGTGCCGAACGGCTTCCATCGCCAGGACGCCTACATCTGGAAGCAGCGCTATCCGGAGCTGATGGTGCTCTGTCCCGAGGGCGCGCGCGCCAAGGTGGAGCAGGAGGTGCCCGTCGCCGGCTCCTTCGACCAGGACCTCGGAGATCCTTCGGTGCAACTGTTCCACTGGCGCGGCTCCAAGAACCGCGAGGGCGGCGTGCTGGTACGCGAGGCCGACCGCTCGACGCTGATCGTCAATGACATGCTGCTCAACCTGCCCAAGCTGGGCGGGATGATGGGCGTGATGCTCGGGCCGACAGGCGTGGCCAGCGTGCCGCGCGTGATGCGCTGGATGCTGGTGAAGGACATGGCCGCGCTGAAGCAGCACCTGCTGGAGCTGGCGCGGACGCCCGGGCTGGGCCGCATCCTGGTCGGCCACGGCGACAACATCGAAGGGCCCGGCGCCGGCGCAGCGCTGGAGAGCGCTGCAGCGCGCCTATCCTAGCGTCGTCCGCGACGGATGGTTCCGAGCCCCACTCTGGGCGATCCTCGAAACGGGGGGAAAGATCATGGCAGATCGAGATTGGCAGTCGCTGGCGCTCGAGCTGGTGGAGGCGAGTTCCGACGCGCCGTCACGCGACTCGATGTTCCAGCGCGTGTTCCAGATCTTGCGCAGCCGCTTCGGATTCGAGCACGGTTCGGTGCTGGCGTTCGACAGCGATGCGGTGGTGATCTGGAACAAGTCGCGCTCCTACGAGCGCGTCTGGCTGGAAGCTCGCCAGCGCTACTCGCGGGAGCTGATGCCGATGCTGGAGGCAGCCGCCCGATCACGACATGTGGTGGCCGACCGCGACGTGCTCGCGCTCGCGGAGCGCGAGCGGCTGAGCTTTTATGCCGAGTATGTGCGGCCGCTGCGCGTGAAGAGCTACGCCGCAGTGCTGCTGGGGCGGGGTGCGGCGCAGAGCCAGGCCATTTCGTTCAGCCGCGAAAGGGCGGCAGGATTCCAGCTCCAGGAGCTCGAATTGCTGCGCCGCCTGCGCCCGACACTCTCGCTCCTGTCCCGCCTGTTCCCCACTGCTCCCGGCCCCGGCACTTGCAGGCCGCGCGCGAGCGCGGAGCTCACGCCGCGCGAGGCGGAGATCGCGCACTACGTAGCGCGGGGTTTGCGTAACTCCGAGATCGCGTTGCTCTGCGGCTGTTCCCCGTTCACCGTGCGCAACCAGCTCGTCAGCATCTTTCGCAAGCTGGATGTGAGCACTCGCGCCGAGCTGGCGATGTACCTGCACGGAGCACGTTGAAAGGCCTGACCTTCGGCTTCGGTACGTTCGTACCATTGTTGGTGCGTGCCCGCGCGGCCAGGCTGCTTCCACTCGTTTCGAGAGGAGGTACTTGCCATGAGCTCCAGCGCTATCGCACAAACTTCCCTGCCCGCCGCAGGCTCGTCAGGCCGCCTGCGCAGCTTGCGAGAGCTGCCAGGACCGAGAGGTCTGCCGCTCCTGGGCAACGCCCTCGAGCTGAAGCCCGAGCGCTCCCATCTCGTCCTGGAAGCCTGGGGGCGACAATACGGACCCCTCGCGGTCTATCATTTCGGCCGCCAGCCGGTGCTCCTGGTGTCGGACCCAGCGCTCGCGCAGCTCGTGATGCGGGGGCGGCCCCAACCGTTCCGGCGCATGTCCGCTCTGGATGCCGCGTTCCGGGAGATCATCGGCCGCAGCCTGTTCACCGCCGAGGGCGACGAGCTGACGCGGCAGCGCAAGCTGTGGACCCGAGCGCTGAGCGCACAGAATCTGCACTCGTTCCTGCCCACGCTGGCGCGCATCACCGAGCGCCTGCGCCGGCGTTGGCTCGCGCACGCCCGCGCGGGGAATGTGGTGGACGTCCGGCGAGACTGCATGTGCTTCGCCGTCGACGCGATCAGCTCTCTCGCGCTGGAAGCCGACGTCAACACACTGGAGGGCCGCGATGAGGCGTTCCAGCAGAATGTGGCGCGCATCTTCCCACGCCTGACGGCGCGCCTGACGACCCCCAGGTGCTACTGGCGCTGGTTCGAGGCTCCAGCGGAGCGGGCGCTGAAGGCGGGTTTGCAACAGCTCCGCGACCACTTTGCACAGGCCATCGCCGCGGCGCGCGCCATGCCCGCGTCCACCGAGGGGCCGACGAGCTTCCTGCGTGCGCTGATCGAGCTGCGCGATGACGACGGCCGCGGAGCTTCCGACGACGAGCTGATCGCCAACTGTGTGCTGATGCTGGTCGGAGGTGAGGAGACCACGGGCTTCGCGCTCGCCTGGGCCATTCACTGCCTGTGCGAGCAACCCGATCTGATGGACCCCCTGCGAGCGGAGGCGGACGTCGCGCTGGCGGCCGAGCGTGTGCCGCAGACCCCGGCCCAGGCCGAAGGCCTCGAGCTGGCGGGAGCCGTGGCGTTCGAAGTACTGCGCGTGCGCCCGCCCGTGCCGGTGCACTTCCTCGAGGCAGCCTGCGATACCGAGCTGGGCGGAGTGCTGGTGCCGCGCGGCACGCCCGTGCAACTGCTGGCTCGTCCCGCCTCCGAAGGCAGGGAAGCGCTCTGCTTCGAGCCCGATCGCTGGCTGTCCGGCAGTGCGCAGCCCGTGGACCGCGCCGCTCAGTTTCCGTTCGGCTCCGGTCCCCGGGTGTGCCCCGGTCGTGCGCTCGCGTTACTCGAGATGCGCCTGGTCATCGGCATGCTGGCCCGCAACTTCGATCTGAGCCGCGCCGGCGCCGCGAGCGAGGTCCATCGCCTGATCATGGCGCCTCAGGGGCTACGGGTCCGTCTCGACGAACGTCCTGCTGCAGGAACAGGCTGAGCGCTCGCGGCCGTTCAGGCGGCGCCCTCGCGCACCAGCCCCAGCTCCAGCCGTACGCCGCGGCGCGCGGCTCCGAGCAGCGCTGCGTCCTCGTCCAGGATCACGTGCACGGGCATGCTCTCCAGCAGCGGGCTCAAGCGGCCCTTGTTGGTGAACGCCTCCAGGAACACTCCTTCGCGCAGCCGGGGCAGGATCTTGGGAGCGATGCCGCCGCCCACGAACAGGCCGCCGGTGGAGACCGCGAGCAGCGCGAGGTTGCCGGCGGCAGCTCCGTACTGCGACACGAACAGGTTCAGGGCTTCCACCGCCACCGGACAGCGCCCCGCGAGCGCCGCCTCCGTCACGATGCGCGGCGCTTCGGCCTCGTCGGCGCGGACCTGGGCGCGCACCTCGGGATGGGGCGCCGGGGTGCCGCGCGACTCGAAGAACTCGTACAGAGCGAGCAGGCCCGGCCCCGACAGCACGCGCTCCACGCTCACGCGCTTGTGGCGCCGGAGCAGGAAGCGCAGCAGATCCATCTCCAGCTCGTTGCGCGGCGCGAGGTCCATGTGGCCGCCTTCCGAGGCGACCGGCCACCACGCGCCGTCGATCGGATGCAGGATCGCCATGCCGAGCCCAGTGCCCGCCGCGATCACGGCGCCGTTCGTCAGCGGCCCCGCCGGCTGCTTGCCAGCGTTCAGCGTGCACACGTCCTGCGGCCCGAGCGTGGCGGCGCGCTCGGCCGTGGCCTCCAGATCATTCATCAGCGTGACGGCGCCCACCCCGAGCGCCTTGCGCATCTGCGCGGCATTCACGCTCCAGGGCAGGTTCGGCGTCTCCACGTGGCCTTCCACGACCGGTCCGGCGATGCCGGCGCACACCCGCCGCACCTTGCTCGGCGGGATCTGGTGCTGCTCCAGGAAGTCCCGCACGATCTCGGTCAGCCCCGCATGCTGCGAGCTCTGGTAACGAGCTCGCTGCAACAACACGGACGTCCGGGTCGAGTCCGATGGGTCTCGTGGCGCTTCGAGCAGAGCCACGCTGGTCTTGGTGCCACCGATATCGGCTGCGACGATCACTCGGACGTTTCCTTGGGCTCTTCCGATCCGTCGCCGGAGCCCTCGGGCTCCGCGCCTTGCCCGCCCGCCTTGGGCTTGGTGGTGGAGTCCCACTCGTCGGGCATGTTCACGCGCTCCGTCTCATCGGGCTGCACGGAGTTCGGGTCCGGCAGCATGTTGCGCTGGCGCACGGCCTCCCACGGGTTGCCGATCTCGCTGTCCTCCAGCCCCCACTCACCCTTGATCTCGTGGTTCGCGTTCTCGTCCTGGGGCACGAAGTACTTGAAGTAGCCGTGGCCTTCCGTGGTCGAGCCCGGCCCGATCATGCCGATGCGGTGCTCGACCCACTTGTACCTGAGCAGATCGCCCGACGCTTCACCGTGCAGCTCGCCCCATTTGTCGCCGTTCACGGTGCGCCATTTGCCGCTGACCACGTTGCCTTGCTGGACCAGGTGCAGATGGCCAAACAACGGGCTGTAGAACACGCCGGACCAATCGCCGCCCGCCGGCATGTCTCCCGCTTTCACCGCGGCGGTCGTCGGGGGCGGCGGCTTGCACCCCGTTTCCAGGCCACCGACGCTCAACGCGGCGCCGAGCAGGGCCGCAGTCAGGAAAGAACCGAAGACACGGGACTTCATGGCGGCGACTCTATAGCCCCCGCCCGGCACTGGCAATCGCTTGCCCGTGCCAGCGATGCGGACATTGCCGCCGCAGCGAGGCGCTTTCGCGCTCCGCTTCAGAACAGGGTTCCACCCAAATTGAAGCCAAACCCGCCATCCAGGGGCACGGGCGTGAAATAGTCGATGCTCGCCCAGCGGCTGGGCTCGTCCGAGAGCCCGATGCCGCCCCCCAGCATGGGGCCAAACACGCCGCCGACCACGATGCCGACCGTGGTCGCCGTCGCGCTGTAGACCAGCCCGCGCTTCGCCGGTGGGCTGTCGTCTCCCACATAGAACAGATAGACGGGCAGCGAAGCCACCCCCCCCACCGCACCGCCGATCCACATCCACTTCAGCTGCGCGAGCGTGGGCACGAACACGGTGGACAGGCCCATGGTGATGGCCAGGCCCGCGTTGAAGCCGATCAACCCGCCGCGCGCCATCCAGTCGTTCGAGGACTCGAAGCCGACTCCCGCCGGTGATACGCCCAGCCCGACGGCGGAGCCCACGGCCGCGCCCCAGAAGACGCCGCTGGCCGCGAACACGCTGATGTTGGGGGACGGGCGCTGCAGCTCGCCGACCGCGAGCCCCGCGACGCCGCCCACGGTCGAGCCGAGCGCCACGGCCCGCGACAGGCCGTGAAAGCCCCAGGGCTGTTCGCTCGTCACCATCTGCAGGCTGGCGATGCCCAGCCCCTCGCCGGCCCCGATCACCAGCCCGCTGGCGATCGCGCCCGGCAAGCCGCGGGGCATCGTGGGGTGGTTGAACGCGTAGGCCGTCACCGGCAGCGCGACGCCCAGCAGCGTCGGCGGGATCAGCAGGAACGCGGGGTCGTCGAGCCCCAGCTCGGAGTCGATCCAGACGCCCATGCCCAGCCCGTACGCGGCGCTGCTGACATAGAGGCTGGCGGACTCCAGCGTGCTGGCGGGGCGACCCGGAGGGGCGTTGTCGCTGCCGACGTCGAGCGGCGGGGGCGGCGGCGCAGCCCAGCGCGTGGGCGGCTGCTGAGCCTGCGCGCTCGCCCCGGACGCCGCCAGCAGCGCGGCGCTGGCGATACTGAGGTGCTTCGGGCGCATGAGCTCGGTCTCGCCCGAATCCGCCGCGCTGGACCAATTTCCTCGGGGTGGGAGGGGCCGAGAGGCTATACGCTGTCGCCCCGATGACGCTGCCCCCTGCTCGAACCGGCCGCGAGCTGTCCAGGCTCGCGCTGCAAGTCGCGACCGAGGCGTCGCGCCTCGTCCTCGCGGGTTTTCGCAATGATGCCGAGGTCTCCCTGAAGGCGGACGAGGAGCCCGTGACGCAGTATGATCTGCGCAGCGAGCAGCTGATCCGCGAGCGGCTGGCGCAGCTGACCCCGGAAATCCCGGTCGTCGGCGAGGAGCAGGGCGGGCAAGCGGCCGCCGAGCTCACCTGGTACTGCGACCCGATCGATGGGACGATCAACTTCTCGCGCGGCCACCCTTTCTTTGCGGTGAGCCTGGGCGTGCTGCGCCAGGGGTTGCCCTTCGCGGGAGCCGTGGTCGCACCGGCGCTGCGGCTGTGGTGGCGGGGTAGCGTGGACGATCGCGCGTTCCGCTGCGAGGTGCCCTGCACGGTCAGCGAGACCGCGGAGCTGGGGCAGGCGCTGATCACCACGGGCCTGCCCGTGCGCGGCAAGCCGATCGAGAACGCGGGGCTGCCGGTGCTCGCGCAGCTCTCGCCGCACGTGCGGGATGTGCGGCGCTGCGGCTCGGCCGCGATCGAGCTGTGCCTGGTCGCGGACGGCACGTACGACGCTTACCTCACGCGCGCGCTCAGCCCCTGGGATACCTGCGCCGGCGCGGCGATCCTGCTGGCAGCCGGCGGGCGCTGGCAGCCTTGGCCTGCCGCGGGCCCGGACGGCGGCGCCCCGGCGCGCTATGAGCTCGGCTGCAACACGAAGTTGCACGAAGCGCTGGTCGCGCGCCTGCGCGCCTGCGAGCCCCACTGAGGAAAGGCCCCGACTTGGCGCGGACCGATCTGAGCACCCGCCTGCTGAGCGCAGGTCTGCTCGCTCCCCTGCTCTTGCTGCTGCTGTTTCGTGGCTCGCCCGACGCCTGGTACTGGCTGGTGCTGGCGGCCACCGCGCTGGCGACGTTGGAGCTGGCGGCCATGACGCACCCGGGCGACCGCGTGGCGCAGGCGGCCTGCACCCTGACCAGCGTGGGCGTGTCCTGGGTCGTGTACCACCACGATCAGAATCCGCGGGCGCTGCTCGGCCTGCTGCTCGTGCTGCCGGTGCTGGGCCTGCTGCTGGCGCTCTGGCGTCTCACCGATCTGCCCAGCGCGGCATTGCGCGCCATGAGCGGTGTGGCCACTCCACTGTACATCGGCGGCTTGCTGGGCAGCCTGGCCTTGCTGCGCCGCGACGCGGGTGAGCTCGGCCCGTTCTACGTGCTGCTGGTGCTCAAGCTCTCCTGGCTGCCCGACACGGGCGGCTTCTTCGCAGGCCGCTACCTGGGCAAGAACAGCAAGCCGCTGGCCCCGCGGGTGAGCCCGAAGAAGACGCAGATCGGCTTCGTGGGCTCGCTCGTCGGAGCGACGATCGGAGTGCTGATCGCAAAATTCTGGTACCTGCGCGAGGTGCCGCTGCTCGAGCTCCTGCTGCTCGGTCTGGTCGCTGGCACACTGGGCCAGCTCGGAGACCTGGCCGAATCGATGATCAAGCGCTCCGCCGGCATCAAGGACTCGGGCCACCTGATCCCGGGGCACGGTGGGTTGCTCGATCGCATCGACGCGCTGCTGATCGTGAGCCCGGTGCTCTACCTGTACGCGGTTTGCTGGCGCTGATGTAGGGGCGCCGCTGTTTCAGCGGGGCGGCCGCCTCTTTATCGCGGGCGGCCCTGAGGACGGACCTGCTTCAATCAGCCCGGCGGGCCGCAATCTGCTTGCGCCATCATTCGTTGCGCGGCTATAGGCGTGGTCCTCTGCTTACCATCCCTCGGCAGACGCCGAGCCGCTCGCCGTAGGCGCCTTCAAACCGCGACCCACCTCGGGTGAGGCTCGGTGAAAGTCGTGCCGATCGGAGCTGGGGGTAGGGCCCAAGGGGACGGTTCGTCCGCTTGGGGCGCGGGCCATGTCTTGGCTCGCAGAAACCAGTAAGGAGGCCGGCGTGCAGGAGCTCGTCCAATATCTACTCAAGAATCTCTACCTGGACTTCCAGGGCGATATCACCATGGAGCAGATCCGCCAGTTCCTGCGCCAGGATGACAGCCGGGAAGCGCGTCGCGTCCTGGCACGGATTCTGGACGAGCAAGGTGTGGATGATCTGCTGCTCACGCTCGCCGATTGTCTGCGCGAGCACCTGGCTCACGGCATCAACGAAGACGTGGTGCGCACGCAGCTGAACCTGTACGCCGAGAGCTGAGCTCCGCTGCTCCATTTGCATCAGTTACAGAACTGACTGGCGAGCCGAAGACGGCGCTGAAAAAACGCAGCACTCCCAGCGAAGTCGTGCGACGCGGCGTCGAGCAGAAGGCCCGGGATATCGCGGGCGAGCTCAACGGCTCGCCGCTTCGCGGCCCTGCTCCGGACCCTGCGTTTCGCCCGATCCTGAAGTGGGCGGGGGGAAAGGCGCGGCTGCTGCCCTCGATCTTGCCGCTGCTGCCCGCGAGCATCGAGACGTACTATGAGCCGTTCGTGGGGGGCGCGGCCGTGTTCTTCGCTCTGGCGAGCGAGCGCCGCTTCCGGCGCGCCGTGCTGAGCGATCTGAACGCCGAGTTGGTCGATGTCTATCGCGGCGTGAAGAAGGACGTGGAGCAGGTGATCCGCCTGCTGCGCGAGTACCGCCGCCGGCACGACTCGGACACCTACTATCGCACGCGCGAGATCGATCCGCGCAGCATCGATCTGATCCAGCGCGCGGCGCGGCTGATCTACCTGAACAAGACCGGCTACAATGGCCTGTACCGCGTGAATCGCGCGGGTCAGTTCAACGTGCCCTTCGGTAGCTACGTCAACCCGGCGATCTGCGACGAAGAGCGCTTGCGCGGCGCGGCCACGGCGCTGCGGGCGCGCGGCGTGCGGCTGGAGGTGGGCGATTTCGCAGCCGTCACCGAGCGAGCCCAGCCCGGGGACGCGGTGTACTTCGACCCTCCGTACGTGCCGCGCTCGACCACGGCAAACTTCACTTCCTACCACAGCGAGGCCTTTGGCCGGGAAGCGCACGTGCGGCTCGCCCAGACGCTGGAAGCGCTGACGGAGCGCGGAGTGCGCAGCGTGCTGTCCAATTCCGACACCCGCTTCACGCGCCAGCTCTACGACAAGCGTCGCTTCGACGTGCACAAGGTGCAGGTGACCCGCCCGATCAACTCCAAGTCGAGCGCGCGCGGCAGCGTGGGCGAGCTGCTGGTCGACAACTCGCGCTCGCTGATCCAGTGAATTACCAGTAAATCGCAAAACGAACGGGTTTTTGGACTCGCTACCCGAGGTCCCGTTAGATCGCGGGGCTCGAAACCCATGGCCCGCCGCCCCACGCCCGCCGCTCCGGCTCGTTCCGCCGACCCGGCCCGGCCCGGGTTCGTGCGCATCAGCCTGATTGCCATCGGCTGCTTCGCGCTGGGTCTGACCTGGCCGCTGCTGGCGGGTCTGGAGTTCGTGCAGCGCCCACCGGGCAGCAGCCCCGCGAAGCCGGAGGACAGCGACCCTCCCCCGCTCGAGAGCGAGCCCGACTCCAAGCCGAGCGCGCCCCCAGCTCCGGGACCCGGCGCCCCCCTGAACCGAGACCAGGGCGTGCGCGCGGCGGCTCACGTTGCACCGCTGGACGTCTCGAGCAAGGCCAAGCCCGCGGCGCGCCCGGACCGGACCGACACGGCCCGCTCCGGGGACGCTGGCGGCGAGGACGACAAGCTGATCACGGTGAGCGGACAGGCCACCATCGGCTGGAAGGCGGCGGTGGTGCGGGAGAGCCCGTCGGGCCAGGCGCCCACGCTCGATCGTCTGAAGAATGGCAGCCGGGTCACGGTCACCGGCCGAAAAGGTGACTGGTACCGCGTCAAGTACGGCCGCCCCAGCCGTACCGGATGGGTCCACCGTCAGGCCCTGGGCCTCTGACGGGGACGAGGCAGCGAACTGGTTCCGCCGCCCCAGCCGACGCCGCGGAAATGGGCGTTCAACCTCGGCGCAAAGGAGAATGAGCTGGGCCGCAGCTCCTGTGCTAAGTACGGGTGAGCCGTGGCAGCCAAGTTCGCGGACAAAAGATCACCCTCCGCCCATCCAGAAGCCTCCGGTTCTGATGCGAGCTCGGGCTCCGGCGCCTCGCCCGTGGCGCCCTCCAAGCCGGGCGAGGACGTGGCGCTCGTCTGCGGCGTATCGGAAGACGGCCAGGGCGTGGAGGTGATCCGCAAGCGCGGCGATCGCCTGGAGACGGGCACGGTGCGGCGGCTGGAGGCGGGCAAGCCCATCCATGGTGAGATCGTGCGGCTGCGCCCCCGTCCGCAGGCCCCCTTCCTGTGCGACGTGGAGGTCGAGTTCAGCCCGCGCGAGCAGCGCGGCGAGCGCGCGACGCTGGCCGCCAACTCGGGCCCCGCGCAGGTCGCCACCGAGAACTACCGAAAGAACTGGGATGCCGTCTACGGGCGCGGGCGCAAGCCTTCGCTCTTGAACTGAAGCTGGCCGAGCAGCGCCCCGAGCCGCGCGCCCGCTTGCACCGCGCGACGCTCCGCGACCAGCGCCGCGCGCTGCCGATAGCCAGCGTCCAGCGCCACTTCCGGCTTGGCTTCCTCGAGCTGGCTGCCGGGAGCGGGCGACGCAGCTGCCCGGCGGCTCTGGAAGCGCTGCACCTCCGCCAGCACGGGCGACGTGTACACGCTGCTGCGCGCGAGCGCGCAGTCCTCGTCGAGCCAGCTGTCCACGTCGAGCTCGCTGCGGGCCCGGGCCGCGAGCGCGGCCAGCTCCGGCGCGCGCCGCCAGCGCTCGACGCTGGCCGAGACCGCGCCGTACGAGGACGCGGCGTCCGCGTCGTCGCCGAGCAGCGCGTCCCAGAACCGGTGCAGCGGCCCCTGCCCCTGCACCAGGATCTCGTTGCCGCCGCGATCGCCGAACTCGAAGCGGCCGGCGTCGAACAGCGCCACCGCGTGCAGCGGCTGGTGGGCGTCGCCCACCAGATGCAACACCCAGGACAGCGCCAGCGCCCGCTGCCCAGCGGGCAGGCTGCGGTCGCGCAGTGTGCGCGCCGCCCAGGCGAGCGCCGGCCGGATCTCGTCGGGGCCGAGCGGCGTGAGCCAGCCGGGCTCGGCCGCCTGCGCGGCGCGCTCGGGATGCCGGCGCGCGAGCTCCGCCTGGATCTTGCGGTGCGACTCCGGAAACGCCGCGCGCGCCTCGCGGCAGCTCGCCAGCGTTCCCGCCTGGAGCGCGAGCGGCAGGTTCAGGTAGTGCCAGTTGCTGCGGTGGAACTCCGGCTGACCGCGCGCCAGATCGGGCCACGCCGCAGCCCACAGGAAGATCCAGCGCGCCTCTTGCTCGCGAGAGAGCTTCGGCGGCAGGTGCGGCACGAAATCCTGCTGGAAGCGCGGGTGCTGGCGCAGCAGCAGGGCGAGCTCGGCGCGCCGGGCCGCGGGCAGCGCGTCGTACGCAAGGGCCGCGATCGCCATGTGGCCCGCCTGGGTCCAGGCCGCGCCCGGCCGCGCCCAGGCCAGCGCCAGCAGCAACAGCGCCAGCGCTCGGCGCTTCACGCGCCTTCCAGGATCTGCTCGAACACGCCCACCATGCGTTCGAGCTGATCGAGCTCCACGTACTCGCTTTCCGTGTGGGCTCGGCGGATCGACCCCGGACCCAGCACGACGCTAGGAATGCCCGCCTGAGCCAGCTGCCCCGCGTCCGTCCCAAACGCGACACTGCACGGCTCCGGGTCACACCCGGCGCGCTTCAGCGCGCGCTGACAGCGCTGCACCGCCAGCTGCGCGGGCTCGGTGAAGAGCGGCTCCTTGCCGATGCGCACGTCCAGCAGCTTCACCTCGCTGACGCCGGCAGCGCTCAGCGCGCGCTCGATCTCCGCGCCCAGGCTCTCGCTCGTGTCGCCCGGCAGCGTGCGCCGATCCATCGCCAGCCAGGCGCGGTCGGGCACGATGTTCGGCGCCTGCCCGCCCCCGACCAGGCCGATCGAGAGCGTCGCCGGACCCAGCCCGGGGTGCGACCTCCGCGCCAGCTCGGCACCCAGCTGCTCCAGCGCCTGGATCGCCTGCGCCAGCACCACGATCGCGTTGCGGCCGCGGCTCGGCTCGGAGCTGTGGCAAGCGCGGCCGCGCGCCTCCACGCGCACCACCGCGGTGCCCTTGTGCGCGTTGACCAGCCGCAGCTCGGTGGGCTCGGTGGCGATCGCCCAGTCGATGCGCGAACCGCCGAGGTGCGCGAGCACGTCGGCCACGCCGACGCTGCCGCTGCTCTCCTCGTCCGCTTCTCCGACCAGCACCAGGTTGCGCGCCAGCGAGCCGCGCGCCAGCACGCGCTCGAGCGCCGCCATCAACGCGGCCATGCCGGCCTTGGTGTCACAGCTGCCGCGCCCGTACAGGCGCCCATCGCGCAGCGCGGGATCGAAGGGATCGATCGCCATGTTGTCCACCGGGACCGTGTCGAGGTGCGAAGCGACCAGCAGCGTCTCGCTGAGCCCCGCGCGGCGCACCTCGCCCACCACGCTGCGGCGCGTGCCCGAGCCGACCACGACGCCGTCCACCCCGAGCCGCTCGAGCTGCGCCTTCACGCAGCACGCGTAGCGCTCTTCCCCGGTCCAGCCGGCGTCGATGTCTGTGCGCCCCATCGGGTTGATCGAGGGGATCGCGACGTAATCGCGAAGATAGCGGACCGCCGGAGAATGGGACATGGGGCTCTCGAGGAGCCTTTAGCGTACCCGTTCAGAACAGATCGAGCAACCGCTGCACCTGGCTGCGCGGCAGCGCGTAGGTGGCGTTCACGGAGGCGTGGCGGGCGTAGTAGATGCTCGCGTCCTGGTACACGTCGCGGCTGCCCACCGTGAAGCGGATGGGCGGCATGCCCACGTTTTCGGGGGCCTGCCGGCGGATGTAGACGCTGAGCGTGGGCTTGCGCAAACCTTCGCCCGGGCCGGCAGCCCCGGTGTGCACGGCCGCATCGGGGCGCAACGTCTCGATCGTGTCGAGCAGATCATCGAGCCGCCCCGGGTCGAAGTTGGACGAGCCCTTCTGCAAGACGAGCTGGCCGCCCACGCGCTTGAACAGCAGCTTGCCGCGATCACCGGCCGTCAGCTGCAGCTCCGCGATCGAGCCGCGGTCCGCCGAGAAGATGCCGCGGTTGAGCGGCAAGTTGCTGAGCGTGCGCTCCAGCGCCCGCGGCGCCACGAACACGCCGGGGTCGCGGTCGACGCTGGCGTAGAAGCCGCCCGGAGCCGAGCGCCCCAGCAGCAGCGTGCGCTCGATCGTGCGATCGTCGACCTCGACCGTGAACTTCACGCTCAGGCGCGGCTTCTCCAGGCCGAAACCGGGCGCCGCCGCGTCGCTGATCCAGCGCAGCGCGTGCAGCGTGCGCAGCTGATCGATGATCTCGATGGCCGTGCCGCCGTCGATCTCGAAGCCCTTCGGCTCCAGCAGTGAGAGGCCACCGGTGGGCGTGCGCTTGATCACCTCGCGCGTGCTGCCGCGCTTGATCTCGATGCCGCGCACCGCCGTCAGCGGATAGTCGAAGATGTGGTGATCCTTGATCAGCGTGGCGTCGGCGCGCAACGCGAAGGAGTCGTCGCGCGGCACCACCAGCACCGCGCCGTCGGCCTCGCGATACGCGAGCCGTGAGCCGTCACCCCGCGCCGGGCCGATGCGGACGGTCTCCTTGATGCGGTCTGCGCCCGGGCGCGCCGATGACTCCAGCGTCACCACGGCGGCCGCGAACTCCGCCGCCTTGGCCGGCTTGTCTCGCCCGGCCAGCAGCGTGCCGTCGATGCCGAGCAGACGCGACAGGCGATCCCGGGCGGCCTCGCTGTCGAGCGCCGCCGGGCGCGGCTGGCGCAGCACGAAGCCGTCTCCCTGGCGCGCGAAGTCGAGCACCTGCTCGCCCTCCACGATGTTGACGGTATCGACCTCGTCGGCGTGGAAGGTGAACAGCGAGCTATCGATCAGCGAGCTGGCGGGCTCGCGCAGAGCGCCGAGCACGGTGCGCTCCACGCAGCCTGCCAGCGGCTCCGGCACGATGCGCATGGCCACCGTCTTCTCCGGATCCAGCGGGCAGGTGCCGCCGAAGACCAGGCTCGCTTCGGCCTTTCCGCTGGCGGTCGGCACGATGCCGATGTGCACGCCGGGCTCGCCGCCGAGCGCCGCGCGCGCGGCGTCCGGATCCAGGATCGGGTCGGCGGAGGCGCGCGCCAGCGCGAAGAACAGGCGGTCGACCTCGTCGCGCCGCGCGCGCTGGTTCTCCTGCATGTCCTCGAAATGGAAGTCTTCCCCGACGCGGCGCAAGCGCCGCACCCCCGCCGAGCTGGAGAGCACCAGCCGGGCCGTCGAGCTCTTGCTGTAGGGAACGATCTGGCGCCCGCGAAAGCCATCCGCGGGCACGAACAGCTCGTCAACGACCGATTTCTTCACCACGTAGGTGAAGGCAGGGCCGTTGCCCTCGCGCACCTCGACGTAACGCGAACCGGGCGGTGACACGCTGGGCCCGCCCAGCCGCAGCTGATAGTTGACGCCACCCATCTGTAGCGACAGCACCTGGTCGGAGAGCAACGCGGCCGCCGGCGCCCCGGCATCGCTCGCGGCCGCGGCCATCGGATCGACGCCGGTCACGTCGCGCTCCCAGGTCGCGTAGCGCAGGCTGCCCAGGAGCTTATCGACGGGCACCGGATCGGCGTCGGTCTCGAACGGCTCGGTCAGCATCCAATCGGCCGTCGGCTGATCGGCGGGCGTGTCGTCTCCGTCCCCGGCCTCGCCCGCGGCGGGCGCTCGCCGGCGCACCACCACGCTGTGCCGCGAGCCGCGCGAGAGCTCGATGCGCGTCACCTCATCCTGGTGGAACACGGGCAGCAGGTGCCCGCGCCTCACCTCCTCGATGCGCGTCGCCGAGCGCCCCGACCAGACCAGGAGCAGCACCGACAGCGCGGCCCCGGCGACCAGGCCCAGGTTGGCCCAGCGGGCCCGAGCGAGCACGCTCATGAGCGGGCCTCCGCGGCGCGCGCGTTGGCCCGCGCGCTGCGCCGGCGCAACAAGACCAGGGAAGCGAGCGCGAGGGCCGTGGCCGGCATGTACAGCAGCACGTAGCGGGCGATCTGGGTCATGGCTTGCTCGGTGAAGCGCAGATCCACGCGCCGCTCGGGCTTGTCGCTCAGGCTGACCAGCGCGGGCCGCGCCGCCACCCACGAAATCGCGCTCTCGACGAAGCGGCGCGTGCCGGCCAGGGTCGCGTCCTGCCAGGTGTTGCCCAGCAACGGAGCGGAGCTGCCCAGCACCACCAAACGGGAGCCGTGTTGCTCCGGCGCGCTGCCGCGGGAGGGGCTGGCCGCGGGCGCGGCCCCGGGCTGCGGATTTCCCGACAGCTGCGCAGCCAGCGGCGGAAGCTCCGCCGCCGCGCCCACGACGAACGGGCCCTCCGAGTCGTGCGCCAGCGTGTCCAGGGCGGCGCCCTTGGGCGCGGCCAGGACGCTGGCGTCCCGCACGCCGAAGGACTTCTCGCTGGTGGTCAAGAGCGGGGCTGCCTTGCCGTCGAGCTCGAAGCCCTGGGCCACCTGCAGCACCACGCGGAAGCGCGCCTCGCCATCCTTGATCAGGCCCCGCGTGATGGCGTGGGCCTTGGGCTGCGCGAAGAACACCTCGCCGCCGGCGCCGAGCGGCAGCGCGAGATCGGGGTCGCGCTCGAAGATCAGCTGTTGCCGGGGCCGCACGCCGAACAGCGCCAGCAACGGCTCGAGCCCGCTCTTGGTCGTGCGGTTGTCCTCGCCGAGAATGGGGCTGATGCTGATCAGGAAGTTTTTGCCGTGCCGGACGGCGCCGATCAAGCGCGCCACGGCGGCTTCGGAGTACGGCTGCCCGGGCGCCGCCACCACCACCAGATCGCAGTTGGCGAGCGTCAGATCCGCGCCGGCCGACAGCAGGTCGACCTCGCGCGTGGTGTAGTTGTTCTTCTCCAGCGTGTAGCGCAGACCGCCCAGCCCGGAGGGGCCGCCATCATCCATGGACGCCTCCTGCTGGCCGTGCGTGAAGCAGGCGTCAGTCTGCCTCGGCTGCAGCACCTGGCGCAGACCCTCCGTCAGCGCTTGCTCGAGCCGCGGCTGCACCGTGCCGCGCGCGTCGTCGTAGCTGACGATGTCCTCGGCCCCGATCACCCAGCGCGCCTCGCCTTGCACCACGACGATCGCGGCGTCACTGACCAGGCGCCCCTGCTCGGTGCGGCCCTGCATCAGCCGGTAGCGGTTCTGCAGCGCCAGGAACTCGCCAGGTTCGCGATCGGGGTCGACGAAGCGCGCGTGCAGCAGCGGCGACTGCGCGCCGTATTGATCGAGCATGCGCCGCACGCTGCCCAGGTCGGGATCCGACTGGCTCAGGAACACCAGGACCTGGACCTCTTCCGAGAGGCCGGCGAGCGTCTCCAGCGTCGCCGGGGAGAGCGTGTACAGCTGCTCTCGGGTGACGTCCCAGCGCCGGTAGTGGCGCGCGACCACGACGTTCAAGCAGACCGCGATCACGCTGGCGGAGAGCACCCCGACCGCGCTCCACACGCTCAGCTGCCGCCCGAGTCCCCGCTGCGCTGGCGCTGTGGGCGCAGCGCCGCTGACGGGCGCAGCGCCGCTGGTCGGCCCCGGCGCTGCGGCGTTCGCGCCGCTGGCCGCCGGGCGCTTCGAGAGCCAGCCCCACAAGCGCTTCGCCCCTTTCATCCCCAGCGCCACGAATCCACCACCCGCCGCGTGTAGAACAGGCAGAGCAAGAGCACGCTCCCGTCGAAGACGACGCGACGCAGGTCGATCACGCCGCGCGAAAAGTCCTCGAGCTGGGAGACCACCGAGACGTGGGCGCACAGGTCGTGCAGGAAGCCCGGGTCGAACACACGCTCGCCGATACCCAGGATCAACAGGCCGAACAGGACCAGCATGGTCAACATCGACGCCGCCAGCTGGCTGCGCGCGAGCGCGCTCATCAATACCCCCACCGCCAGGTAAGCGGCGCCGACCAGCAACACTCCCAGATAGCTGGACGCCACCACGGGCCAGTCGATCTCCACCACCTTGCGCACGATCACCACGTACAGCACGGTCGGCAGCCAGAGCAGCGAGTAGGTGGACAACGCCGCGCCGTACTTGGCGTGCACCACCGCGCCTCCGCTGACCGGTGCAGTGAGCAGCGCTTCGATGGTGCCGCTGCGCCGCTCTTCAGCGAACACGCCCATGGTGAGCGCCGGGCAGATCAAGAGCAGCGAGATGGGGATGAAGAAGGAGCTGAAGTAGGCCTGGGTCGGGCCTTGATCGATCGACAGGCTGGTGAAGTGCGCGAAGTGATCGATCACGATGTAGAAGCTGATGCCCTGCAGCAGCAGGAAGGCAAAGCAGGCGAGCCAGGCCAGCGGCGTGACCCACAGGCTCAGCATCTCGCGCCGGTAGACGGCCCAGAACCCGCTCAGAGCCCCCGACAGACCCCTCGGGACCGCTGTTCTCGACCTGCGCCTAGCCATGCTTCGCGATTCTTCCTTTCCCTATTCGCTGGGTGTGCGCGGCGACGGCGGTGGGAGGGAGAACGGTGAGGGCAGCGGAGACGAGGCCGGGTCCGTGGCACCGGTCAGTTGCCGGAAGACCTCTTCCAGGCTGGTCTCCTTGAGGCGAGCTTCGCGGACGCGGATCTCCGAGTTGACCAGCGAGCTGACGATCTGCTCCAGGCAATCGTAGGCGTCGACGTCGGCGTCGAACGTGACCAGCAGGGAGACGATGCCATCCTCGGCGCCGGACGGCGGTATGCTGCTGAAGCGCACCATCTCGCTGATCAGCTCGGTGTCCCCCGGGCGGGGTGGCAGCAGCGAGGAGGTCGCGACCACCGGCGTCACGCCGATCACGTTCGCGGAATTCATCACCAGACCGAAGGCGCGCCGGCGGCGGTCTTGCACGGTGACCACCGCCCGTTGCCCACCCAGCTGCCGGCGCAGCATGCTGATCGGGCCCTGCGCGACCAGGGTACCCCGATCGAGCACCAGGCAGCGATTGCAGGTGGCTTCCACCTCGCTCAGGATGTGGGTCGAGAGCAGCACGGTGTGGTCCGAGCCCAGCTCGCGGATCAGGTTGCGGACCGAGTGGATCTGGTTGGGATCGAGGCCGGCGGTCGGCTCGTCCAGGATCAGCAGCGGCGGATTGCCCAGCAGCGCATCGGCCAGCGACACGCGCTGCCGGAAGCCGCGAGAGAGGCTGCCGATCAGGGCGCGCGCGACCGAGCCGATCTCGGCCTTGTGCACGGCCAGCTCCACCTCCCGCGCGATCTCCTTGCTGGGCAGCTGCTTCAGCCGGGCGCGGAAGGTGAGATACTCACGCACGCGCATCTCCGGATACAGCGCCGCCGACTCCGGCATGTACCCGATCGCCTGGCGCGCGCGCATCGGCTGTTCCACGACGTCGAAGCCGTTGACGCGCACGTAGCCGGCGCTGGGCCCCAGGTAGCCCACGATCATGCGCAGCGTGGTCGACTTGCCGGCGCCGTTGGGCCCGAGAAAGCCCACCACCTCACCGCGGTTCACGGTGAACGACACGTCCTTCACGGCCACTACCGAGCCGTAGTTGCGACGCAGCTGCTTGACCTCGATCATCAGCGGCTGCCGCATGTCGATCATGGGCTGCGTCGCGTCGATGCGCCGAATCTCCGGCGCGCGCAGCGACGGCTGGGGCAACGAGGAAGGATGCCTGGACAGGGGCGGCAGCGAGGGCTGCGGATTCGACGGCCGCGACTGCGACGGCCGCGACTGCGACGGCCGCGACTGCGAGGGCTGCGGATTCGACGGCCGCGAGTCCTCGGACCTCGCGGCGCTGAGGTCCCCAGCTTCCCAGGCGGCGCCGTCCTCCCCTTCCTCCGCGGCCGCCTCTCCGGCTTCGCTCGTGTCCTGCGCCTCCTCGGGCTCCGGAGCTTCTCCGCTATCCTCTGGATCCTCTGGAGGAGTCGCTGACACCTGTACCCTGCGCCGTGACGTTACTCTGTAGAACGGCCCGGGATTTCAGTCAATGCTGGCGGGCTCATTTTACGTACGGAACCCGGTAGCCGTGCTCCCGGTAGGTGTGGACCTGGAAGAAGCTCCGCAGCAAGAGCAGGTGCTCCTCGTGCTCTGGGTCAATCTGGTCCGACAGGTTGTTCAGCTCACCCGGATCGTTCTTCAGGTCATACAGCTCCAGCGTCTGGCGCCGTAGATCTCGGATCGCCTTGTAACCGTCCGCGAAGAGCATCGCCTGGACCAGGCTCGTCTCGGCGACGATCGGGCGAGCAAAGGTGCGCTGGCCTCCCAGCAGCAAGGGCACGAGGCTCTCCCCCATGAACGCGGCCGGGGTGTCCACGCCGAACCAGTCGACGATCGTCGGAGCCAGATCCACCAGTGAGACGGCGGTATCGATGGTGCGCGGCACCACGCCCGCGCCGAACGCCACGAGCGGAACCCGGATCAGCTCCTCATACAGGTTGCCGCCATGTGTGCTGATGCCGTGATCCCCGAAGGCCTCACCGTGATCGGCAAACACGAGCAGCAGCGCGCGCTCTTTCAGACCCGGCTTCGAAATTGCCTCGCGCACCTGGGCCAGGTACTCGTCCACGTGGTGCAGCGAGCGCAGGTAGCGCTGAAACGCCGTGCCGCCCCGGCCGCTGCGATAATAGGGAGCATGGCTATCGAGGTAGTGGACCCAGTAAACGCCGGGGCGATCGCCGTTGTTTTCCAGCGCGGCAACCAGGTCGGCGGTGAGTGACCGACCGTCGATCCAGCGCGCGTTGTTGGGCAGTGCATCGCCGCGCAGCTCGTTGCGCTCGAAGCCGCGCAGGATCCCGCGCGAGTTCTCCAGCCAGCCCATCGCGGGAAACACCGCCGTGTACACGCCGGCCTGCGAGAGCACACTGGCAAAGTGCACACTCTGGTCCTCGGTGGGCCATTTGGCGCCCGTGCCGGACCAGTATTGCTGGGAAAAATATCTGCTGGAGGAGACGGCGCCGAGCGTGAACTTGGTCATCGAGCCCGGGGAGCGCGCCTGCGTGAAGTAGGCGCCCCCCTGCGCCAGCGCGGACAGCGCGGGCATGGCCTGCTTCCCCTCGGCGCTCCCCAGCACGTCGGCCCGCAGCGAGTCGATCGAAAGCAGCACGACCACGGGACGCTCCACCGCTGGCCGGGTGCGGCTCGGGGGCACCGGCTGCGCCGCGGAGCGCGGCGCGAAGAACGCCCCCGCGCGCGCGAGCACGGTGGCATGCACGTTGTCCAGACCGCCGTCGCCGTGGAACACCGCGAGCAAGTGCAAGCTGCTGGGCCGCCGCGCCACCCAGATCATCACGGAGTTCGTGTGCCGCCCGAAGAACGCCCAGAGCGAGCCGGCAGCGAGCAGCGCAGCGAGCGCGAGCGCCGCGCTGCGCCGCCTGGATGCACCCGCCAGCGGCAGCTCCAGCCGCGGCAAGGCCGCCGCGGCGAGCACCGCCGTGAGCCAGGAGAGGTAGAGGTGCGCGCTCGGGTTGTTGCCCGGTGAGATGCTCACGTTGCAGGCGAAGGCGGCGAGGGCGCCGGCGCCGCTCGCGGCTCGAACCGCCCATCCGAGCCAGCGCGAGCGCCAGGGGCGGTGGCAGGTGAGCCAGGCGACGGCGGGCACGGCCGCCGAGATGCCCACCACGATCAGCAGCGACGCCAGATCGGCGCCCACGTGCAGCGACTCGCTCAGCCGCTCGGCGAGCCCCTCCAGGTCGGTGGGCAGCGACACCGCGCCGAGGGCCAGCGACAGGACGGCCAGGGCGCACCAGCCGAGCGGTGACCCCGCCGGCAGCCAGCGCTGGCAGAGCCAGGCGCCGGCGATCGAGAGCAGGCCGAAGCCGAGGTGGCGCCCCAGATCGACCGCGTGGGCCAGCAGCGCGTCCGCGCCGCGGCCCCCCGGCTCCTGGCTCGGCAGCAGCGCGAACAGCACGTTGAGCAGCCCCGCAAACGCCCAGCCGAGCCCCAGGTGCAGCCGCAAAGGCGGAGCCTGCGAGGCGGAGCACGTGCTCGGCAGAACAGGGGTGGCGGCGACGCTGAGCACCTTCGGCACTGGCCGACTCGTAGCACGCCGCTCACGGCGACGTCACCCCGGAGCCACGCGCGGGGCGGGGCCTGGGTCAGGGCTTGACGATCTGCGTGCCGGGCGGAGGCGTGAAGGTGAACTCGCTGGCGGGCACCTTTTCATTCACGCGCGGGTCGCTGAAGTCGAAGACGTTCTTGTTCTTCTGCGCATCGATCAGCAGCACGCGGCGCACCTGGAAGGTCTTGCCGTCCACGTAGAGCAGCATCTTCTGGTACGCGGGCGTCGCCTCCTTCGGGATGGCCAGGAGCACGTAGCCGCCCTTGAACTTGAGGGTCTGCTCGTTGAGCTTCTTGAGCGTGAAGGAGGCGGTGAGCTTGCCCTGGCCGAGCAAGAAGGAGAGCGCCGCCGGATAGGCGCTCTTGGTCATGTCTTGCTCGTAGAGTTGCTTGTTGTCCGCCTCGTAGACGCGCAGCAGCTTGCCGTCGGACACGACGCGGTTGCCGTTCGAGCTGTAGCGCCAGCTCATCTTGCCCGGCTTGACGAAGGCGACGTGGCCCTGGCTCTCCTTCTTCTTGTTGTACGCGAAGATGGTGTAGCGCTGGCTGAACTGCGCCTGGAACGTCTTGGCGCCGTCGTAGAACGACTGCACGCGCTCGGCGATCACGTCGGAGCTGAGGTCGGGCAAATCGACGGCCGCGCCCGAGGCGGGGGGCGCGTCATCGTCGGCCGCGGCGGCCTCGGCGGCGGGCGCCGCTGCGGGGGCGGGCCCGGGGGGCGGCGCCACTGAGGGAGCGGGAGCGGGTTTGGTCTGTGCGAAGGCAGAGGGCACTCCGGCAGCCAGCCCCAGCGCGCAGAAGCCCCCGATCCAGACCCGAACCATGCCCATCCGTTTCATGACTGCTCTCCTGAGTAGCTGGCGATCTAACCTACTCCAACGCGCCAGGGCGGGATCCCCGTCGACACCCCCGGTACTCGGTCGCCGAGATTAGGCTAACGAGCCGAAGCCCGTCGAGCCGGCCGGCGCAGATTGGCGAGCACCCCCGTCGCCAGGGCGCGGTCGAGCGGGGCGCGGCGCAGGAACGTGAGCGCCAGCGCGAGCGCGTCCGCCGCGTCCTCGCGCAGGGAGTCGTCCAGGCAGAGCAGCACGCGGATCATGCGCACCATCTGCTGCTTTTCGGCGCGGCCCGTGCCCGTGACGGTGCTCTTCACGCGCGCTGGCGGATACTCGACTACCTGCATCCCGGCGCGCGCCAGGTTCAGGAGCACCACACCGCGCGCGTGGCCCAGCTTGGCCGCGGCGCTCGCATCCTTGTGAAAGAACAACGACTCGACCGAGCCGACGCTGGGCCGGTAAGCGCTGATCACGGCTTCGAGGCTGCGATCGATGTGCATCAGGCGCTCGGCGAGCGAGTCGCCCGTGGGCGGATCGATCACCCCGTGGCCCAGATGTGTGATGCGGTTGCCTTCGCCTCGCAGCACACCCCAGCCGAGGTGGCGGGTGCCCGGGTCGATGCCCAACACGATCATCCGCGCGCACGTTACCAGCCAGGGGCGGAGTTTCCGAAGAAAGTTTCCGAACAAACAGCTCAGAAGAAATCGGGCAGGCCCGGCGCGGGACCGGCAAAGATGCTGGCCAGCAAGGCCTGCGCGTCCTCGGCAGCTTGCAGGCGCCCCGCGGTGGCCAGCTGCCACGGCGTCGCAAACCCCGTATACAGCGCCGCCAGCGCGCCCACCGACAGCCGCACCGATGCGCTGCTCGACGCGGCCGCCGCCCCCTGCCCCGGCGCCGCGCTCGCCGAGAACCGACACTGCGCGGCCCCGCGCGCCAGCGCCAGGCGGTAGCGACCCGAGTTCTCGGGTAGCAGCTCGTCGCGCAGCTCCAGCTCCAGATCGGCATCGAGCGCTGGATACCCGCGCGCGAGCAGCGCGGCGCGCACATCGACCAGCCGCAGCATCCAGTAGTCCTCGATGCTGGTCTGGAGCACGCGCTCCGGAACGCCCAGCAAGCGCGCGTCCGAGGGCCCGCCCGTCCAGCTCGCGCGCTCGACCGTGCTGAAGTGATCGCCGAGGAAGGCGAGCAAGCTGGAGAGCGCGTCGGGTGTGCGCGCCACGAAGTCGCTCAGCTGCAGCTCGAGCGGCGCGCGGCGCGGCGCGAGCACCTTCAGGTAGACGTAGCCGTCGAGGCCGTCTGCGCCCGGCACGCCGAAGCAGCGCGCCGGTTCCATGTCCGGGCGACGCACGCGGTTCCAGACGTAGGCGCCGCGATCCAGGTAGCCGTTCTGGCGGCGCGCGACCTCGCGATACAGGCTCTCCAGCGCGGGCTGCGCCGCGTCTTCCAGCGCTTCGACGGCGCGCGAGCGGGCGGCGCGCGGCAGCTTTTGCAGTTGCAGAGTGAAGCGGCAATGGCTGCCGGCGAGCTCGTAGCCGGCCTTGCGATACATGCGATAGGTCGAGGGGTAGAGCGTGGACAGCGCCACGCCCTGCTGGCGCGCCGAGCGCAACGTGTCGCGCAGCAGCCCGAGCGCGAGCCCCTGGCCCCTCGCTTCCGGCGCGATCGCCACGCCGGCGAGGCCGAGCGTGGGCACGCTCTGCGCGCCGAACCATTGCCCCATCGGGATCTCGACCAGGCCGCCGACGACCCGCTGCGCGAGCCTCGCGACGCGCACGTGCGAAGCGCCCGCCGCGCGCAGCCAGTCGAGGGCGCGACTGGTGCCGCCACCGAAAGCCCAGCCCACGATCGGGGCCAGCGTCTCCAGCTCCTCTGGCTCGGCACGACCTGTTTCGAGCGGCATCTGCCCACCATCCTAACACGAGCGCGGCCCGCCCGGACGGGCGCCGCGGAGCCAGATTCCGGTCGCCTCGCCGCGGGTTGGAGACTAGTGTCGCGTCTCATTAGTAGCAATCGTGGCCCGACCCGGGCCGGTTCGCCTGCGGCGGCCCGGGTCGGGCCAAGCCGCGCGGCACTCTAGACGCGACACTGTTTTTTTTATGCGGCGCCTTCGGCGCCGACGTGTTGCGTCTCCACTCTGCACGGATTGAGCGCCGGCACTGGGCGGCATCTTTCGACGATTGTTACTTTTGAGACGCAACACTAGTGTGCGCGCGATGGCACGTCCCAACGACGCGACCCCCCAGCGCACCCAGTATGCCCAGAACCTGGTCTGGCTCGATCTGGAGATGACCGGTCTGGAGCTGGAGTCGCACGTGATCTTGCAAGCGGCGCTGATCGTCACGGACGCGGAACTGCGCCCGCTCGAGGAGTTCTGCTGCGATATCTGGCAGCCCGAGGCGGAGCTGGCGAAGATGAGCCCGTTCGTGCGCGACATGCACGAAAAGACGGGGTTGCTCGCGCGCGTGCGTCAGTCGATGACGGACACCCGCCGCGCCGAGCAGCAGCTGCTCGAGATCGTGACCGGCTGGTGCCCGTACGGAGCGGTGCTGTGCGGCAACAGCATCTGGCAAGATCGCCGGTTTGTCGATCGCTTCATGCCCGGGCTGGCTGCTTACTTGACGTACCGCTTGCTCGACGTGAGCTCGGTGAAGGTGCTCGCGCGCACCTGGTACGGGCCGTCGGCGGTCTACGCGAAGCCGACGGCGGGCGAGCACGACGCGCTGGTCGACATCCGCAATTCGATCGCGGAGCTGGCGCACTATCGCCGCACGCTCTTCCGCGCGGTCTGAGCCGGTTGCAGCCGCGCTGGGGAGCCGCCGCGGGCCGCGTGGCGCTGACGAAACAGATAGGCGCGATCCAGCTTGGCGGCTGACTGGCCGACACACACAGCGCTCGCTTCCGCCCGCAGCATCTATCTGCTGCGCAGGGTTGCCTCGTGTTCAGCGTACGGAACCGTAACGCTCCACGCGGCGCGTGCCGCAGCGCGCCAAAGAAGCTTCCCACCGCGTTCACGAAATGCCCGATGTGACGGCATTGGCAGTGGAACGGCAGCGGATCGAAATGTAGAAGCGCGAGATGTCGTCGTGTCTGACGCCGCGCGCTTCGTCTCGGAGTCTCGTTTGATCGAATTCAAGCCTATTCGCCGCCTCGCCATCGCCAACCGCGGAGAAGCAGCCATGCGCTGCATCCGAGCGGTCAAGTCGCTCGGTGCGCTCGAGTCGAGCGGGATTGTCGTGATCGCGCTGTATACCGACGTGGACCGCACGGCACCGTTCGTGCGCCACGCCGACGTCGCGCTGCGCTTGCCGACGCAGGCGGGCGCCACCGCCGTCAGCGCCTACCTGAACCACGATCTGCTGATCTCGGTGCTGACGCGCGCAGGCGCGGACGCGGTGTGGCCTGGCTGGGGCTTCGTGTCCGAGAATCCCGCGTTCGTGCGGCGCGTGCTCGACGCAGGCATGCGCTTCCTCGGCCCTCCGCCGGACGTGATGCAGGAGCTGGGGGATAAGATCAGCTCCAAGCACCTGGCGGAGCGCGCGGACGTGCCGGTCAGCCCCTGGAGCAAGGGCGTCGTCACGAATGAGGAAGAGGCGCGCGCGCACGGCCGCGCCATCGGTTATCCGCTCCTGATCAAGGCCTCCGCGGGCGGTGGCGGGCGCGGCATCCGCGTGGTGCGGCGCGAGGAAGATCTGGCCGAGTTGTTCCGCTCGGCCTCCGCCGAGGCGCGCGGTGCCTTCGGTGACGATCGCCTGTTCATGGAGAAGATGGTCCAGGGCGGCCGGCACATCGAGGTGCAGATCGTCGCGGACCAGCACGGCACGGTGGTGGCGCTCGGTTGCCGCGACTGCTCGGTGCAGCGGCGCCACCAGAAGGTGCTCGAGGAGGCGCCGCCATCGGGGCTGCCGCCGCTGATGATCCGGGCGCTCAAGGAGAGCGCCGCGAGCCTGGCGCGCACGGCGGGCTACGTGGGCGCGGGCACGGTCGAGTTCCTGGTGCAGGGCCCCGACTACTTCTTCCTGGAGATGAACCCGCGCCTGCAGGTCGAGCACGGCATCACCGAGGAGATCACCGGGACCGACCTGGTGCAGCTGCAGATCCGCATCGCACGCGGCGAGCACCTGCCGCCGCTGGATCTGACGGAGCGCGGCTACTCGATCGAGGCGCGCGTCTGCGCCGAGGATCCGGACGCCGGCTTCGTGCCCGCGCCGGGCCGCATCGCGCGCTTCGATCCAGCGCTCGGGCCGCGCCTGCGCATCGACACGGGCGTGGCTCCGGGCAGCAGCGTGCCCCCCGACTTCGACTCGCTGATCGCCAAGGTGATCGCCAGCGGTGACACGCGCGAGGAAGCGCGCGCCCGCCTGGTGTGCGCGTTGCGCGACTTCGACCTGGTGATCGAGGGCGGCTCCACCAACAAGAGCTTCTTGCTCGAGCTGCTGGAGACGGACGCCTACAAATCCGCCGAGACCGACACCGGCTGGCTCGATCGCTGGAACGAAAAGCGCATCCCACCGCGCCAGTACGCCGCCGAGGCGCTGGTGCTGGCCGCGATCCTCTCCTACCAGAAGGCGCGCGAGGCGCTGCGCACGAACTTCTTCGCCGACCCCGGCAACATCACGCACGATCGCATTCCGCCGTCGATCGGCATGGACATCGATCTGACGTACCAGGGGCAGCAGGCGCGCGTGCACGTGTACGCCTCGGGCTCTTCGCAGTACCGCGTGCACCTCGAAGATCGCGCGGTCGCCGTTCAGCTCTCGGTCTCGGGCAGCCACGCCGCGCGCCTCTCGATCGCCGGCCAGCATCTGCGCGTGCTGTACGACATCAGCGACGCCAGCATCCGCGTCGAGGTCGAAGGGCGCGTGCACAAGTTCGGCCGGCAGACGGCCGGGCGCGTGACGGCGGCCACGCCGTCGATGGTGGTCGCGATCCACGTGCGCGAAGGCCAGCGCGTGGAAGCCGGGCAGACGCTGGGTCTGCTCGAGGCGATGAAGATGGAAATCAGCTTCGAGGCGCCGATCAGCGGGACGGTGGTCGAGGTCAGCGCGCGGCGCGGCCAGCAGGTGCGAGCGGGCGCGGTGCTGCTGGTGATCGATCCAGCCAGCGAGGACGGCTCGGAGAAGGGCGCGGCGCAGGGCAAACTGCGCCTGCCGGACGAGCGCGACCCGCTCGCGGTGTTGTTCGTCGACGACGATCGCAATCCGCTGACCGTGCCGGATCTGATGCGCGCCAACAACGCCGACCCGGAGCAGGTGGACGCGGCCGTGTTCGCAGTGCGCGACGAAGTGCGCCGCGTGCTGCTCGGCTACGACGCCTACAACCAGCGCGTGGAGAGCTTGATCGCGCTGCTCGAGGCGCCCCTGCCGCGCGACCTGGGCAGCGAGTTCTCGGCCAAGCTAGCGCTGGTCCGCCACGAGCTGGTGGTGTTCGCCGATCTGGAGCGGCTGTTCTCGCGCCGCCAGTCGACCAATGAGCAAGGCGAGCTGCTGCCCTCCAACAACGCCCAGCTGCGCACCTTCGTGCGGCGCATGCGCGCCTCGGGCACCGGGCTCGACGAGTCGTTCCTGGCCAAGGTGAAGGCGGCGCTGGGCCATTACGGGATCAACGAGCTCGATTACAGCGATCAGCTCGAGATCGCCGTGCTGCGCATGTTCGCGGCGCAAGCCAACCCCGATCTGCGCTTCCGCCTCGCGGGCGCGGTGCTGCAGCGGGTGCTGGCGCTGGTCGACGCCGGGCTCGATTTCCGCGGCGACGCCGGACTGGAGGCGGCGCTGACGCGCATCGCCTCGCTGCGCGGGCAGGTGCCAGACAGCGTGTCGGACGCGGCGATCTCCGCGACCTATCGCGTCTTCCAGCGCCCGGAGCTGGAGCGCTCGGCGGTGCAGACCATCGCTCAGCTGGAGACCTGGCTCGGCAATCTATCGGGGTCGCGAGGCGAGCGCGCCGGCACCCCGCCGGACGAGCTGCTGCGCGAGATCGCGCGCGCCCCGCGCCGGCGCTTCCTCGAGATCGAGGGCTGGCTGACCAGCGACAGCGCCGCCAAGCGCGGCATCGCGCTGGCCGCCCTGGTGCGGCGGCTGTACGTGCCGCGCCAGCAGAGCTCGAGCTCCGCCAATCGCGAGGGCAGCGAGAGTCTGCGGCTCGAGCTGTCGGACGGCGACGTGGTGCTGGCGCGCGTAGCCACGCGCGAGAGCGTGGAGAGCGATGCGCGCGCCCTGCTGGAGCAGGCCCGCAGCGAGCGCCGCCCGCGCATCGAGCTGATCGTGCCGCACGCTTCCGCGGAGCAGCGCGCCCAGAGCCGCGGGCGCGTGCTGGAGAGCGTGCAAGGCGCGCTGGGCAGCGGCGCCGTCTCCGGTCTGCGCTTCACGGTCTCGTTGCTGGCGCCGGGCGAGGCCGCCTTGCACGAGACCTGGCAGAGCGCCCCGCGCAGCGAGGCGGGGCCGCGCCCGCTGGAGCTGTTCGGCATCCATCCGGAAGCCGCGCAGCGCATCGATCTGTCGCGCTACGAGAGCTTCGATCTGGAGCGCCTGCCCGCCAGCGACGACATGTATTGCTTCTACGGCAAGAGCAAGGAGCTGCCTGATGATGAGCGCATCTTCGTGCTGGCCGACGTGCTCGATCGCCCGGCTCAGGACGCCGTGGACACCGCGCTGTACGTGCCGATCTTCGAGCGCGCGTTCCACGAAGCGGCGCGCACGCTGCGCGGTCTGCTCTCCACGCGCGACCCCGGGCGCCGGCTGCAATGGAATCGCGTGGTGCTGTTCCTGGCGCACCCGATGCTGCTCGATCGGCGCAGCGCGCAGGACCTGGCGCAGCGCCTGCACCCCGCCACCCGGGCTCTGGGGCTCGAGCGCGTGACGGTGCGGCTGCGCGTGATCGACCCGGCACGCCCCAAGCACCCCACCGAGGTCGAGCTGATCGTCAGCGATCTCTCCGGCGCGGGCATCGACGTGACCTGGCGCGAGCCGCATCGCGCGCCGCTCGTGCCCGTCAATGACTACGTGCGGCGCGTCGTGAACGCCAAGCGGCGCGGCCTGATCTATCCCTACGAGATCATCCGCACCCTGGCCGTCACGGACGACCCCTCCTCGCAGCGCGTGGGGCGCAATCGCGCCACCATGGTGCTGCCGCGCGGCAGCTTCGCCGAATACGACCTGAGCCGGGACTCGGATCCGCCGCGCGCCGTCAGCGTGGCCGGGCGCGAGCCGGGCAAGAACTCGTCGTCCGTGGTGTTCGGCATCATCAGCACTCCCACGGAGAAGGTGCCCGAGGGCATGCGGCGCGTGCTGATCTTGTCCGATCCCACGCGCGACATGGGCGCGCTGGCCGCGCCGGAGTGCGATCGCATCGTGGCCGCGATCGACCTGGCCGAGCAGCTGTCGCTGCCGGTGGAGTGGCTGCCCGTCTCGAGCGGCGCGCGCATCGCCATGGACAGCGGCACAGAGAACCTCGACGCCACCGCGCGCGTCGTGCGCCGGATCGTGACCTTCACGCAGAACAACGGCGTGATTCACATGATCATCGCGGGCGTCAACGTGGGCGCCCAGAGCTACTGGGATTCGCTGGCCACGATGCTGCTGCACACGCGCGGCGTACTGATCATGACCCCGCGCGCTTCGATGGTGCTGACCGGCCGCGCCGCCTTGCTGGCCTCGGGCTCGGTTGCAGCCGAGGACGAGACGTCGATCGGCGGCTACGAGCGGGTGATGGGCCCCAACGGGCAAGCGCAGTACTTCGCCACCGACCTGGGCGACGCCTACCGCATCCTGTACGAGCACTATTCCTACACCTACGTGGTGCCGGGCGAGAGCCGGCCGCGTGACATGCGCTCCAGCGACCCCATCGATCGCAACGTCCTGGAGAACCCGTACCGTGGCGACGGCTTCGAGAAGATCGGAGAGCTGTTCTCGGACAGCACCAACCCGGGTCGAAAGAAGCCGTTCGCGATGCGCAGCCTGATGGCGGCGGTGATCGATCAGGACGGCGGCTGCCTGGAGCGCTGGCAGAGCCACACCGCCGCCGAGACGGCCATCGTCTGGGACGCGCACCTCGGCGGCCATCCGATCTGCTTGATCGGCATCGAGAGCCAGAACGTGCCGCGCTGGGGCTACCGCCCACTCGACGGCCCCGCCGACTGGAACGGCGGCACGCTGTTCCCGATGTCCTCCAAGAAGATCGCCCGCGCGCTGAACGCGGCCAGCAAGAATCGCCCGGCGGTGATCCTGGCGAACCTGTCGGGCTTCGACGGCTCTCCGGAGTCGATGCGCAAGCTGCAGCTGGAGTACGGGGCGGAGATCGCACGTGCGGTCGTCAATTTCGAGGGTCCGCTCGTGTTCCTCGTGGTGTCGCGCTACCACGGCGGCGCCTACGTGGTGTTCTCGCGCGAGCTGAACCCCTCGCTGCGCGCCTTTGCCCTGGAGGGCTCGTACGCCTCGGTGATCGGCGGCGGGCCGGCGGCCGCGGTGGTGTTCACGCGCGAAGTGCGCGCGCGCGTCGCCAACGATCCGCGCATCAAGGAGCGCGCGCCGGCCAAGACCCCGGCCGAGCGCATCGCGCGCGAAAAGGCGCTCGATGCCGTCCGGCTGGAGAAGCAGGCGGAGCTGGCACAGGAGTTCGACGGCATTCACACCGTCCAGCGTGCCCGTGAGGTGGGTTCGCTGGAGGCGATCTTCCCGCCGCGCCAGCTGCGCCAGTGCCTGATCGAGGCGCTGGATCCCACGGCCACACCGCGCACTCCGGGAACCCCCCGCGCCTCCGGCGCTCGGGAGAGCTGACGCAGCGATCATGCTGCGGATCCTGATCGAGGCGCACCACCCGGCGCACATCCATTTCTTCAAGTACGCGATCCGCATCTGGCAGGAGCGCGGCGACCGGGTGTTGCTGCTGGGGCGCGATCGCGACGTGATGCGGCGCCTGCTCTCGGCGTACGGCTGGATCCCGAGCGAAATCGTCAGCAGCACGCGCCGGGGCAACCGCTTTCCGCTGCGCGAGATGCTTCTGCGCCAGCTCGCGGTGGCCCGGGCGGTGCGCAACTTTCGGCCCTCGCTGGTGCTGAGCTTGATGGGCAGCTACACGCAAGCGTCGCGCTTGCTGGGCGTGCCCAACATCATCTTCACGGATAGCGAGTTTCAGAGCTTCAATCACCGCATCGCCCACCCCTTTGCGACGCGCATCTACACCCCGCGCTGCTTCTGGAAGCCGCTCGGGCCCAAGCAGCGCCGCTACCCGGGCTACCACGAGCTCGCGTTCCTGCACCCGAAGCGCTTCACGCCGCAGCCGTCCGTGCTGGAGCGGCTGGTGGCAAACCGCGCCCTGCCCGGAGCGCCCGCCGGCGCGGCAGGGCCCCCTGCCCCGAAAGAATACGTGGTCGTCCGCACCTCGGCCTGGAACACCTTGCACGACATCGGGCAATCGGGGCTCGGCGCTCACTTCGCCGATCTAATGGCGCTGCTCTTGCCGCACTACTCCGTCTACATCGTGCCCGAGGGTGGGCAGCTGGCCGCGCGCTGGGCGGCTCACCGCCTGACGGTTCCGCCCGACGAGTACCACGATGTGCTGGGATTCGCTGCGCTGGTCATCACCGAGGGCGCATCGACGGCCAGCGAGGCCGCATGTCTGGGAGTGCCGTCGGTGTACGTCAACACGACCCGCCGCGGCTACCTGGAGGACCAGGAACGCCGCTATCAGCTGGTCTACAACTTCACTGACCCTGAAGCAGCCATGCGCAAGATCCGCGAGCTGATCGCTTCGCCGCCGGACTCGAGCGATCTCGCGAGCGCGCGCCAGCGCTTGATCGCTGAACACATCGACGTCACCGATTATGTGGTCAGCGAACTCGACCGTTTTGCTGACGCGACCCTGTAACGCCGTTATCCGCGGCGCTCTCGGGGTGCCAGTTAATTCGGGAATTCGCGCCGGCACCGGAGCGCGTGCCGAACTTTTTCCCCGGCGCGCAGCTTTTGCGTACCCGGGCGAGGAAAAGAGCGCGGGAGCTTGGAGTCGAATCGCGATGCAACACCGGCGGCGCTCGAGCGCGCGCCGCTCTGCGGCGCGGCATGGCCCGTGCAGCAAGCGAACTTCACGATGGGCGCGCGGCAACTCCCTCTCCGGACTCCGTTAAGATCAACTCCCACCGGACAGGCCGATGCTGCGCCCGTGGGTGGTTCGCGCACCCGCGCGGGTGCTCGCTGGCTCGGCGCGGGGCTGGGAGCGCTGCTGGGCTTGCTCGCCGCCTGCTCCGACGAGGCCGCACCTCCCCCGCTGGCTCAACCGACCGGCGCCGTGAGAGAGGGACCGAGCAGCGATCCGTTGATCGGGCGCCCCTGCAGCGAGGGTCAGACAGAGTCCTGTGCGCTCACGCTGGGCGAGCACGACGGCGTGCTCAGCTGCTATGAGGGCACTCGCGCCTGCAGAGGCGGCAGCTTCGGCCCGTGTGAGAACGGCGTATCGTTCACGCTCTCGCGCGACGAGCTGAACCCGGATGCCATGAACCCGAGCGCCCAGGGCGCGGATCTGCACCCGCTGGTACAAGGCCCCGCCACGCCCCTGCCGCGGGACTGTGTCAACAATCCCTGCAACAGCTACTGCCGCGAGTTCAACGTGGAACCGGATGCAGGCGTGACGGCGGATCCGGACACGAGCGCGACGCCGCTGGAGATTTGGCCGGAGGGCAGCCTCGCCGACTACCCGGCGGCAACCCTGAACATGGCCATCCACGAGCCCTGCCAGGTGGCGGGCGACTGCCAGTTCAACACCAGCTGCAACGACCCCGCCTACGGCAGCTGTGAGCACAGCATCTGCACCGCAGGCAGCGCGCTGGTGCCTGGCTGCAATCGCTGCGCGGACGCCGTGTGCGCGGTGAAGTCGGATTGCTGCGGCACGCAGCCGGTCTGCCTGCATGATCCCTGCGACAGCGCCACCGGGGCTCCTCTGGAGAGGACCTGCGATCCCTGCGTCGCCGCGGTCTGCACGGCGCACCCCGAGTGCTGCGACACGTCCTGGAACGATACCTGCGTGGGCTACGTCGCCGCGGAGTGCGCCCCGCTCGGGCAGAGCTGTGAGTGCCCGCCGGGCAGTGTGCAGCTCGGGAGCGAGTGTGTGTACGCCACGCCGGGCGTGCGCCATGACTTCAACACGGCAGCCTTCGCGTGCAACGAGCTGGGCAACAACTGGAACCTGCTGCAGGTGGATGACGCCACGGAAAATGCCGCGGCCCAGACGCTGATCAACAACGCGGGCGTGAGCGGCGGCTGGCTCGGCGGTTTCACGCCGGACGGCGTCGACTGGCAGTGGCGCGCGACCACCGAGGTGTTCTTCCACAACGATGCGAGCGGGGGTTCGCTGCAAGGCAGCCAGACGTTCGAGAACTGGGGCAGCGGGGAACCCGAGCTGGGCAATCCGGGTCGCGGCCTGGCGATGAACCCCAGCGGCGAGTGGTATGATGAAGCGCTCGACAGCGAGCTGCTCTATCTCTGCGAGGGGCCGCGCTCGTTCCTGACGCCGCGCAAGCCGACCTTCAGCTGGAGCAGCACCTGCGTGGATCTCGCCGTCGCGACCTGCGGCGTGGAATGCCCAACCGGCATTCCGTTCGGTGCGGGTGCCTGCGTGGCACGCTTGCCGACGCAGCTCGATCCGCGCTGCACGTCCTTTGACCTCGCGCTGGGCGCGGGTTGCGACGACGGCGGCAAGCCGGTGATCCCGATCTGCAATCACGGGCAGAAGGAGGCGCCGGCGGGCTTGCGGCTCAGCTTCTTGCCTGCCTCCGAGCTGGGCAAGGCCGTTCCCGACATGAGCGGAGCCGGCGATTGCGCGCTGACCGAGGCCATTCCCCCCGGCCGCTGCGTCGTGGTCCAGGACTGCCCCGGACTCGACAAGGACCTCGCGTTGGTGGTCAATCCTCGCGACGGCAGCGAGAACAGCGCCGAGTGCAGGCTCGACGATAACTGGAGCGTGTACCAGCCCGTCAGCTGCGGCGCGCCGGTCTGCGAGTCCGGGAGCTTCGACATGCGTCAGGTGCAGAACCGCGACTGCACGGTGGCGCTGCGCAACCCGCTCGGCATCGACGCGAGCGAGGCACGCGTCAGGATCCAGGGGGACATCCTGGAGCCGCACTGCGGGGCGGACGAAGAGCTGTGGGGCAACAGCTGCTACTTCTTCTCGCGCGATCCGGAGACCTGGGACAACGCCGATACGCAGTGCCAGCGGCGCGGGCCGGGCTGGTCGCTGGTGGCGCTCAATTCACCGGCGGAGAACGAGCACATCCGCAGCTCCACCAACCCGCTGTTCGACATCCAGATCGGCCTGAACGACAAGTCCGTCGAAGGCAATCATGTGTGGTCGAACGGCAGCTGCCGCAAGTACGACAACTGGGATCTGGGCGCGCCCAACGATCCCATCCCCGGCAGCGAGCAGTGCGCGCGCATGACCCGCGCGTCCGCGGATCGCTGGGACGACACGGAGTGTGACAACTTCCAGACGCCGTACGTCTGCGAAGGACCAGTACTGGACGCGCAGGGCGCCTGCGGAGTCGGCGAGACGATGGGCCCCAACGGCCGTTGCTACATCGTCGACAGCAAGCCGATCAGTTACGCCGAGGCGAGCGATCTCTGCCCCAAGCGCGGCGCGGGCTGGCAGCTGGCCCAGGTCGACAGCCTGAAGACGAACGAGTTCATCACCGGCCTGCTCGACTGCACGCCGGCCTGGATCGGCAGCGTCAATCCGGCCATCCCGGCGGTCACGATCCCCGTGGGGGATCTCTGGATCGACGCGATCGGCGGCTGGAGCTCTTCCGCTGATCCCGGCGAGCAGCACGCGACGGTGTGCGAAGGCCCCACCTCGACCGGGGCTCCGCGTCCGCTGACTCTGGTCAACGACGCCGCGGCCTGCACGGGCGGGGACGAGTTCTTCTTCGACGGCGGTCCGGTAGCGCCCGAGACGCTGCGCCTGTGCCCGAACACCTGCAGCACCGGCGCCGCCGAAGCCGGCGCGCGCCTGGACGTCGCCGTCCCCTGTGCGCCGCCCGGTACCCCGGTGCTGGCGACCACCGTCGATGGCATGTACTACAGCGCCGACTGCGAGGGCGGCAGCGTGATCTGGGACTTCTTCTACTATGACGCCGTGACGCCCGCCGACTCGCGCATCGAGTTCGAGATCCGCACGGCGCCGACCCTGACCGAGCTCAGCTCCGGCGCGATCCCGTTCACGCCGATCGCGCAGGCCCACGCCATCCCCACGGATACGCAGCACTGCGAGGTCAACCCGCCGAGCTGCCCGATCGACATCTTTACCAAGCTCGGCAGCCCGGCCCAGCAATACAAGGAGCTGGAGCTGCGGGTGAAGATGATTCCAGGCTCGAGCGGGGAAGGTCCGCTGCTGCGCGACTGGCGCGTGCGCTACTCCTGCCCTCCCTCTCAGTGAGGTCCGCGGCGGAGGGTGTCCATTGCTGGTCGTACCGCTCAGCCATGAACGCAACCTGGCTCGGCGCTGGCCGTGGGTCACCACCGTCATCGTCCTCCTGAATGTCGCCGCGCTGTTCCTGTGCACCATGAACGATCAGCGCGTGGCGATCGAGCTCGAGCAGCGCGTGCAGGAGGCGGCAGAGTATTACGCGCAGCATCCGTGGCTCGAGCTGCAGCCGCCGTTGACGACGTGGCTGCCTGATCTGGCGCGCAGCGCACCCGCGCGAGCCCCCGAGCCCGGCTCGCCGATCGCCGAGCAACAGGCCGAGCTGGACCGTCAGACGCAGGAGCTCGAGCAGGCGCGGCACGGGCTCAGCAGCTGGCGCTTCGGCTACAACCACGCTCGCGGCGAGTGGCCCGGCTTGCTCACGCACCAGTTCCTACACCGCGGCGTGCTGCACCTTTTGTTCAACATGTGGTTCCTCTGGCTCGTCGGCTGCAACGTCGAAGATGCCTGGGGCCGGCTGCTATTTACCGGCTTCTACCTCAGCGGAGGCGCGATCGCTGGGCTCGTGCACGCCTGGATGACGGGCTCGAGCCAGCTGATCCTGATCGGCGCGAGCGGCGCGGTGGCTGCGGCGATGGGAGCCTTCCTGGTCGGCTTCGCCAGCACCAGGATCCGCTTCTTCGGGCTGCTGCTGATCCGACCGATGACCTTCTCCGCGCCCGCCTACGTGATGCTGCCGCTGTGGGCCAGCGGCGAGCTCGTGTCCGGCGTGGCGGACAGCGGCGGCGGTGTCGCGCACTGGGCGCACGTGGGCGGCTTCGTCTACGGGTTCCTGGTCGCGCTCGGGTTGCGGCTGAGCGGGGTCGAGAAGCGCATCGACGAGGTCCTGGATCAATCCGAGGGCTACGCCGTCGATCCTGCCATCACCCGCGCCAGTGCGCTGATCGATGCCGGCAAGCCGGCTGCCGCGCTGGCGCTGTTGCGTGAGCACGCCACAGCCCCCGAGCAGAGCGGAGCGCTCGCCCTCTCCGAGCTGCTGCGGGCGCAGCGCGCGCTGGGCGACCACGAGGGCGCGCTCGCGACGCAGCTGCGGTTGCTGGAAGGATACCTGCAGCAGCAGGCGGTGGAGCAGGCGCTGGGCGTCTTCGAAGAGCTCTGCGCGGAGGGCGCTCGCGGCCGGGTGCCTCCGCACCTGGTCCTGCGCCTGGCGCGCCAGTACCGCAGGCGCGGCGACGCGGAGCGCGCGGCGAGCGCGTTCGAGGAGGTCCACTCCGCGAGCCAGCGCTCGGAGCATGCGCTGCCCGCCCTGCTCGGCCACGCCGAGCTGGCGCTGGAGCTGGGCCGAGCAGATGCCGCGCGTCAGCTCTACGAGCGGGCGCGCTCGTTCGTTTCGAGGGACGTGCAGGTGGAGTCCGCGATCCGCCAGGGCCTGGCGCGAGCAAGCCAGCTGCGCCGGCCGAGCACGCAACCGCCACCGCCTGCATGAGCCGGGGCGCCGCACGCCAGCTGCTCGGGTCAATTTCCGGCGTCGGGGGGCAGGCCACGCAGGCAGCCGTCCAGCGCTTGCCACTCCGGCAGGCAGCTGGTCGCCACGTTGCGTCCGTCGGCGTCACAGCTGAAGGCGGGCGCGTCCGCCGTGCAAGCCATGAAGGCCTCGAACTGGGGGTCGCAGCGCGCGACCAGGCTCGCCTCGCAGCCGCAAAGACAGCTGGTCAGGCTGCTCGGGCCGCGCGAGCAGTAACCGAGCACGGCTGCCTCGCAATAGGGTAGGCAGCGCGGATACGCTTGCGCGCACAGCCGCTCGCGGCCGCGGAAGTCGCACAGCTCGAGCGCGAAGGACTCTGCCTCGCAGCCGGCGAAGATGCGGCCACGCGTCGCGCAATCGACGTCGGGAGCGCTGGCGGCGCAGGCGACCAGGGCCGCCAGCTCCTGCGGGCAGGGCTGATTGAAGCGCTTTTCGCAGACGCAGCCGCACTGCGAGGAATTTCCCAGGCCGCAGCTGGCGGTGTCGGCGCCGAACGCGGCGCAGTAGCTGCGGCACTCCTGGCGCGGGATGCAGCTCGACTCGCCGGCGCTACCGGCGCCGCCGCCGGCCCCGCTCATGCCGAACCCGCCGCCATGGCCCGCCATGGAAGCGGATCCCGCTCCCCCGCCCTGTCCGCCGCCTGCGCCGCCGGAGCTGGCCCCGCCGTTCGCCGCGGGCTCCTCGCCGCCGCCGGGCGCCGGGCGCGGATGCTTGTTCCCGCCGCACGCGCAAAGCCCGGAGAGCGCCACCAGAGCCAGGCCCAACCCGCCGTGGATACATCTAATCAGTGTCCGATTGCCCCCAAATTGGACGGCGCGATCTGACGCCTCGCGCCGCGAGGCCGCAGCCGATGGGCGCGCGCTGGATCGGGGCTCAGCCTGCGGTATAAGAGAGGCAATGGTGCAGCGGCTGAGCTCCGAGCGCAAAACCCACGAGCTGGCGACGACCCGCAGTGCAATCTGGTGCATCGCGGTGGCAGGCGCCCTGCTCGGCGGCGCGGGCGCGTGCGCCACGGGCGTGGACGTCAGCCAGGCGGAGCTGGCGGAGATCTGCTCGGAACCCAACATCGACTGCGTTCCCACGGGCAACGCCTCGGGCAGCGGTGGGGCCAGCGGCACGGGCGCGCTCGGCACCAGCGGCAGCTCCGGCTCGGGCACCAGCGGCAGCTTCGGCAACGGCGGTACGCTCAACAACAGCGGCGGCACCACGGGCACCAGCGGCAGCTCGGGCAGCAGCGGCAGCTCGGGGGCGAGCGGCAGCGCGGGCTCCTCCGGCACCGTGCTGCCCCTGGCCAAGGGCATGTGCATGTCCACGAGCTCGGTGGTCATCGTCTACACCGATCGCGGCAAGGGGCCCGCCGACAACCAGGCCACCATGACGTTGCACGTGCAAAACGATGGCGCGTCGTTCGACCTGGCTGATCTCACCATGCGTTACTGGTTTACGGACGACGGCGTGGGCGCCTTCACCTTCGATATCGACTATGCCCAGCAGAGCGGCGGCCAGGCCATCAACAAGTCCGACGTGACGGTCACGTTTGGCACGGAGTCTGGCTCGAACTACGCCCAGATCGGCTTTTCTGCGGGAGGGACCGTGGGCCCGGAGGGCGTGGACCAGGTCCAGGTGCGGCTCCACACCAGCGACTACAAGATGTTCGACCAGAGCAACGACTTCTCGTACCTGGGTGGCGCCATGGCGATGCCGAACGCCAACATCACGCCTTACGTAAATGGTGTCCAGGTCGGCGGCTGCGTACCGCTCCCACCATAGCCGGAACCGGGTGGTCTAGCCGGCGCGGGAGTGTGCTACAGCTGGGCACAGCAGGACCCAGCGATGCAACGGACGTTTTCCCACAGGCGCGCGACGTGGCTGATTCTTCTGTCCTGGGGCGCAGCGGCCCAGGCGCAGGCGGTGGGCCCGGCACCTGCTGCCCCCGCTCGACTCCCCGAGTCGGAGCCCGTGGCGCAGCCGGCGAATCCGCAACCTCCGCCGACCCCCGTGCCCGCGGACGAGAGCCCTGGGGCGAATCCGGAGAGCGCGGAGTTCCTGCCGGGCTTCGAGGCAGGGCTGCGCGTCGGCATCGGGTTGCCGGTGGGCAACGCCGGCGATGCACCGCTCGGCGGCGGGCGCAAGCTCGGTGATCTGGCGGCGTGGCGCGCGCCCGTCTGGGTCGACGTTGCGTATCGCGTCTCGCCCGGCGCGAGCTACGGCTTGTACGGTCAGATCGGCTTCGGAGCTACGGGCGATCTCTGCCCCGACGGCGGCAAGTGCGACTGGTCCGATCTGAGGCTCGGCGTGCAAGGCCTCTGGCACCTCAATCCCGACGGGGATACCGATCCCTGGTTGGGCCTGGGTCTGGGCGTCGAATCGCTGAATTTTCAGGACACCGAGACGAGCGTCGACGAGGACGGATTGCCGTTCACGACGCGCATCAAGGAGAACCTGATCGGGCCGGAGCTGCTGCTGCAGGCGGGCCTCAACCTGCGCGTGGACAAGTGGCTGCAGCTGGGCCCGTACGCGTCGGCCTCGCTCGGTACCTATCTCGGCGACAGCTACGAGTGCGAGCTGGAGCGGCTGGTGGTTTGCCCCAGCGGCTCCGTGGACGGCTCGGCGTTTCACGCCTGGCTGGGAGTGGGGCTCGCCGGGCGCTACGCGCCGTGATCTTTGGGCGCTACGCGCCGTGAAGTACCGGGGCGGACAGCGGGCAGTCCTGATGCCGGCGGGCGCGCTCAGAAGCCGAGCACCAACCCGAGCGTCGGCTGGAAATTGATGAGCAGCGACGTGGAACGGCTCTCATCCGTCATGAACAGCACGCCGACGTTGACCACGCCCGACATCTGCTTGGAGAGCTGCACCATCACGCCGGGAGACAGCGTCGCGAACACCTTGCCCAGGCTCTTGTAAGCGTCGAGCGTGCGCAGCTGCGCGCGGCCATTGATCGGATCGATCAGGCCCTTGTTCACCTCCGGCGCACTCGTGCACTGGTTGTACGTGGGCGGCGAGACCGTCATGCCATTCACCACATCGGGCTTGCAGTCGACCATCTCCACCGCCGCGTGCGCGTCCACCTGCGCCACGCCGGCGCCCACGGCCATGTACGGCACGAAGCGCGAGCGGCCGCGCACGACATCACCGAAGTAGTAGGTGCCGCGGCCCTCGAAATGCAGCGGGAAGAAGCCGCTGGGCGCGCCCGAGAAGGCGAACCCGAAGCGTACGCCCAGGCTGATGTTGTCGGTCAGGAAGCGGTCGTACGAGAACAGCGCGCGCAGCGTGCCCAGGTGCACGCCGCCGGTGACGGTGCCGCCATTGTCCGGATAGGGCGTGCCCGTATAGGCCTGGCCATCGGCGTAGCAGGCATAGCCATCGGCGCCGGCGCCGCACACGTCGGTCGCCTGCGAGAGCAAGGTGAGGTCGCCTCCGAAGTGCAAGCCGAACCAGTCGCGCTTGCCGCCGCCGGGCTTGTCCTGGCACGAGCCCACCTGGCACATCATGCCCTCGCCGCAGTCGGCGTCCTTGGTGCAGACGGTGGGCGCGTGACAGGTGCCGTCGACGCACTCCATGCCCAGGTCGCAGTCGCTCGAGACCTTGCAGCTGGTCTTTTCCTTGGCCGTGGCTCCGCCTTGCAGCGCATCACAGGCGGGGGTGCCCACCATCTCTTCGGGGCAGTACGTGGTGGCCACGCAGCGATCCGGCGGTGGCTCGCCGGGCAGCGAGGGCGGCGGCTGCGACGACTTTTCGACCACCTTGAAGACCAGCGGGCGGTCGCGCGAGCCCAGGCGCTCGAGCGGATTGTCGCGCTCGTCCTTGGCCTCGATGTACATGCCCCAGGTGCCGGGGTGCGAGAGCTGCGTGCACGGGATCTCGCCGCGCCACTCGTCGCCGTTCTTCTTCAAGTCGACGCGCGTCCAGTTGTCGTCGCCGTAGGCGCGGTAGCGCAGCACGACCGCGCTCACGCCTTGCACGCGCGTGGAACACGCGAGCGGGATGGGGCGGAAGGTCTCCACCTCTTGCACCAGCGGCCAGCAGCCCATCTGGGTGCCTGCCTCGAAGCGCGGGACGACCCTGGCCGGATCCTCGCTCGCGCGCTGGCCCTTGATGCCGTCGAACAGCGCCTGGGCCGTCGGCGAGAAGAAGCGCGGATCGAGCTGCACCTTCTCGTCGAAGCCGAGCGCGACCGAGAACGCTTCGCGAGCCGTGTCCCAGTCCTTCGCGCCATTGCCGCGCGCCAGCCCGATGTACATCCAGGCCTGCGCGAGCACGCTCGGACTGCAATCGTTACCACACAGGGCGATCGCCTCCATCAAGGCGCCCTCGGCCTGTTCCGAGTCCTTGTTCTTGGCGTAGTCGTCCATCGCCGCGCTGATGGCCTTCTTGGCGGCAGCGTCATTGGACGCGGCGCTCGCCACCGATGCCCAGGAGGCAACGGCGAGCAGAAACAAGAACAGGCTCAGGCAACGGCCCAGGCTGGCAAACGGCATTCGTGGCACGTGGGCTCGCAAAGATGAAGTCGAGGGAACTCGCTTAGATAGTAGTGCCGCGCGCCAGCTTTCAAGGATTCGCTGCGCGGCGCGCTCCCTCTGCCCTCCCGGCCGCCACCTGCGCCTACGTTGCGGCGCGAATTTTGCACGGCAACGCCCAACGCCCGATCAGGGACGGCGCTCAGGGCTGCGCGCTGGACACCAGCGGAGGACCGTTCTTTTCGCCCGCGGCCGGGGTGGAGACGAAGTCCACCGCGCGGCGCTGGATGGCGCGAATGCTGCTGCCGGGGATGAACTGCGGATCCACGTCGTTCTGCACGCTGCGGTCGAGCGTGACGGTCACGCCGCACTCCTCGCCGACCTGCGTCGGCCGTACGCGCACGTGCTCGGGTTGGAGCGTCATCACGCCATCATCGGGCGTGACGCCCGAGTCGGCCCAGATGCAGTCGCCGTCGACCGACCACTCCACGGTCTCACCCTCGAGGCCCGGCGGGTCCCAGCTGACGATCACGGGTGTGGAGCGATTCACGCCCTCGCTGACGTCCGTCTCCACGCGCAGCGCATAGGGCTCCGGGAGCACGGCACTGCCTTGCGCCGTGCTGTCGTCGGGGCCGCGCTCGAGCCGGATCGTGATCTCGCGGGAGGACTCTCCGGGCAACACCTCTTCGTAGCGCCCGTGGCCAACGCGGCCCAGGGTCACGAAGTCATCGCCGGCCTCCGCCACGAGCGCGTCATCGCCCACGAGCTCGATGCGCGTGCCGCTCGCGCCGCCGACCGTCAGGTTCACGCGCACCAGCGTGTCGCCCCAGCCCGGCGAAATGGCGGCCATCTCCGCGAACATGCCGTTGGTACGAATCGCGTCGGAGTTCACCTCGTCGAGCGTGCAGCCCAGCGCCGTCGAGAGCAAAATTGCGGCGAACGGTACAGCTGCGAGCCTCAACGGCCCCTTCTCGTGATTCAAAGCTACTGTCTCCTGTCAGGCTCTACAGCCTATACCAACCGCTACGCCGATCGCACCACAAAGCGGCCCGCCGCGAGATGTGCGGCGGCAGCCCACAGCTTCGTTCTGTAAGCACGGCCTTCGACGCATGAGCACCGACCCAGATTCACAGCAGCAGTGCACGGAAAACACCGCTGCCGAGCCCCCCGGTCCCGCCCGGGCCTGGGCGCTCGACGATGCGGTGTTCGGCCATTGCCGGCTCGGTCTCGAAGACTTTGCGCGCGCAGTGCGGCAGGAGCCGCGCACCCGACGGCTGGTGACCGTGGCACTTTGGCTCGGCGGCGCGGGCTTTGGTGCGGGCGTATTCTTGATCTCACGGGGTCAGGCGCGCGTCGGCGCCGTGGTGACGGCGCTCGGTCTGGCGTTGTTTGCGGCATACCATGTGCCCGATCAGATCGCGCGGCGCTGGTTTGCGCGCACGCCGCCCGCAGCTCGCCTGGTCCAGTTCACGCTCGGCGCGCAGGGGCTGATCGTCGCGAGCGAAGCCGCGCGCGAGTTGCACGCTTGGGAGCGGCTGTATGGCTACCAGCAGGTTCCGGACAGCTTTCTGATCTGGGTCTCGGCCAAGCTGTTCGTGATCTTGCCCAAGCGCGCCTTCGCGGCGGCGGACTTGCCGCGCGTGAGCCAGCGGCTGGAGCAACGGCTGGGCGCGCCGCCCGCGCTGCCGCGCTTCTGGCCCTGGTTCGGCCTGTGCGTGCTGCTCGCGGCGCTGCTGCTCACGCTCTGGAACCGGCTCAGTCCACGCTGAGCTGGAGCCGCGACAGATCGACGTGCAGGCGGCTCGCGCGCGCGACGCGGGCGAGGTAATCGTCGCGCGAGATCTCCTTCACGCCCAGCGTGCGCAGATGAGGGGTGGCAAATTGCACGTCGAGCACCTCGACCCCAGCACGCGAGAGGCTGCGCGACGCGGCGATGACGGCGATCTTGGAGGCGTCCGTCACGCGATGGAACATGCTCTCGGCCGCGAACAGCGCGCCGCACTGCACGCCGTACAGGCCTCCCACCAGCCGATTGGCTTGCCACACCTCGACGCTGTGGGCATGTCCGTCGTGGTGCAACCGCTGGTACGCGAGGCGCATCTCGGGCACGATCCAGGTGCCGCCCTTGCGCCCCTCCCCGCAGGCGGCGATCACCTCGGCGAAGGCCAGGTTCCAGGTCACGGCATAGTCGCGCTTGGCGAGCCGCCGCGCCATCGAGCGCGACACGTGCAAGTCCTCCGGGGGCAGGATCGCGCGCGGGTTGGGCGACCACCAGAGCACCGGAAACCCCTCGTTGTACCAGGGGAAGATGCCGGCGGCGTACGCGGCGCGCAGGCGCTCGCTGGACAGGTCGCCGCCGATCGCGACGAGCCCTTCGTCGTCGCCGCGGCGCGGATCGGGGAACACCGGCGGGGCGTCGGGGCTGAGCAGGACCGGGCGTTGCGGAGACCGGGTTCGGAACACGCGCCTTTCCAGTGTACTACGGCGCTGCGCCCCCGGCTGCCGGGAAAATCTTGCCCGGGTTCAGCAACCCTTCCGGATCGAAGCTCCGTTTCAAGCTGCGCTGCAGCGCGATCAGCTCCGGTGACTGTTCCAGCGGCAGATAGGGGGCTTTGAGCACGCCCACGCCGTGCTCGCCGGAGAGCGTCCCTCCCAGCGCCACCGTCAGCTCGAACAGCTCGCGGACAGCTACCTGGACGCGCGCTTCCTCCGCCGGATCGTCCCAGAGGAAGTTGACGTGCAAGTTGCCGTCGCCCGCGTGGCCGTAGGCGACGCTGCGCACCTCCCTGCGCTCGCTCAGCGCCGCCAGCCGATCGATCAGCTCGCCCAGGCGGCGGCGCGGCACCGCGATGTCCTCGCTCAGCTTGTGGCGCGCGGTGCGGCGCAGGGTGGCGCTCATGTTGCTGCGCACGTCCCACAGGCGTTCGCGCTCTTCCGCGCGCGAGGCCACGCGATCGTCGTACGAGCCGCGCGCACGGCAGGCCGCCCGCAGCCGGCCGGCTCGGGCTTCACACTCTCGCTCGCTGCCATCGACTTCCATCAACAGCAAGGCTTCCTTGTCGGACACGACCGAGCCCAGCTGAGGCCCGACCAGCTCGACCAGGATGCCGCCACCCGCGATGCGCAGGTCGAGCAGCTCCAGGCAGCTCGGGCCGATGCCTTGCTCGATGATGTCCATCACGGCGCCGGCGGCGTGCGCCATGCGCTCGAACGGCACCAGCATCGCCAGCACGCACTCCGGCGGAGGCAGCAGGCGCAGCGTGAGCTCGCCGAACACGGCCAGCGTACCCTCGCTGCCCACGAGCAGCGAGGCCACGTCGTAGCCGGTGACGCCCTTGGCCGTGCGGCGCCCGGCGAACATCCGCTGGCCGCCGATCAGAAAGGCTTCGATGCCGAGCACGTGCCGGCCGGTGACGCCATACTTGAGGGCGCGCGGGCCACCGGCGTTGGTGGCGACGTTGCCGCCCAGCGTGCACGCCACGCGCCCGCTCGCCGGATCCGGGGCGTAGAACAGCCCCTCGCCGGCGACGGCGGCGCGGAAATGGGAGAGCAGAACGCCGGGCTCCACGATCGCCACGTGCTCGCGGCGATCGATCTCGCGGATGCGGCCGAAGCCGCGCAGGTCGATCACGATGCCGCCCTGGCTCGGCACGGCGCCGCCCGTCTTGCCGGTACCGCCGCCGCGCGGCACCACCGGCACGCGCGCTTCGGCAGCGACGCTCAGGGCCAGCTCGATATCGCGCCCCGACTCCGCCAGCACCACGGCTGCCGGCCGCTCACCGATCGCCTCGGAGGCATCGCGGCGATAGGCAGCCGTGTCCGACTCGTCGACGAGCAAGCGCGAGGGGCCGAAGTGGCGAGCCAGCGCTTGCTGCACTCGCTCGACGGCCACCGGATGCGCACTGGCCGCTCTCATCCTTCGCTCCTCAGCGGCGGCCCTTGAAGTCCATCATCTTCTGGACCACGGCCTCGCTCTCCTCTTTGACGGCTTCCTGCTCCTTCGCCTCGTCCGCGCAGCTCTCGCAGAGGCGCCGCTTCTTGCCGTCCACAGTCAAGGTGACGAGCTCATCCACGTGTTCGCCGCAGGATTTACATTGGGCCACGAGCGCTTCTCCAGGACGTGCCATTTCACTGGCGGCGTCGAAATCCGCTCTAGCACGCGGCTGCGCCGCTGCCCACTCGCCCGACTGGGAGCGCCCCAACCGTCCGGTCAAGATCTGTCACGGACCCGGTGGAGCCGGCGGCTCCTCGGGGCTGGCGGGCGCCGGGGGCAGGCACGTCCCGGTGCGGCCGCTGATCGTGACGCCGATCTCCACGCACTCAAAGCCCGCCTGCACGCAGTCGTCCGCGGTGTTGCACAGCTCGGTGCACACGCCCAGGTCATCGTTGGGCGCCGGCAACGGTAACACGCAGAAGGCGTCCACTCCGTAGTTCTCGCAGCCCTGGTCGGTACCCCACACGCAGACGGCCGAGCACGATTGGGTGCCCGCCAGGGCCAGACACAGACCGCCCACGCAGTCGCCGTCGGCGCTGCAGGCGCCCCCGACGGGGATCGGGGGCGCGGCGATGCAGAGGGAGGTGCTCGGGTCGCACACGCCGTCCGTGCAATCATCGTCCAGCACGCACGCGAGCGGCGAGTCGGCGACGCACTCCCCGGCCTCGCAGACTTCGCTCGAGCTGCAGTCCTCGTCCTGGGCGCATTCGGGCACGGGCTCGACGGGCGGCTCCTCCGGGTCTTCGCCGGAGGGCTCTTCGCCGCCGCCGGGGGGATTGTCGCCGCCGCCGGCGGGCTCTTCGCCGCCGCCGGGCGGGGCATCGCTGCACAAGCCGAGATTCGGCGAGCAGACGCGGTCGCCGCACTCACCACCGAGGTTGCAGTCTGCCAGGCAGAAGCCTCGTGTCGGGTCGTCGGAGAAGGCGTTGCAGCTCAGCTCCGGGCGCTCTCCACAGTCGCCGCCGAGGGGGCCGGGGCTGCACGCCTTCAGGCAGTGCCGATTGTCGGGGGAGGTCCCGACGCAGACGGCGCCCGCGGCACAGCTGTTCGTACAGGGGACGGAGCAGTAGCCGCCCGGAAAGCCGCCACCGAGCCCGAAGACGTTGCCCTCGGCGGAGAGGCAGATGCCGCCAGCGCAATCCTCGTCTCCCGAGCACTCGCTGCCGATCGGCACACCCGTGCCCGGCGCGCCGGGGTCGGGCGCCGGAGCTGCGCGCACGACGCAGGTCCGCGTATCGCTGCCCTCGGCGATCGGGATGCAGACCGCGCCCGTCTCGTGGCAGTCGAGCGCCGTCTGACACAGCGTGAGACAGAGACCGCGATCGCCCGCGCCTTCGCCTGCAACCAGGGAGAAGACGCAGCCGGCGCCCGGTTGCGCAGCGCTGTCGTCGAAGCCACAGCCGGGCGCACCGAAGCGGCAGAAGGCCGAGCAAACGCTCTCGAAGCCGTCCCCCAGCGGCAGGCACACGCCCCCCGCGCACGAGTCTGGACCGGTGCACGGGCTGCCCAGCGGATCGCCGGCGGGCGGCTGGCTGCTGCACAAGCCGCTGCTCAGATTGCAGAACAGACCGGGGCCACACTGCGCGTCGCTCTGGCAGACCGGTATGCACAGACCTGCCTGCGGCCCATCCCCGGGCGGTTCCAGCCGCTGCGCGGCGACCGAGACGCACGCCAGGTCGTCGCGATTCAGGCACTTGGCCAGCCCGGGCCGGGGATCGCGCGACTCGCAGGTGCGCGCGCACACGTTCTGCCCGGCGAGGCCGATGCAGCGCGAGCCGGGATCGATGGCCTGGCAGGCGGCGTCGCTGCCGCAGCTGGCGCTGCAGTACCCGCCCGCGGGTCCGCTGCCGGCGAGCTGCGCGCCGCCAGCGGTGATGCAGCCGAGGCCATTGCCACAGTCCGCGTCGTTGTGACAGCCCGCACCCACCACGCTCAGCGCCGTACTGACACCGCTCGAGCTGCCGCTGCCGAAGCCGGAGCTGTTCGGCGCCGCCGGTAGACCCCCGCCGACCAGTGCGCCGCGCGACACGATGTGCGGGCCACTCTCATCGCCATCGGCGTAGGAAGAGCCGGGCGAGGTCGTGCCCAGCGAAGGGCAAACGCAGGGGCCGAGTGAGCGACCGTCGGCGGCGCAGACCTGATACCCGCTGCGCGGCGCCCCGCAGCCGCCCCTGCACTGGAATGTCTGCCCGGGGATGCAACGATCGAGCGCGGTCTGATTCTCGTCCGACAGCGACTCTCCCGTGAGCGTCGACACGTCGTGGCCCTGGCAGTTGATCAGCGCGCCGGAGAACGCCAGCCCCAGCGTCACGAGAGCGCTCCATCGCAGATACTTCACGGCTGTCACCTACTCCGCCGCGTCGCCTCGAGGTCCCCCGAGGTCGCCCGCGGTAGCCTCGAGATGGCTCACCGGGGCCCGGCGGCCCAGGACCGGCGCTGGAGATTACCAGAGGCAGGCCGTTCGCGGGAAGCCGGCGCTCGGGCAAAGCGCTTGACGTGTCGCGGCGCTGACGTTTAGCTCCCGCCGCGAGATGCATCCCTCGGCTCCGGACGGTCAACCCCTGGCGCCAGCCATCACGCTGCGCCCGATCGGCGTCGTGCATTCTCCGTTTCGGGAGCGTTCCAGCGCGCCGCGGCAAGGTGTGGCGGCGGGCGGCGCGCTCGGTACGCTGGAGCTCTTCAAGGGCCACGGCTTCGAGCATGCGCTCGAGGACCTGCACAGCTTTCGCTACATCTGGGTGCTCTTCTGGTTCCATCACAACGAGGATCGCGGCTTTCGCCCCAAGGTGCTGCCGCCGCGCAGCACGCGCCGGCGCGGCGTGTTCGCGACGCGCTCGCCCTATCGCCCGAACCCGATCGGTATGAGCGCGGTGGAGTTGCTGGCCGTCGAGGGCCTGAAGCTGTCGGTGCGCAACCTCGACATGCTGGACCAGACGCCGATCCTCGACCTCAAGCCCTACGTGCCCTACTCGGACGCCGTCGGCGAGGCCAACAGCGGCTGGCTGAGCGAGGCGGCCAGCCCGGATCCCGTGCCCGGCTATCAGGTGGAGTTTGCGCCGCGCGCGCTGGAGCAGCTCGAGTTCTTGGCGCAGCACGGGGTCGAGATCCGCGCTCGGGTAGAGGAAGCGCTGCGCCTCGGCGCCCAGCCACATGCATATCGACGCATCAAACCGAAAGGTGACGGCTGGGTGCTCGCGCACAAGGCGTGGCGGCTCGACTTCTCGATCCAGGACCGGATCGTGACGGTGAGCGCGCTGCACACCGGATATCGGCCCAGCGCGCTGGCGGCAGGCGCGGTTGAATCTGGTTCAGCAGGAGAGCTGGAGTTGCACCGAGCCTTCGTAAACCGGTTCGGTTGAAATATCGGGCGCAGAACGCATGTGAGGCAGTGTGCGCCGGCGGCGGCGCCTCCGTTCAGAAGGCGAGTGACTGGTCGTACTGGGACGGATGGGGAAACGCCTACAGCGTGCGTTCGAGGAAGCAGGCAACCTGGGTGGGCTGGTCGCGCGCATGCGCCTCGCCTCGATGGCGCAGCTGACCTCCATGGAGGCCGAGACGCTCGATGATCGGCCGGAGCTGGTCGGGCGCGTGCAGAGCGCGCTGGACGAGATCCGCAAGCAGTTTGCTGGTGCTGACCGCGAGGACAAGGGCGCCGCGTCCGCCGTCCAGCCGCGGCCCGGTGACGATCAGAGCCAGGTGCTGCGCCGGCACCTGACCACGTACCTGGACATGATGTCCCAGCGCAGCTTGTTCCTCGGCAACGTGGACGCGACCATCCGCCGCGTGAACGAGGCGGCGTGCTCCGCGCTCGAGGTGGAGCGCGTGAGTGTCTGGTACTGCGACGCGCAGCAGACGAAGATCTGGTGCGTCGATCTCTTTCAGCGCGCTGCCGCGAGCCATTCGGGTGGCACCGAGCTGTTCGCCAAGGACTTTGGTCCCTACTTTCGTGCGCTGCGCTCCGAGCGCACGATCGCTGCGCACGACGCCCAGACAGATCCGCGCACCTCCTGTTTCACCGAGGTGTACCTGAAGCCGCTCGGCATCGGCGCGCTGCTCGATGTGCCGATCTGGGTGGGGCGCACCATGATCGGCGTTGTCTGTCACGAGCACGTCGGGCCCAAGCGCATGTGGACCAAGGACGAAGAGACCTTCGCCTATCTGATGTCCAACTTCGTGGCCCTGGCGATGGAACGCGGCAACGACGCCCCCCGCACGCTGCGGCGCAGCGCGGGCGCCGGCAACCTGCCCACCCCCTAGCCCTCGGCCGCGCGCGAAACCCCGAGTCTGGCGGCCGCCTGGCTCGCTGGCGCACGCCCAGCTTGCTGCGCTACCGTGGCGCGCTCCCCGTCCTCCACCAAGTCTGGATCACCCATGATCCCACCCCTGCTCAGCCTGCTCCTGTTCGCCTTGCTCGAGTTCGTGGTGTGGGAGCGCCTCGTCCCGCCGCCGGTGCGGCCCGCGACGGCGCCTGCCGAGCTCTTCTCGGCCGCTCGCGCCCGGCAGTCGCTCGAGCGCTTGCTGAGCGAAGGCGAGCCGCACCCGGCCGGCAGCGCCGCGCAGGAGCGCGTGCGGGCGAGATTGCTCGCGGAGCTGGAGCAGCTCGGGCTAAAGCCAGAGGTCCAGACAGGCGTGGCGTGCAGCCCGGAGGGCGTGTGCGCAGAACTGCACAACGTGCTGGCGGAGCTGCCCGGGTCCGGGGGCGCGCCCAGCACCACGCTGGTCTCGGCGCATTACGACTCGGTGAACTCCGGTCCCGGCGCGGGCGACGACGGCCAGGGCGTGGCAACCCTGCTCGAGCTGGCGCGCGCGCTGCGCTCGGCGCCGGCGGCGAGCGGTAGCTGGCTGCTCTTCAGCGACGGAGAGGAGCTGGGCTTGCTCGGCGCTCGATTGTTCGCCGCCGAGCATCCGCTGATGGCGCAGCTGCGCGTGTCGCTCAACCTCGAGGCTCGCGGCAATCGCGGGCCGAGCCTGATGTTCCAGACGGGTGAGCACAGCGGCGATCTCGTGCGCCGCTACGGCCGCTCGCCTCGCCCCGTCGCGAGCTCGCTGTTCACTCCCGTGTACCGGGCGCTGCCCAATGACACCGACTTCAGCATTTTCCTGCGCAAAGGCCTGGAAGGGCTGAATCTCGCATTCGTCGGCGGCGTGGCGAGCTACCACACGCCCAACGACACGGTCGAGGCGCTGGATTGGCGCTCCGTGCAGCAACAGGGCGACGCGGCCCTGACCACGCTGCGCGGGCTCGACGCCCCGAGCGAGCCCGACGCACAGCCGGTGTACTTCGATCTATTGACGAGTGCGCTGGTGAGGTTGCCCGAAGGGCTGATGCTGCCACTCGCCCTGCTGGGTCTGGGGTGCTTTGGCGCAGCGCTGTGGCGCGAGCGACTTCGCGATCACGGCCGAGCTGTCCTGGCGTTGCTACTGGGCTGGGGCGTGCCGCTGCTCGGCACGGCGCTACTCGGCACGGCGCTGACGTTGCTCGGCGCCCTGCCCTTCCCCGTGGTCGCGACGCCGCAGCCGTTCTTGCTCTCGATCCTGCTGCTGATCGCGCTCGGCCAGGCGCTGGCGCTCGGGGTGTGTCGCAGCCCCGAGCAACGCCGGGCGCTCGCTGACGTCACCTGGCTCTGCTGGCTGGTGCCCGGAACAGCGCTCGCACTCGTATTGCCCGCTGCCAGCTATCTGCTGGTGCTACCTGGCTTCGTTGCAGGCACGCTCAGGTTCGTGCAACAGCTGCGCGGCGGCGCGCCGCCGCGCGACGCCGTGCAGCTCGGGGCGGCGCTGTTCTCGGGCTTGCTGGTGCTGCCGGTACTCACGCTGTTGCCAGCCACGCTCGAGCTGGCCGCGCCCGTGGTGCTGGCCCTCGCCTGGGCGCTGGGGCTCAGCCCGCTTGCCCCGCTGCTAGCAGGGCTGCTCGCCCCGGCGCGACGTGAGCAGCGGGTCCGGATCGGCTTGTTCGTCGGCGTGTTCGCGCTGGCCGCTGTACAACTCGCCCTGCCCGCCTACTCGAGCGAGGTCCCGCAGCGCCTGTCACTCGTGCTCGAG
>DASTRX010000202.1:0-40564 GCA_035760985.1 Polyangiaceae bacterium
GTCGGCGATCTGCCACAGCTCGCGCAGCTTGACCCCGCGGTTGCAGCTCACGCACGGGCTGGGCGTCACGCCCTTCAGGTAGGCGTCGACGAAGGGCTCGACCACCGTGCTCGCGAACTCCGCGCGCCGGTCGTACGTGTAGTGGAAGATGCCGAGCTTGTCGGCGACCCGCCGCGCGTCGTGCAGGTCCTCCGGGGCGCAGCAGCGCGAGCGCACGGAGCCGTCGTCCGGGTAGTCCCAGAGGTGCAGCGTCACGCCGATCACGCGGTAGCCGGCGGCTTGCAGGCGCGCGGCCGCGACGGAGGAGTCGACGCCGCCGCTCATCGCGCAGAGCACGCTGGAGGCCATGGAACGTGCAGCTTACGCGTTACCGAACGGGGCCGCGCTACTGAACATGGCCTGCCAGGCGCTTTGTCAGGCGCCCGATCGCCCGCGTGTGCAGGCGGCTGGCCCAGGACTTACTCAGCCCCAGCTCGGCCGCCACGTGATCGAAGCGCTCGCCCTCCAGATAGTGGCGCCGGATCAGCACCCCTTCTTGCTCCGGCAGGGCCGTGATCGCGGCCTCCACCAGGTCGAGCAGCTGCTGCCGGCTGGAGTACTCCTCGGGCGAGGCGTCCCACGGCGCGACCGCGGTCGCCGCACCCTGATCGTCGGTCGCTGTCTCTGAGATCAGGCCGATCGCGATCGCCGTCGCCATGCCCGCCAGGTGCTCGACCAGCTTTCGTTCGCGATCCTCCGCGGTTTGGCCGGGCGGAGGGGGGGTACCCAGATCTTCGGCCACGCCTTCCGAAAATGCCGCGGCGCTCTCCAGGGCCTTGAGCCGCTCGTGCACGCGCCGGGGCAGGTGCGAGAGCTGCCGGATGCCGTCGAGCATCGCGCCGCGGATGCGGAAATTGGCGAAGGCACGGAACGGCACGCCCCGTTCGGGATCGTAGCGGCGGGCGGCCGCGAGCAGCCCGGCTTGGCCGTAGCTGATCAGGTCGTCGAGCTCGGCCACGCGCCCAAGGCTGCGCTTCAGCCGAATGGCAATCGGCTTGACGGCAGGTAAGCCCTCGCGAAAGCGTGCGAGGACTTCCGGCGAATCCGTTGTCGGCGTACCCATCCCTACACCGACTTTACACCGGTCGGGCTGCCCATTCCACGCTAGTTTCCCGGTCCATATCGTCGGGCGACACTCCTAGCTGATCAGAAGACACATTGCTGGTGTTTCCATCCACTGCGCGCTGCGCGCCGGTCGCCTCGAAACCAGCCATTTTTGGCACTAGGCTGAGCGCATGATCCGTTGGGGCAGGATCGCGGCTGCCTACGCCGCGCTCTGCTTGGTCGCTCTGGCGCTCGCCTGGCCGCATGGCTCGCCGCTCCACTATCCGCGCGGCGTCTCCGCCTCACCGGGCGACGGTTCAGGGCACTGGTGGAGTCTGGGGCTGGGCGTGCTGTTCGGCGCGTCGGTGGTGCTCGTCTCGCGTTTCACGGTGCAGCGCTACACCTGGGCGCGGCGTCTGCACAGCGAGCTGCGGCCGTTCGCTCGCGGCCTGTCACCGGCGGCGGTGATCGTGCTGGCGCTGCTCAGCTCGGCGGGAGAGGAGCTGCTGTTTCGCCGGCTGCTCCAGCCCTGGATGGGGCTGTGGCCGCAAGCGCTGCTGTTTGGGCTGGTGCACCAGCTGCCGGGGCGCAGCCGCTGGGTCTGGGTGGCGTGGGCCTTCGCCGTGGGCCTGGCGCTGGGCGCGCTGTTCGAGGGCACGGGCTCGCTGCTCGGGCCGCTGGCTGCGCACGCGCTGGTCAACGGCGTGAACCTCACCTTCTTGAAGCACCACGACCCGGGGCCGCTGCCGGCAACGCCGAGCATGGAAGCCAATGCCTGAGCGCGTGTTGCACGGAGTGTGGCTCGGGCGGCGGCCGTACGCGGCCATGTACGCTCTGCAGCTGGAGCTGCTCGAGCTGCGCAAGCGCGGCGCGATCGGCGATGTCTTTCTCGGGCTCGAGCACGAGCCGGTGATCACGCTCGGGCGCGGCGCGCGCCCCGAGCACGTGCTGGTCGGCGCGGAGCAGCTGCGCGAGCGCGGCGTAGCGCAGGAGAAGACCGATCGCGGCGGCGAGATCACGGTGCACGCGCCGGGGCAGCTGGTGGGCTATCCGATCGTGGGCCTGGCTCCGGATCGCCAGGACGTGCGGCGCTATGTGCGCGATCTGAGCGCCACGGTGCGCGAGCTGATCGCGCCGTACGGCGTGCAGGCGGGAGAGATCCCGGATCTGATCGGCGTGTGGGTGGACGGCGCGCAGCCCGGCGTGTGGCCAGGCGTGGAGCAAGCGCGGGTCCCACAAAAAATCGCAGCGATCGGCGTGCGGCTCTCGCGCTGGGTCTCGATGCACGGTTTCGCGCTGAACCTCTCGGTGGACCTGAGCTTATTCCGGCTGATCGTGCCCTGCGGCATCAGCGAGTATGGTGTGTGCTCGCTGCAGAGCCTCGGGCTGGGCTCGCCGAGCCCGCGCGAGCTCGCGCCCGAGGCGCAGCGCATCCTGAGCGAACGCCTGGGGCGCGCGCGCGGCGAGTGGGTCGACCTGTCCGAGCTGCCGCTGTCCGAGCTGCCGCGCTGGCTCGAACGGCGCTGAGGCTCAGAGCTGCCCGGCGCTGGGCGGGGAGGGCGCGCTGCTCGGTGGTTCGCCGGCGAGCTGCGCGCGGGTGATGCGCAGGTACATGCGGGCACCCGTGTTCTCCGGATCGCGCTCCAGCACGGCAGAAAACTCGCGCTCGGCAGGCTCGTGCTCGCCCGCGCTCAAGTGCAGCACGCCCAGCATCAGCCGCGCTTGCAGGTACTCGGGGTTTTCTTGCTTGGCGCGCTCGAACTGCTCCAGCGCGCGCACCCGATCGCCCGCGTCGCGATATTGCACACCGAGACGCGTGCGCAGGTCGGGAAAGCTCGGACACAAGGCGACCGCCTTCTCCAGCTCCTGAATGGCCTCCACCTGCATGCCCACGTCGGCATAGGCCTGGCTGATGTCGGCGTGCATGTTGGCGATGCGGCCCTTCACGAAGGCGTCGGCGGTGGCGCGCTGGCCACCCCCACGCTTGCGCAGATGCCCGTACACCTTGCGCGCCTCGCTGTAGTCGCCCAGATCATTCAGCGTCACCATCAGGTTGAGCTGTGCTTCGGTGTAGTTGGGGTTCAAGACCAGAGCGCGCTCGAACCAGTCGCGAGCCAGCACGAAATCCCCCGTGCTGTGCGCGATCACGCCCAGCATGTCGAACACATCGGCGTAGCGATCCGTGTGCTTGGCGACCTGGCGCAGGAGCGGCTCGGCCTTGTCATATTCGCGCTTGGCGTAGTGCTCGCGGGCGAGCAGCAGCAGCTGTTTGATGTGGTCGTCCATGGACTCTCGCTCGGAATGCCCACTCGACTGCGGCGGGTCCCCATAGTCGGGGTGCGGGGTGACCCCGCAAAGAACTCGGGTGGGGCAGAAGATCCAAACGCTCGGATGGACCAAAAATTCAGACTTCAGCTCCACCCCGGGCCTGTCAAGATATGGGACGGTCCCCTATTCTGCTGGGCCGATAGCCCCCTGACAGCCCCGTGAAAGAACCAGCAGTGGATACAGCCGAGGAGGAGACAGGCTCCCCCGCGTTCTCCGGGGCAGCTCGGACCGAGAGGCCTTCATCGGATCGGCCCAGCGCGCCTGTGAAGATTGTGGCCCGGATCGTCGATCCGGCAGTGCGAGAAGACGGCCGTGGCGATCCGGTGCTGGTGCTGCACACGGCGGAAGCGCGCGCGCGCATCTTGCAGAGTCAAGGGCCGGATGTGGCGTCTCGCGGCGCTGCCGTGCGCGAGCGCTTGCTCGCCAAGGCCCGAGCAGCGGGCGCGGCTGCGCGCACGATACCGCCGCTGGAGCCGAGCACGGAAGAGCCGTGCGCGGAGCTCGCGCAGGAAGGCGGCGCCGAGCCCGGCGCCGAGGTGCGGGAGAAGCAGATCAGCGAGACGCGCTCGCTGCGGCCGCTGTCGGAGGCCGCGGCGCTCGAGCCAGCGTTCGCTGCGCTGGGCGAGCCCGCGGACGATCTGGATCTGATCGGCGCTCCCGAGCCGCGCCGCTCCACGCGCTCGGAGCCCGGAGCCCCGACCGTGTCGGCGCGAACCGCGCTGCTCCTGGGCACCGCCTGTGGCGTGCTGGGCCTGGCCGGGCTGTTCGCGTTGCTCGTGCATTTTGCGCCACGGCCGCCGCTCGATTGGGCGCGCTCGCCGGCGCAGCCAGCGCCGCCCGCGCTCGCGATCGCCGTGCCGCCCGCGCCCGAGGTGGAGGCGCCGGCGCCGCCCGGCGCAGGGCCCGACAGCGACGGCCTGGAGGAGCCTGCCGCGCCGCCCCCCGAGAGCGAGCACCCGGCGCCGCTGCCCGTGCCGCGCGTGCAACACGAGCCGCGGCGGCCCGTGCCCGCGCCCTGGCGCATCGCGGACACCGGCAAGGATCCCCAGCTGAAGCGCGTGCGTGGCAACGTGGGAGCGGGCCCGTTTCTGAGCGCGCTGCAGGCTGCTGGCGTGAGCCGCTCCGAAGCGTACCGCGTGTACAACTCCTTCAAGGGCGTCAAGAACCTGAACCGCACGCGGCCCCAGGACAGCTTCGAGAGCTTGCTCGACAGCAAGGGCCACGTGCTGGCCTTCGAGTATTTCACCGGTGAGGACCAGGTGTTTCAGGCGCGCGAGACCAACGAGGGCCGCCTGCTCGCCAAGCAGCTCGATCTGCGGATCGAGCGCCAGCGCGCCGAAGGCGTGATCGTGTTGCACGGCGGGTTCGAGAGCTCTGCGCGCAGAGCTGGCTTCGAGCCCGGGCTCTCGGAGGTCGTGAACAAAGCGCTCGCCGGTTACACGCGCACCAGCGACATGCGCGATGGCGACGTGCTGGCGCTGGTCGCGCAAGAGGTCACGGTGCTCGGCCAGTTCGATCGTTACGCGGGCGTCGAGGCGCTGGAGTACCGCACGCGCGGCGGCCATCCCGTGCGCATCTACTATCATCAGGTGGGCAGAGCGCGCGCTTATGTCGACGCCAAGGGCCGCACCTTCGGCAAGAGCCGCTGGGCCCGGCCCGTGTCCGGCGCCGGGGTCACCTCGCGCTTCAATCCGCGCCGCTTCCACCCGATCTTGAAGCGCATCAAGCCGCACAACGGCACCGACTTCGGCGCGATGGTCGGCACGCCGATCCTGGCCGCGGCGGATGGTGACGTGAACTTCGTCGGCCCCGCCGGCCCCAATGGCAAGTTCGTGCGGCTGTTTCACCCCGGCGGTTACGAGACCGGCTACTCGCACCTGTCTCGCTTCGCCAAGGGCCTGCGCGCCGGCATGCGCGTCCAGCAGAAGCAAGTGATCGGCTACGCCGGCTCGACCGGGCGCTCCACGGGCCCGCACCTCCACTTCAGCGCCAAGCGCCGCGGCAAGTTCATCGATCCCGAGTCGCTGAATCTGGACGGCTTGACGCGCATTCCCTCCGGCGACCGGCAGACCTTCCTGGCGCTGCGCCAGCGCTACGATCAGGTGCTCGACGGGCTGCTGGCCTCGGGCGCGCGCGCACACGAGCCGGATGCCCCGGCGCCCGCTGCGACGGCGGCGCCCGCTGCGGCAGCGCCCGCGCCAGCTCCGCCGCCGGTTGCGAAGGTGCCGCCGGCGACGGCGGCGGCGCTCGAGTCGGAGGCGCCGGTGGACGATCCCGAGCCGCAGGACGAGGCCGAAGACTGAGCTCCCGCTGCGCCCGCACCGGCTGTCAGTGCAGCTCGTCGGGGTCGAACGGGCGCTCGCCGAGAAACTCCGCGAATTGCTCGCCGATGAACTCCAGCGCCTGCAGCTGGCTGTCGCTGAAGTCGCCCTCGCTCGCCGAACGCGCGATCTCGATCGCCCCCAGCACCTGCCCGCGCTGCCGCACCGGAGCGCAGAGCGTGTGCGCCACCTCCAGCCCGAGCAAGCGCCACAGCGGGTTGCGCGCGCCATCGACGCGCAGCACGCGCTGCTCGCGCAGCGCCGCCCCGAGCGCGGATGACGTCTGCGACTGGCGGGAGCCGAGCTGATCCGCAGCTCGCGGCGCCAGCGCCCGCACCAGCACGAACTCGCCCGCGGCCGCGTCCAGCACGTGGATCGCGATGCCGGTGCAGGGGATGAACTCCTCCAGCGTCTCGATCAGGTAAGCGGCGCCGGCGCGCAGGTCCGGCAGGTACGAGAGCTCGTTCATGCGCTCGAACAGCGCTCCGATCAGCTCCTCGCCCGCCGGCACGCGCTGCGAGCTCGGCGGAGGCTGGGAGGGCTCCAGCTCGGCGCTGGTGTTCGGGATCGGATATTCGCCGGAGCGCGCGGGGGACTGCCAGGAAGTGCCGCTATCGCCGGGGCGCGGCGTGCGGTGCTCGGGCTCGGCCAGCGGCGCCGGGGCTTCGTTCTGCGTGTGAGCGCCCTGCGCGTGAGCGCCCAGCTCGCCCACTTCGCTCGTCGGGTGCTCCTCCTCCGAATTGCCGGCAGGGGCAGCGGCGCTTTCGCTGCCTTCCGGCGCCCCGAGATCCACCGTCGGCGGCGCGCCCGAGCGCCGTACGCCGCGCACCCAGAGCTCCGTGCGGCCTTGCCAGTCCTTCCAGGAGAGCGTGGCCAGCGGTGGAAAGCGCGGCTCGCTCTCGAAGGCGTGATCGAAGCAGGCGAGCTGCACGAACTGCGAGCTGTCGCGCTGGCTCCAGCCCGCGCGGATCGTCGCCAGCACCGACAGCAGATGATCGGCGAGCTCCTCGTCGGAGAGCAGGCTGTCCACGACGAACACGCGCTCGCAATACAAGATCGGCGACTCGTCGGAGGGTTCCTGGGCCTTCTCGTACAGCAGTCGCGGGGGCTCCGGCTCCGCCAGCTGCGGCCGGGGCAGCGGCTGGCCGCGCGCCGCCTCGCTCTGCGCCAGGCGCTCCACCTCCGGCGAACGCGGCGTGGCCTCGGTCACTGACGACGCGGGTGGGGACTCGTCCGCCCAGCCCGAGTCGACCGCCAGGTCTTCCTCCTCCGAGGTGGGCTCGAACATGGCCGAGGGCGCGGAGTTGCGGACCAGCGGGAGACCGACGCTGACCCCGCTCTGCCCCTCGGGTAGGCTACTGTCGGAGGGTCTGCGCTGACCCTCCTGCCCGGCGGTCCAGGCCTCGGAGAGCGGCTCTGCATCCTGCTCCGGCGCCTCCGGGGGCGTGTGCTCCGCGGGGCGCCCCGAGGGTGCCGTGGAGACGGTCGAGCTCACAGGTGTGTCGTCGTCGCCCATTGCTCCTCCGTCCGCACGAACCCACGGCGATCCGCGAGTTTGGTTCCTTAAGCAACCGAAATGCAAGCCTATTTAACCCCGGCCGGGCTCCCGTGCGAGCCGGGGTCGGGTGGGCTCGTGCCGCGCGTCCACCCACGTCATCAGGAAGCCCACCGAGCGCTTCGCCCTGTTCGGTAAGCGAAAAACGGGGCCCGGTCTCCGGTTCGGAAAGTGTGCCAAGGCGGCCGGATCCAACCCCAGCGAAGCCTAAAAAAGCGTTGACAGTTCGTGGGTTACGGTGAACCCTGAAGGAGGATCACGGGGCGCCACGGAGGGAAAATGACGAAGAGCGAACTCATTGACGCTATCGCGGCGCGAGCTGATTTGACCAAGGCCCGCGCCGAGATGGTGGTCAACTGCGTGTTCGACACGATGACCGGTGCTTTGCAGGATGGGCAAGGCATTGAAATCAGAGGCTTCGGGAGTTTCACGGTGCGTCCTTACAAGCCGTACGATGGACGCAATCCGCGCACGGGTCAGCCGGTGCCCGTACCTTCCAAGCGCCTGCCCTTCTTCAAGGTCGGTAAAGAGCTGAAGGAGTTGGTGAATACCAGCCGTCACTCGCCGCTCGTGCACGACGATGAAGACGATGACGGCAGCGATGGCAACGGATCGTCGTCAGAGCCGCCGCCGAGCGAGCCCTGATTCGCGGCCTTCGCCTTCGCTTCGCGCTTCCTCGCTTCGCTGCCAGTATTTCACGGGCGTGCTGATATCTCGCATCGGATCGTGTCGATGCGGAGCGCACCGCGCTCACGCGCTGTGCGTTGCATGGTGATGAAACGCCGCACAGGGGCGTGGCACTTTTGTGCGTTGGCTCTGATCGGTTGCGCGAGCGCGCCCCCCGCCGCCGCGCCGCCGACGAGGGCGGCGCCAGCGGAAGAAGCGCCGCTGCAGCTGGGGCCGCTCAGTGATTTCGTGCCTGCCGCCGGCTTGCGCTGGCTCGTCGTCGGCAGCCCCAGCTACTTCGCGCGCCAGCCCGCGCTGGCCGGGCTGCGCGAGCGCTGGCTCACCGATCAGCGCTGGGCGCTGTTCGCGAGAGCGACGGGCGTGGATCTGCTGCGCACCGAGCGCGCGCTCGCCGCCGGCTTCGACCTGGGCACGCTCTATCTCGCGGACGCGAGCGGCTGGGTGACGAAGCCCGAGCAGCCGTTCATCGAACGCCTCGCGGGCTCGGCGCGCGTGCAGCGCACGCACTCGGCAGTCTGGCGCGTGACGGGCCTCGTGGGCTCGACGCCGGAAGCGCTGGTGCGCCTGGACGACGCGGTGGTGGCGTTCGCCGTGCAGGATCCGATGCTGGCGCGCATCGTCGAGTACCGCGCGCGAGGTCGCCTCTCCGGTGTCGTTCCGGCGCTGCGCGGCGCCGCGCTCTCGGGACTGCCGCCCGAGTTTCTGGAGCCCGGCCCGCTGCGCATGTACGCGCTCGGGCCCTTCGCGGAGCACACGCTGCCCGAAGGGGCAGGAATGCTCCGCGCAGCGGCCGCTGTCGCCGCGGCGGTCGAGCTCGAGGGGGACGTGCTGCAGCTGCGGCTCGCGCTCGCGGGTTCCTGGGACGCCGAGCGGGATCGCGAGGCGCTCTCCGGCCTGTGGCAGGCCGTGGCGACGGCTCCGCTCGGGCGCGAGCTGGGACTGGATCAGCCGCGCTCGGAACCGCTGCTGAGCGCCAGCGCCGCGGCGCTGGTCCTGGCGCTCCAGCTCGATGCCGAGCGCGTGCTCCAGGGGCTGGAGCGGGTCGGAGCCGGGCGGCTGGAGCCCCTGCTGCCGGCCGCAGAGGCCCGGCCTCCCGAATCCGCTCACTGATTTCGGTACGGTGGGAGCTGCCGGTTATGGCGCCACCGGCTCTCGCCGTTGACCGGAGAGAGAGCTGGGGACCCATGCGTGCGACATTGGCAGTAGGTCGTTTCGGTGGAACGACGGCGGAAGGGCTGGAGGCGGCCAGCCGCGCGGCGGGCATCGAGTTCAATCAAGTCGATTCCATCGGCGAGGCGCTCAGCTGGCTGGAGGACAACGAGCCGCACACGCTGCTGCTCGATGGAGCGAACGGCGCGCTGGAGCGCAGCTGCCTCGAGGTGCGGGCGCAGGTGCGCCACGCGCTGGTGCCGATCGTGGCGCTGGCGCCGGAGGTGAGCGAGCTGGCCTTCGCCGAGGCCTTCAGCTGCGGCGGCGATGACGTGGTCGCGTTGCGCGGGCAGGAGGCTCTGACCGCCCGCTTGCGCCGCCTGCCCATGGTGCCCTGGGAGCGACCTGCCGCCAGCAACGACAAGGTGGCGCTGATCTCCGCCGGCGACCGCGACCGGCGCATCGTGCTCGGGCGCATGCTCAGCAACGCGGGCTACGCCATCCACTTCGCCGTCGACCTGACGGAGACCGAGCGCTTCGCGCGCGAGCGCAACCCGCGCCTGGTCGTGATCGACGCGCAGCTCGACGGTGTGCAGGAGCTGATCACGCGCGCGGCTCCGCGCAACACGCAGACGCTCTGGATCGTCAGCACCGCCCCGCGCCACATGCGCCAGATCCATGCCTGGATCAAGGATCTGCCCAACGCCGCCGTGACCGACAGCTTCGCCCCGCCGGAGAACATCGTGTTCCTCGCCAACGAGCTGGGCCGTGGCACCGCCGACGACCAGCGCTCCAGCCGGCGCTTGCTCTACGGGACCATGGTCGCGTTTCGTTGCGCGGGGCGGGACGCGGACGACTACGGCCTGTCGTACAACGTCAGCGAGGGCGGCCTGTACGTGCGCAGCCTGGCGCCGCCGGTGGAAGACACGGTCTGGCTCGAGCTGCGGCCTCCGCGCACGGAGCGGCTGGTGAGGCTCGAGGCGCGCGTGTGCTGGCGCCGCGCCTACGGCGGCAGCGCAATGGCCACCGTGCCGCCGGGCTTCGGGCTCGAGATCACGGACGGCTCGCGCGCGGATCGCGCGGCCTGGGGAGCGGGCTACCGCAGCTTCGCAGAGTCCGTCGGGGCCTGAGCTGCCTGAGCCGCTGCGCGCCCCGAGGTGTCGCGCGGGGAGGGCAGGCGCAGGCCCGGCCCAAAACCTGCTGCTGGCGCCGGAAGGATTGGCACGAAACACGCCCGGCGTTAGGGTGCGGAGATGTCCACGCCGCAGCCGTTTTTTCGCTGGCGCCCGCATCCCTGGCACGGCCTCGAGCCCGGTCCGCGCGCTCCCGAGGTCGTGAGCGCGTACATCGAGATCACGCCCTTCGACACGGTCAAGTACGAGATCGACAAGGCCACCGGCTATCTGCGCGTGGATCGCCCGCAGCGCGGCGCGGCGACGCCGCCCACGCTCTACGGCTTCATCCCGCGCACCTATTGCGGCAAGCGCGTGGCGGCGCTCTCTGCGCCGGGTGTGGAGCGCGCGGACGGCGACCCGCTCGACATCTGCGTGATGAGCGAGCGCACCATCACCCGCTCCGATATCGTGCTCAACGCGCGCGTGATCGGCGGCATCCAGATGATCGACAACAACGAGGCGGACGACAAGATCGTGGCCGTGCTCGACAACGATCTGGTCTGGGGCAACGCCAAGGAGCTGAGCGACTTGCCGCCCGCGCTGCTGGAGCGGCTGACGCACTACTTCTCGACCTACAAGCTGGTGCCGGGCTCGCCGAGCAAGGTGCGGCTGGCGGGCAGCTACTCGCACGCGCACGCCGCGCGCGTGATCACGGCGTCGCAAGAGGACTACACCGAAGTCTACGGGGAGACGCCGCCCACGCTGCGCTTCTGAGAGAGCCTTCAGAGCTTGGGCACGGGAGTTCGGATGCGGCGCGGCGGGCGCTCGGGCGTCGGCGGCAGCTCCAGGCCGAAGAACAGCTGCAGCCAGGGCTCCAGCTCATCGAGCTCGACAGCCCGGCCCGAGGCGATCAGGAACGACTTGATGTTCTCGCTGAAGCCCAGGCCGCTGAACACGACCAGGCCCGGGATCGGCCAGGCGGCGATGTCCTGGATGATGGCGGGGATCTTTTCTTCCGCGCTGCCCGCGGTGCCCTGATACTTGCACTCGATGCCGAGCCGCCGGCGCGAGGCCGTCTCCGTCAACACCACGTCGATGTAGCGCTCGGCGCCCCAGATGCGCCGACCGCACTTGAACTGCTCGCGCGCGGCGAGGTTCAAGCGGGCGGCGAGGGACGTGACCTCCTTGCAGAGTGCGTCACCGCTGGTGACCGCTGTCGCGCCGCCGGGCATGAGCTCAGCGGATGACCAGCTCGGTGATCGCGCCGCGGCCGCTGGCCTTGCTGTTCACCTGGCGCGTGGCGGAGACCTCGATGATCTCGAAGTCCTGCTGGTACAGCTCGCGCACGTAGCTCGCGGAGGAGTTCGAGAGCAGCACGTGCACGCCGCGGCGCTTGAGGCGCAGCGCCAGATCGCGCAGCCGGACCTGATCGGCGCCGTCGAAGCCGTCGGACGTGTAGCGCGTGAACGACGACGTCACCGAGAGCGGCACGTAGGGCGGATCGAAATACACCAGGTCCCCGGCCTCGGCGCGCTCGGCGACCTGCTCGAAATCCTCGACCTGCAGCTCCACGCCCTGCAGCGCGCGCGAGCAGGCGCGCAGGGTCGGCTCGTCACAGATCGTGGGGTTCTTGTGCCGCCCGAACGGCACGTTGAAGCGGTTCTGACGATTGACGCGGTACAGCCCGTTGAAGCCGATCTTGTTCAGATAGATCAGCCAGGCCGCGACCTCGGCGTCGCTCCCCTCGTCGATCGAGCGCTCGCGCATGTCATAGTAGAACTGCGCCTCGTGGCGGCAGTCGCGCAACAGCGCGATCACGTCATCGACCGCGTCTCGCACGCCGCGATAGGTGCGGATCAGGCGCTGATTCACGTCGGCGAGCAGCGCTCGCGGCTGGCGCTCGGAGCTGAGCGGCCTCGCCGAGAGCCCGAAGAACAGCGCGCCACCGCCCACGAACGGCTCGATGTAGCGCTCGAAGCGCGTGGGAACACAGCTCTGCAGCTCGGGCAGGAGCTGACGCTTGCCACCCGCCCACTTGATGAAAGGGCGGCAAGTGCCTTCACGCCGCATCCCACCGCGCAGCGCCGCCCCCGCTGTGGCTGGCGGTGCAGTTTGCGCTGCGGAGCTCGTAGCCGTGCCGAGGATCGACGCCAATTGCACCTGAACATATATGCACGGATCGCGGGCAGGGTGTCAACGCCAGGAAGCGCACGCCTGCCGGGGGGCCCGTGAGCGCAGGTGCGAGTTTTCCCGCTCGCCTGTTGGCAAGCTGTGGGTCGGCTGGGGACGGAGCGGGAGGGGGCCGGCGGACTGGCTGCCCCGGCGAGCGGTGGAGCGCGGTGTGCTAAGAGGCGGCCGGCATGGCCGCCATTTCCGTGCGCGAGCTCAGCAAGAGCTATCGAGTCGCCGTCAAGCAGCCGGGCTTCCGCGGCGCGCTGCGCTACGTGCTCTCGCGCGAGCAGCGAGAGATCCAGGCCGTGCAGGGCGTGAGCTTCGAGGTGGAGCCGGGGGAGATCGTGGGCTTCCTGGGCGCCAACGGCGCGGGCAAGACCACCACGCTGAAGATGTTGACGGGGCTGATCCGCCCGAGCGCGGGGCAGGCCAGCGTCGCGGGGCAGGTGCCGTTCGAGCGCAAGCGCGCATTCCTGGAGAGCATCACGCTGGTGATGGGGCAGAAGCAGCAGCTGCTCTGGGACTTGCCCGCGCTGGACTCGCTGAAGGTCAACGCTGCGGTGTACGACATCGAGCCGCGCGAGGCGCAGCGGCGCGTGGATGAGCTGGCGGAGATGCTGGATGTGCGCGAGCAGCTGGCGCAGCCGGTGCGCAAGCTGTCGCTGGGCGAGCGGATGAAGTGCGAGCTGCTGGCCGCGCTGTTGCACCGCCCGAAGATCCTGCTGCTCGATGAGCCGACGCTGGGGCTCGACGTGAACGCGCAGGACGCGATGCGGCGGTTCTTGCGCGAGTACAACCAGCGCCATGGAGCCACGGTGTTGCTCACCAGCCACTACATGGCCGATATCCTCGCGCTCTGTCCGCGGGTGCTGTTGATCCATGAAGGGCGACTGGTCTACGATGGTAGTCTCTCGGGGCTGGTCGAGCGCTTTGCGCCGTACCGGCAGGTGCGGCTGGAGCTGGCGCAGCCGATCGACGCGACCGAGTTGCGGCGCTTCGGGGAGGTCGAGGCGCTCAATGGGCTGTCGGCGGTGCTGATCGTCGAGCGCTCGCGCTTGACGGAGACGGTGGCGCGCGTGCTGTCGGAGCTCAAGCCGCGCGATCTGGGGGTGAGCGATCCGCCGGTGGAGCGCGTGGTCGGCAAGCTGTTTCTGGAAGGGGATCTGGCGGCGAAGCTCGGAGCAGCGAGCGGCCCGGCCGCGGGGGAGAGCCGGGCGTGAGCACATTGCCGAAGCGGGCGCTCGGCAAATGGCGCGCGCTGTGCGCCGTCTCGCTGGCGAACATGCTGGAGTACCGCGCGGAGATCTACCTGTGGGTGCTGGCCAGCGTGCTGCCGCTGATCCTGCTCGGGGTGTGGTCGCGCGCGGCGCAGAGTGGTGCCTTTGCGCTGAGCAGCGTGGAGTTCATCCGCTACTTCATCTGCGTGTTCGTGGTGCGGCAGTTCACCTTCATCTGGGTGATCTGGGAGTTCGAGGAGCTGGTGGTCTCGGGCAATCTGTCGCACCAGCTGCTGCAGCCACTGAACCCGGTGTGGCGGTTTCTGGCGGGGCACCTCACCGAGCGTGTCGTGCGCCTGCCGCTCGTGGCGGGCGTGGTGGGGCTGTGTTTCGCGCTCTATCCGGCCGCGTTCTGGCTGCCGCGGCCGATGGATGTGCTGCGGGCGACGGCGCTGCTGGGGCTGGCGTTCATCGCGCGCTTCTGGCTGCAGTACATGATGAGCATGCTGGCGTTCTGGAGCGAGCGCGCCGCGGCGATCGAGGAGCTGTGGTTCACGGTGCATCTGTTCCTGTCGGGGATGATCGCGCCGCTGGACGTGTATCCCGAATCCGTGCGGCGCTTTGCCGAGCTGACGCCGTTTCCCTATCTGATCTACCACCCCGTGAACCTGCTGCTGGGGCGCGAGGTCAACTTGCAGCGGGCGCTGCTGGTGCTGGCGGCCTGGGGTGCGTTGGCTTTCTTGGTGCAACGGCGGCTCTGGAAGCGCGGGCTGGAGCGCTATTCGGCGATGGGCAGCTGAGGCTCCGGAGGGAAGATGCGGCGATACCTGCGCGTGCTGTCCTCGTTCTGGCGCACCTCGTTGCTGTCGGAGCTGGAGTATCGGCTCAATTTCTTGCTGGCGGTGCTGTCGAGCCTGGGGCACGCCGTGGGTAACTTCTTCGGCCTCAGCCTGTTTTACCACGGCCAGGGGTCGCTCGGCGGCTGGCCCTTCTTTCAGGCGCTGCTGGTGATGGGCGTCTTCACCACCCTCTCGGGCCTGAGCCGGGTGCTGCTCACGCCCAACCTGCAGCGCATCGTGGAGCACGCGCGCACCGGCACGCTCGACTTCGTGCTGATCAAGCCGATCGACTCGCAGTTCTGGCTGAGCACGCGCCGCATCTCGCCCTGGGGCATCCCCGACGTGGTGTTCGGGCTGAGCATGATCGGCTACGCGGCGCACCGGCTGTCGCTGCCGGCCACCAGTCTGCTGTGGGCGCTGGTGCCGCTCAGCTGGAGCTGCGTGATCCAGTATTCGCTCTGGTTCACGCTGGCCAGCATCGCGATCTGGTACGTGAAGGTGCACAACGTGACCGAGGTGCTGAACGGGCTGCTCGCCGCCGGTCGCTACCCGATCGACGCGCTGCCGCCCGGAGCCTATCGCTTCGTGTTCACGTTCATCGTGCCGGTGGCGCTCTTGACTACCGTGCCGGCGCGGGTGGCGCTGGCGCAGGCGACGCCGGGCTGGCTCGCGCTGGCGGCGGCCTTTGCCCTGGGCGCGTTCCTGTTCAGCCGAGCTTTCTGGCGCTTTGCCTTGCGCTACTACACGAGCGCGTCGAGTTAGAATTTTCTGCGCGTCACGCGCTACCCTGGATCTGCTAGCGTCGGCGCCTTCCGGAGCTTCCGATATGAAAGCAGCCATCCTCCACGGCGCGCGCGACATTCGCGTGGGCACGGTTCCCGATCCTGCCCTCGGCCCAGCAGAAGTGCTGGTCAAGACCAGCCACGCCGGCTTGTGCGGCACGGATCTGCACATCTACCGCGGCGAGTTCACCGCCCGCGTGAAGTACCCGGCGGTGCAGGGCCACGAGTTCGGCGGCACGGTGGAGGAGGTCGGGCGGGACGTGAAGGGCCTGCGGCGCGGGCAAGCCGTGGCCGTCGATCCGATCCTCTCCTGTCATGGCTGCCGCGCCTGTCTGCTCGGGCGCATCAACGCTTGCCGCACGCTCAAGCTGCTCGGCGTCGATCTGCACGGCGGCTTTGCCGAATACGTCGCGGCCCCTGCCAGCCACGTCTATGCGCTGCCCGAGAGCATGCCGCTCTCGCAGGTGCCGATGGTGGAGGTGTACGGGCTCGGTCATCACGTGCTGTCGCGCGGGCTGGTGCAGCCGGGAGAGACGGTCGTGGTGCTCGGTACGGGCAAGCTGGGCCTGGCCGTGCTCGACGTGCTGTGCCACGGCGCCAGCCCGGCGCTGGCGATCGGCGTGGACGTGGACGAGTTCCGTTTGGGCGTGGCCCGCCGTGTCGGCGCTGAATACGCGATCGACGTGCGCGCAGAAGACCCGGTGGAGCGCGTGCTGGAGATCACCCACGGCGAAGGCGCCGATTGCGTGATCGAGTGCATCGGCCACTGGCATGCCGTGCCGGGGCGCGAGCCGCCGCTGGCGCAGGCGGTGAAGATGGTGCGCAACGGCGGGCGCATCGTCACCGCCGGCCTGGGCGAGGATCCGACCAGCGTCCACTTCAAGACGCTCGTGATCAAGGAGGCGCAGATCATCGCCTCGCGCGTGACGCTGGGCGAGTTCCCGCACGCTATCCGCCTGCTCGGCAAGGGCCTGCTGCATCCCGAGTGGATGATCACCGATCAGCTGCCGCTGCGCGAGGTGGGCAAGGCCTTCGAGCGCCTGGACGCCGAAGACCCGAAGATGCTCAAGATGGTGCTGGACGTGCAGGCGAGCTAGGTCGTGCAGCGCGTCCCGAAGCACTGGTCGCGCGCCGCGGCCCGCGCGCTGCTCGCGGCGGGCCTGTGTAACAGCGCGCCGGCAGCGGCCGACACGGGCATCGAGTGGGAGGCGCCGGCAGCCTGCCCGGACGCCGGTGCCGTGTCCCGACGGCTGCGCGCGCTGCTGGATGAGGACGTCGCACTTCTCGGCCAGGGGCTGCGCGTGCGCGGCGTCGTGGACGCCCTGGTGGTGCCTCGGGCAGGGCCCTTACGCGGTCCCAGTGCCCACGCCAGGTCGAGCCGCGGGTTTCCTGCTGCCCGTCCTGGATTGGGCGACCCGGCAACCCATGGCGGGGCGAGGACTCACGGCCACGCTCTGCCCGGGAACACTGTTCGAGTGCGCCACGCCGCTGGCGCCTCCCTACGTCGTGCAGGACGGGGTCCTGGGAACGGTCGCCTTGCCGCCGGGCGTGGCGGGGATCCCGGTCCCCGAGGGGTTCGACGGCTTCATCCAGCTCACGGTCAGCGGGTTCGCGGCAGGCAGCGACGATTCGTACGTGCCCGTCGACTATTATCTGGGCGGACCGATCTCGGAATCGATTTCGTTCGGTCAGCCTGTGGTGATGTTCACGCGTCGCAACTTGCAGACCGCGATCGAGCAGTCCTTCGCGGGCGCGGATCCGTCACTGGTCACCGAGGGTGGAGCGGTCGTCCTCGGGGTGTTCGACTGCAACTCACAGCCCGTGGCGGACGCGCGGGTCGAGATTTCGCTGGGCGGAGGCGCTGCCGAAGGGATGCAGAGCTTCCTGATGCCCCCGTCGCGCATCCCCGTGGCGCCGCCTGCGGGTGAACCGCTGCGCACCGGCGCCTCCGGCGTTGTCGGTTACCTCGGCGTGCCGCCCGGAACGGTGCAGCTGCGCGCTTACCGACCGGGGGAGGCGCAGCCTTTCGCGACGTCCGAGCTCGGCGTGGTTCCCGGTGAGTTTTCGGTGGCAGCGCTTCGGCCGGGGTACCTGTCTTCTGCCGACCTCAACGCCGGCGCGCCGTTCTCGGAGCCCGGTCTCTGATTGATGTTCGCAGGCCGTCGGGCGGCACGAGACGTTTGTCCACACCTGGAAGAAGGCAGCGGCTCCGGCCGCGCGTTGAGCGCATTCTTGGCAGCGCATGACCGCTGCCTGTCGGGGACACAGAGTGCAGTGCTGCAGCCCGAGCGGGTTGCACTGGATGGCGTATCGCGAGTGGGGCTCGCGCGATCACCCGCGCGTGCTGGTCTGCGTGCACGGGCTCACGCGCAGCGCGCGTGATTTCGATGTACTGGCGGGCGCACTGGCGGATCGCTACCGGGTGGTGTGCCCGGACTTGCCGGGCAGGGGCGACTCGGAGTGGCTGCGCAATCCGCTGGAGTACCAGCTGCCGGTGTACGTGGCCGATCTGGTGACCTTGATCGCGCGGCTCGATGTCGAGTCGGTGGACTGGGTGGGCACGTCACTCGGGGGCTTGATCGGTATGGCGCTGGCCGCGCTGCCCCAGACGCCGGTGAAGAAGCTGGTGCTGAACGACGTGGGTGCCGTGCTGGGCAAGGCCTCGCTGCAGCGTATCGGGGCCTATCTCCAGGACCGCCCGCAGCCGGCGACGCTGGCGGAGGCCGAGGCTCACGCGCGCGCCGTGTACGCGCCCTTTGGTCCACATTCCGACGCCGAATGGCGAATGCTGACCGAGGCCGTGTTCCGGCAGGGGGCGGACGGGACCTACCGCTTGCACTACGACCCGGCGCTGGCCGTGGCCTTCAGCGCGTCGCCGCCGGCAGCAGACGTCGAGCTGTGGAGCGTCTATGACGCGATCCGCTGCCCGACGCTCGTGCTGCGCGGCGAGCAGTCGGATCTGCTGACGCGCTCCACCGCGCAAGCCATGTCCGAGCGAGGGCCCCGGGCGCGGGTCGTGGAGATCGCCGGCGTTGGGCACGCGCCGACGTTGATGCACGAGGATCAGATCGGCGTGGTCAGGGAGTTTTTGGGCTAAGAACTCCCTGGCCAGCATGGGGTGAGGGCCGTGGGGTGGGCAGTCCTGGAGAGCTCAGGGTCGGGCGGGGACGAGCCCCAAAGCAGTGGCCAGCGCAGGTGTTGCAGCGGACTGGAGCCCGAGTTCTCGGGCGAATGGGTGCGTCCGGCTGCACGCCGCGCGCGCGTACGTTCACATCGAGGTCTGCCCGCGTTGGATTATCGTATTCGCATGCCGGATCTCGCCTGGAATCGCCGCTGGGGCCTGGAGCTCACTCGTTACGCGCGCAACAAGCCCGTCGAGCAGTACGGCCTGCATTGGGGTGACCCAGCGCTGACGGGCCTGCGCTATTGGCGCGCCAAGCTGTTGCTCGGTGACCGCCTGCCCGGCAATTTGTCGCGCGTCGTCGCTCGCTACATTCGCCCGTACGTGAGCCCCGAAAAGACGGTGCTGGAGATCGGTTTTGGGGGCGGGCGTTGGACCCATTACCTGCTGGAGGCCCGGCGCATCATCCTGGTGGAGCTGAATCCGGAGTTCTACCCCTACGTCGAGGCGCTCTATCCGCAGGCGCGGCACAAGCTCGAGTTCTACCAGACCTCCGGCTGCGAGCTGCGCGGCGTGGCCTCGCAGAGCATCGACTATGCGTTCTCGTTCGGGACGTTCGTGCACATCGATGCGGCGGGCATCGACGAGTACATCTCCCACGTGGCGCGCGTCCTCCGCCCGGGAGCCACGGCGGTGATTCATTACGCCGACAAGTCCAAGCCCTTCTTTCGCAAGCACCCGCCGGCCTTTACGGCAGCCTTCTCGGACGTCACGGTGGCGGAGATGCTGGCCGTGGTTCGGCGCCACGAGCTTGTGCTGGTCCACCACGATACGCGGCTGCTCAACCATAGCAACATCCTCGTGTTGCGACGCCCGAGGGGCTGAAAGCCTGGGCGGCGCGCGGAGGCCGCCGCCGGCGCGCGAGCAGCAGGCGCTTAGCGGTGCGCCGAGCGCTTCTTGCGGCGCGTGGGCCGGGCAGCGTGCTCGGCGGCCTTCGGTTTGTGATCAGCGCCCTTACCGAGTACCGCTTCGACCTGATCGAGCCACAGCAGCTCCTGATCCATGTTTTGCACGACCCAGGACACCAGCAGGCGCGCCGCCTCGCCCAGCGGCGTGGCGTCATCCCCAATCTCCTCCAGGGTGCGGCGCTCCTTCTTTAGCTCGGCGTTCAGGAACTGACGGCGCTTGCGGATCACGGAGATCTTGCCCGCTGGCTTGCCATAGGGAGATAGCGCGATCCATGTCATGAACGGCTGCGGTGGGCGCTGGCATGCCCAGAAATCGCACGCGAGCGCTGACTCGAGCTGCGCACGACCAAACTCCGTCGTGGAGTACGTCGTGCGCAGCGGCCCGCGCGCAGGCTCACCCGAGATCTCCCGGATCAGCCCATCGTCGTGCAGCTTGCGCACGGAATAGTAGACCTGCGCTCGCGATATCCCGGCCCAGTCCGACACCTCGCGGCGGATCAGCTCCTGGTTCAGCTCGTAGCCGTGGCGCGGTTTCTCGGACAGAAGCGCCAGAACGACCATGTCTGGCGTGGTGAGGCCGTTTCGGTCGTCGGAAGCCAAGCAATGCTCCTCAGGAGACCTTGCATACCAAACTCGGGGCCCCTCGTGCGCCACTAGAGTTGCGCAAAAAAGAGCCCCGATTGCCCAGTACTCGGCTGTTTCACGAGCAGACTCAATCAGTTGGGGAGCAGATCTCCACGAGATGACCGTCAGGATCGCGCACGTAGCTGACAAGTTGACCCCAGGGCTGCTTGCGGGGCTTCAACACGGACGTCCCGCCCGCGGCCAGCGCTGCCTCGAACTGCTTGGGTACCGCCGCCTCCGATACGACGAACGCAATCTCACTCGCACCTCCGCCCGCCGGCAGCTTGATGCCCGTGTGCTCGCCGACGAAGTCGCGAGTGACCAGGCCGAGCGTGACCGCGCCGGTATTCATTTCCGCGTAAGGCCCCTGGCGCATCTTTTCTTCGAGCTGAAACGCCTTCTGGTAGAAGCCGACGGCTCGATCCAGATCCTCGACGTAGAGGATGATGTATTTGAGCTTGGGTGTTGCACTAGCCATCTTCGTGTCCTTGCCGATGTGCCCGCTGCGTTAGCGCAGATCGAGCTTCTTCACCATGTCGTAGAAGGTTCGATACGGGACGCCGGCAATCTCTGCGGCGCGGCGACAGCTGCCCGTCTCCGCGAGCAGCCGGCGCAAATAAGTCTCTCGGAACATGGACTCCGCTTGCATCAGGCAGAGCCGCTCCGTTGCCGGCGTGTCGGACCAATCGGGAATGGCCGGCAAGGAGCTCTGGGCCTGGCGGAGCAAGCGGCGCCCGCGCGCTTCGCTGACCAGGCTCGGCAGCGCCTCGCACAGCCAACCGAGCAGCCTGGCTGCCGGCACCACCCGCCGAATGCCGAGCGCGCGCGCGGCGGCGACCTGCGGAGCCTGCGGATGCCGCCCCCAGAAGACCACCGAGGCGTCCCCCGCGGGCCCTTCTTTCGCTACAAAGAAGGCGAGCTCCTTGGCGCCGCAATCCGACAGCCGCACAACGTAGACGTCGTGCGGGTCGCCGGGGAGAGAAACGCCCGTCTGCTCCAGGTCTGTCGCGACGATCTCCGCGCCGGGAAACCTGTCCGACAGATGAGCTTGAAGTAGGCGTGCACCGTTATGGTCCGCGTCGAGTATCGCGATCGACGCGCAGCTGCAGTCCGGATCCGCCAGACCCCGCACCTGCGATCCTGCATGGCGCTCCAGGAGTTGATCGTTGAATGAAACTGTCAAGAACACCCTCCTCGTTCAAACGAACCCCCGTGATGCCTGCGATACCCAGTCAAGTATCATTAGGACTAGTCGCCAGGTATCATTAGGACTAGCTGGCGTCAAGCGCGGCATGGCCCGTCGCGGGAGCGTACAGGCTGGACGTTGTAGGCCACCCCTTGCCGCAGGAAAAGGTGCCGATTTCGAACACGTATTGCAAGCATGGACAGCTCCCGCGGCGGCACCTCGCGGCAGGGGCGGCGCGAGAGCCGCGCACGAGGCTCGGGGACGACTGCTGGTCGCGTTAAGACCAGTAGTCGAGCGCTCGTTGCAAGCGACGACATCCTGAAATTCTCGTCGCGCGCGCAGAATGCACGCCGCGATCTCACGGATGCGAGCAATCGATTGCGATCGTGTTGTGCGACCAAGCGTCATTGTCGGGAGCGTCGCTGAGCACCAGAGTGAGTCGCGTCGAGGAGGGTGGGATGCGGCCACTCGAAGTGCGAGGAAACGTCTTGGTTCTGGCTCCACACGCTGATGACGAAGTAGTGGGTTGCGGAGGAATGCTCGCGCGCCACCTGCTCGGCGGCGGCGGCGCGGCGGTGCTCTACGTCACGCGCGCCGACGCGGAGCGAGCGCGCGAGGCGGAGCAGGCGCGCGCGCGCCTGGGCAAGCTCGATGTGTTCGGGCTGAACTGCACCGAGGGCAAGGTCGAGGCGGAGGCCGGAACCGTCGCGGCGCTCGTGGATTGCATCGTGCAGCGCACGCCGTCGGCGGTGTTTGTGCCGGCCTTCGAGGACCTCCACCCGGATCACCGGCGCACGCATCAGCTGCTCGCTGCGGCCTTGCGCCGGCTCGGCCCGGGCACGTCGCGCAACGAGATCCGGGTCGTGTGCTACGAGGGGCTCGCTCCGCTGGGGCAGGTCACGAGCCGAGCGGACATCTCCGAGTGTGCCGAGCGAAAGTGGGCGGCGCTCGCCTGCTTCGCGAGCCAGGAGCGGCTGTATCGCCTGGTCGAGGTGTGCCAGGCGCTCAACCGCTATCGCGCGCTGACCTCGATGCGGCGAGCGGTGCGCTTCGCCGAGGCGTTTCAGGAGTACGAGTTGCAGGCCTATCTGGAACAGGAACGGACGCAACCATCATGAAGTTCCCTCGCGCATTCATCTTCGGCATTGACGGCGGCGACTGGGCGATCCTGCGCTCGCTGATGAGTCGCGGGCTGTTGCCGCACCTCTCGCGCTTTCACGACGAAGCGGCGAGCGCGGCGCTGACTTGCACGCAGCCTGCTCATACCGCGCCGGGCTGGGCTTCGCTGGTCACGGCGCGCTACCCGGGCGGTCACGCCGCGTATCAGTTCTTTCACACGCAGGAGCCAAGCTACCGCGGACGAGTCACGACCTCGGCAGACGTGGGGACGTCGACCCTGTTCGACTGGGTAGTGAAGCAGGGCTGGCGCGTCGGAGTTGTCAACGTGCCGATGTCGCATCCGCCGCGCAAGCTGCCGGGCTATCAATTGACCTGGCCGCTCGCCAACACGCTGCATTTCTGCGATCCCCCGGGGTTGCTCGCCGAGCTGGCTGGAGCGGGCGCTCCCTTCCGTTCGGACCTGGCCTGCATGTATCGCGGTGATCTGTCGTACATCGACGAGGCGCTGCACAACATCGAGCAGCGCAAGAACAGCATCAAGTATCTGCTGGAGAAGCACCCCGTCGATCTGTTGGCTACGGTGATCACGGAGACCGACCGAGTCTGTCACCACTACTGGCACTATTTCGATCCCACGCACCCGCAGCATCCCGCGGCGCCCGAACGCAAGTATGCGCGCGCGATCGAGGACTGCTACAAGGCGGTCGATTCCGCCTTTGGCGAGCTGCTGGCGCTGATGCCGGACGAGACGACCGTGGTCGTGGCTTCTGATCACGGCTCGGGAGCGGGTCTGGAGGATCTGAGCCTGAACAGCGTGCTGGCGGAGTACGGTCTGCTCGCCATGTGCCCCGCGGAACGGGCGCCGAAGGACGTTGCCAGTTGGTTCGTGGAGGATGGGCGAACGATCGACTGGGAGCGCACTAGGGCTTACTCGCCGGTGCCCGGCTGCTTCGGCGTCAACCTGAATCTGAAGCACCGCCAGGAGCTCGGGGCCGTGTCCGCCGATGACGCGGAGGCGGTTCTGCGCGACGTCGAGGAGGCCTTTCGTGAGCTGAGGACGCGGCACACACAGCGGCCGGTGTTCCGCAACATCTTGCGCGCCGCGCACTGCTACCCGGGGCCGTTCACGCGCCTGGCTCCCGATCTGCTGCTGGAGCCCGAGGAAGAGACGACGATCCTGAGCGGGCACCTTTCCGGGCCCCTGTGGCGGCCGAGCTATCAGACGGGACTGCATCGCTTCGAGGGCATCTGGATGCAGCGTTCCCCGCGGGTGCGAACGGGGGCGCTGACGCAGCCGATGCGGATCGTCGATGTCGCGCCCACGTTGCTCGCGGACGCGGGCGCGGCCTGGCCCGAGGGTGTGACCGGCAGGGCGCGGAGCGACGTCATGCGCTCCGGGCTGGTCGAGGAAGGGGGCTGCCTCGCGGAGGATGGCGAGGGTGCGGCGGGAGCCACGATGGACGAGGATCCGCTTGTTTCAGAGCGCCTGCGTGCGATGGGCTACTTGTGAGCAGCAACTGCGAAGGGGTGACGATGCGACAGGACTTGCTGGCGAATGACGTGGTCCTCATGGAGGACAACTGCAACCTGAGTTGCGAGTACTGCCTGACCGGGCAGAGCAACTTCAAGAAACATCACAGCCTCAAGCTGATCTTCGAGCCTCCGAGAAAGGCAGACTTCGCGCCGGGTAGCGAGCTGCGCGGGCGCGTGGACAGCTTGCTGGCCGCCTTCGAAGGAACCGCGCAACTGCCCATCCTCAAGCTGACGGGCGGCGAGATCTTCTGGATCCGCAACATCATGGAGCTGCTTCGTGACGTGTCGAAGCGTTACGCGACTGTCGTCATTCAGACGAACGGCGTGCTGCTGACCTCGGAGATGTGTGACGAGATCAAGTCCTGGGGCAACGCCTGCCTGCAGATCTCGCTGGACGCCGTCGGCTACGAGGGCAACTCCTATCGGTCTCGCGACGCGCGCCAGCATGGGCGAGTGCTCAGCAGCATCCATCGCATCCTCGACAAGCAGATCCCGACCGAGATCTACCTCGTGCTCAATGACCGCTCTCTTCCGGCGCTGGAGGACACCCTGGAGAAGCTTCTCAGCTACGAGGATCACCTGGTCGTGTGCCCGTTCCCCGTACGCGGCCCGGGCAAGGAGCGCTTCTATCCCAAGCCCGAGCAAATCTGGCACCTAGAGCGCGTGCTCGAGAAGTATGACTACTACTCGCCGATCCTTCCTCCGCGCGCTTATCTGCTGCGCCTGATCCGGTTCATGAGAGAGGGGCAGCGAGCGTTCCGCTGTCACCTGCCGCGCTTCGCGTTCACGGCCTTCGATGACGGCCTGGTGACGCCGTGTCCGAACATCTGGTTCAACTCGCTGGGCAACGTTCTGAAGGAGAACCCCGCGGAGGTGGTGAAGAAGATCGGCCAGGAGGCCTTCTATAGCATCCTGCTCGCCGAGCGGCCGCGCATCGACGCCTGCAAGGGCTGCTTCACGCCCTGGGACATGCTGTCCATGTACGTGGACGGGGAGATCACGCTGGACGAGCTGTGCAAGGGTCCCATGTACTCCGCGCCACAGAGCCGAGAGCGCATCCGGGAGATCACGGCGAAGTACCGCGAGGAGCCGGTTTGCTCTCCATCGTGATGCCAACATTTCGTCAGGTGCCGCGCTTGCGCCTCGCCATGTCGAGCGTGGCGCGGGCCTGCGACACAGAGCGCGTGACGGCGGAGCTCGTCGTGGTCGACGACGCCGATGACGCCGAGACGGCCAGCGCGGTGCGTGAGCTAGCGCAGCAGCACCGCGAGCTGTCGGTCGTCCTCGTGCAGGAGGGTCACGGCGGGCGCTCCGTGTCCCGCAACCGCGGAGCGCGCGCGGCGCGTGGCGAACGCTTGCTGTTCCTGGACGGTGACGTCTTGCTCGCGCCCGGTTGCCTACGGGCGCACCAGGCGCGAGCGTCGGGACAGGGAGCAACGATCACGCGGGGCGGGATCCGGCGCATGCCCTGGTTGGCCGCCTTCGCCGATCCGCTCGCGGGCACGCTGACCGAGCGCGCTCGAGCATCGCTCGGCAGCTTTGCGCCCGAAGGCCTGGCGAGCAGGAGGGTACGGCTCGGGGCAGACGGCTACCTTGCGAGCGATGTGACGCGGCTGTCCCGGGAGAATCAGTTCGAGCGGGACATCGTCGCGCACCTCGATAGCAGCGCGGCGCGCGGGCGCTGGCTCGGCGTGACCGGCGCCCACCTGTCAATGCCGCGCGCGAGGTTCCTGGAACTGGGCGGGTTCGACGAAGAGATGGGCCGGCGCTGGGGCGCGGAGGATCTGGAGCTCGGCTTCCGCGCCGAGCGTGCGGGCTGGCAGATCGAGCGGCTCCGGGAAGCGTCGGTGTTTCACATGGACCACGATACGAGCGGGCGCCAGGGCGATCACGCGAACGCGCTCGGCTATTTCGCCCGCAAGCATGACGCGCCCGGCGTCTTGCGGCTCTTGCAGTACTTCTCGGGTGAGTGCTCGTTCGCGGAGGTGGCCGGCTCATGCTGAGCTGTCTATCGAGCTGGCTGTCGCACTGGGCCCGCGAGCAGCCGGGCGCTCTTTGCTGGCTGGACGAGGCACAGACGTTCACGTTCGCAAGGGCGGAGCAAGCGGTGGACGAGGCTGCGAAGCGGGTCGCTGGCTGCGCCGGGCCGCAGCCGCTGGCCGTGCTGGGCAAGAACACGGCGGCGGCGCTGCCCGTTGTGCTGGGAGCGCTGCGCGCGCGGGTACCCTGCTTCTGGCTGGCGGCCGAGATGACGCCGGTGGAGCTCGAGCGAGTGCTCGAAACCGCGGGCGCGGCGGCGGTGTGGCGCGACGGCGTGCTCGCCCGGCGTGGGAGCGCTGAGCGCGGTGCGGCCGGTGAAGCCTGGAAGCAGGCCGGGGCGGCGTACGCGTTCGTGTCATCGGGTTCGACGGGCGAGCCACGTTTGGCGCTTCGCTCGGCCGTGAGCTTGGTCGCGGAAGGCGAGCGCTACGCGCGAGCGCTGGCTCTGTCGGCGGAGGATCGCTTGCTGGCCGCGATTCCGCTGGCCCACGCCTATGCGTTTGGCGCCACGCTGGCCGCGGGCCTGGTCGCCGGCTGTCCCGTGGTGCTCTCGGGATCGAGCGCGCCCCGGGCCATCGCGCAGCGCGTGCTCGCGGCCGACGTGAGCTTTCTGCCGCTGGTCCGGCCATTGGCGAGCGCTCTCGCGCAGCTCGATGACGGCAAGCCATGCCGCGACCATCGGCTGCGCGTGGCCATGGTGGGAGCGGGGCCGTTGCCGGAGCCGTTGTCGCAGTCCTTCGCCTCGAAATGGGGCTGCGCGCTCTCGCGCAACTATGGCAGCTCCGAGACCGGCGCGGTGCTGGCGGCACTGGCGGAGCAGCCCTGCGCCGGAGCCGGGCGCGCGCTGCCAGGGGTGGAGGCGGAGATCGTGGCGCTCGAGCCCGAGGCTGCGAGCCCAGGACCGGCCGAGCTCGGAGCCGCAGACGCGGCCGACACCGGACAGCTGTGGATCAAGACGGCGACGCCTCCGCTCGGGTACATGACCCGCGAGGGCTGGCGCAGGCCCGCTCTCGGCGCGGGCGGTTGGTGGCCGATGGGAGACATCTGCCGGCGCGCAGGCGACGGCAGCTTCATGGTGCTCGGTCGCCTGGGCAAGGAGATTCGCCGCGGCGGTCGCAGGGTCATGCCCGCCGAGGTGGTGCGGGCGATCGAAGAGCATCCCTCGGTGCTGGAGGCCAGCGTCTACGCCACGCCGGACCGGGATGGGGAAGAGCAGGTCACGGCCAGTGTGCGCGCGCAACCAGGCTGCGAGCTGACGCGAGCCGCTCTGCTCGAGCATTTGCGCGATCGCCTCGCGACCTACAAGCACCCGACGGAGTGGCGCTTCGTCGACGCGCTGCCGCACACCTGGTCGGGCAAGCCCCGCCCCGAGGGCTCATTCGCTGCGCTGCCCGCGGCCGCCGTCGCTTCGCCAGCGCCCTCGGGGCCGCGCGGGATGCGTCGTTCGCTGTTTGCCTATCGCGCCTCGGAGGCGGTGCTGGCGGCGCGCGAGGTCGGCTTGCTCGCGGCCCTCGATGCCGGCGGGAGCACGCTGGAGCTCGCCGAGCGGCTGAGGCTCGACGCGCGCGCGCTGGAGCTGTTCTTGCCCGTGCTGGCGGAGCTCGGTCTGGCCGTCACGCGTGGCGCGAACTGGCACGCGGCGGACCCGTCCTGGCGCGCGTCACTGCCCGCACTCGATCTGGAGGCCCAGCTGCAGGGCAGCTGGTTGAGCAACGCGCAGATCGCGTCGGTGCTGCGCTCCGGAATCGAGCAGCGCGACTTCGAGCGCGCGCATGCCACGCCAGCGTTTTCCCGCGCGTATCGGCGTGCGCTGGCGGGCGACGCGCAGCGAGCATTTGCTCTGCGCTTGGTGCGGCAGCTGAAGCTCGCGCGTACCCGGCTGCGGCTGCTCGAGCTCGGGCGCTCGCTGGGGCCGCTGGCAGAGGCGCTGGAGCTCGTCAGCCCGGAGCTGGAGCTCGACGCGGTCGGCCTCGGTCCCGAGCCCGCAGTCGCTTCCGACTGGCTGCTGCAGCGAGGCGGCGTGCGCACGCGATCCTGGGAGGCTCTGATCTTGCCCCGCCGCAGCTATGATCTGGTGCATCTGGCCAACGCGGTGCACTGGCTCTCGCCGGACCGCGCAGCCCGGGTTTGGCCGGCGATCGGCGGCGCGCTGCGCGCCACCGGGCGGCTGCTGATCAGCGACACGTTTCAGCCCGAGGCTGGGAGCGAGAGCGGTCATGCCTGGGATCACGTCGCCTGGCGCCTGGACTGGTTGACTCATGGCGGCACCTGGCTGCTGACGCTGAGCGAGCTCTGCGCGCAGCTGCGCCAGCATTTCGGCGCTGAACCGACGCTGCACAGTTTCGAAGGCCACGACTGGGTCGCGCTCGAGGTGCGGCTCGATCGGTCTTCACCGCAGGAGGGAGACAAACCGTGAACGAAACGAAGGAGAAGCTGAAGAACGTGCTGGTCAAGGCGCTGCGCCTCGATCGCACTCCCGAGTCCCTGCCCGAGACGAACCTGACGTCCGAGCTCGGCATCGACTCGCTCAAGTCGCTGGAGTTCTTGGTCTGGGTCGAGAACACGTTCGGAATCCAGATCGACGACGCGGATCTTTCCGCCAGTCTCGTGGACTCGCTCGATACGCTCGCTGCGTACATCGAGACGCGCACCGGCGCAGCGGCGGTCGGAGCCTCGGCGTGAAAGGCTCGGTCTGGGTCACGGGGCTCGGAGTCGTCACCGCCTTCGGGCGGGGCGTGGGAGCCTTCTTCGAAGGGATGCTGCGCGGGCACTCGGCGTTGAGCCCCGTGCAGGGAATTCCGACCACGCGCGGCAAGGTACTCGGGGGTCAGGTGAAGAGCCCCGAGTTCGCCGGTCCTCACCACCTGAGCGAGATGGCGATCGCCGCCGTGGAGGAAGCTCTGGCCCAGGCCGGCATCGGCTCGGATGGTTGCGAGGGCACGGGGCTATTCCTGGGCACCGTGGCCTCCGAAGGGCGCATCGTCGAGGACCGCTTCGCAGAGTTCGCGGCGTGCGAAGCGGCCAGTCCGGAGCTACGCGACGGCCTGCTCCGCTATCCGAACGGAGCGCTTGCCGACGTGCTGGCGTATCGCTTCCAGCTGACCGGACCGCGCGATGTGAACACCAACGCTTGCGCTTCGGGCAACATCGCCCTCGCCCGGGCGCTGCTCGCCTTGCGCCTGGGCCGCATCGAACGCGCGGTGGTGTGCGGCGCCGATCAGCTGCGCCCGCTGATGTACTGGGGTTCCGAACGGGCGGGCCTGATGGGCCACGACCTGCGGCCCTTTCACAAGGATCGAGATGGGACGATCTTCGGCGATGGCGCCGGAGCTATGGTGCTGGAGCGGATCGACGCCGCGCAGCGGCGCGGCGCTCGGCCGCTGGCCGCGCTCGCGGGCTGGGGCGTGGTCTGCGATGAGAACCCCCAGCTGATCTTGCCGCAGCTGGACGGGGGCGCGGTGGTGCGCTGCTTCAAGTCGGTGCTGGACGATGCCGGGCTCACGCCGGACGACGTCGACTATGTCAACGCCCACGGCACCGGTACGATCAACATCGACAAGATCGAGGTGCTGGCTTGCAAGCGCGTGTTTGGCGCGCGGGCGGCGCAGCTGCCCATCAGTTCGACTAAGTCACTGACCGGGCATCTCTCGTCCGCATCTCCGCTGGTCGAAGGCATTGCCTGCATCCTTTCCATCTGCAACGGCTACATCCACCCCACGGCCAAGCTCGACGCTCCCGATCCAGACTTCGGGCTCGATTTCGTGCCGCTGCAAGGGCGCTACCAGAAGGTCTCGTGCGCCGTCTCGAACTCGATGGGCGGCGGAGGCACCAACGCCGCGGTGGTGTTCACCGAAGCGCAGCGAGCGCTGCCCGAGCGCGCGGAGCCCGTTCCACTCTCGGAGGTCGTGGTGACCGGAGCGGGAGCCGTCTGCGTCTGCGGGCCCGGGCGGCAGGCGCTGATCGACGCCCTGCTGGAGGATCGCGCCCAACCCTCGGAGGGGCGCCTCGCGGCCTTTGACATCGACGAGTACGTCGATGCCCAGCTCGGCTACAAGCATTTGAGCCGCGCCGCTCAGCTGGCGCTGGCCGCGGAGGTCCTGGCTGCTCGCGACGCGGGCCTGGCGCTGCCAAAGGTGCACGGGGAGCGCGTTGCGGTGATCTTCGGCACGGCGTTCGGCGGCACCCCAGGTTGGTCCGACCTGCTCTGCTCCGCGTACCTGACGGACCCGCGCCACATCACGCCGAACATGGCCCTGGAGCACGGTCATCATCTGGGAGTGACCTTGATCGCTCGCCGCGAGCTGGCGCGCGGTGCCAACTGCACGTTGACCGGCGGAAGGACGGCCGGGCTCGAGGCCATCGCTTTCGGTGCCGATCTGCTGCGCACTGGAGCGTGCGACGTCGCCATCGTCGGCGGCTGCGATTGCCTGGACCCGAGCCTGGCTCGCGCCCTCGACCTGCTCGGCTGCAGCGCGCCGCGTGGCGCGGCCTGCGCGCCCTACTCTGCCGACGCGCTGGGGTTGGTGCCCGCCGAGGGCGCCGGCTGTCTGGTGCTGGAGCGGCGCGTGGCGGCCCGCGAGCGGGGGGCGCGGGTGCTGGCTAGTTTGGCGGGGTTCGGCAGCGCCAGCGCCGCGCTGCCGCTGGGCGAGGTCGATGGCTCCGGCGTCGCCCAGGCTGCGGCACTGCGGGCCGCGCTGGAGCAGGCGGGGCTCGACGGAGCGCCCGTCCTCGTCTATGGCGGGGCCAACGGCAACCCCGCGCTCGACCAGGCGGAGCTGGCTGCCGTGCGGCACGTGGCGGCTGCCTCGAGCTTCTCGCCGCGCCTGCTCTCGCTGCAACGAAGGCTGGGGGACACCTTCGCCGCAGGCAGTGTGCTCAGCGTGATCGCGGGCCTGGGCTGCTTGCCCGCCGGGCGCATTCCCTGGTGGCTGGGCAGGGATGGCGACGTGAGCCATCCGGAGCTGGCTCTGCCGGGGGCAGGTTGGAAGCACGACGCGCTCGTGGTCACGGCGGCTGCTCCCGGTGGCGCGGCAGCAGCAGCGGTGTTCAGGAGCGAGGAGGGCTGAGCGTGGGCCAGCGTCGCCGGGTACTGGTCACGGGAGGAGCGCGCGGCATCGGCGCAGCTGTCTGTCGAGAGTTCGCGCGCTCGGGCTACGAGGTGTGGATCAATTATCGGGCGTCCGAGGAGCAGGCGCGGGCGTTGCGGGCCGAAATCCTGGCGGCGGATGGCAGCGCCGAGCTGCTGCCGTTCGACGTGTCGGACGCGGCGGCCTGCGACGCGGCGCTGGCGAAGCTGGGCGATCGGGAGCTGGAGGCGTTCGTGGGTTGCGCGGGGGTCTTGCGTCAGGAGCTTTGGGCGCGCACGCAACCCGCCAACTGGGCCTCGGTCGTCGCCACGAACCTGAACGGCTTCTTCAACGTGACCAAGCCGATCTTGCGCCGCATGATCGCAGCTCGCCGCGGCGCGGTGCTCGCCGTCGGCTCGGTCGTGGGGCGAGCGGGGCTCGCGGGAGCCGCTGCCTATTGTGCCAGCAAGAGCGGACTGGTCGGCGCCGTGCGCGCGCTGGCCCGGGAGGTCGGGCCGTATGGCATCCGCGCGAACGTGATCGCTCCGGGCTGGATTGATACGGACATGACCCGAGGCCAGAGCTACGAGGCCGTGAGCGGCCGTGTGCCCCTGGCGCGCGTGGGGCGGCCGGAGGAAGTGGCCCGGGTCGCCGCCTTCCTGTGCTCGGATGCGGCGAGCTACGTCACCGGCGCAGTGCTGGATGTGTCCGGCGGATTGGACATGTGAGGCAACATGTACGCTCGAGCCCGCCGCCAACTGCTGTTGTTCGACTTCGATGGCGTGATCATCGACTCGCAGTCCCTGATGCGCTTCGCGTTCGCGGAGTCCTGCGCGCGCTGCGGAGTGCAGCGCGCGCCGAGCGTGGAGCAATTCCTTCGCTACATGGGGATGCCGTTGCCACGGATCGCGGAGCTGCTCGGGTTGCCCGAGGAATTTGTGCGCGTCTATCAGGGGCTCAGTCGCGATCACATGGACCGTGTCGGCCTGTACCCGGGCGCGACCCAGCTGTTGAGCACGGGCACCCGGCGCTTTCGCCGGCTCGGCCTGATCACGGGCAAGGATCGCAGGCGCACGCAACTGCTGCTGGAACGCTTTGGGCTATCCGGAGCGTTCGACGCGGTCGTATGCGGCGACGACAAGTATCCAGGAAAGCCCGATCCCGCGGCCGTCGTGGCGCTGCGCGAGCGCTTCGACGCGAGCCCCGCGGGCACCTTGATGATCGGCGACTCCGCGATCGATATCCGCTGCGCGCGCAGCGCCGGAGTGATGGGGCTGGGCGCGGCCTGGGGCTTTGGCACGCACGAGGAGCTGGAGCAGGCGGGCGCTGATTTGATCTTCGGCTCACCGCACACCCTGCGCGCGTGGCTGGGGCTGACGGAGTGGCCCAACCACCAGAGCAGGGCCTGGGTCCGCATGAACAAACAGACGGAGAGAACGGGGAACCAATGGACGAGTTGGCAATCAATGGCGGATTGAAGGCGTGCCCAGCCGGCAGCATACCGGCCTGGCCGCAGTACGACCAAAGCGAAGAGGCCGCCCTGCTGCGCACCCTTCACAGCGGTCGCTGGTGGAGAATTCCGGGAAGCGAGGTGGACGGCTTCGAGCGCGAATTTGCGCGCCTGCACGAGGTCGACCACGCGCTGTGCGTCACCAACGGTACACAGGCGATCGAGCTGGCTCTCGACTGCCTGGATATCGGTTTCGGTCACGAGGTGATCGTGCCCGCCTTCACGTTTGCCTCCACGATCACCGCCGTCTTGCACGCGGGCGCGACGCCGGTCGTCGTGGACGTCGACCTGGACACCTACTGCATGTCGGTTCCGGCCCTGGCCCGGGCGATCACGCCGCGCACGCGCGCGGTGATTCCGGTGCACCTCGCCGGCCACGCCTGCGACATGGATGGCATCCTGGCTCTGGCGCGCGAGCACGAGATCCGCGTGATCGGCGACGCCGCTCATGCGCACGGAGCGCGCTGGCGTGGCGCGAGCGTGACCCGCGGGGCGGACATGTCGATCTTCAGCTTTCAGTCAGGCAAGCTCATGACCGCGGGCGAGGGCGGCGCGGTCTTGTTCGATGACCTGGCCCTGGCCGAGAAGGCCTGGTTGAAGACCTCCTGCGGGCGGCCGCGCAGCGATCGCAAGTACGAGCACGTCGAGCTCGGCACCAACATGCGCATGAGCGAGTTCCAGGGCGCGATCCTCGGCGCGCAGCTGGCGAGGTTTCCGGAGCAGCTGCAGGAGCGCGAGCGTGCTGCGCGCAGACTGGACGAGCTGCTGCAGAGGTTGCCCGGCCTTCACGTGCAGGCACGGCACGAGGGCGTGACCGTGCACAGTCACTACATGTACATGGTGCGCGTCGACGAGTCGGCCGGCATTCGCCGCGACGATCTGGTCGAGGCATTGATCGCCGAGGGCGTCCCAGCATACTTTGCCTACAAGGCGCTGCCTGATCTCCCGCTGTTCGCCCGGGAGTCGCTGTGGGCGGGCGCTGTGCCGAGCCCGCTCGGGGCGGAGCACGTGCGCGAGGCGGTACGTCGCCACGACGTCACGAACGCGCGCCGCCTGGCGGCGCAATCGCTCTGGCTTCACCACTGCGTCCTGCTCGGGGGCGCCACCGTACAGAACGCGGTGGCCGCCGCCTTCGAGAAGATTTTGCGACACACCGGGTACGCGGCGCCGCCGCTGCGGGCGGCCGCGGGCTGAGCGCGAGGCGAGCGTGTCGGCGGGGAATCGGAGCTCATGAACAACAGGCGCAGGACCATCGTACTGGTCACACAAGGGGCTAGCGTCGAGCTGCTTGAACGCTGGGTCTCGGCGGGCCGTCTACCGGCGTTTGCGCAGCTGTTCGCGCGCGGAGTCCACGGTCAGCTGATCTCGGGCCCGGTACCGTACGAGGTGCCGGGCATCGTCTCGGTCGTGACCGGGCGCACTCCGGGCGAGCACGGCATGTTCTCGTTCTGGTCCTCGCACGAGCGACACGATGAGCCGCGCGTGCTCGCGTCCAATGAGATGCAGGCACAGCCCGCCTGGCGGCGGCCCGAACTCGGCGACCTGAAATTCGGTCTGATCAACGTCTACGGAACGCATCCGCCCGCCGAGATCAACGGCTGGGTGCTCTCCTACGCGATGGAACAGACGCTGCGCAGCTCGTATCCGGGCTCGCTGATGATGGAGCTCGCCCAGCGCGGCGTTCGCTACGCGCAGGACGTCTCCACCTGGTACTCGGGGCAGGCGCGCGGAGACTTCTTGCCCAAGGTGCTGGAAGCCGATCGGCATCGCGGGCTCGCCTGCCAGTACCTCTGGGAGCAGGGGGCAGATGTGATCTTCGTGGTCCTGACCTCACTCGATCGCACCGGCCACCATTACTGGCAGGAGCTCGAGCCGGGAGCTCCGATTGCCGAGCAAGAGTCCGCGCCGTTCCAGGGCTTCGCGATGTGTGATGCCATCCTGGGGCGGCTGCTCGAGCTCGCTGGCGACCAGGCGACGTTGATCGCGCTCTCTGAGCAAGGTTTTGGGCCGCTCCGGGCCTATGTCTCGGTCAATCGAGCGCTCGCTCGGCGAGGGTTCCTGGCGTACGCAGATCCGGTCAGCGATAGCGCGATCGACTGGTCGCACACCAGCGCATTCGAGACTGCACAGGGCACCCACGGCATCGACCTGAACCTGAAGGGCCGATCGAGCCCCGGTCGGATCGACGCAGCGGACTTCGAGCGCGTGCGCTCCGAGCTGATCTCGCTGCTGCGCGAGGTCGACAATCCGCACACCGGCCTGAAGCTCTTTCGCAGCGTGCAGCGGCGCGAGGAGGTTTACTCGGGGCCGCACGTCTCGCGCGCTCCGGACATCATCCTGGAGCCGCTCGACGAGCGCTACCAGCCGCTGGGCCACCCGCACTGGGCGCGGCGCGTGAACCGGGCCTGGCACAGCGGCTGGCATCGGCGGCAGTCGTATTTCGCCGTCTGTGGACCGAGCGTGCGCCAGCGCTGGGCGGCGCGCCCGGGCGCCACCATCGACGTGCTGCCGACCCTGTTCGCTGCGCTCGGTCGAGACGTACCCCGCGATCTCGAGGGGCAGGTGTGGCTATGAACGAACCAGAGATCCGCTTCACCCCCCTGGCCATCACGCGCGCGGACGGGAGCTCGGGCTGCGTCGCCGCCGTGACGCCGGAAGGCGGGTTCGTGCGACCGGAGCCTGTCACCGTCGATGACGTCGACCCCCGGTTCGGCATCTATCGCTACGGGGTCTGGTTTCGGGCGGGCCTGGTTGCCTCTGCGCAGCCCGATGCGCGCCCCGAGGATATGCGCCTGACGAGCGCGCCTCGCGCGGCGGGCGAGTTGAGCGAGTTCGAGGTCTGGTCGCTGCTCGAGCGCGCGGCTGCGCCATCCGTGGAACAGGCGCTGGCCGCTCCGGCGAGCATCGGTGTGGTGCGCGCGCGCATCGTGCGCGTACACGTGACGGCCTCCGTAGGGCAGCGGTTCTTCCTGCGGCTGTCGTTTGTGGACCAGGCCGCGGAGGCTTACGACTGGATCGTCCCCGAGGTGGCCTTCGGCGCCTTAGCCTGGCCCCACGTCAGAGGCACAGAGCTGGACGCAGCGTTTGCGCAACGCTTCCTCGGCCTGTGCGCGGGCGGGCAGGTGTTCTTGACGCTCGGGCTGACAAAGCCGAATCATCGCTTCCCGGGGCGCTTCGGCGGCTGTCACCCGCTGGTCGTCGGGGTGCACACTCGGCCCGATTACCTGCAAGTGCTGTCGCAGCCCGGTGGTGCGCCGCTCCGCGCGGAGGCGCCGTGAGCAGCGCGGTCAGCGTGGCGTTGATCGGGGCGGGGTGGATCGCCGAGCGCGCCTATGTCCCTGCCTTGCGCGCGCTTCCGGACCTGCGGCTGGCCCTGGTCTGCGATCTGCTGCCGGGGCGCGCGGAGCAGCTGGCCAGCACCATCGCCGGCGCGCGGGCGAGCTCGGAGCCAATGGCCGCGCTGCGCGCGGCGGATGCGATCATCGCCTGCACGCCTCCGTCGGAGCACGCGGAGCTGCTGGCGGCGGCGATCGCGGCGGGAAAGTTCGTGTACTGCGAGAAGCCCGTCCTGCGCTCGCGCCAGGAGCTGGCGCAGCTGGGGCCGCGCGCGGGTGAGCTGCTGATGGGCAGCGCCACCATGCGCCTGCGCGATGATGTCGCGGGCTGGCTGGCGTGCATCGGGGACGGCAGCATCGGGCGGCTCGTGCGCGTGCGCGCCAGCTGGCACCGGCAGCGCGGTGTCCCCGCGCCGGGCACCTGGCGAACCACCCGCAGCGCATCGCCGCTCGGCGTGCTCGAGGACCTCGGTCCTCATCTGCTCGACATCGCGCTGGGAGCGCTGGACGCCGCTGGGCTCGTTCCAAACGAGCGCCTCCTCCCGCAGGAGCAGGCCCTCGAGTGCCGCGGCGGCGCGCTGGGCGGCGGCGCCGCAGCCTGGTTCGAGCCGCTGAACGCCGGGTACGATGCGCCGGACTGGTTCCGTGGCGTGGCGCAGCTCGCTCCCGAGTGCGAGATCGAGCTGTCGTTGCGCTGGATCGATCGAGAGCCAGGCGATCTGGTGCAGCTCGAGGCCGTGGGCACTCGTGGCAGCGCGCGGCTGGAGGGACTGCTCGGTTACTCCACCTCGCGTCGCCTGCCCGGGCAGACCTTGCTGCTGAAGAGAGAGGGCGCCGTGCAGCGGCGAGAGCACATCGCGGGCCCGGAGCCGCAGCGTCGGGCGTTTCAGGCCTCGCTGGAGCGCTTCGCGAGCTTCTGTTCCGGCCGCTCGCGCCCGCTCTCCAGCGCGCGGGACATCGCGCTGGTCGCGGGTTGGCTCGAGGATTTGAGCCAGCCTGGTTCGGGGAGGGCGGGCTCGTGATGCGGCTTGGCATCGATATCGGAGCGACCTGGCTGCGCGCCGTACAATGGCGTGAGGGGCGCTTGCTAGCGCTTGGCCAATGGCGCACTCCGGCACCCGAGGCACTTCCTGAGCTGCTGCACGAGCTGCGGCGCCACCTGGACGCGCCGCTCGACGGCCTGGGCGTCGGCTTTGCCGCGGCGCTCGATGGGAGTGGCGTCGTTTGCGAGTGGCCGAATCGACCGGAATACGTGGGCTTCGAGTTTTTCCCGTTGCTGGGCGCATTCGAGGCCCCGCCGCGCGCGACGCGGGTGGTCGACGACTGCGCGGCCGCGGCCTATGGGGAGCACTGCGGCCTCGCCGGGGGCGAGTCGAGCAGTACGCTTTACATTGGTTGGGGCACGGGGCTCGGTGCAGGTGCGGTGTTCGATGGCCGTCCGCACCTGGGCGCTCGCTCGCGGGCCTGGGGCATCGGTCACACGCCGGTCCCGTCCGCGGCCACGCTGCTCTGCCGCTGCGGGCGCATCGGTTGCTTGCAGGCGCTGGTGGGCGGGCCCGTGCTCGAGCAGCGCGCGCGTTCCCGCGGCTGGCAGGGTGAAGCGCTCGGCAGGGCCGCCGCGGCTGGCAATGCACTGGCGCGCAGCGTGATCAGCGACGCGGCTCGCGAGCTCGCGGCCGCCGTCGGCAAGCTAGCGGCGCTGCTCGACCCACACCGCGTCGTGATCGGCGGCGGGGCCACGGAGGCAGGCGAGAGCGCTCTCGCGCCGCTCCGCGAGTCTTTCGAGCAGCACGCCCCCGGAGTGCCGCTGCAGCTCGCGCGCTACGCCAGCTACTCCGGCGCGGTCGGTGCCGCGCTTTGGACGGGGCAGGGCGCCCCGGGATTCGACAGCCACCGCTTGCGATGGGAGCACCCACGATCATGACCAAGAGAAGAGTACCCAAGTTCGTCCGCGTCACCCCCATCCTGATTGTACCGGACGTGGAGCGCTCGATCGGCTTCTACGTCGACGTGCTCGGGTTCGAGCTCGTGCAGAAGGTCACGAAGGAGGGCACGACGCCCTTCGCCATTCTCGGCTCTGGGGGAGTGGAGTGGATGCTGCAGTCGGAGACCAGCTTCGCCGCGGACGTCCCCGGCGCCGTCCAGGGCTCGGGCAGTCGCGTCGCCTGCTACATCGATGTGGCAGACATTCAGGCCCTGTACGACGCGGTCCAGGGCAAGGCCGAGCTACTGAAGCCCTTGGAGCGCGCGCCCCACGGGCTGCTCGAGTTCTACCTCCGGGATCCGGACGGGCACCTGATTGGCTTCTGCCAGCCCGAGTGATCGTGACCAGCGTCGTCGACACAGAGCCAGGCAGGGTGGGCCCGGGGCACAAGCTGGCGCTGAGCCTGATGCCGCGCTCGCTCGAGCACGCACTGAGCGCTCTGCATGGGGTTCGGGAGCGGGTTCAGCTCGCGGAGGTGCGCGTCGATCGCTGGTCCCGGGCTGAGGTCGTGCTGCTCGTACAGCGATCGCCCCTGCCCCTGATCGTCACCTGCCGTCCCCCGCGCGAAGGCGGCAGCTTCGAAGGGCCCGAGAGCGAGCGCCTGGCCCTGCTTCATGCAGCAGCGGTCGCCGGCGCGGCGTACGTCGACGTCGAGTGGGACAGCTCGGCGAGGCTGCTCTTGCCTGAAGGCTCGCTCACGAGGCGCATCGTCTCCAGGCATTTCGCTCACATGCCCGAGTCGTTGCTGGCCCACGAGGCCGAGCTGCGCCCGGGAGCGGATGTGGTGAAGCTGGTCGGCAGAGCGGCGGGGCCGCTCGACCTCTGGCCCATTTTCGAGCTGCTGGCCGCCGCTAGCGGGCCCGTGATCGCGCTGGCCATGGGGGATGCGGGCGAGATCACACGTGTGCTCGCGCCGACCTTCGAACGTTGCTTCGTGACGTACGGGGCACTCTCGGCCGAGCAGGTCACGGCTCCGGGCCAGCTGCCGCTCGATGAGCTGCTCGACGCCTATCATCTGACCGGCGTGGATGCCGCGACTGCCGTTCATCTCCATGTCTGCCGCGATCGCGCGGAGGCGAGAGCCTGGCGCGACCAGAATCGGCGTGGCGAGCGGCAACTGCATGTCGGTTGGGTGCTGCCCGAGGGGCTCAATCAAGCGTTGAGCGAGGCCGCGCGCAGCCGGCCCTCGACCTGGCGCTTGAGCCCGCCAGGGGTTCCGCGAGGCCGAAGGCGCGGCGAACGGCAGTGCGAGCAGCGCGAAATCAGCAGCGACACCAGCGCACCACGCTGGATCACGGAGGGATGATGATCTCGGTAAGCGAGTACCTGGGCCTGGAAGGCGATGAACGACGAGCTGGCGACGCCGTCGCCCTGATCGGGGGGCACTACCCCTTTCCGGGCGCCCCGGATGCGTTCGCGATCGATTCCATGCGCGAAACACTACTGATCGGAGAACGGGTCCGCGGCGGGGGGAACGCGCTTCGCGAGTGGGTCTTCCTCGACGACATCGCGGCGTCTGAAGCATGCAGCTCGGTCGGGTGCAGCGCGCCAGGGTTCGCACCGCGCATCCAGTCCAGTGCGCTGCCCGCGGTATCGGCGTGGCTCGAGCGCCGTCTGCCGGAGATCGAGCAGGCGTGTGCTGGAGGCGCGATGCCCCAATGGCGTGAGTGGGCGGCCGAGCTCGCCCAGGTGCTGCTCCAGCTCGACCTGCCGCTGCCGTCGCTCGCGCGGGACGCGGTCGATCCCGCGCAGGCCTCGCTGGAGGAGTGGCTGCATGCCGTCGAGGTGCTGTGCTACGTCGCAGACAGGCCGCGCTTTCGACCTCTTCAGCTGAGCCGCGCTGTCCGCAAGGTCTTGCCGCCGGTCTTGCTGGAGCGCAGCATGACCAATGCGGCGTCCCGCATGTTGCACAAGCTCAAGAACCGCGAGCAGAGCTCGTCCGGTGGGCTGATGGTCACGGCCTCGCGAGAGGGCGTCACCTCGTACTGGGTGGCGGCTGCCGACGGCCGAAAGATCGAGCTGCGCACCGAGACCAAGTCAGCGAACGGAGAACGTGCGGCGAACAAATGTGCCGCGATCCTGTCGCAGCTGTTTCACCACTGCGCCAAGCAGGCCGCGCCTCCGTCCAGAGCGGCGCGGCTCGAGCTCTTCTACCTGATTCCTTGTTACGATCGCAGCAGGGTCGGGGATGGCGCCTATGCTTTCGCTCGCCTGTACTCCGATATCCGTCGCTGGTTCGGGCTGGAGGAGCTGCGCATCGCGACGGCACTCTATTGCAGCCCGGAACGGGACCGCCTGCTGTGCGACGAGCTGCGCATGTCCAGCGCTGGAGCGGTGGAGCGCCGCACGTTCGAGCTTTCCGCGCTGCGTTCGCGGCGCGAGCAGACCGCGAAACGCTCGCCAATGGCGCGCCAGGTTTACGCCGACAACAACGCAACCACGGCGATCGACCCGATCGTCTTGGCCGAGCTCCTCCCGTACATGACCGGCGCCTACGGCAATGCCTCCTCCTCCCACAGCTACGGCTGGGACGCGGAGCTCGCGGTCGGACGAGCCGCGCGCGAGGTGGCCGCCCTGATCGCTGCCGAGCCGGATGAGATCTTCTTCACGTCGGGCGCGACCGAGGCCAACAACTGGGTGCTGCGCGGCATCGAAGGCATGCGACCGATCGTTACCAGCGCGGTCGAGCACAAGTCCGTACTGGAGGCCGCCAGCCACGCCGAGCTCAGCGGGCGCAATGTGCTGCGACTGCCCGTCGATGGAGATGGCCAGGTCGAGCTGCCAGCGCTCGCCGCGCTGGAGCTGCCGGCGGGCAGCTTGGTGAGCCTGA
>DASTRX010000203.1:0-76977 GCA_035760985.1 Polyangiaceae bacterium
CCTCCAGGTTCTGTGTGACGTGCAACATCAGCTCGCCGATCAGCTCCGGAACGGCCGCCGATCGCGCGAGCTCGGCGCCGCAGCCCGGGCCCTCACTCTCGATGGGAGTTTCCATGCTCAGCGATCAACGCGCGACGCGCCATCTGCGTGACAGCACGCTGATCCAACGCGTGGATTCACTTCGCGACTTGACGGAGCGCTGCCCGTCGGTCAGAGTGAGCGCAGATCGAGGGAAGGAGGTCGTACGACGATGAAAGACGTAACTTTGCACCACGGTGATCGTACCCCTTCCCGACGACACGCTGCTGGACGCGAGCATTGATTCCGCGGGCGATTCGCCTGCCTTCAATATCGCGCCTGCTTTCGCGCTCGTAGCCCTCCTTTGCGGGTGCTGCGGAGGCGCGCGGCAGAGTTCCCTGTCGTAGCTGTCGTAGCTGTCGTAGCTGGCGAGCCTCGCGGAGCCCACGGGCTCTGCGGCGAGGGATGCGGTGTGCCACCGCTGGTAACGAGCTCTGGAACGCTCCGGTGCGGTGCCTTGCACCCACTGATCAGCGCTCCGCAGGCTCCCTTGCTTCGACACTGAACGTGCGCAGCGCGCGCGTTCTCGCCGGCGGATGCGCAGCGCGCGTCGCCACTTCCCTCGTTGCTCGCTCCGGCGAGCGCCCGCGGAGCGCTCTGCGGCTCCGCCCGTTTCCCGTCCGAGGTCCATGTTCATCAGGCCGTCCGCGCCGGCGCGTTCCGCGCGCCGGGATCCAGAGCTGAAGCTCCATCGTTCTGCCGGGGGCCCGAGGGGGCCGCCCGATCCGGCGTGCCGCGCGAGCGGCAGAGAAGCGACTGTGCTCGCCGCCGTTCGACTGGCGCGGTGAGCTCAGCGCGGACCGGAAGGAGCGGCGTTCTCACGCGGCACGGGAGAGGTGCGCGCGCAGCTCCAGCAAGCGATGCTGATCGAGGACCCGTCGCGAGGAGGCGGCGACAGGCCGTGGCTCAGCCCAGCGCGGGGGTGAGCAGCACGGCGGAATAGCCGACGGCGGGCTTCTTGCCCGGGTTCTCGTAGGAGTGACGCTGGTCGCCGCGGAACACGACCACGTCACCGGGCTGCAGCTCGTAGCGCTCGCCGCTGGCGACCAGCACCAGCGCTCCGGATTCGCAGACCAGATATTCGCGTGTGCCCGCGGTGTGGGGGATGCCGATCATGCGCGAGCCGGGCGGTAGCTCCATGCGGTCGAACTCCATACCGGGCAAGGGATCGGGCAGCAGCTTGCGCACGCTGACGGAGCCGCGTTGCTTGATCGTGAGCGCCGCGGCGGGGTAGTGGCGGGCGCTGGCCCGCGGCGCGGCCAGCAGCTCCTCGAGCGAGACCTGCAGCGCCTGCGCGACGCTGTACAGCACCTGCAGCGTGGGGTTGCCGGCGCCCGACTCCAGGTTGCCCCAGGTCGCGCGCGGTAAGCCGGCCAGCTTCGCGAGCTCGGCCTGGGTGGCACTCCTGGCTTCGCGCAGCGCCCGGATGTTCCGAGCCAAACGATCGGCCAGGTCGTCGCTGGAGGGTGCGCTCATCGGTTGGTATTGTGCCAATGCATTGGCGCCAGCGCCAGTATACGGGCAGCGGCGGCGCAGGCTGTGGGCAGGAGGTTTCATCATGTCTCTGACGAACCAAGCCGTGCTCATCACCGGCGCCAGCCGCGGCCTCGGCCGGGCCTTGTTTCAGCAATTCGCGCGCGCCGGCGCGCGCGTGGTCGGGGTGGCGCGCGACGCGGCCGCCATCGAGGCCGCGGCCGCCGAGCTCGGCGCGCAGGGCCTGAGCGCCCATGGTCTGGCCGCGGATCTGGGCGCCCAGAGCGACATCTATCCGATCGCCGGGGCGGCGGCGGCGCTGGTCGGGCCGATCGACATCCTGGTGCACAACGCGAGCTCGCTCGGGCCCACGCCGCTGCCGCTCTTGCTCGACACGGCCTGCGAGGACTTCGCGCGCGTGCTGGAGGTGAACTTGCTGGGGCCCTTCCGGCTCAGCAAGGCGCTGGTCGGCAACATGCTGCTGCGCGGGCAGGGGCTGGTGGTGCACGTGAGCTCGGACGCGGCGACGAACGCCTATCCGCGCTGGGGCGCGTACGGCGTGTCGAAGGCGGCGCTCGAGCATCTGTCGCGCATCTGGGCAGCGGAGCTGGCGGACAGCGGCGTGCGCTTCATCTCGATCGATCCCGGTGAGATGGACACCGCGATGCACGCGGCGGCGATCCCCGACGCCGATCCAGCGACCCTGGCGCGGCCCGAGGACGTCGCGGCGCGCATCGTGAAGTTTCTGGGCGGCCCGCCGCCGGTGAGCGGACAACGCTTCGAAGCCGCGCGCCTGGAGGCCGCGTGAAGCCGGCGCGAGCTCCGCGCGACGCGCGCAGCGGCGGGCGCTTGCTGCACGTCGACGTGGCGCGCGAGCGCGTCGAGGATCGGCGCGCGCTGGAGCTGCCGGAGCTGCTGCGCTCCGGCGACTTGCTGGTGCTGAACGACGCGGCGACCTTGCCGGCCTCGCTGGCAGGGCGCGCTGGCTCCGAGCCGATCGAGCTGCGCCTGCTCGGGCGCGAGGCGGACGGCAGCTGGCGCGCGGTGGCCTTCGGCGCCGGCGACTGGCAGACGCCCACCGAGCAGCGCGCGGCGGCGCCCCGGCTCGTCGCCGGGACGAGCCTGCAGCTGGGCGAGCTGAGCGCGACGATCGAAGAGGTCTCGCCGCTCAGCTCGCGGCTCTGGCGCGTGCGCTTCGCCGAACAGGGCGCGCGCTTCTGGTCGGGGCTGTACCGCAGCGGGCAGCCCGTACAGTATTCGTACCTGGCGCGGCCGCTTCAGCTCTGGGATGTGCAGACCGCGTATGCGGCGGCGCCGTGGGCGGTCGAGGCGCCCTCGGCGGGCTATCCGCTGGCGGCCGAGCTGTTGCTGAAGCTGCGGCAGCGCGGGGTCGAGCTGGCCAGGATCACGCACGCCGCCGGGTTGTCGTCGACGGGAGATGCGGCGCTCGACGCCGCCTTGCCGCTCGCGGAGCGCAGCCTGGTGCCGGAGCGGACGGTGGCGGTGCTGCGAGCTGCGCGCGGGGCGGGGCGCCGGGTGGTCGCGGTGGGCACCAGCGTGGTGCGCGCGCTGGAGGGGCGCGCACTGGAAGGCGGAGGCGAGCTGCGCGCCGGCGAGTCGAGCACGACCCTGATCCTGGGGCCCGGCTACCAGCGGCGCGTCGTCGATGCGCTGCTGACCGGCATGCACGACCCGACCGAGAGCCACTACGCGCTGCTGCAAGCCTTCGCGCCCCGGCCGCTGCTGGAGCAGGCTCAGCTCCGCGCCGAGGCGTGGGGCTATCTGGGGCACGAGTTCGGCGACGCCTGCCTGATCGACGCACGCATCCAGCCGTCGCATTTGTCCGCGGGTTGAGCAGTGGTGCATCAGCTGTCGCACCTCACTGCCGCAGCTCTGGTTGTGGCGTGTTGCTGCCCTGGCGCAGCTGGGCTGGCTGGAGAAACCAGCGGGTGCTAGCCCCTCAGCCATGGACGACGCGATCGCCGTGGTGCTGGGGGGCGGCAGGGGCGCACGCCTGTTCCCGTTGACGCAGTATCGCTCGAAGCCGGCCGTGCCCATCGGGGCCAGCTACCGGTTGGTGGACGTGGCGGTCAGCAACTGCATTCACGCCAACTTGCGCCGCATCTTCGTGATCACGCAGTACCAGTCCGAGAGCCTGAACCGGCATGTCGCCAACACCTACAAGTTTGACGCGTTCGCCTCCGGCTTCATCGAGGTGCTGGTAGCGGAGCAGACGGATAGCCAGGAGAGCGACTGGTTTGGGGGCACGGCGGACGCCGTGCGCAAGACGATGAAACACCTGGCGCGCGAGGCCTGGGACCACCTGCTGATCCTGTCCGGCGATCAGCTGTACCGCATGAATCTGGATGCCATGCTGCGCGTCCATCGCGAGCGCTCCGCGGCGGTCACGGTGGCGATGAAGGCGGTGCCCGCCGAGCTGACGCAGGGCCTCGGGATCATGAAGGTCGATCCGAGCGGCCGCGTCGTGCACTTTGACGAGAAGCCTCCGCCCGAGCGCCTGCCGAGACTGGCCTCGACGCCGCCCGGAGTGAAGGAGCCCGTCTACCTGGCGTCGATGGGCATCTATGCCTTCACGCGCAAGGCGGTGGCGCAGGCGATCGAGAACGCGGCGCACATCGACTTCGGCCATCACGTGCTGCCCAGCATGCTGTCGGTTTCCCACGTGCAGGCGTACCTGTACGACGGGTACTGGGAGGATGTGGGAACGGTACGCTCGTACTTCGAAGCCAACCTGGCATTGACGCAGAAGGGCTCTGCCTTCAACTTCTATCACCCGCGCTACCCGATCTACACGGAGCGGCCGTTCCTGGCTCCGACGCAGTTCTACTCCTGCCACATCCATGATGCGCTGATCGCGGACGGTTGCTTCCTCGATCGCGTCGAGATCGACCACGCCGTGATCGGCGTGCGCAGCCGGATCGGGGCCGGCGTCACCATCAAGAACAGTCTCGTGCTCGGCGCCGACGAATACGAGACCGCCGTCGAGGATCAACCCGGCCTGAACCGGCAGCCACCGCTCGGCATCGCGGACAACAGCTCGATCGAGAACGCGATCATCGACAAGAACGCACGCATCGGCAAGAACGTCCGCATCCAGAACGCGGACGGCGTGCGCCACCACGACGGGGACGGCTACTTCATCCGGGACGGCATCGTGATCGTGCCCAAGGGCGGCGTCATTCCCGACGGCACGGTGATCTGACGGGCGTCACTCCTCGTCGGCGACGCCGCCGGAGCGCGCCAGGTCCCCGGAGCCGATCTTGTCCACGTTCAGCTTCCTGGCGCGGCTGGTCATGGTCTCCAGCAGATCGTCGAAGCTGGGCAGGTCGCCCTTGATGAAGCGCAGCGGGTTCACGCGCGCCACGACGAAGTTCTTCAGATACGGGCTCTGCAGGCCCTTTTCCTTGAGCTTGGCCACGGCCTCGTTCACCGCGTCGTCGAGCGTGAGGATCAGGTCGGCGCGGCGCTCGCGCTCGACCAGCGTCTTCTCCAGCGGGCCCTTCAGCCACTGATCGACCTTCTTCAGCGCCGGGTGGTAGGTGCCGCCCGCCAGGCGACCGCGCTTTTCGTAACCGAAGCCAAGCGTGACCAGGATCGGCTCCTCGAACTCGAGCTCGTGGCTGGCTTCGTCCGTCTCGGGCAAGCGCGCGAGCTCGCGGTACATGCGCTGCACCTCCAGCGCCTTTTCGCGCAGGCTGTGCGCCTTCTCGATGTTCAGCGCCAGGATCTGATACGCGACGTCGGCCTCGGGCACGAGCAAGGCGATCACGGCCTTGGCGCCCAGCTCGCGCAGCGCGGTCAGGCGGTGGTTGCCGTTGGGCGTCTCGTAGCCCTCCGGGCGTTGCACCACGATCAGCGGATCGAGGAAGCGGCGGGTCTTGTCCATCGCGTGCGTGAGCTTGCGCACGTGCGCGTCGCTGACGTCGCGCTGGAAGGGCGTCGGCCGCACCTGCTCGATCGGTAAGCTCACCAGCACCAGATGGCGCCCGGCGAGCGGCTCGCGATACGGCGCGAGCACCGCGCCGCCGTCGGCCCGCACGCGCTCCAGCAGCGGCAGGAGCTCCTCGGGCGGAGCCTCCAGCGCCAGCTCCGGTGCGCCCAGCTCCGTGGGCTCCAGCTTCACGCCGCGGCGCTTGCGGCGGGTCGTTGCCTTCTTCGCAGCTTTCTTCGCGGCTTTTTTAGCGGCCATGGCTCCTGGGATATACGGCCGCGGGCGAGGGGCGCAAGAGGCTGTTCGCGGCACGGCGCGGGCCACAGAGGCCGTCGGCACAGAGGCCGTCGGCGCGCCCTTAGCGAGACTTGCGACCGCTCAGCACCGGCACGTGCCAGACGGCGTAGCTGTTTTCGTCGCGGATGCTGGCGATCAGATGATCGAAGAGCGCGTGCGCCTCTGCAGGGGTCAGATTTGACTTCTGCCCCAGCGCCTGGGCGTAACCGTCGCGCCAGGCCTCGAAGATTTGCGCGAAGGTGCCCCGCGGCGCGCGCAGCGTGTCGACCACGACGTAGTCGACGCGCAGCTCTTCCAGCGCCAGCTGCTTCATGTACGACCAGGTATGGCGCCCCACGCGCGCGTCCGTGCCGGTGGCGCGCGCAAAGGGAAACACGCCATCGCGCCAGAGCCGGTCGGCATCGAGCGGACCGAAAGGGAAGTGCAACATGCCGTAGTCCTCGCTCAGCACGTGCAGCCAGGCACCGGGCTTGCAGATGCGGTGCAGCTCGGCCAGCACCCTCTTCGGCTCGGGTACCGCCTGGGTCAGGTGCCGGCAGACCACCAGATCGTAGGCGCCGCTTTCGAGCTGTAGCTCGAAGGCGTCCCCTTGCTGGAAGCGCAGGCGGGGGGCGAGGGAAGAGTGGCGCTCGGCAGCGAGCGCCACCGAGCTCTCCAGGATGTCCAGCCCGAGCACTCGAGCCTCGGGATACAGCCGCGCGAGCCGTGCCGTGATCTCACCGCTGCCGCAGCCCACGTCGGCGATCTGCAGGGCGCCCTGCAGTGCATAGCGCGCCAGCAGCGCCTGTTCACTGGGCCAGATGCACTCAGCCTGGGCGGCCAGGGTGCGCAGCATCGACTCGTGCGCCATCTGTTCGGCTTGCGGGTTGCGTTCGTGAGACATGGCGCCAGTATCTGGTAAAGAACCCGAGCCGGCGCAAGCCCATGAGCCCGACCCAGCCCCCCGACAGCGAGAGCTCGCAGCCCGAGCCCCGTGAAGCCGGCGACGAGCCCGCGCAGATCGCGATCGAGGACGCGATCGATCTGCACGGCTTTCAGCCGCGCGACATCCCGTCGGTCGTCGAGGAGTATCTGCACGCGGCCTGGGAACGCGGCTTCAGGGAGGTGAGGCTGATCCACGGCCGCGGCATCGGCTTTCAGCGCATGCGGGTGCGCCAGGTGCTGGAGCGCCATCCGCTGGTCGAGCGCTTCGCGGATGCGCCGCCGCAGCGCGGGGGCTGGGGCGCGACGCTGGTCTGGCTGCGGCGTTAGCGGTCGACGCAGCGCTCGTCGCAGACCACCGTGTTGCTGCGACCTGCCGCGAGCTCGGAGAACGCCTCGCAGCCCTCCACCTCGGGGTTCACGCAGGCCTCCGAGCAAGGTTGCGCCGCGAGGTTGGCGAGACAGCGATCGACGTCGGCGGCGTTCTTGTCGCCCGGCGCGTCCTGCTCGCACGCCTGCTGGATGATGCCGAGCGAGAGCCCATCGCACTGGATGCAGATCAGCGCGCTGGCGGTCTGCGCCAGCACTAGGCCGCACTCCAGGCCCTTGCCGCAGCTCGCCTGCGCGAAGCGCTGGCAGGCCTGGGCCGCTGTATACGTGGCGCCGGAGTTGCTCGCTGCGCCGCCGGAGCCTGCGCTGCTGCTCAGCCCGTCTCCGCTCAGCCCCCCGCCGGCGCCGCTGCCTGGATTCGCGCCCGCGCCGCCGCCTGCGCCGCTCGAGCGATCGTTGTCAGCGTCCTTCGCGTCGCCGGAACAACCCGCCAGCGCGAAGCCCAGGGCGGCGATGGTGAAACAACCCCAGCGGGCGAGAGTACGACGCGACATGTCGTGTGGAGCTTTGGCCAGAGCTCCCATGCTGTCAAGCGACCGGCCGTCAGCGGACGAGCCGTCCTTTCAGTGTCCCGGAGCGCCGGCACGCTCCGCTTTGGCACGGACTTCACAGCTTCGCTGGAGCAGCGGCTGGCTTGTTCGCCGCGGGCGGGGCGGGCGGCTTGGGCGCTGCCGGTTTGGCCGCGGCGCCCTTGGCTCCCTTGCCCTTGTTCAACGTCAGCGATTTGTAGGCGGCCTCCACGATCTTGTCGGGCGTGATGAAGCCCGCGCCCGCTTTCTCGTCGAGCTCCGCCGTCGGCTTGGCGGCGATGGCTTGCTCCAGCGTCTTGCCTTGCTTGATCAGCTTGGCCACGCGCTGCCGGATCGTCTCCAGCCGGTCGCGCCAGGCCTGGAGATCCGCCTTGCCGGAGACCTTGCCGTGACCGGGGATGATGCGCGTCTGGTCGTTGCACACGGCCAGGATGGCGTCGGCCGCGCCGATGAAGCCCTCGAAGTTGCCGCCGCTGTCCAGATCCACGAACGGGTAGCCCTGGGTCACGAACAGATCCCCGGTGTGCACGATGTTGGCCTTGGTGAACTGCACCACAGCGTCGCCGTCGGTGTGGGCGGGCGGTACGTGGAACACGTGCACATCGTCGCCGTTCAGGTGCAACGTCACGTCCTGCGCGAAGGTCACCACCGGCAAGCCAGCGCCGGGCTTGGCCACGACCTTGTCCTTGGCCTTCTCCAACTCCGCCGCGCTCAGCCGGATGCGCACGTTGTCGTGCGCGAGGATCACCGCGCCGCTGCTGCCGAGGGCCGCGTTGCCGCCCGTGTGGTCGCCGTGGTAGTGCGTGTTGATCACGAAGCGCACGGGCTGCTTGGAGAGTTTGCCCAGCTCCGCCTGCAGCTTGGGCGTCATCGTGTCGAGCTCGTCGTCGATGATGAACACCCCGTCCTTGCCTGCGGAGACGCCCACGTTGCCGCCCGCGAAGCCCTCCACGCCTTCGATCATCGAGATGCCCGGCGCCAGGTTGTTCACGACCAGTTTCACCTTCGAGGGGTCGTTGTTCTGCGCCCACACGGGCGCGCCGAGCAGGGAGAGACACACGAACCAGGCGGGGGTGGAACGGAGTTTCATGGCCGCGCAGGATGCACGACCGGAGCGTGGAACGCCAGCGGTCCGGACCGGTCGTCAGCGCGGACATTTGCACGAAATCGCCAATTGTGGCGCGCGCGCCCGAGCCCGGGCGGCGCTCGCTAGCGGGTCGAGCGCGTCAGGCGTTGGCCGAGCTCGCGCAGCTGTTCGCGCAGCTCGGGCGGGTCCTGCACCTCGAAGTCAAAGCCCAGCGTGGCGATATAGTAAGCCAGCGAGCTCAGCGAGTGGCCGCCGGTCTCCAGCAGGCAGCGCTCCGCGCTCACGTGTGCCAGCTGCCCGGCGAGCGGCGGAATGCGCTCGGCCACGCTCGCCAGCGGAGCGTGCAACAGCACGCGCACGCGCTGCGGGTAAACGCTGGTCGAGATCGATCGCGCCACGTATTGCGCGACATCGCCGTGGGGCACCTTGCGCGGCACGAAGCGCCGCCCGGGGCTGGCCTTGCTGGTGATGCGGTCGACGCGAAAGCTGCGCCAGTCCTCGCGCTCGAGGTCCCACGCGACCAGGTACCAGCGCGCCCCGGCGTGCACCAGCCCGTGCGGTTCGACCGAGCGCTGGCTGGCGTTGGCCTGCATGTCGGCGTAGCGGAAGCCGACCTGCTCCTGGTTGCGGCAAGCGCCTGCGAGCTGCGTCAACAGTTCCGGGTCGATGCGCGGACCGGCGCGCTGGATCGGCATCACCGCGCCGTGCAGCGCCTTGACACGCCGGCGCAGCCGCGCCGGCAGCACCTGCTCCAGCTTGGTGAGGGCACGCACCGCGGCCTCCTCCATGCCCGACACGGTGCCGGAGGCCGCCGTGCGCAGACCGAGCGCCACCGCCAGCGCCTCGTCATCGTCCAGCAACAGCGGCGGCAAGGCCGCGCCCGTGCCGAGCTGGTAGCCCCCCGCCACGCCCGAGGTCGCGTTCACGGGATAGCCCAGCGCGCGCAGGCGATCGACATCCCGGCGCAGCGTGCGGCCCGTCACCTCCAGGCGCTCCGCCAGCTCGGCGCCGGACCAGAAGCGGCGCGACTGGAGCAGGGTGAGCAAGCGCAGCAGGCGGGCGGAGGTCTGGAGCATGGCAGCGAGTGGGGCGGGCCGCGACGGCCGGGAGCTGGCCCCAGTCTACTCGGATCGAGGACAAAAACTGTCCGCAATGCCGTCTAGGTTGTTCCTCGTGCTCGCCGGCAATCGCGCCGGCGCGCCCACCAGGAGGACAGTGCCATGTCCATCGTTTTCTATGCCGCCCCCCAGTCCAGCGCGAGTCCCGTCAGCTGCGCCCTGCGCGAGCTCGAGGTCCCGCACGAGCGCGTGAACGTGGACCTGTCCAAGGGCGAACAGCGCAAGCCCGAGTTCCTCGCGCTCAACCCCAACGGCAAGGTCCCGACTCTGGTCGTCAACGGCACGCCGCTGTTCGAGGCCATCGCCATCCTGCAGTGGCTGGGCGACAGGTTCGGCGTCGAGAAGAAGCTGTGGCCCGCGGCGGACTCGCCCGCGCGGCTGGAAGCGCTGTCCTGGACCACCTGGGGCTACGTGCAGTTCGGCTACGCGCTGGCGCTCTGGTATCAGTCGAGCAGCGAGCGCTTGCCGAAGGAGCGGCACAACGCGGCGCTGTCGGAGTACGCCGGAAAGGAGCTGCAGAACCTGCTCGGCCTGCTCGATGCCCGGCTGAGCCAGCGTTCGTATCTGCTGGGCGCGGAGTTTTCGCTCGCCGATCTGATCCTCGGCAGCGTGATCAACTACGCCCACGTCTGCGGTGTATCGATCGCCGCGCACGCCCGGGTGCAGGGCTGGCTGGAACGAGTGCTGAGCCGTCCATCGATGCAGAATCCCTGGGTGTGAGCCGCCGCAGCTGCCAGGGCGACCAGTGTGCTGGGCTGCCCCAGCCGCAAAGATCCTCACGCGCCCGTCGGGCCTGGTCGCTGGCGCACGCCGGCGCTACACGGCGGAGAAAGAGGAGGAGCACGGAGGCCCCGATGACCATCGAGAAATTGATGCACCGCCACGCCATCGTTCAACCAGCTGACGCCAGCTGTTACGACGCGGCCGAGTTGATGCGCGATCGCGGCGTCGGCTCGATCGTCGTGATCGAGCAGGATGAGCCGATCGGCGTCGTCACCGACCGCGATCTGGTCACGCGCGTGCTGGCGACGCGCCGCGATCCCGAGCGCCTTTCCTTGCGCGACGTGATGTCGGCCGCGCCGATCTTCCTGTCCAAGCAGCGCAGCCTGGAAGACGCCGTGAATACGATGCGCGAGTTCGGTGTGCGCCGCCTGCCGATCGTGGACGCGCACAATCATCCGATCGGCGTCCTCGCGCTCGACGATATCCTGATGCACCTGGCACGCCAGCTGGGCGCGCTCGGGCAAGCCGTCGAGCGAGAGCTGTTGAAGGCGGGCAGCGAAAGCTGACCGAGGCGGCGCGCTGGATCAGTTCCGCCGCGCGCCGTCCCGGTGCACCTGCTGGAGCAGCGCCAGCACCTCCGCGCGCAGCGGCATTCCGGCCTGGGCGCCCGGCTTCGTGGTCTTCAGGGCCGCCGCCGCGTGCCCGAGCCGGGCCGCCTCGTCCAAGGGCATGCCCTGCGCCAGCGCCGCCGCGAGGCCGGCGGACAGCGCATCGCCGGCGCCCGTCGCGTCCACGGCGCGCACGGTGATGTGCGGTAGCCACAGCTCCTGCTCGGGGGTGAGCAGCAGGTTGCCGCCTGGCGCCCCCACGCAGGCGGCTCCAGCGCCGCGGCGCAGCAGGTTCTTGGCGGCGCGGCGCGCGCTCGCCGTATCGTCCACGCGCACACCGGTCAGCACCTCGGCCTCCGCGCTGTTGGCACGAATCAAGTGCACGTCGCGCAGCAGCTCCTCCGACAGGGGCGCCGCTGGCCCGGCGTCGAGCACGACTCGCGCGCCGGCAGCCCGCCCGAGCCGCGCCGCTGCCTCGGCGGTCGCCATCGGGATCTCGAGCTGCAGCAGCACGACCCGGGTGCGCGCGAGCAGCTGGCCCGCGCTCGATACCTCGGCGGGGCTGAGCGCGTGGTTCGCTCCCGGCGCGGTCAGGATCTGCTTCTCTCCCGATTCGGCCACCATGACCAGCGCGGCGCCGGTCACGGCCCGCGCGTCGCTCGAGACCGCGCTGGTGTCGACCCCGGCCAGCCGCAGCTGCTGGAGCGAGGCGGCGCCGCGCTCATCGCCGCCCACGCGCGCCAGCAGCGCCGCGCGCGCGCCGAGCCGAACGGCGGCCAGCGCTTGATTCGCGCCTTTGCCTCCGGGCTCGATGCGGAACTCGCTGCCCGTGATCGTCGTGCCCGGGGTGGGCAAGCGCGGTCCCGTGACCGTGTAGTCGGTGTTGACGCTGCCGACCACGACCACGTCGAAGTCGCTCTCACTCGAAGCATCGCTCATGGCGCACCCACCTTTCGGCGCCGGAGCAGGTCCAGTCCTGATCAGCGTCGACCCAGGTTCGACAAATTCGCGGACGAGATCAATGGCTGGCCGCACCCAGCTCGGACCAGAGCTGCTGGAACGGCCGGAACGGCGCATGCGGGATGTAGCGGCGTGCCGCAGCGTTTCCGTTCAGATAGACCTCTTCCAGCGGCCAGACGTGGTGATCGGCGAAACAGCCCCAGGCGTGCGCCCCGTCCTCGAGCGCCACCGGGTCCAGCGGGTTCTCGCTGCCGTAGCCCGCGAACAGCTGCAGCGTGCGCCGCGGCTCGAGCCGGAACATGAACCAGGCCGCGCGCGCCAGCTCGTAGGCGGGCGGCATGAAGGCCGCTTGCTCCCAGTCGATCACGGCGCTCACTCGATCGCCGTCGAAGAACAAGTTCGCGTCCTGGTAGTCGCCATGCACGGCCTGCGCCAGCGCGCGCGGCCGATAGCTGTGCAGGCAGTCGGGATGGGCGAGCCAGGCGCGCTGAGCACGCAAACGCTCCAGCGCCCAGCGGTCCCCCTCCGTCCGCTCGCCAGGCTGCGCCAGGATCGCCCGCTCGACCACGTTCAGGCGTTCGACCCAGGCGGCGCCGTCCCAGTGCAGCGTCCAGCGCAGGTAGCCGTTGTCCTGCAGCGGCGCGAGCGCGCGATGGATCCGCCCGAGCAGCGCGCCCGCGCTGCTCGCTTGCGCGTCGTCGAGATCGGCGCCGCGCAGCTGCAGGCCCGGCGCGGGTTCGTACAGCGCGCAGACGCAGCCCGCGTGCTCCACGACCGTGCTGCCGCTGCGCGAGACGTGCAGCGCGACCGCCGGCAGCCTCTGCTGACGGACGTGCGCGATCAGCGCGTGCTCGCGCTCGGCCAGCGCGCGCTCCGCGCGCTTGTAGACGCGCAGGAATGCGCTGCCGCCAGCGCTTTCGACACGATACACACGATTCGTGGCGCCGCCCGTGACGCGCTCCAGGCCCCGCAGCTCGCCCAGCGACCAGGCCTGGAGCAAGCTGCGGACCAGGGCGCCTTCTTCGGGGGGCAGAGCGGTCATTCCGGATCTGTAGCGATTCTGTTGGGCCGTGCCAGTTCGCCAGCGCCGGTGCACTCCTCGGCTGCGGGTGCAAAGCAACCGGCCGTTGCACCTTGGCCCGGCAGTGGCGGCTCCTGATTGTTCGGCACCGCGAACAATCCGTCTGCGCCAGGCCGCCTAATCAAGGAAGCCTGCTCGCGTCAGATTCCTTCTCGTGCGGCGCGGAACGCCGCCAGGAGGACAATACCGTGGAAGCTTTTCTCAAGACCGATCGCAACAACTCGCTGCTGGCCGTTCAACGAGCGCTGCTCGGCGCCGTCATGTTTCCGCACGGGGCTCAGAAGCTGCTGGGTTGGTTCGGCGGCTACGGCTTCGACGGCACCATGCAGTTCTTCACCCAGACCCTGCGGTTCCCCGCCGTGCTGGCGCTGCTGGTCATCCTCGCGGAGTCGATCGGCGCGCTGCTGCTGCTCGCCGGGCTCGGCACGCGCCTCGCGGCCTTCGGCATCAGCGCGGTCATGCTGGGCGCCATCCTCACCACGCACTGGAAGGTCGGCTTCTTCATGAACTGGTTTGGAAACCAGGCGGGCGAGGGCTACGAGTTCCACCTGCTGGCGCTGGCGCTCGCTGTGCCCCTCGTGATCGCCGGTGGCGGCCGCTGCGCGCTGGACAGCTGGCTCAGCTCCCGCCTGCGCATGGTCGCGGGCCCGGCGCGCGCAGCGGCCCTGTCGTAGCGCCGGCTCGACCTCGAGGCCCGGAGCGCACGGCGCTCCGGGCCTTGGCATATTTCTGGCAGACCCGGTGCTGGCTGCGGAGTGCAGCGATCAGGAGGAAGCGCATGCAAGCACCGGAGAAGAGGGCGACGGCACAGGGCCCCGAGCGGCTCGAGAGCGCCACGGGCGAGGCTTTCGAGCCCTCCGCACACGCTGCCGCCGAGGCAGGGCCCCACAGCTTCTGGGATTCTCTGGTCAGCTTTTGGGGCGGAGGCGAACCGGAGCAACGTGTCGGCCTCGAAACGCTCGGCGCCGAGGATCCGCCTCGCGAGCCGCAGAGCTGGCTGGCGGAGGACTGGGACTTCAGCGCCGAGCACGGCTACGAACCCGGGTTCGAGGGCCGCAGCGAATTCGAGCACGGCGAGTTCGATCGCTGGCTCTAGCGCGCCGCGCCTGGCTCGGCTCCGCGATCGGGCCTCATGCTCCCACGGCGCGCAGTGAGCGCTGGCGGTCACGGGGCGGCGCGGGCTGGCGCGCGATCAGCTGCTCGCGGCGCGGGCCGTTGGAGACCCAGCACACCGGCACTCCGACGAGCTGCTCGATGCGCTGCACGTACGCCTGCGCTTCCGCGGGCAGCTCTGCAAAGGAGCGGGCCGCCTCGATGCTCGTCTTCCAGCCGGGGAGCCACTCGTAGTGAGGCACCGCGCGCGCCAGCTTGCGCGTGGTGGGAAAGCTGGTGGTGAGCTCGCCGTCGACGCTGTAGCCCGTGCAGATCGCGATGCGGTCGAGGTAGCCGAGCACGTCCAGGCAGGTGAGCGCGACCGCCGTCGCGCCCTGGCGCTGGCAGCCGTAGCGCGTGGCCACGGCATCGAACCAGCCGACGCGGCGCGGGCGGCCCGTGGTGGCGCCGTATTCGCCGGCGTCGCCGCCGCGGCGGCGCAGCTCTTCGGCTTCGTCGCCGCTGAGCTCGGTCGGAAAGGGACCCGCGCCGACCGCCGAGGAGTACGCCTTGGAGACGGCGATCACGCGATCGATCACGGTCGCGGGCAAGCCGGCGCCGACGCTGGCGAAGCCGGCGAGCGGCGAGGAAGAGGTCACCCACGGGTAGGTGCCGTGAACCGGATCGCGCAGGGCGCCCAGCTGCCCCTCGAGCAGGATGTTGCGGCCATTGTCCAGCGCGTCCTCGAAGAACTCGCTGGTGTCCGCCACGTAGGGGCGCAGCACGTCGCGGATGCGCCCGAGCTTCGCCATCACGTCCGTCGATTCGACCGCGGGCTTGCCATAGAGCTGGGTGAAGAGCACGTTCTTGGCCGCCAGCGTCTGTTCCACGCGCGTGCGCAGGTTCGCGGCGCCGCCGTACAGCTCGTCGACGCCGATGCCGGTCTTGGCACACTTGTCGGCGTAGAAGGGCGCGATGCCGGTGCGCGTCGAGCCGAAGCTGCGGCGGCCGAGCCGCTCCTCCTCATAGGTGTCGAGCAGGCGGTGGTGCTCGAGCAGCAGCTGTGCCCGGTCCGACACCAGCAGCTTCGGGGCGGCCACGCCGCGCTTCGCCAGCTCATTCAGCTCGCGCTCCAGGAGATCCACGTCCAGCGCCACGCCGGGGCCGAGCACGTTGACCTTGTCCGCGCGCAGCACACCCGAGGGCAGCAGGTGCAGCACGAACTTGCCCTGGGGAGTGATCACGGTGTGGCCGGCGTTTCCGCCGCCCTGGTAGCGGACCACGACGTCGTGCTCGGCGGCGAGCGCATCGACCATGCGGCCTTTCCCCTCATCCCCCCAGTTTGCTCCAACGATCGCGGTGACGGCCATGGTCCGGACTCCTTCTCTTCCCAGATGACGGGGCCACAGGATGGCCTCTGGCGATCCATGATGCCAATGAATGTTTTGACTGCTACATATAGCCAGGATTCATGAGTCGATCCGGCACAGTCTCCGGCGCTGCGCTCTCCGCGCTGGCCAGCGCGCAGCTGACGGGCTTCCTGCAGGTCGCCGAGCTGGGCAGCGTGAGCGCCGCCGCCCAGGTGCTCGGCTTGACCCAACCCGCCGTCACCAAGCAGATCCGGGCTCTGGAGGCCGCGCTCGACTGCCGGCTGCTGGAGCGCGCGGGCCGCGGCATCCGGCTCACCGCCGCGGGCGAGCTGCTCGTGGAATACGGGCGGCGCAGCGCCGCGGTGCTGTCCGACTTCCTGCAGGTGCTCGGCGATCTGCAGCAGGGGCGCAGCGGCAAGCTGGTGATCGGCGCGGGGGTGACCACCAGCGTGCTCTTGCTGCCCAGCTGGTTGCGCGAGCTGGGCCGGCGCTTTCCCGGGATCGACGTGAGCGTACGCACGGGCACCAGCCACGAGGTGGAGGACTGGGTGGCAGCGGCCGAGGTCGACCTCGGCTTCGTCACCTCCGAGCCGCGGCGCGGCGAGCTGCTGGCGCGTCCGATGTTCGAGGAGGAGATCGTGCTGGTGGTCGAGCCGGGGGCCGCGGCCCTGCACAAGCGGCGCGGCGAGCGCGCCCAGCTGGAGGAGCTGCCGCTGATCCTGTTTCCGCGATCGACCGGCTTCCGCCGCTATCTGGAGCAGCGCGCCGCGGAGCGGGGGCTGGCGTTGCAGGTGAAGATGGAGACGGACAGCGTGGAGGCGATCCGGAGCTTCGTCGCGGTGGGCCTGGGCGCGTCGTTCCTGCCGCTGAGCACGGTGGAGGACGAGCTGCGCCGCGGCACCCTGGCGCGCGTACCGGCGCAGGGTCTGGGCCCGCTGCGCCGGCGCACCACGCTGGTCTGGCGCCAGGATCGCCGCCCGAGCTTCGCGGTGCGCAGCTTCCTGGAGATCGTCGGCTCGGGGCGGGCCGCCGCGCGGCGCCCGGGCCGCGCAGCGCGCAGATGAGGCTCCCCACAGCTCGTGCCGCCGCCACCGTTCTTGTCGCCGTGCACACCTCTTTCAGTACCTGCTCGAGCACCCCGACGTTGGGCAGCTCTCCGCAGGCCGCCCTGTCCTCTCCTGGGCATGGGCCTCGCTGGCGCACCCGCACAGCGCGCGGAGCGCGACAGCCCAGATGCTGACAGTGAGGATCGAAGGGCCGGAAGACGTGTCGTCGAGCAAGCGCGCGACCGCTCGCGCGCAGATGATTTATCGCAGAAACAGCCGGGAAAGCAGCGCCCGGCCTGGCGCGGCTCAACCCGAAAGCTCTTTGGTCAGGAACGTGCGCGGCGGCGAGCCGTAGCCCGCCCCGCGATAGAGCTGCACCGCAGCCTGATTTTCGGGGCGTACCATCAGGTGCAACGCGCGCGCCCCCCGGCGGCGCGCCAGGTCTTCGATCAGCGGCAGCGCCCGGCGCCCCAGCCCGCGCCCGCGCGCCGAGGGCAGCAAGTACAGCTCGGTCAGGAACGCATCGCGCCCGCCCCACTCCAGATCAAACCCCCACGTCAGCACGACGTAGCCGCGCACCTCGCCGTCCTCCAGGATGTGCGCGATCACGCCCAGCTCGGGCGAGTCCAGGAGCCGCAGCACGGCCGGCTCCACCTCTGGCCGGTTCCAGGGAATGTCCTCCAGCGCATTGAACTCCTGCATCATATCGAGCAAGGGCGCGAGCTGATCGGCGCTGACATCGGACAGCTGAATCCCGTCCCGCTCGCTGGTCGGAGCCTCGGGCGTGGTGGCCATGGCGTTCCCTCCAGCGGCAGTCTGCTCCGGTCTCTCGCTGAACGCCAGGTGTCGGGCTCGAAACATGGCGCGCCGCCCAACCCCAGGACTGCCCGCTGGTGCGGTAGCGGTGTGTCTACTTTGATGGACAGTGCTCGCGGCTGGGCCTAGCCTTGGTCGAAGGAATCAACAGCATGTCATTGTTCAGAGTGAAGGCGGCGCTCACGGCCCTGCGCGCCGGTCGATTCGTGGTCGTGGCCGATGATCAGGATTCGCGAGAACGAGGGGGATCTGATCCTGGCGGCGGAGAGCATGACCGCCGCCCAGCTCGCCTTTATCCTGCGGCATACGAGCGGCGTGGTGTGCGTGGCGCGGACGCGCGAGCTGCCAGTCGCTGGCGCTGCCGCTGATGGTCCCGGAGCACAACAACGAGCCGCAGCGTACGCAGTTCACCGTCAGCGTCGACGCGGCCGCGGGCACCACCACGGGCATCTCCGCCGAGGAGCGCGCGCACACCATTCGCTCGCTCGCGGACGCCAAGCTCGGTCCCCGGGCATTCTCGCGTCCCGGCCATGTGTTTCCGTTGCGCGCCCGCCCCCAGGGCGTGCTCGAGCGCCGCGGGCACACCGAGGCCGCCGTGGATCTGGCGCGGCTGGCGGGCTTCGAGCCCGCCGGTGCGCTGTGCGAGCTGACCGCGGAGGACGGCTCGATGCTGCGCGGCGCGCAGCTGGAGCGCTTCGCCGAGCAGCATGAGCTACCGTTTCTGACCATCGCGGATCGACGTGCCCGTGATCCTGGCGGCGACCGGCGGCGGCGACAAACACTGCCTCGTGATCGAGCACCAGCTCCGGCCGTTATTCGCGTTTCTACAAGCCTTCGCGGTGCCGGTGGGCGTATACGCCTCCCACAACGACATCCAGAAGGACGGGCTCATCACCTCCGAGCTGGTGCGCGGCCGCGTGATCCAGGCAGCCCGGCAAGCGGCGCAGCTCGCCCGCGCCGCGCGCAGCGCGCAGCAACGCTCTGGCCCAGACCCCGAGCGAAGCGACCCTGTCACCGTCGTAGCTCGAACGTTGCCGATCTAAAATTAGTGCCAGAATCAGCTGGGTGAAGGCTCGCCGCCAGCTCGCTTTCCGGTTCCGGACGTGGGGCGGAGCCCGCAAGGGCGCGGGCCGGCCGCCGAAGGGCGACGCTGGCGTCTCTCATCTGCGCCGTCCGGCGCTGTCCCGGCACCATCCGGTACACGTCACGATGCGCAGCGTTGCCGGTGTGCCGTCGCTGCGCGGCGCACTCTTTCGCGATGTGCGCGGCGCGCTGGCGGAGGGGCAGGAGCGCTTCGGCTTTCGGCTCGTGCGCTTTTCCGTGCAGAGCAATCACGTGCATCTGCTCGCGGAGGCGGCGGATCGGCGAGCGCTGTCGCGGGGGATGCAGGGTCTTGCGATCCGGGTGGCGCGCGCCGTGAATGGTGCGCTCTCGCACGCGGGCCGGGTATTCGCGGATCGCTATCACGCCCGCGCGTTGACCACGCCGCGCGCCGCCTATTTCGCCCTGCGCTATGTGCTGCTCAACGCGCGCAAGCACCAGCGATCGCTTCGATCGCCGCGAGCGGCGGTCGAGGCGGAGCTGCCCTCGGGCTTTGTCGATCCAGGTTCGTCGGCGCCCTGGTTTGACGGCTTCAGCCGTCCCGTCGAGCTGGCGTTCGGCGCAGCGAGCGCGCGGCGGCGCTGGCGAGCTTGCTCGGAGCGGGCAGCGCCGGTCGTCCCGGCGAGGACCTGGCTGCTGCGTCGGGGAGCGCGCCGCTAGGCCGCCTTCGACGTGGATGATGCGCCCGGGTGACGCGCTCGGTGCTGAGCGGCGCGAGGCGTCACCTCGAGTCGGAAGGTGGGCAGTCCTGGGGTCGCGCGGGGTCGTGGAGGACCGAGCCCTGAACCCTCACGTCTTGCCCCAGCCGCCCCTGCGCAACAGCTGATGCACGGCCGCGGAGGGCGTGGCATGGGCTCGCAGAGTGGGATCGGGGAGCGGCGTTCCGAGCTGCAGCGCCAGCGGGACGACGCCGGACCAGTGGGGGAGCTCGAAGTCGTCGGAGGCGTCGAGCGGCGTCCCCGAGCGGCGCTTGGCCGACGCTTCCCGGATCGGGAAGGCGAGCACCAGCGTCGCAGCCAGCTCCTGGCGCGTGCCGGGGCGTGTCTCCTGGCTGCGTCCGGGAGCCACGTGGTCGACGAGCGCAGCCAGCACGCGCTGCTTGTGCTCGATCTCGTCCACGGCTTCGGCAGCGCCGAACAGGACGACGCTGCGGTAGTTCAGCGAGTGGTGAAACTGCGAGCGCGCGAGCACGAGGCCGTCGAGCAGGGTGACGGCGACGCAGGCGGGCGCGCCGGAGGCGAGCACGGCGAGCATGCGGTTCTTGTTCGAGCCATGCAGGTAGATGCGGTCGTCGACGCGCACGTAGGCCATCGGCAAGACCACGGGCTGGGCCTCGTCCAGGAAGGAGACGTGGCACACCAGGCCTTCATCGAGGATCTCGTAGGCCAGCTGGCGATCGAAGGAGCCGCGCGCCGGCAGCCGGCGCAGCCGCGTGCGGGGTGTCTCCTGGAGCGGGGGTTTCGTGGTGGGCGACATGCCGCTAGCATCGAGCTCCACCGGTACGTCATAAAGTACCAGAATGAATATTTTGAGCAGACCAGTCTCAGCGCAGCACCTGCGCCGCGCGCGCCAGCCAGCGCAGCGGGTCGCGCCGGTGGTACGGGTGCTCGGAGGGCTCGATCTGGTCCAGGAAGCGGTCGTAGATGACGGTCTGGCGCGCGGCGGCGATGGGCGCGATCAGCTGCGCCGCGCGCGCCGGGTCGGAGCCGGGCACCGCGCGCTGCCAGGCCGCGCAAAAGTGCTCGCGCAGCGGCTGGCGCTGCTCCGGCGGTACGCGCTCCAGAAACGCCGCCTGGTCCAGCAGCGGATGACCGATACCGGCGTCGCCCCAGTCGATCAGCGCGAGCTGCTGATCGGCGACGCGCACGTTGCCCGAGTGGAAGTCGCCATGCACCAAGCCGTCCGGCAAACCACAGTCCGTGAGCTGCCGCCAGCGCGCGTCGAGCTGATCCAGAAAGAGCGACAGGCGGCGCGCGTCCTCCGGGTCGAGCTCGCTGCAGTAGCGCTCGAAGCTGCTCTCGATCGCGGCGCTCAGCGGCTGCGCCCGGAAATCCGGCAAGCCGAGGGCCAGCAGCTCCGGCAGCCTGGCCCGGCACGCCGTTACCAGCTGCACCAGCAGGTCGATCATCTGGCGGCGCTGCTCCAGCGGCGCGTGAAAGCCGTCTTCGCCCGGGATCTCCGCCAGCAACACCCGACCGCGCTCGAAGCCGAGCACGCGCGGCACGGGGCCGTGATCCGCGAGCGCCGCGATCAGCGCGCCCTCGTGCGCAAAGAACTTCGGCACTACCTTGAGCCAGGCCGAGCCCGGGCCTGGCTGCGCGGGGTTCAGGGGGAGGCGCCACAGGCTCGACAGATTCCAGGTCTTGATCTGCTCCGGAGCGCCGGCGAGCTGCAGGCCGCGCGCGGCGAGCGCGCTCGCGGCCCAGGCCAGATCGCGCCGCGGACCTCCCGGCCGCGCGTAGCCGCAGCGCAGCGGATGATCGGCGAGCGTCTCCTCGCAGGGCTGGCAGTCGAGCGGCTCCGCTGCTTCGGCGAGATAGGTGACCGCGCCGCCGGGCGGGCCCTCGCGCTGGGCGCGCAGCAAGCGCAGCACCGTCACGTCGACGCCGTGCGCCTTGCGCACGGCTCGCACCACCGCGCCCGCGTCTTGCCACCAGGGCCGCTCCACGAGCACCGGCGGCAGCTTGCCGAGCAACACCCCGTCGCCCGAGACGAGCACGAGCTCCGCCCAGAGTTCGTCCATCGTCGAGAGGGATGCCGGTGCCGCGCCCGGGTCGCGGCGAAAGGCAGGCCATGAAGTCCAAGAGCTCGGCGGGGGGCTGGGAGTTCGCGCTCCCCGCGCCGCGGCGCGGGCCCCGGGGCGCTTCCGAGCTGCTGTACGTGCAGATCGTGCAGGCCGTGGTGGCGGATATCCGGCGCGGGCGGCTGCTGCCTGGGCAGCGCTTGCCGGGGTCGCGCCCGCTGGCGGCGCGGCTCGGCGTGCATCGCAATACCGTGCTGGCGGCCTACGCGGAGCTGCAGGCGGAGGGCTGGATCCAGACCGATCGCGCGCGCCAGACGTGCGTGTGCGAGAGCTTGCCGGAGCCCGCGGCCACCTCGTCGCCGCGAGCGTCGCGGCACGCCGCCGAGCCCGGGTTCGCGCTCGACCCGCGCACGGCGCGCGAGCGCGCGCACACGACCGGAGAGCTGTTGAGCGACGGTACGCCCGATCTGCGGCTGACGCCGCGCGTGGCGCTGGCGCGCGCTTACCGCCGCGTGCTGCGCGGGCGCGACCCGCTGCCGCTCGGCTACGGTGACGCGCGCGGTCACCTGCGCCTGCGGCGCGCCCTCGCGGAGATGCTGAGCGCCACGCGCGGCTTGCGCGCCGGGGCGGACGATGTGCTCGTCACGCGCGGCAGCCAGATGGCGCTGGAGCTGCTGGGCCGCGTGCTGTGCGGGCCGCGGGACGTCGTGGCGGTGGAAGCGCTCGGTTACGCGCCCGCCTGGCGCGCGCTGGGCGCCGGCGGCGCCGAGCTGGTGCCGGTGCCGCTCGACGCCGAAGGGCTGCGCGTCGATCAGCTGGCGCAGCTGAGCGCTCGCCGCCGGCTGCGGGCGGTCTACGTCACTCCGCACCATCAGTATCCGACCACGGCCACGCTCAGCGCCGCGCGCCGGCTCGCGCTGCTGGAGCTGGCGCGCCGCCAGCGCTTCGCGATCATCGAGGACGACTACGATCACGAGTTTCACTATCAGGGCCGTCCGGTGCTGCCGCTGGCCAGCGCCGACGAGGCGGGGGTGGTCGCGTACGTGGGCACGCTCTCCAAGATCCTGGCGCCCGGGCTGCGCCTGGGCTACCTGGTCGCGCCCGCGATCTTGCTGGAGCGCTGTGTGGAGCTGCGCGAGCGCATGGATCGGCAAGGCGACCTGGTCTCGGAGTGCGCCGTGGCGGAGCTGATCGAGGAGGGCGAGCTGCAACGTCATGTGCGGCGCATGCGCCGCGTCTACCAGGCTCGCCGGGACGCGCTGCTGGACGCGCTCGCGCGCTACTTGCCCGGCGTGATCGAGGCAGCGCCGCCGCCCGGCGGCATGGCGCTCTGGGCGCGGGCGCAGGGCGCGGACGTGGATCGCTGGGCAGCGCGGGCGGCAGCTCGCGGCCAGATCATCTGGACGGCGCGCACGTTCGCGTTCGATGCGCAGCCCGCGCCGTACCTGCGGCTCGGCTACGCCGTGCGCAGCGCGGAGGAGTCCGCGCGCCAGATCGAACGCCTGGCGCGCGTGTTGCCGCGGCGCAACGCGCGGGGTTAGTGTCGGATCACAGCGCGCTGGCGCCGGGATACGTGCAGTAGGAGCCCGCATACTCGCTGGAACCGGAGACGAGCGTCTCGCAGCGCATCCCGCTCGGGCACGAGCAGAAGTCGCCGCCGGGACCCGGGCCAGCGCAGCGGCAGCTGCAGATCACGCGCTCCTCCGCCGGGCTGGACGCGAGCTGAGGCGATACGGGCACGCGCACCGGCTCCCCGCTGGTGGTCAGGCACGCGCCGTTCGCCGAGGCTTGCCCGCCGGGGCAGGTGACGCGCCCCTGAAACCGACTGGCGAGACACACCAGCCCCGTGCCGCAGCTCTGGCCGCTGGTGTCGACGTTGACCTCGCTCAGCAGCGCTCCGCCCCAGTCCGGCGAGGCTTCGTCGGCGCTGATGCAGGGATCGCCCACCCCGCCGTTGCTGCTGCTCGGCGCCGGCACCGGAGCTCCGCTCGAGTCGACGCACAGTCCGCTCGAGCAGCGGAGCGTAGCGAGCTGGCAGTCGTTATCGACCTCACAGCTCAAGAAATGCGTCTGGCTGCCTTCCACGCTGCTCTCCGCCCGGCCCAGGCAACCCGGCGCCACGAACAGCGCGGCGAGCAGCCCTGCGCGGATCCAGCCGCGACGCGCGCTCGGAGAGAAGGTGGGAGCGTTCTCGAGATCGATCATGCGAGTGTTCCTCCAGTGGGTTCGGCTTCGTCCAGGGCCGCCTGTGGGCCGCGCGTCAGGGCGGATTGCCCGGCGTAGACGGTGATCTGTTCGTATTCGGCGGGCAGCGTGCCCGCGCGGTTGTGGGCCTCGACCTGCTCCCAGAGCGCACCGAGCTCGTCGCGCAGGCGTTGCAGCGTGTTCTTCACCTGCGCCTCCAGCGGGTGCCCCGGCCACACGTCGAAGCTGTAGGTGCTGCCGCCCGTGCTCGCCGCGGGCCCCTCGCCGCGCAGGCGCGCGCAGAGCGTGCGCACCACCGCCTGGAAGTGATCGAACATGGACGCCTCCCAGCCCGCCTCGCCGTCGAGCATCAGGATTAGGCGCGAGCTGCGGTAGCAGTGCGTCTCGGGATCGCGCTCGATGCGCTGCTCGCGCGTCAGGCGCTCCAGGGCGGCGGCCAGCGGCGCCGACGCGACGCGCGCCTTCTGCTCCAGCTGCTCGCTGCTCAGCGGACCCTCGCGATAGATCAGCACCCATAGCAGCTCGTCGAGGCCTAGACCCTGGTCGGCTGCCAGCTTCAGCTCCGCCGGTGTGGCAGCGCGGTACACGGAGCTGTGGCCCCTCCCCAGTCGGAACACGAGCCCGCTCTCGCACAGGTCGTTGAGCAGGGCGCGCACCGTGGCTTCGTCGTCGCGCCCGAAGCGTTTCAGCACGTCGGCTCGCGTCACCGCCTGGGACGTGCTCAGGTAGTCCAGCACGGCCTCCCACAGCGATCGCCCGCGCTCCGTGGTGCTCTCGGTCAGGCGCTGCACGCGGCGCCGGTAGCTGCGCAGCGCCAGCCCGAACATGTCGGCCGTGACCTTGCGGCTCAGCCCTTGCGCCGCCAGCTCGCTCGCCAGGTCGAGGAACACCTGGTCGGCCACGTGCGCGAGCGGGGCGCGCAGGCCCCGGGACGTGGCGAGCTGGGCCAGGAGCACCGTGGTCTGGCGGACGATGTTGTCGATCAGGAGCTGGGTGTTCATGCCCGGTCCTGACTATGCCCCGCGCGGGACGTGGCGGGGAGGGGACACGCTGGTCCCCCCCCCCCCGGCACAGCTGGCCTCCGGCACGAGGCCGCATTCCTCGCGGCGGCCGCTGCAGCCGCGTCGCAGACCGCCGGCAGTGGCTGATTGTTCAGCGGCCCCGAGAGCCGGCACAAGCTGTCCACATACAGGGCGGTGAAGTCGTCGCGGTCGAGCGTGCCCTTCTTCAGAACAGTGAGCACCGGGTTGAGCAGGTCGACGTTTCTGAGCAGCTCAGCCGGTGGCAGGTCGAGGTCGCCGGCAGCGTCCTCGAGCTGGATGTCCTGCATCGAAGCGCGGCCAGCTCGCTGCCTAGTGGAGGAGGATGCACGTGAGCCATGATGCATGTGCGCAAGGCCGCGCGCCGATCACTCGCCGCGCGCAAATTTCATTCGAGTTCAGTTCGAGTTCAGCTCTCAGCGGCGATTTCCGTTCCACGGCGCAGAATGCCTCGAGAAAAAATCGAGCAGCATTGCCGCCGCCTACGAGGCAAGCGCTCCGTGAGTTGACACCACTCTCGCTGCCCGTAAGCTCGAACGCTCATTGCGATGATCATGGTAGCCAAGCGCTCGGGGTTCCGCGGAGTGGTGTTCTGCCTGTCGGCGCTGGCGCTCACGGCGTGCGCAGCGGGCGAGAAGTCGAAGACGGAGAGCGGCACGAGCGCACTGGGAGCCAGCGGCCCCATCTTCGATGACGGCTCCACCGACGTCACGACGATCGTGGGCTTTGACGGTCAAGCCTGTGCAGGCCAGACCGCAGGCACAGAGGTGGCCCCCTCCGTGCTGCAGTTCCTGGTCGACACGAGCGGCTCGATGAACCAGGACGCGCCCGGTCGCGGCTCGAAGTGGGTGCAGACGCGGCGTGCGTTGCTGGCCGCCATCGACGGCATGCCGGGCGACACGTCGCTGGGCGTGGTGTTCTATCCGAACGTGCCGGGCAACACGGCCATGCCCTGCTTCGACCGGCGCACGGCGGTAGCTCTGGAGGCGCTCGATGCTCCTCGGCAGCGCCAGCAGATCCGCCAAGCGTTCACCGACCAAAACCCCGAGGGTGGCACGCCGACGCACGATGCCTACGACTACGCGCTGGCGGAGCTGCAGCAGAGCAGCGCGATCGGGCAGCGCTTCCTCGTGCTGATCACGGACGGCATACCGACCTACACGCTGGGCTGTGACACATCGGGCCGGCGCGGCAACGACAACGAGGTCGATTCGACCCCGTTGATCGCGGCCGCCGCCGATGCGCAGGCGGCCGGCGTGCGCACCTTCGTGATCGGTTCGCCGGGCAGCGAAGGAGCTCGCGAGAGCCTCTCGCGCATGGCCGAGGCCGGCGGCACGGCGCGCGCCGGGTGCTCGCACAACGGGCCCAGCTACTGCCACTTCGACATGACGCAGCAGAACGATCTGGCGGCGGGGCTGGCGAGCGCCTTGAGCGCGATCGCGGGCCTGGCGCTGAGCTGCAGCTACGACATCCCCGCGCCTCCGCGCGGCGCCATGCTCGAGCCCGGCAAGGTCAACGTGCTGTTCACGGGGGCTGGCGGTGAGCCGGAGCTGATCGGGCAAAGCCCGAACGGGTCGTGCAGCGACGGCTGGCAATATTCTGCCGATCAGACGCGCATCCAGCTGTGCGGGCCCACCTGCGAGCGCGTGCGCACGGCCGAGGCCGGCGGCTTGAGCCTGCAGTTCGGTTGCGCCACGCAGGTGCGCTGAGCACGCGGATCAGCTGGGCGGCTCGGTCGCGCGGGTGAGGCCGGCAGCCAGCGCCTGCCGGCTCTGCTCGGCGTGCCGCAGCCAACCCCGGCGCGTCCAGCGACGGTACATGATGATTCCGCGCAACCATTCGTCGCAGCACATCGCCAGCCACACGCCGGCGACGCCGAGCCCGCTGCGCACGCCGAGCAGCCACGCCAGCGGCACCCACACCCCCCACATCGAGGCGACCGCCATCAGCAGCGGAAAGCGCGCGTCACCGGTCGCGCGCAGCGCGTTGATCACCACGATGTTGACCACGCGCCCCGGCTCGAGCAGCATACCGATGCGCAGGACGCCGATGATCAAGCTCGCGGTGAGCGCGTCGGAGGTGAAGGCCCGCGCGACCAGCGGCGCCGCCAGCGCCATGCTGGCGCTGGTGCCGATCGCGATCAGGACGCCGATGCGCAGGCTGCGCAGCAGCTCGCGATAGGCGCGCTCCAGATCGCCGTCGCCGATGCGGTGGCCGATCAGGATCTCCGTCCCCATCCCGATCGAGTTCGCGAACACGATCACCCAGGCCATGATCTGCATCGCGTAGGTCGCCGCCGCCAGGCTGGCCTCGCCCAGCCGCGCGTTGAAGGTGGTGACCACCATCAACGCCAGCCAGTAGCAGAGGTTCTCGCCCGCGGCGGGCAGGCCGATGCGCAGCATGCGCCGGACCTCGGCGCCAGGCAGGCGCAGGTAGTCGGCGAGCGAGATGCGCAGCCCCGTCTCGCGGCGCACCGCCCACTGCAACACCAGCAGCCCGAGCGCGCGGCTCACCACGCTCGACAGGGCGACCCCCGTGACGCCCAGCTTCGGCAGCCCGAACAAGCCGAACAGCAAGAGCGCGTTGCCCAGGGCGTTGAGCGCGTTCTGCGCGCCGGTCACCAGCATCACCGGGCGCGTGTGGCCGTGCGCGCGCAAGCTGGCCGAGAGCGCGATGCTCTGCGCGTCGAGGAACAGGCTGCCGCCGAGCAGGGTGAGGAACGGTACCGCGTACTCGAACAGCGCCGCTGGCAGGTGCAACAGCTCCAACAAGTGCCGGCTCTGGCTGGCGATGAACACGCTCATGCCCAGGCCGAGCCAGCTGTTCACGCCGAGCGCCGCGCGCGAGAGCCGGTCCGCCCCGGCGCGATCGCCGGCGCCCAGGTGGTGTGTAATCACCACGCTGGACCCGATGCCGATGAAGTTGAACACGATCAGCGCCAGGATCACGACCTGCCAGGCCACGCCGAGCGCCGCGACGGCGTTGTCGGAGACGTGGCTCACCATCAGCGTGTCGACCGTGCCGATCGAGATGCGCAGCCCCTGCTCCACGAACAGCGGCCAGGACAGGGACCAGAGCGTCAGCTTCTTCGCAGGCAAGGCGGCTCCTACTAGCAGGCGCCGGAGCGCTGCGCTCGCGCCCTGGAGGCGGCCCGCGGGGGCGCTTTCTCCACCTACGGCCAGGCGGTAGGCTCCGAAATCGAAAATCTCGCTGCGCGCGCGACCCGGGAGTTCCTCCGGCATCTACCCGGTCGAAAGGCGAAGGGAGGCGCGTCATGTTTCATTCGCAAGCAGCGGTCGGGCTGGCCCTTTTGCCGGTGGCCTGGGCAGCGAGCGATCGGGCAGCGAGCGATCGGGCGGCGAGCGATCCGGAAGCGACGCCTTGCGACCGCGGATCCAGAGCCGATTTCGTCCGGCACTTCCCAGCGGGCTGGTCTCGCGACACGGTGCCGGATTTTCTCGCCGCGGCTGCCCGCGTGCTGGCGCGGGTGAAGTCCCGGTGGCAAAGCTCGGTTCTGTCCGCACGAGCAGCGAGGTGACCATGACCGATTCGGAACGCTCAGATGTAGGCACCCGCCCCGAGCTCGACCCGGCGCTGCTCGCCTTGATCCAGGAGGGGCGCCGGCGCTGGCCGGCCTTCGAAATCAGCGATGGCGAGTTTGGCGACTACCTGCGCGAGCGCGCCGGGGCCAACGGCTTGCCGGCGCTCGCTCACGCTGGCGATCTGCTGCTTGCCTGCGCGTGCGCGCGCGGCATCGTGGCGGCCGTGGAGGCATTTCAACAGCTCTACGATCCGACCGTGCGGCGAGCGTGCTCGCGGCGCCGGGTCGACGCGGCGCTGGCGGACGACGCGCGCCAGGCCCTGTACGAGCGGCTGCTGGTCGGCCGCGGCGGTCAGCCGCCGCGCATCGCCGACTACCGCGGTCAAGGCCGTCTCGAAGGCTGGGTCGCCACGGCTGCCTCGACCACGCTGCTGATGATGCAGCGCGCGGCAGGGCGGCGGCGTGAGCAACCGGAGGCGTCGGGCCCGAGCGAGCTCGCGGGGCCCCTCGATCCGGAGCTGGAGTTCATCCGCGCCCGCTACAAGGCGGAGCTGGAGGAGGCGATCGCCTCCGCGCTGCTCGAGCTGGGCGATCGCGAGCGGACCTTGCTGCGCTTGCACCTCGGCGAGCGGCTCAGCATCGACACTCTGGGCTCGATGTACGGCGTGAACCGCGCCACCGCGGCGCGCTGGCTCGTGGCTGCGCGCCAGAGCTTGCTCGAGCGGGCGCGAGCCGCGATGCGTGCGCGCCTCGGCTCCAGCGAAGAGGAACTGGAGAGCCTGGGTGTGATCCTGCAGAGCCAGCTGCACGTGTCGCTGGCGCGGCGCCTGGAACCCAGCTCGCACCCCGGCGGCGGCGAGCAGGGCTGATTGCGCTCGCACCGAACGGTGGCACAGGGTAATTTCCCTGCGTGGAACCCCGTGCGTCCGCCGAGTGCCTGTCCTCGGAGGTGCTCGCTGCCTGGGTGGAAGGGCGCCTCCCGGGCGGCGACATCCAGCGCGTCGAGGCCCACGTGGCGGGTTGCGCGGAGTGTCTGCGCCGCGTCGGCGTCGCCGCGCGCGACGATCGCGCGCTTTCGCTCGATAGCACGCTGCCCCACATCGCAGGCGGCGCCCCGCCCGCCGTCGCGAGCTGGGAAGCGGTGCAGTCCGTGGCAGGCGCGCCGGGTGCGCCGCTGGAAGTGCTCGCCGGCAGGTATGAGCTGCTGGAGCGCATCGCACAGGGTGGGATGGGGGAGGTCTACCGCGGCCGGGATCGTCAGACGGGCGGCGAGGTCGCGGTCAAGCGCCTGCGCTCCGGCCCCGGCGCGGACGACGCGGAGCTGCTGGCGCGCTTCGCGCGAGAGGCCGAGATCCTGCGCCGGCTCGAACACCCGAACATCGTGCAGATGCTCGCGATCGTGCCGGGCAGTGCAGCGGGCGGCGGCGACGAGCAGCACAGCATCGTGATGGAATACGTGCCGGGCGGCTCCCTGCGCCGCGAGCTGATCCGGCAGACGGTGCTGCCTCAGGTGGAGGCGCTGCTGCTCACGCTGGAGGTGGCGGACGCGCTCGCGCAGGCGCACCGCCTGGACGTGATCCACCGCGATGTGAAGCCCGAGAACGTGCTGCTCGCGCGCGATGGCGCGGTCCGGCTCTCGGACTTCGGCCTGGCGCGCATGGGCGAGCGCAGCTTCACGGCGCCGGGCACGGTGCTCGGCACGGTCGCGTACCTCAGCCCGGAGGTGCTCTGGGGGCACGAGGTCGACGCGCGCACCGACCTGTGGTCGCTGGGGGTGATGCTGTTCGAGATGCTGAGCGGCGTGCGGCCGTTCGTCGCTTCGAGCCCGGGTGCCACGCTGACGGCGATCCTGCAGCAGCCCGTGCCCGACCTGGCCGCTTTCTGTCCCAGCGCCGGGCCCGAGCTGGTGCAGCTGGCGAGCCGCATGCTGCAGAAGGATCGCGAGCAGCGCATCTCCAGCGCGGCCGAGGTCAGCTCCGCGATCGAAGCGATCCTGGAGACGCTGTCCGCCGAGGAATGAGGACATGAAGAAGAAGAAGACCGCTCGGAAGGCGAAGAAGAAGGCTCCGCCGGCAAAGCAGGCGGCAGCCCGCACGACCAAGAAGGCTGGAAAAAAGCGCGCCGCCGCGAAGCCGGGCAAGAAGGTCGCGGCTCGCCCCGCGCCGCGCGCGGATCTGGGCGCACCGGTCGACGGCTTCTTTCTGAAGCAGCCGCCGGCCTTGCGCGCCATCCTGGACGAGCTGCGCCAGCTGGTGGAACAGGAGGTGCCCCGCGCCGAGGCGGCGATCAAGTGGGGCAACCCGTTCTACACGCTCGATGGCAAGACACTGTGCGCGCTGAGCGCGCACAAGTCGCACGTCAACTTGATCCTCGCGGGCCCGCCCGGCAGCTTCGACGACCCGCACGGTCGGCTCACTGGCGAAGGCAAGACGGGCCGCCACCTGAAGCTGACCAGCGCCGAGCAGATCCCGCATGACGAGGTGCGCGGCTGGCTGCGCAAGGCGGCCGCGATCGCGGCCGGCTGAGCTTCACTCGTCGCTGTCGGGCTCGCGCTCCAGGATGCACTGCCCGATGTAGGTCACCACTTGCTGGTGGCGCGCTGGCAAGCCCGCGCTCTTGTTGTGCGCGTCCAGGCGCTGGCGCAGCTCACCGAGCCGGGCGCGCAGCGCTGCCAGCTGGCCCTTGATCTCGCTCTCCAGCGGGTGGCCCGGCCACAGGTCGAAGCTGTAGGTGCTGCCGCCGATGTTCTCGGCATCGCGCGACTCCGCCGCGCGCGCCTGCAGGCGCTGCCCGATCGTCTGCACCACCGCCTGCAGATGATCGAACACCGCCGCCTCCCAGCCGGCGGTCGAGCCCAGCGGCACCACGAAATCCAGCGCCTCCAGCCGCCCGCTCTCGGCCTCGCGCACGCGCCCGTCCGCCATCAAGCGCTCCAGCGTGGGGGCGAGCTGGGCCTCGCTGCGCGCCAGGCGTTGCGCCAGCTCCGCGCGCGTGAACGGCCCCTCCCGGTACACCAGCACCCAGCACAGCTCTTCCAGCCCTTCGTCGGAGGCGAGCGCCGCGAGCTCGCCCAGCTCCGCCTCGCTCGCCGCGCGATACACCAGCTGCTCCCCGGCGCCCGAGGTGAACACCAGCCCGCTCTGGGTCAGATCGTGGAGCACGCTGGACAGCTGCTGCTCATCGTCGCGCGCGAAGCGCTCGAGCACGCGCCGGCGCGGCACCAGCCGCTCGCCGCGCACGAAATCCAGCACGGCTTGCCAGAGCGTGACGCCGGGCTCGCTCTGCGCCTCCCCGAGCCGCCGCAGCTTGCGCACGTAAGCGCGCAGCGCCATGCCGAACATGTCCGCGCTCACCTTTATGAGTCCTGCAGCGAATCTCCGCCAATTTTTAACGAGCTGCTCGAGCTGTTGGATGCGATCGACGCCATCGCTCTCGCCGATCCGGCCTGCGCCGCTTACGCCCCCGGCGCTGACGCAGGCCCGCCCGTGACCGGTCTTTAGCCCTTCGCGCCCACGAGCGCACCCTGCGGCAGTCCGCGCTCGGCAGCCGAGGCTTCGCGCGTCAGCGTGCGCGGACCGGAGCGCAGCGCCCAGGAAGCGGCGACCAGCGCCAGCAGCACGAGCGGCGTGAGGATGCGTCCCGCCGGGTCGCCCGAGGAAGCGTGTGAATATGCCGCGCCGGTCAGGTCGAAGAACATGCCGGCATAAGCCCACTCCTTGAGCCGCGGAGTCCCCGGCGCCAGGATCGCGGCCGCGCCCGCGAGCTTCCAGAAGCCCAGCAGCCCGGCCAGGTACGCGGGGTAGCCGAGGTGGCTCATGCCCGCGAGCAGCTCGGCAGAGGGCCAGAGGTCCATGATGCCGCCGAAGGCAAAAGCCAGCGCCACCAGCCCGGTCGTGATCCAGTACCCCACATTGCGAGTCGTCATTGCCGTGTCCTCCTGAAGTGTTGGGCTACATTCTGGGCGCCGGCACGCCTGATACAATTGAACGACAACGGGTAGCATCTGCTACGATTTGATCCAGATGACGGAACCGCTGGAAACCGCCGAGCTGCTGGCCTTCTCCAAGGCGGTCGACGCCAAATCGCTCTCGCGCGCCGCCAGCGAGCTGGGGGTGCCGCGCGCCACTTTGAGCCGGCGTCTGGCGCGTCTGGAGAAGCGGCTGGGCACGCGCCTGCTCCGGCGCAGCACGCGCAGCTTGCTGCTCACCGACTCGGGGGAGGCGCTGTATCGGCACGCGCGCATCGTGCTCGACGCGCTGGCCACCGCGGAGGCGAGCGTGCGCCAGACGGACCAGGCGGTGCGCGGGGATCTGCGCGTGTCGGTGCCGCCGATGGCCAACGAGAGCCTGCAGCGGCTGTTTTGCGATTTCGCGGAGCGCTACCCGGAGGTCAAGCTACAGGTGCACGCCACGACCCGGATCGTGGATCTACAGCGCGACGGCTACGACGTGGCGCTGCGCGCGAGCGTCGAGCTGCAGCCCGGCCTGATCGCGCGCACGCTGGTGCGCGATCCGGTGCTGGCGGTGGCGTCGCCCGCTTATCTCGCCCAGCACGGCACGCCGCGGGCGCGCCGCGATCTGCGCGGGCATCGCTGCCTGATGGGCTTCGCGCGCGGCGAGCTGCCGCAGAGCCACTGGCCACTGGCCGGTGGCGGCCAGCTGCACGTGGAGGGTCACCTGTTCTCCAACGACGTGCAGCTGCTGTGCGCGGCGGCGCTGCGCGGCGTGGGCATCGCCTTCTTGCCGCTCCTGATCGCGCATCCGCACCTGGAGAGCGGCGCGCTGGTGCCGGTGCTGCAGGGCGTGCTCGCCGCCGAGTCGCAGATCGCCGTCGTGTATCCGGAGCGCGAGTTCGTTCCGCCCCAGGTGCGCGCCTTCGTCGACGCCGTCGTCGAGTGGGGGCCGGCCGCGCTGGGGCGCAGCGTGCCGGCGCGCTGCGTGGAGGCCGCGCGCCAGCTCGGAGCAGCGAAGGCGCGGAAACGGGCGCGGCGAAAGCGTTGATGCGCCGCGCCCGCAGGGGTCATTGCTCCACGATCTCCACCCGGCGATTCTTCGAGCGCCCCTCGTCGGTCTTGTTGCTGTCCAGCGGGCTCGCCGAGGACACCCCGACGGGCGTGAGGCGATCCGCCGCGATCTTGTAGCGGCTGCTGAGCGCGCTCACGACCGCCTTGGCTCGGCGCTGCGAGAGCTCGACATTCGCGGCGTAACCGCCGACGTTGTCCGTGTGCCCCACGATCAGCACCTTCAGCGAAGGCTGGGACTGCAGCAGCTTGCCGATCTGTTCCAGCGTGGGGGTCGACTCGGGCTTCAGCTCGGCCTGGTTGGAGTCGAAGTAGATGCCGTACACGGTGGCGCGGCCGCCCTGTGAGATCGAGCGGGCCAGCTCGCTCGCGTCGGGGACCGTCATGCGGCTCTCGCGCTGCTTGCCCTCCACGATCTGCACCAGCGCCAGCGTGCGGTTGCCGAGCTGGCGCTCGCAAGCGCCCTCTTCGACGCTGAAGGTGTAGACCGAGAGGTGCGCGCCCTGCTGGGGGAGCTCCGCCGCCAGGTAGCGCCGATCCTTGATCTGCGCCGACATCAGGCAGTAGCCGACCGAGCCGAACTTGTCGGTGAAGGTCTCGAAGGGGTACAGGTACATGCTGAGGCTCTTGTACCCGCCGCCACCCGCGCTGCCGCGCTTTACATCGCCACCGCAGGCGTCGCCGCGGCACTGGTATAGCACGTTGCCACCCGCCTTCTTCACTTCGTCCGTGTAGTTCTCCAGCACCTCCAGCGACGAGCGCTCGGGCGGGACCAGGTAAACGAGCCGGGTATAGGCGCCGGTCAGGTCCTTCTTCTGCTTGGGCTCGAAGACCACGTTGTTGTGGCTGTCGCGCTCACCCGGGACCTTCTCCAGGCTGGACAGCGGCAGGGTGAACTCCGTGTACTGCTTGTGCTCGTAGCTGACGATCAGCGAGCCCTGATAGCGGCCGATCACCGGGCTATCATGGCTGCCGGGCAAGTCTGCCGTGGGCGGCGTCGGCTTGGCGAAGGTCACGCCGGGAACCAGCAGCGTGGCGATGAGGAGAATCCATTGAGTCGCGCGCATGTGAACTCCTACGGGTCAGTGGCAAGCTAGCTCCCCTACTAGAGCCCGTGCCCGCTGCCAATCGAGCTCCGGGCATGACGGAGAGCGACATGGATTTGGCATCAGATCCGGGGTCTTCGCGGCGTGGTTGACGCGGCGGCGCGGTCCGCGCAGTACGGCTGCATGCAGCGAGACAGCGATCTCCAGCTTCGCTTCGCGACCGAGTCTGACGTGCCCTTCCTGCTCGAGCTGCGCCGGCGCACGATGAGCGAGTACCTGCGTGCATCCGGGGTGCCGCAGTCCGAGCCGGAGCTCGAGCAGAGGGTCCGGGTGCGCTTCGAGTGCGCGCAGGTCGTGCTCTCCGGTGGCGAGCCGATCGGGCTGTTCAAGGCAACGCGCGACGGCACGGAGTGGGCGCTACTGCAGATCCAGATCGCGCCGGCGTACCAGGGCCGCGGCATCGGCGCGCGCCTGATCCGCGAGCTGTTGCTCGACGCGCAGCAAGCCGGCGCCTCCGTGCGCCTGAGTGTACTGCGCGCCAACCCCGCTCGGCGTCTGTATGAGCGGCTGGGCTTCCGCGTGGTGAGCGAGGTGCCGCACACCTTCTACCTGCTGCGCGGGCCCGAAGCGCCGGGGTGGCCGCGCACGCTGATCAGCGGGGATCCGCTGAGCGCGCTCGATACGCCCGCGCTGCTGGTCGATCTGTCCGCGATGGAGCGCAACATCGAGCGCCTGTTCGCGAGCGTTCGCGGCAGCGGCGTCGCCGTGCGCCCGCACCTGAAGACGGTGAAGAGCCCGCTGCTCGCGCAGCGGCTGATCGCGGCGGGCGCGCGCGGCGTGTGCGTGGCCAAGCTGAGCGAGGCGGAGGTCATGCTCGCGGCGGGCATCGAGGACGTGCTGATCACCACCGAGCTGGCGGGCGAGGTGAAGCTCGCGCGCCTGGTATCAGTGCTCGAACGCCACCCGCAGCTGAAGCTGGTGGTCGACGGCGCGCGCGGCGCGGACGCGCTGGAGCAGGCACTGGCGGCAGCAAACCAGCGCGCTCTCGTGTTGATCGATCTGGACGTGGGTCAGCGTCGCTGCGGGGTGCTGCCCGGCGAGCCGGCGCTGGAGCTGGCGCGGCACGTGGCGCGCCTGCCACATCTGCGCATCGTGGGCGTGCAGGGCTACGAGGGTCACCTGCAGCTGCTCGCCGATCGCGAGGCGCAGGCGCGCGAGTGCGCTCGGTCCCTGCAGCTGCTCACCGGTACCGCGCAGGCCTTGCGGCACGCCGGCCACGATATCGAGATCGTCACCACCGGCGGCACGGGCACTGCGGAGCTCTGCGCGAGCCACTCCGGGGTGACCGAGATCCAGCCCGGCTCCTTCGTATTTCTCGACACCAGCTATCGTGGCATCGTGGGCAGCCGCTACGAGTGCGCGCTCAGCGTGCTGGCGACGGTCATCAGCCGTCCGCGGGCGGGCGAAGCGGTGGTAGATGCGGGATTGAAGTCGCTCTCCACCGACAGCGGCTTTGCCGTGCCGAAGAGCTTTCCGGAACTGAGCTACCGCCCGGCGGGTGACGAGCACGGCATCCTGAGCTGGGACCCGGCGGCTGCTCCTGCGGTCGAGGTCGGCGATCGCGTCGAGCTCTTGCCCAGCCACATCGACACCACGATCAACCTGCACGACGTCTACTACGCGCGGCGCGAACAGACGATCGAGGCGGTCTGGCCCGTGCTGGCGCGCGGCAGAGTGCAATAGGGTTTTGTTGGAAAGCGGGCTTTGCGACGCACTGCGCGGCACAAAGCCCGCTTGCCCAACTTCAATCCCAGATCAGGACGGCTTCTTGAACTTCAGGGTCATGCGATCGGTCTCGCCGATCGCTTCCATCTTGGCCTTGAGCTCGGGGTTGTCCTTGCTCGTGGCGAGCGTGGGCGGCAAACGCCAGACCACGTCCTCGGCGGAGGGCTGATCCTTGGGGTTGGCGTTGATCTCGCTCTTGTCGACGAGCTCGAAGCCCGCCGCCTGGAACGCCGCGATCACCGCCGACTGCTTCAGGTAGCCGCGCTCGCCCTTGGTGGACGCGTCGGGCTGGTCTTCGGGCGCGCGGTGCTGCTCCACGCCGACGATGCCGCCCGGCTTGAGCAGCTTCTTCATGTCGGCGAGCGCGTGGGTCATGTAGTGACCGTCGGCCTCGAGCCGCGAGAAGTGATGCAGCGCGCGACTGACCAGGATCACGTCGACCTTGCCCTCCAGGTCCGCGGGGACCGAGCCGTACTGGAAGGCGGCGACCTGGGCCGCTTCGGGACCGCGCGCGGCGTTCAGCTTGGCGACGGTGTCAGCAGGCCAGTTCGCCTTGGTTGCCGGATCGGGCGAGTAGTTGCCGAACTTGGTCCACATCTCTGCGGAGTAGTCGGCGTCGACGACGGTGCCCTGCGGCCCCAGGTAGTCGAGCAGAATGCCCGTCCAATAGACGGGGCCGGGCAGCGTGTCCACCACGGTCATGCCGGGCTGCACGCCGAAGAACTCCATCATCTCCTTGGGATGGCGCTGCGGATAGCGAGCCTTGACGTCGTCCGCTTGCTTGGCGAGCACGGCCTCGAGCTTCGCCGTGGCGTCGGCCGGCGCCGCCGCGTTGGCCGCTTGCGCCGTCTCCGGCGGGGTTGCTTGCTGGCTGCTACAGGCCGCCAGGAGCAGAGCAATTGCGCTCCAGCTTCGTAGATGCATGATCCAATCTCCTCGTGATGCTCCGAGGACGCCGGCGAAGGCGTCCTGCTGTTCCCCCCAGGAACCGGGGGCACACTAGCGAGGGCCTCAGCGCCCGCCAAGCGGCGGCGCGCCGACCGGAGAACTCGCTCGCGCAGCGTGGCGCTGCAAATTGCCCGCGAGCGTCAATTTCCGGGGCTCGACTCGGCGGCGAAGCTCTGCTAGGCGCCGCTCACGGCAGGGCCGCGAAGCGCTGGAGCAGCAGCGCGGCTTTCGCCTGCGGTAACGTGAGCTCCGCGCGCGGGTCCACGCCGAGGCGCAGGATGTGCTCGCGGTCCGATGGCCACTCCGGCAGCCCCGGACCGTTGGGGTCGCCGCGCGTGATGAAGTTGACCCAGTAGCTCGCCATGCGATCGGCGAGCTGGTGATCGGCGCTCTCCCAGGGCCGGTTCAGCTTGCTCAGGTTGTCGAAGGCGTAGGGTAGATCCGCCGAATGGAACGCCTGGTACTCGGGGTGCTCGGGCCAGGGGATGGCGCGCTCGAAGAAGTAGCCGAAGTCCCTGGCCTGGCCGTGCGCGGCCCGGGTTCGGCGGCAATCGAGCAAGGTGGCCAAACCCATATCCCGAGCCAGCTGCCGGTGCTGCGCGCTCGCGTCGGCGTCCGTGGCGGCGGGGTACAGCGCGAGCACCGCCGCGGCCAGGTCGCCGTACTCCTTTTGCACGAGCTCTGCGAGCTGCTGGCGGTTCAGCTTGCCGTAGTCCGCCTGCGAGCTGCGCTCGTCGGCGGTGATGCCGGTGAGCAACGGCAGATCCGCGAGCTCACCGCGCGCGGCCAGCGCGGCCAGTTGATCCGGGATCACCCAGCCGTCGACCGCCGGTCGGAAGCGACCGCCGTTCTGCTGGCGAGCGAGCAGCGCCTCCGCGCTCTGCGCGCGCAGCTGAGCCAGGCTTGCGCCGCTGGCGAAGTCGAGGCCCTGCGCCTCGGCCTCGGCGCGCGTGGGCCAGGGCAGGTGCCGATCCCAGGGGCCGCTCTGGGCGATCATGCGCTGAAACAGCCCGCGCGCCAGCGGCGACTGCGCCAGGGCGTGCACCGAGGCGGCGCCCGCCGACTGCCCTCCGACCGTGATGTTGTGCGGATCGCCGCCGAACGCGGCGATGTTGCGCTGGACCCAGCCGAGGGCGCTGAGCTGATCCAGCAGGCCGTAGTTGCCGCAGGAGTGCTCGGAGGACTCGGCGCTCAGTTCCGGATGGCAGTAGAAGCCGAACACGCCCAGCCGGTAGTTGACGGTGACCACCAGGATGCCGCGCCGGGCCAGCGCCTCGCCGTCGTACAGCGCGACCTCGCCGGAGCCGCTCGTGAACGCGCCGCCGTGCAGGTACACATAGACGGGCAGCGCGGCCTTCGCGTCGCCGACGGCGCGCGCCGGCGCCCAGACGTTGAGCGCCAGGCAGTCCTCGCTCACGTCGTTGCCCAGCATGAACTCCTCCGTCCAGGGCAGGAGCGAGCGCCGCAGCTCCTGTGTGCAGCTCTTGCTGAAGGTCGAGGCGCTGCGCACACCGCTCCAGCGCAGCGGCGCTCGCGGCGGCCGCCAGCGCAGCTCTCCGACGGGCGGAGCCGCATAAGGGATGCCTTTGAAGACGGTGATCGAAGGATCCGCGCTCGCCACGCCGGCGACCTGCCCGGACTCGACCTGGATCGCTGCCGGAGCAGCTGCGGGTGCCAGGGCGCTGGCGCTGCTGCCCGCGGCGCTCGAACAGGCCAGAGCGAGTGGCAGGTAGGTGCAGGCCAGGGAGGCCCCGAGTCCTTTCTCGTGCATGGGCTACTCTTGGCACGGAACGGCTGCCGCCGTCACGCCCCCGCGGGCACGCCCCTTGCTGGAGGGAGACTGGCACAGGGGGCAAGGAGCGGGCTATGATTCTTGGCGTGACCCAGGCTCCGCGGCTCCATCGTTACACGTTTCACGAGTATCTCGTGCTGGAGCAGTCGAGCACCGTCCGTCACGAGTTCCTGGCAGGCGAGATCTACGCCATGGCCGGCGGTACGCCGCAGCACGCCGCGCTCGCGATGGCCGTGGGTGCAGCGCTGGTCGCTCAGACGCGCGGGGGGCCCTGCCGAGTGCACAGCTCCGATCTGCGGGTGCGGGCACTCGCCACAGGGCTCACCACCTACCCTGACGTGACGATCGTCTGTGGGCCGTATGAGTCTGACCCGCAGGACAAGAATACGATCGTGAATCCGCGGCTGGTGGTCGAAGTCACGTCCGATTCCACCGAGGACTATGATCGTGGGGAGAAGCTCGACAGTTACCAGCGCATCCCATCCCTCGCTGCGGTCGTCATCGTCTCGCACCGCGAGCAATTGATCGAAGTCTTCGAGCGGCAACCCGACTCGAGCTGGCGCCGCAGCGAGGCCCGCAGCGGTGCGCAGCTACCGCTCTCGGCGCTCGGCGCGATGCTACCGGTCGATGAGGTCTACGCGGCGGCGGCGCCGCAGTAGCAGTAGCTCAGCGCGCCAGGTCGCCCTGCTGCCGCGCCGGCAACAGTGCCGCGCAGCCCGCCGCGGCCAGCAACGCCAGGCCAAACACCCACAGCGCCGTGTGATGCTCGGAGAGCACGATCGTCGCGTCGCGGCGATCGGTCTGGATGCCGCCCAGGATGGCCAGGCCCGCGATGCCGCCCAGGTAGCGCAGCGTGGAGGTGAGGCCGGCGGCCATACCGCTCTGCTCGCGCGGTACGGCGCTCATCGCCGCCGCTTGTGCGGGCGCCGAGGCCAGGCCGAGCCCGAGCCCGAGCAGGATCAAGCCGGGCAGCGCCGCGCTGAGCTGCGCGAAGGGCAGCGCGCCGAGCAACAGCACGCCCAGCGCCCCGGTCAGGCAGCCCCCGAGCGCGAGAGCGCGCGCGCCGAAGCGCTCCGAGAGCCGCCCGGCGAGCGGCGCGGTGACCACCATGCTGATCATCATGGCGGAGAGCACGCTGCCCACGCTCTCGCGGCTGGCGCCGAAGAGCCGCGCGCTCACCTGCGGCAGCTCGAACAGCAGGGTGTACATGGCCAGGTTGTGCAGCGCGATCACGAACGCGCCCGCGCTGAACACGCGCCGCGAGAACAGGCGCAGGTCGATCACCGGGTCGCTGGCGCGCTGCTCCCAGAAGCCGAAGGCGACCAGCCCCGCCGCACCCGCCAGCATCCAGACGTGCAGCTCGCTCGCCACGCTGCCCGCCACGATCGCCGACAGGCTCGCGCCGAGCAGCAAGGAGCCGAGCAGATCGAAGCGCCCGCGCGCCGCCGGCTGGGTGCGGACTTCTGCCGCGGCAAACGCCGCCACGCCCGCCGCGAGCGCGAGCCAGGGCACGTTGATCACGAAGATCGAGCGCCAGCCGAAGTGTTCGGTGAGCAGCGCGCCCAGCTTGGGCCCGAGCGCCGCGGAGCAGCCCATGACGGCGCCGAACGCGCCGAACGCGCGCCCGCGCCGCTCCGGCGGCAGCTGGTTGCGCAGCAGCGCCACCGCGCTCGGCACGATCACCGCCCCTGCCGTCGCCATGACCACGCGCGCCACGACCAGCGCGCCGGTCGCCGGCCAGAGAAAGCCGAGCAAGCCCGCCAGCGCGAAGACCAGCTGCCCCAGCCGCAGCGCGCGCGTGTAGCCGATGCGATCGGCGAGCTTGCCGCCGAGGCTCTGCAGCACGATGCCGGCGAGCAGGTAGCTGGTCACCAGCCCGTGGCGCAGCAGTGTGGAGCTGACCTGCAGATCGCGGCCCATCTCGGGCAGCGCCACGGCGATCATGGTCGAGTTCAGGGGCGCGAGCGCCGCGGAGGACACGGCGGAGATCGTCCAGTGTTGCGCGCCCGCGCTGATCGGCGCCCCGGCGCTCTCGTGGCCCGACACGGCGTTCGACACGCCGCTTCGCGACTCAGCCACGGGTGATCGCTCGCCGCTGGAGCAGGTACAGCTGGCCGCCCGCGAAGGCCCACTCCAGATCGTGCGGGCCCGGGAAAGCGCGCTCACACGCGGCGGCCAGCGCCTCCAGCTGCTGCAGCTGCGCGTCGCTCAGGCACGGCTCGGCGGCGCGCTCCGCGCTGAGCGCGATCTCGTGCGTGCCGCCGTCGGGGTGCCAGGCGATGGCGATGTCCTTCTCACCGAGCGCGCGCTCCAGGACGGCACCGCCGCGCGCCAGGCGAAAGCGGTCGGGCGTGACCAGCCCCGCCACCACCGCCTCACCGAGCCCGAAGGAGCCCTCGATCACGCGCTCGTCGGCGCCGCTCAGCGGGTTCCTGGTGAACAGGATGCCCGCGCTCTCCGCGGGGATCAGCGCCTGCATCACGACCGCCATGCGCGGCTCCGAGTTGATGCCGAGCCGGCGCCGGTAGGCGAGCGCGGCCGCGGTGCGCGCGGATTCGTACACGTTCGTGACGGCCTGGAGCAGACCCTCGCGCGTGCGCACGTTGAGCACGCTGGCGTGCTGCCCGGCGAAGCTGGCCTGCGCGCCGTCTTCGCCGATCGCGGAAGAGCGCACCGCGCACGGCCCGAGCCCCTCGAAGGCCGACAGCACGCGCTGGCGCGCCGACGAGTCGCCGACCACCACGCGCTCGACCAGGTCCGGTGAGAGCGCGAAGCCCGGCGGCACCGGCAAGCCCGCGCGCCGGGCGCGCCCGAGCTCCAGCGCCTTGCCACCGTAGTCCTCGCTCGCGACCGAGTGCAGCTCCAGCGGCATCGGCTTCAGGAGGCGAGCACGCGCACTTCGCCGGTCGCGCCGTCGACGCGCACCCGCGCTCCATCCGCGATGGTCTGGGTGGCGACCTTGGTGCCCACGATGCCGGGGATACCATATTCGCGCGCCACGATCGCGGCGTGGCACAGCTGCCCGCCGCGATCGGTGACCAGCGCGCCCAGCAAGGGCAGGACGACGTTGAAGTAGGGTGAGGTGGCGCGCGTGACCAGCACGTCACCCTGTTCGATCTTGGAGAAGTCGGCGGCGTCCAGCACCAGGCGCGCGCGGCCCTCGTACACGCCCGTGTTGACGCTCAGCCCGCGCACGATCTGGGCGCTGCTCTCGCGCTCGGCCTCCTTGAACAGGTTGCTCAGGATGGCGTCGACCGCCCGTGTGGCGCGGCGCGCCGGCGCGGGCAGCAGGTCGGCGGGCGGCGGACCCGCCGGCGGCGCGTTCAGCCAGGGCGGGATGTCGGCGACGGTCTTGGTCTTGCGCCACTGCACGCGCGCTTCGATCTCGGCGCGCGTGGGCTGGGTCGAGCCCGCCAGCAAGGCCTTCAGTTCCTCCAGCGTGGTGTCGACCGCGTGCTCCGGGTCGGCGAGCAGCCCGCGCGCCACCAGCCGGCGCCCCGCCTCCAGCACGCCACGGCGCGCGAGCCCGGTGCCCCAGCCGTCCGAGTACACGCCGCGCTCGTCGCGCAGGCGATTGACGGCGCGCGCCTCCGCCAGCAGCGAGTCGAACTCGGCCTGGTGCTGCGGCGGTACCTTCGCCCGCAGCGCGCGCTCCTTCTCCGCGCGCTCGGCCAGCGCGCACTCTTCGCTCTGCCCCGCAACGGAGGCGCGGATCGCCCGCACCAGCAGCTCCGGCATCTCGCCGCAGGCCTTGTCGCACAGGTCGTAGCCCACCGAGCGAAAACGCACGATGTCCAGGTACGCTCGCGCCTGTGCTCCGAGCGGATCCGGGAGCGAGCTCAGCTCGACGATCACGCGCGCCGGATCGCTGCCGCCGAGCACGCGCTGCGCCGCCGGGTCGTGGCGGATGCCCTCGGCGAGCGCCGTGAGCTCTTGCGCCGCCACGCCCTTGGAGATCGGCGACGTGCCCGCGAGCAGCGCCAGGGCTTGCCCGGCGCTCGCGCCGGTCCACGTGAGCACGTGCGCCAGATAGTCCCCGGTCGCGATCGTGCAGGTGATGGTATAGCGATGGTGCAGGCACACCATCGACTCGCAGTGTGTGTACAGGCGGTCCAGGTGCTGGCTCAGCGCCACGTCGGACAGCGTGGCGGGGTCGATCGCCTGCAGCTTCAGGTGCTCGCTCACGGCGCGCGGGCGGTCCACTTCATCCCAGGTCTTCAGATCCTGGCGCCACAGCTTGTTCTCGAACGCCTGGCGGCAGGTCTCGATGCGGGCGCGCATCTTCGGGTGCAGGCGCGTGAGCAGCCACAGGATCGGCTTCGGTGGCGGCCCGGCAGCGCCCTCCGGCGCCCCGAACGCGACCGGCTGCTGATAGAGGAAGCCGTTCACGATCGCCGTCTTGAAATGGCTCAAGAGCAGCCCATAGCGCGCGCTGCCCTCGGCGAAGCCGGCCGGAAAGGCATGCAAGAACGCGTTCGCCGCGAAGCGCGTGACCGGCCGCGGAAAGTGCGCCGTCTCGGCCTCCCAGGGACCGGGCCCGGGGGGCTCGAAGGAGCGAGTCTCAGAGCTGACGGAAGCGGGACTTGCAGGCGTGGGACCGGCAGACGGCGAGGACTTCATGTGGTCGTGCAATACGGCCGAGCAGGCCGCCTGGATCGCACAAAAGTGACGGTGAGAGGGCGGAGCGGAGTGTTCCGCTTCGGGACAGCGATCGACGGGACAGCGGGCTTTGCGACGCGCTGTGCGGCACAGAGCCCGCTCTCCCAACCCCATGACTCCAGGCGGAGCTGGCGCCTCAATGCCCGAGCGCGCTGGCGAGCTCCAGCAGGGCTTTGCGGCCGTCGCCCTGGAAGGCGCTGCCGTGCGTGCAGGCGAGCGCGCGCGCTCCTGTGCGGCGAACCGAAGTAGTGCTCCTCGAAGCGCTCCGTGGTGGCCGCGTCCAGCTCGCCCAGGCACCAGGCGGCGATCGTCTCCAGCGCGGGTGGGGCCTGCTCGGTGCAGCTCACGAGGCCTCCCGTGCTTGCATACAGCTCTGCAGCTTGGCCAGCGCGGCCGGCTCGCGCACACGGCCCGCACGGATCGCCACCAGCACGTGCAAGGGCACTCGCTGGACCAGAGCGCGAGCGGCCGAAGCGCCGAGGTGACGCCGCCCGTAGAGCTCGATGCGACCTGCGAAGCGCTGGTAGAGCCGGGCTTCGGCGGCGGCGGTATCCCTGCCCGTTGCCGCGCTCTCTGCCGCACGAGCTCCGCGTCCGAGCACTGAGGGTCCATGCTCGCGAGGGGTAGCATGAGCGCCACCAGCAGGGAGTGGGTGCAGTGGAGGGAACGTTACGTCCCCCCGCAAAGACATGCTCGACCAATTGGCCGGCGCCGCTCTCCGGCGCTGCGTGGGTCAGCGTGAATCACCCTGGAATGGCTCGGCGGCGTGCTTGACTCCGGAAATCAGGCGGGGAGAATCAGCTCATGGATCAGCGCTCCGAGGAGCCGAGCTCGGAGCTCCTGGCGATCGATATCCCAGCGGAAAAGAGCTGGGCGATCGCAAAATCGGCGGCGACCGGCGCGATCGTGCTGCGCTTCGTCGGGCCCACGCGGACCGAGGAGATCGCGCAATTCTTTGCGGCGCTGAGCGAGATGATGCCGGAAAAAGACGCACAGATCTTGTTCGATCTGCGCGAGCTGCACGGGCACAACCCCGAGATCAAGCTGCCGGCCACGCGCTGGCTGCTGGACCACAAATCCCGCATCGGCCAGATCACCGTCGTGCTCCGGCGCGCCGCTGCCCTGCACAAGCTGGTCGTGGCGGTGCTGAGCGTCGCCACGGGTGTAAAGATGAAGGTGCGCGATGATCTCGGCGGTGAGTCGTTCGCGCCCACCCCACCCTGAAGCTCTGCTCGCGAGCGGCCGTCGATCTCCCCGACCTCGACTTCTTTGGCACCCCCTCGGGGTGTCTGGCCGTCTTACATGCGCAGCAGTACTGAGCAAACATGAGGAGGCTGTCGTGGGCCCGGTGACGCTCCGGTTGCTCGAGGCGGTGCTCGCGCGGTTGATGCCCTGGGAGCCGCCGCAGGGGGCCAGGGGCCGAGCGGAGACGCCTGCCGAGCTCGCTCGCTCGCTCAGCGCGGCGATCGCCGAGCTGGGCTCGCACCTCGAGACCGAGCTCGAAGCCGGATTGCTCGCGCTGGACTCGGAGGCCAACATGCGCTGGCGCAAAGGCTTCCTGGAGCTGAACGCGGAGGGGCAAGACACGCTGCTGGCGGAGATCGAGCAGGGGGCGACGCAGGCGACCTGGCTGCAGGGGCCGCACCGCTGGTTCGACAGGCTGCTGAACAAGGCGGCCGAGGCCCGCTACGCCAACCTGCGCGGCGAACACAGCAAGGTGGTCTGGAGCGATCTCGGCTATCCCGCGTTTCAGCCCGCGCGCAGCGCGAAGGTGAGCGGGTTCAGCAGCGAGGAGCCGCGCGGGCACTACGACGTGATCGTGGTCGGCGCGGGCATTGCCGGCTGCATCGTGGCCGGCGTGCTCGCCGAGGGCGGGCAGCGCGTGCTGCTGCTGGAGCGCGGGGATGACGCCTATGCGCGCGCGCTCGCGCGTGACCATTTGCGCAATCACCGGCTCTCGCTCTACGGCAACAACACGGGCCCGGAAGGCGAGGGCCAGCCGCGCACGCTGGTCGAGCCCAGCGGACGCGTGCGCGTGATGCAACCGCACCAGGCGGGCTATCACAACAACGCCGTCGGCGTGGGCGGCGGCGGGGTCGTGTTCGGGGCGGCCGCGTGGCGCTTTCTGCCGGAAGATTTCGCGATGCGCAGCGCCTACGGAGCGCCCGCGGGCAGCTCGCTCGAAGACTGGCCCATCCGCTACGACGAGCTCGCGCCGTATTACGAGCGCATCGAGTGGGGCGTGGGCGTCGCCGGGGATGCCTCCGCCTGCCTGGGTGGCCCCGCCGGTTACGCGTATCCCATGCCCGCGCTCGCCTCGCATCCGGGCCGGCGCGCCCTGCGTGCCGGGGCGGAGTCGCTCGGCTGGCAGACGCACGGCGTGCCGCTCTTGATCAACAGCGTGCCGCATCAGGGCCGGGCGGCGTGCGTGCGCTGCAACAGCTGCGTGGGCTTCGCCTGCCCCACCGACGCCAAGAATGGCGCACACAACACCTTCTTGCGGAGAGGCATCGCCACCGGCAACTTGACCCTGTGCAGCGGGGCTTTCGTCTCCGAGTTGATGACGGATGGGCGCGGGCGCGTCGTCGGGGTCAGCTTCTACCGCAGCGGCTCGCCGCTGAGCCGCCCCGAGAGCGGCCGCGACCTGGGATCGCGCGCCGAGCGCGTGCGAGCGGACCGCGTCGTGATCTCGTGCGGCGCGATCGAATCCGCGCGGCTGCTGCTGGCGTCGCGCAGCGCGCGCGAGCCGGGCGGCCTCGGCAACGAGTTTGATCAGGTGGGGCGGCACCTGCAGGGGCACGTCTATGTCTCCGCGTGCGGGCTGATGCCCGAGCCCGTCGAGGACGGCCGCGGTCCAGGCCTGTCGATCGCCACGAGCCAGTTCGCGCACCGCAATCCCGGCGTCGTGGGTGGCGGGCTCTTGGCGGATGATTTCGTGCTGCTGCCGATCATCGCCTGGCGCGATCACTTGCCGCCAAAACTGCGGCGGTGGGGCCTCGGCAACGCGCGCTTCCTGCGCGACAACTACCGCCACCTGCTCAAGGTCACGGGCCCGATCCAGGAGATTCCGACCCCGGAGAGCCGGGTCACGCTCGATCCGCAGCAGACCGATCGCTTCGGCAGGCGAGTGGCGCGGCTCTCGGGCAGCGTGCATCGGGAGACGGTGCGGGCGGCGGAGTTCCTACGCTTGCGCGCGGAGGCGTGGCTGCACGCGAGCGGGGCTCGCGAGGTGTGGAGCCGGCCTGTCGCCAGTACGCCCTTCCTGAGCGCGGGCCAGCATCAGGCGGGGACCTGCCGGATGGGGACGTCCCCGGAGACGTCGGTCACGGATGCGTGGGGGCGCGTGCACGGGCACGACAACCTGTACGTGATCGATGCTTCGACCCATGTGACCAACGGCGGGGTCAATCCGGTCCTGACCGTGATGGCGCTGGCGCTGAGGAACGCGTCGGGCATGTTGCACGGGGCTTAGCGCCGGCGGGCCCCGGATCGGAGCAGGAGTGTTTCCTGCTGGAACTGCGGCTTCCATGTGGACCGGCAAGCTGCGCTCTCACGGCACTCTGCTGCACGACGTTGCCGGGAGTGAGAGAGAGGCTCACACTGTGGGATCGGAAAGCTGCACATGATTACGTACGAAGTCCGCTTGAACGGGGAGATCCTCACCATCGCTGGTGGTCCAGATGTCTGTGTCCTGGGCGTCACGCTGGCGGCCGTCGGCGAGCTGGGGCCCGAGTGCGAAGGCGCCAGCGGCTGCCCCAAGGGAGTCGAGATGGACCTGCACGTGAGCGGGCTCAAGGTGCCGCGCGACGATGGCGCTCACGAGCCCGTGCACTGGGTCGAGGAGTCTCCCTTGCAAGTGGGCGACGAGATCACGATCCGGATCAAGAGATCTCAGACCGCCGATCGAGCCACTCCCCACACGGACACGGCGCGCGCCGGGGATGAAGAACGCGCGACCTTCGAGCGAGCGCGCGAGCTCTACTTTCGCTTGCGACACAAGTTCCCGGCCGAGCCCGTGGGGAATTGAGCGCGCGCCCCCGGCCCTTCGCCGCTAGTCCGCGGCCTGCTGCGCTCCCAGCGCAGCCGCCCACTCCAGAACCTGCGCAAAGCGTTGTTCCGCCAGCACCCCGAACAGCGCGTGGCGCGAGAGCCGTGCCCGCGTTGTCGCCGGGCTGGTGAGGCCGCACAGGAAGCGCGCGAGTTGCCGCGGCTCGCCCAGTGCCTGGGGCTGGCTGGCGGCGAGAGCGAGCACCGCGGCGCGGTCCGGCCAGATCAGCTCGGGCTCCGTCGTGGCGGGCTCGCGGCGCTGGGCTGCATCGGGCTCGGGCGCGGCCCGGCAACGGCTGCAGTGGCCACACGGCTCCGAGCGCAGCTCACCAAAATGAGCGACCAGCGCGTTGCTCAGGCAGCCGGGCGCGTGCACCAGCCGCAGCACCTCCGCGATGCGCTGGACCTCGTTGCTCTCCCGGCGCTCGAAACGCGAGCGCAGCTCGCCGACCAGGTGCTCGGGCTGCGCGTCGGCCTCGCAGCGGGTGAAGCGGTGACGCACGTCGGAGGCCTCCAGCACGCCGTAGCCCCGCTCCTCGATCACCTCCAGGGCGCGGATGATCCGCTCGCGCGGCTGGCCGAGGCTGGTCGACAGCGCCTCCGGATCGAACGAGAGCCAGGTGCGCCCTTGCTTGGCGGCGCGCAACAGCGCCTCCAGGAAGCGCGCCGGCTCGCCCTTGAATTGCGCCACCAGCTCCGCCTTCGGCAACGTCGGCCGCAGGCGATATCCGGCATAGAACGGCGTGCCTTGCCGGAAGATCCCCAGCAGCTCGAGGTAGGTGAGCGCCGTGCGCAGCACCAGCGGTCGCACGTCATGGCGATCGCCGAGCTCGGTCAAGTTGAGCGCGAAGGACTCGCCCCGCTGCAACAGATCGTCCACCACCCCGCGCAGCGCCGTTTCCGTCGGTGTATCGCCGTAAGCGAAGTTCTCGAGTGTGGGCACGTCCGCCGAGCAGGCGAACAGCTCGACGATCGAGGGCTTGCCGTCGCGCCCCGCGCGGCCGATCTCCTGCGAGTAGCTCTCGAGGCCCTTGGGCAAGTTATAGTGGTAGACATAGCGCACGTCTGCCTTGTCGATGCCCATCCCGAAGGCGATCGTTGCGACCACAATGCCCCGGTCGGAGCTCATCCACTGGTCTTGAATGGCGCTGCGTTGGCCCGGCTCCAGCCCCGCGTGATAAGCGCTGGCAGGCAGGCCCGCGTCGCGCAGCAACGCGGCCACGCGCTCCGCCGTCTTCTGCAGCGTCACGTACACGATCGACGGCCCCGGAGGGCGCTGGCGCAAGCGCTCGATCAAGCGCGCGTCGCGCTCCTGTGCGCGGGTGGGCTCGATCACGAGCTCCAGGTTGGAGCGATAGAAACCCGTCACGATCGCCGCGCTGCTCGGGATCTCGAAGGCGCTGCAGATATCCCGAGCCACGGCCGGCGTCGCCGTCGCGGTCAGCGCGAGCACGCGCTCCGCTCGCACGCCGCGCGCGATCGCCGCCAGCTTCAGATACTCGGGCCGGAAGTTGTGGCCCCATTCGGAGATGCAGTGGGCCTCATCGATCGCGAACAGCGCGATGCGCAGGCGCGTGAGCAGCTGCAAAAAGCGCTCGTTCTGAAAGCGCTCGGGCGCGACGTACAGCAAGCGCAGCGCGCCGCGTTCCAGCTCCTTGCCGACCTGCGCCAGCTCCTCCGCCCCCAGCGAGGAGTCGAGCCGCGCGGCGGCGACACCGCGCCGCGTGAGCCAGTCGATCTGGTCCTTCATCAAGGCGATCAGCGGCGACACCACCAGCGTCACCCCTTCGTAGGCGAGCGCGGGCAGCTGATAGCAGAGCGACTTGCCGCCGCCGGTCGGGAAGACGGCGAGCGCGCGCCCGTGGCGCTCCAGCGCCTGGACCACGTCCCCCTGCCCGGGTAAAAAGCCGTCGAACCCGAAGCGCTCGCGCAGCAGGCGCAGCAGAGTGCCGGGCTGCGTCCCGGCTTCGTGGAACTGCCCGTCGCTGCTCGCCAGCTCGCTCGTCATGTCCGGGGCGGCATAGCACGAACGCGCTGCGCGGGCCTCGGCTCAGGATTTTCCTCGCATCTGCAGCGCCCGGCGGGCAGCGCTGACCGTGCCTGGATTTTGTGGCCGGACCTCAGCCGCACGGCGCTGCACGAATCCTCGGGGCGCCGGCCGCCCACGACGACTGAGCGGCCGAGGCTGGAGCGCGCACCCGGTTTGCCGCAACTCGCGCGTTCGGCGGCCGACTACCGAGCAGCGCGCCTCACGCGCTCCTTGCTCATGACCACAGCCGCTCTCCCCAGGCCGGAGTCGAAGGTGCTTCGCCAGCGCATCCGCGAGTCGCTGCTCGAGCAACGCGGCGGAGTGATCCGGGTGCTCGTGCTGTCCGCGTTCGGGGCCGGGATGGGGCTGGCGATGCCGTACGCCTCGACGCTCGCGATCGATACGGCGCTGCCCGATGCCTCTCCGCGCATGCTGCTCGCCGCGGCGCTCGCCGTGGTGCTGCTGGTCGCGTATCAGGCCTGGAACGGCTGGCTCCACTCGCTCGCCGAGGTGGCGGTCAGCTCCGCGGTCGAGCGGGGCACGTTGCTGGCGGTGTTCTCCGCGGTGGTGCGGGCGGAGTACGAGATGTTGCGCAAGCAGCGCAGCGGCGCCATGGGCATCACGATGACCAGCGCCGCCACCGCGGTGCACACCTACGTGGGGAACATCGTTGCGCTGATGACACAGGCGGCCTTCGCGATCGCCTACTTCGTCGTGCTCGCGAACGCGTCGGCGCTGGTCGCGGCGCTGGTGGTCTGCGCGGAGCTGGTGCTGGCCTGGCTCTCGATCACCTTTGCCAGTCTGGAGGCCGTGCAGACGCGCGTGCTGCTGGAGCGCAACGCCGAGCAGCAGCAGCTCCTGCACAGCTTCCTGAGCGCGCTCAACTCGCTGCGCGGGATGTTCGCGGCGGAGCGTCTGGGCAGGAGCTTCAGCGCGAAGGTGTCGGAGATCGGCGGCCTGTCCCTGCGCATCGCGCGCAATCGCGCGATCCAGTCGGTGGTGAGCTCGATCGGCTCGCAGGGCTTGTCCACGGGCATCATGGTCTGGGCCGTCTATCAGTGCTTCGACGGGGCTCTGAGCCTGGGCGGCATGATGTTCCTGATCTCGTCCTGCGGCAGTCTGTCGGGCGCGATCAAGGCGCTGGTGGGCATCTTTTGCAGCTTCCGTGGCCTCGCTCCGCACATCGAGCGCGTGGACCGCGTGCTGGCTGTCGCAGCGCCGCCCCGGCAGGCGCGGGCGATGTGGACGAGCCAGGAGATCCGCATCGATCACGTCTCATTCCGCTATTCGGCGGACAGCCGCTGGGTGGTGCAGAACCAGTCGCTCTCGATCCAGCGCGGCGAGCTCTACAACTTGCAGGGGCCCTCCGGCACGGGCAAGACCACGCTGCTGCGCATGATCGCCGGGCTGATGCCACCCACCCAGGGGAAGGTGAGCATCTTCGGCGTCGAAGCCAGCCGCGCCCAGGAGTTCGTGCTGTACGTGCCACAGCACTGCCCGCTGTTCGAGACGAGCATCCGCGAGAACCTGGAGCTGATGAGCGGCGTCAGCTACGCGGAGGTGTGCAAGGTCGCGCCGCTGACCGGGCTCACTCACATGTTGCAAGGCTTGCCGATGCGCGAGGAGACGCTGCTCCAGGCTCAGGGCCTGAACCTCTCCTCCGGGCAGCGGCAGCTGATCGTGCTCACCGCCGCCTTCGCCTCGCGGCGGCCGGTGATCTTGCTGGATGAGGCGACGAGCCAGGTGGACGTGGCCTCGCGCGCTCGCATCAACTGGGACGCGCTGCGCGAGGGCCGCACGATCGTGCGCGTGGAGCACGGCTGAGCGCCGGGAGCTCCCGCGCGGGGAGCTCGCCGCGCCGGGTCCCGCGCCTCAGAGCAGGTCGAAGTACAGCTCGGCGCCGATGTCGAAGCGCACGCTGTCCGCGCCGTGCGCGACGTCGACCAGCGTCAGGCGCCCGAACAGGTCGCCGATCGAGCCGATGCCGTTGCCCAGCGTGTAGCCGGCGATCACGCCCAGCGGCAGCGCCACATTGTCGAAGTCGACGATGTGCAGGCCGACCTCGGGCCCCACGAAGACCTGCGGGGAGACCTGGATCGGCAACGATGCGGGCACGTCGACGACGAAGTTGGTGTCATCGCCGAAGACGACGCGCAGAAAGCCGCCCGTCTCCAGCCGCAGATTGGGCGCGATGTGCAAGTACACCGGCACGCCGCCGGCCAGCTCCAGGTCGTTCTGCACCGGGATGCGGATCTCGCCGTACGCGGCCACCTCGATCTGGCCGCGCTGCAGCTGATACTTGCCGTACACGCTGAGATCGAGCAGGTCGAGGTCCGGGCTCAGCACCAGGGGCCAGACGGCTCCCAGCTCCAGGTCGTCGATCACACCGTAGGCCGCGCCGGGCGCCAGCAGCGCCACGTCCTGACCGTCATTGACGAACACCTGCAGCTGGCCGCCGGGCATCACCTGCCCGCCGTCGTAGGGGCGACGCGGCCCGCCATCGATGCGCAGCACGCCTTTGGGCAACACCAGCGGACGCGAGATGTAGTCCGAGCCGGTGAGGTGGCTTTCCGCGTGCGCGTTCTCCGCCGTGAACGCCAGCCCCAAAACGCCGGCAGCGACCGCAGCGCTGCGAAACCACTGACTTTGTTTCATACGTAAGCTCGTGCCTCGCTGCGGTTCTAGGGGAGCGACCTGAGGCCGGCAAAAAATGCGGGGCAAATTTACGTGCAAAGGGCCGGGGCGAGGCAATTTGCCCTCGGCGCGCGCGCGCCCGTCAGAACTGGCACTTGCCGTGCGAGGGCGATCGGAGCACGCCTACGGTGATGCCCTGGTTGTTCGGCTGCCTGGCGATCGTCTTTCCGCGGCTCGCGCTGTTTCTCGTATGGCTGTTCGGTGGCAACTACCTGGATCGTGCCTACGGCAGCGTGCTCCTGGAGCTGCTCGGCTTTCTGTTCTTGCCCCTGACGACTCTGACCTACGCCTACGCGCACAACTCGCTGGGGGACGCGACGGGCCACGTGTCTTCGCTGGGCTGGCTGCTCACGGCCATCGCGCTCCTGATTGACGTGGGCATCGTCGGGAGTCACCAGCGAGCGCGCCGGCGCGCTCGCGTGCTCTGAGGCTGAACATCGCTGGCGGCGGGCCGTTGTGCCCGCCGTGTCCGAGCTCCACTGGCACGCCTTGCGACGGCCCCTGCGCAGCTGCGCCATCGGCGCCGTGCTGTGGCTGGCGTTCCTCTCGCTCTGGCAGTTCCTGGTCCCCGGGGATACGGACGCGAGGGGCGGCTTCCGCACCTGGGCCTTGCTCGTCGCTGCCGCGGGCCTGCTTGCCTTCGGCCTGATCTTGCCGTTTTCCGCAGGCCATCGCCTGTGGAGCGCCGGGCGCCGTCGCGCGGCGTTCGGGCCCGTCTCGTGCTTGCTCCTCGGTCTGGTGGGCATTCCCTGGCTCGCCAGCGCGGCAGGTGCGCACCCCTCGGTCGTGCTCGCTTGCCTGCCGTTCGTGCTGCTCGCGTCTGCCCTGGGCTCCGCGCTGGTGATCCTCTCGGTCGCTGACGCGCCGCGGAGCGTGCTCGCCCAGCCATTGCCGGTCGAAGGCCCACACGGCGACGCCGACATCCACCCCGAAGATCCGAGCGGCTACGCCCGCGACGTTCCCGTGGAGCGCGGGCGCTGAGCCCTCAGGAGCGCACGCTGCCGGCCGCGGACGCCTGCCGCATCTGCTGCATCCACTGGCGGATCTGGTCCGCGTCGGGCGCTTCCGGCGCGAGCTCGAGGTAGCGCTCCAGGTCGGCGAGGGCCGCGTCCGGCGCGCCCAGGCGCCCGAACAAGAGGCCCCGATCGCGGCGCTCGTCGGCGGCGTTCGGCAGCAGGTCGATCAGGTGATCGAAGATCACCAGCAGGCGCGAGAGGTCGCCGCGCTGCGCATAGATCGCGCGCAGATTGAGCAGCATGCGGGCCAGCACCTGGCGCACCGGGGTGGGCGCGATCAGCTCCGGCGCGTAGCTGAGCCGTGAGCCCGAGCGCCGCAGCAGCGCCACCAGCCCGCGATCATCGAGCACCGCGCCCCCGCTGAAGGGATCGATCGCCAGCCGTTCGCCGCGGGCGTCGAGGCAGACCAGGAAGTGCCCGGGGAAGCCGACCGGGCTCGCCGCCACGCCGGCGCGGCGCGCCACCTCCAGGTACACAACCGCCAGCGTGATCGGGATCCCCGTGCGCCGCGCCAGCACCTGGTCGAGGAAGGAGTTGCGCGGATCGTAGTAGTCCACGCTGTTGCCCTGGAAGCCTGCGCGCACGAACAGCTGGTCGCTGAGCGCCCGCGCCTGCGCGCGCGGGGGCAAGTGCGAGACGCCGAGCGCGAGCAGCGGAGCCGCCAGCTCGTCCAGCTGCTGTCTCACTGCGGAGCGGTCGAGCCCGGGATGGGCGTCGGCCGCGATCAGCAGCGCGCCTTCCAGCAGATCCAGCGCGTCATCCGGCTGTGCCGCGTAGGTAGGGAACTCCACCCTCCAGATATAGCGGCGATCGGCGCGAGACGGTGGCTCGTTCAGCGGCGAGCTGATAGGTTGTTTCGGCTGCGGTAGCGCGCGCGAAACGAGGAGCTTTCATGGCAGATTCTTTCACCGTCGTCACAAGCCCCACCGCAGGCGAAGAAGCCGCCGAACAGGTTGCGGTCAAGGAGCCGTCACCCCCGTCGGACGCCCTGCCGCTCCGCACCAAGCTCGCTTTCGCGATGGGTGGCAGCACCGATATCTTCGGTCACTGGCTCTACAACAACCTCGTCGATCCCGTTTACAACGTGTTTCTGGGGCTCTCCCCCACGCAGGTGAGCACGACGCGCGCGGTCACGCTGGCTGTCGACGCCTGCAGCGGTCTGTTTTTCGGCTGGCTCTCGGACAATACCCGCAGCCGCTGGGGGCGCCGCCGCCCCTATGTCTTGATCGGCTCGATCGTGGCCGGCATCGGTCTGCCGTGCCTGTTCATGGCGCGGCCGGGCTGGAGCAATTCGGAGATCTTCATCTTCATGCTGGTCTCCGCGATCCTGTACGCGCCGCTGATCGCCTCATACAACACGCCCTATCAGAGCCTGGGGGCGGAGCTCACACCGGACTACAACGAGCGCACCAGCGTCCAGTCGTACAAGGGCGTGATCCAGAAGACGGCGGGGGCCCTGATCGGCTGGGGTCTGTGGTTCGCCAATCGCTCGATGTTCAATGACCCCGCCACCGGCAAGCCCGACGTGGCGCGCGGCGCGATGTGGGCCGCGGCCATTGCCGGCGCCTGGATGATCCTGTCCGGGATCATCAACTTCCTGTTCGTCAAGGAGCGCTACTACGCCAAGGCCGTCACGCAGCAGCGCACCGGCTTCGTGCGCATGTTCCGCGATGCGTTCAGCTGCAAGCCTTACGTGGTGCTGCTGGGCGTGGCTCTGGTGTATGCGGTGCCCACCGGCCTGTCGAACACCTTCCAGTTCTACGCGCTCAACTACCACGTCTTCAAAGGCGACATGGCGCGCACCGCCGAGATCGGCGGCTGGAGCAGCAACGCCTACCTGGCTTGTGGCCTGCTCGGTATCCTCGCTGCCAACGGCCTGTCCCGGGTGATCGGCAAGCACAAGACGCTGATCGCCGCGCTGAGCGCGGGCCTGGTCGCCTTCGGCTCGAGCTGGTGGCTGTTCACGCCCGAAAATCCCTGGCTGAGCGTGATCTGCAGCGGGCTGAACGGCTTCTCTGCCACGGGTCTGTGGGTGGTCTTGCCCTCGATGTCCGCCGACGTGATGGACTATGACGAGCTCGCGAGCAACCAGCGCCGCGAAGGCGCATACAGCGCGACGTTCTCCTGGGTGATGAAGTTCGGCATGATGCTCAGCATGCTGATCGGCGGTCCCCTGCTGCAGGCCACCGGCTTCGACGCCAAGCTGGGCGGAGCGCAGAGCGACGGCGCGGTGCTCGGCATTCGGCTCCTGTATGCGGGCATCCCGGTCACCGCGCTGTTGATCGCGCTGGTGCTGATCCAGTTCTATCCGCTCACCACCGAGCGCATGCGGGAGATCCGCGCGCAGCTCGAGCAGCGCCGCGGCACCGTGTGATTCCGCGGTGAGCGCCGCCGACACCCATCGCGCGATCGACGCGGTCTGGCGGATCGAGTCCGCCCGCGTCATCGCCGGCCTCGCGCGCATCGTGAAGGGCGACATTGGCCTGGCCGAGGAGCTGGCGCAGGATGCGCTGGTGGCAGCGCTGGAGCGCTGGCCCGAGAGCGGCATCCCCGACAACCCCGGCGCCTGGCTCATGGCCACGGCCAAGCACCGCGCCATCGATCGGCTGCGGCGGGGCAAGCTGCTGGAGCGCAAGCACGGCGAGCTGGGCGCGGAGATGGCCGAGGTCGAGCTGACCGTGCCCGACCTGGAGGCTGCGCTCGACGATGACGTGGGCGATGACCTGCTGCGCCTGATGTTCTCGGCGTGCCACCCCGTGCTGTCGACCGAGGCGCGCGTCGCGCTCACGCTGCGCTTGCTGGGCGGGCTCACCACCGACGAGATCGCGCGCGCCTTCCTGGTCTCCGAGCCCACCGTCGCGCAGCGCATCGTGCGCGCCAAGCGCACGCTAGCCGAGCAGCACGTGCCGTTCGAGGTGCCGCGCGGGTCCGAGCTGGGAGCGCGGCTCGCCTCCGTGCTCGAGGTCGTCTACCTGGTCTTCAACGAGGGCTATTCGGCGACCGCCGGTGACGACTGGATGCGACCCGCGCTGTGCGAAGATGCGCTGCGCCTCGGGCGCATCCTGTGCGGGCTGATGCCGGACCAGCCCGAGGTGCACGGCCTGACCGCGCTGATGGAAATCCAGGCCTCTCGCTCGACAGCGCGGGTGGGCCCTGACGGCCAGCCCATCCTGCTGCTGGAGCAGGATCGCTCGCGCTGGGATCAGCTGCTGATTCACCGGGGCCTCGCGGCGCTGGCGCGCGCCGAAGCGCTGAGCGAAGAACGCGGCCCCTACACGCTGCAGGCGGCGATCGCGGCGTGCCACGCGCGCGCGCGCGTCGCCGAGGAGACCGACTGGATCCAGATCACCGCGCTCTACGGAGCGCTGCTGGAGCTCACGCCCTCGCCGGTGATCGAGCTGAACCGCGCGGTGGCGCTCTCGATGGCGTTCGGGCCCGCCGCGGGCTTGCAGGCGGTCGAGCAGCTCGCCGCCGAGCCCGCGCTCGCCGGCTATCACCTGCTCCCGAGCGTGCGCGGCGATCTGCTGTTCAAGCTGGGGCGCCACGCCGAAGCGCGCCGTGAGTTCGAGCGCGCCGCAGCGCTGACCCGTAACGCCCGCGAGCAGGCGCTGCTGCTCGCGCGCGCCGCGGCGTGTGGCGGGCCCAGCTCGACACGCGGCTGATCACCCGCTCGAGCCGGCGCCGGGATCTTCCGGGCAGGTAAAATCGGCGAGGCACTCCAGCTGGCTCACGAGCTCCCAGGTCTCGCGCTTGAATTGATTGTGATACTCCTGAATCGGCAGCTTCAGCTTGGGCCCCACGGCGAACGCATGCTCCAGATCGCGAGCACGCATGTAATACACGAGGTAATCCGTGTCGCCGAGGCGGTCCAGGAAGACGCTCTCGACGGTGACGCCCTCTGCCCGTAGTGTTTCCAGCACCTCGCCCTTGCGAGTCGTGACCTCTCGCGCCCAGGCGCGCACGGCGGGCAGGCTGCCTGGCTTCAGCTCGATTCTCGTGCAAATGACCTTCATTTTCGTACTCCGCGGCAGAGCGTACAGCTCAGCCGAACGGGTGTGGCGCAGTTTGCCGAGGCGCTCCGGACGAATTCCATCGCTGCTCGGCCTCCTTCATTCGGCGCCCACCCAGGTGCGGTGTCCGAGCGTCGGACTCTCGGGGCTGTGCACCGCTGACCAGGACGCGCTGCACGCTCCAGCCAGAGCTCTGGCCCAGTGCCTGCCCCAAATCCACGGCTGCCACGTGGCCGCCGAGCCGTTGCTGCACGCGCCGCGCGAGCTCGCCCAGCGTCGCTGGCTCGGCCGCGGCGGGCTGCACCGGCAGCCGCGTGGTTGCCGCCTGCCGCCGGTACCAATCGCGGATCTGCGGGCCGCGGCGAGCGGCGCTCAGCACATGCGCGAGCGACGAGGTCGGCAGTTCTTCGACGGCCGAGTGGCCCTCCTGGTGAGCCAGCGTCCACTGAAGCATCAAGGCTTCATAGAATTGAAACAGCTCCGGGTGGAGAAGACAGCTGAGGTCCGCTTCCTTTCGGACGCGAGCGGTGCGCAGTTGTCGGAAAAAGACTGGTGCTCGGACCAGCGCTCCAGCGAGGCTCAGCCCGGGAACAAGCGCTGCGCAAAGCGCGGCTCGGCCACGCCCTTCACCCCCGGCTTCACCACGAACAACCCGCCGGCGCCCGGCTCGCTGCGCAGTTGCTCGGGCGAGCGGTCCTTGGTGCCGGTGGTGATGAATAACGTGTCCAGCTCGGGGCCACCGAAGCACACGCAGGTGACGCAGGCAGTCGGCAGGCGCACGCGCAGCGCTTCGCTGCCGTCCGGGCGGTACTGCTGGACCAGGCCCGCGTAGTAGCGAGCGTTCCACAGGTTGTCGTCCGCGTCGACGCAGGAGCCGTCCACGAAGCCGCGCCCCCGCTCCAGCTGGGTCAGCACGTGCCGCTGACCCAGAGAACCGCTGCGCGTGTCGTACTCGTACCAGTGATACAGGTACGTCTCCGAGTCGGAGAAGTACATGCGCGAGCCATCGAGCGAGAACGCGATGCCGTTGGTCAGCGCCACGTTCTCGATCAGCGTGCGCGCCGTGCTGCCGCCGGAGTACGAGATGACCGAGCTCACGGGGTTGTAGAAGCCCTGGTGGCAGCCCCCGACCACGAAGCGTCCGGCGCGATCGCTGCGGCCATCGTTCAGGCGCGTGGGCGCGAGCTCGGGCTCGAACGACGTCAGCCGCTCCGCCCGGCCGCTCGCCAGCTGATAGCGATAGAGGCCCTTGGCGAAGGCCGCGAGCAGGTTGCCGTCGGGGTCGAAGCTGAACGAGCCGAGCTTGTCCGGCAGCTCGCGCACGACCAGGTCCTGACCTTCCGGATCGCAGCTGTAGAGCTTCTGCCCGTAGACATCGGTCCAGTACACGCGCTCGTCGCCCGGGTTCCAGAGCACGCATTCGCCGAGGAGATTCCGGCAGTCGACCAACAAGCGGGCCTCGATCTCGCGCATGGCGGCAGTGTCCCCGGTTCCGTCGGCCGCTGTCCAGCAAAGAGGCACCGCGCGGGGCGCCACGTGCCCCCGGAGCGCGACTTGGCGTATGCTGGTTGCGGATGTCCTTTGCGCTGCTCGGAAAGCTGCTCGATCTCGAATGGCTGCTGCGCCGGGACGAGCAGCGCTCGAGCGAGGAGCTGCTGCGCCAGGATCGCGCGCTGCTCGGGCCAGAGCTGCCGACGGATCCGGCGAGCGCGCTCGAGCGATGGCTCGACGGTCGCCGGCGCGAGCAGCAGGGGCGCACGGTCGGGGCGCGCGCGAGCGAGCTGCTGAAGGCGCTCCATCTCGTGCTGGTGGTCCTGTCGGCGCTCGCGGGCATGGGCGCGGCCAAGGCGTTGCTGCACGGGACCTCCGCGCGTGAGCCGACCAACGTGCTGACATTTCTCTCCGTCACCCTGATCGCGCCGCTCGCGCTGTTCGCCGGTTCGCTCACCTTGCTGGCGCTGCGGGGCCGGCTCGGCCGGTCGATCTTGATCGAGGATCTGTACCTGTTCGGGCTGAGCGCGCTCGCGCGCCTGTCGCGGCGTGCTCGGGAAGCGGAGAGCGATGTCGCGGGGCAGTGGCGGATGCTGCGGCGCAGCGCGCGGCGCTACCGGGATCTGGAGGTCGCGAGCTTGCTCTCGGCCGCACAGTGGTATCCGATCGCGTTTCATCTGGGCGCGGCGCTCTCGCTGACCGCCTCCGCCCTGTTCTCGGATCTGGCGTTCGCCTGGAGCACGACCAACGACTCGCTGCAGCCCGCCACGCTGAGCGCGCTGTTCGCGGTCGTCGCGGCGCCCTGGTGCGCCACCCTGGGGCACGGCTGCGTCAGCCCGGAGCTCGTGCGCGCCACCCAGTTCAGTCGCTTCACCGACCAGTACGCGCTGCCGGAGGGCGTGTGGCTGTCGGGCGCATGGTGGCCTGCGCTGCTCGGCTGTTTGCTCCTGTACGGGGTGCTGCCGCGGCTCTCCTTCGCGCTGGGCCTGCGCGCGCTGGTCTGGCGGCGCTCGGCGCGGCTCCTCGAGCGCGTCCCCGAGCTGCGGGGGCGCCTGCTCGGCTGGACCGTGCAGGTCAGCGGCACGCCCTGGCAGCCTGAAGCGCTGGAGCCCGCGCCGCCGGGGGCCTCGCTGGCTCCGCCAGCGCCGGCCAGCGCCTTGCCCTGCTGGGTCATCGCCTGGCGCGGCGCCGCGCTCTCGGAGCCGGAGCTCGCAAGGCTGTGCGCTCGCCTCGGCTTGCGTCCCGAGCGGCGCGACTCCGCCGGCGACGGAGAGTTCGAGCAAGACGAAGCGCTGATCGCTTCGTGCACGGAGCTCTCGTCGGTGCTGCTGCTCGCAGAGGGCTGGGAGGCTCCCGACAAGGCGACGCGTCGATTCATCGCCGCCTTGAGCCGCGGCAACGTGCGCCCCGTGTTCGTGGGCGTGCTGCTCGACTCGGAGCATGCGCCCGCGCTCGCCGTCTGGCGCGACCGCCTGCGCTTGCTCGAAGATCCTCTGGTGAGCGTGGAAGCGGTCGTGGAGCGCGCCGGCCCCGATGCACTGGCGGCACGGGCATGAACCCGCCGCCGCCCGCCAGCGTGCCGGTGTTCGCGGTCGTGGGCCGCGTCAACCGCGGCAAGAGCAGCATCATCGCCACGCTGGCCGAGGAAGACTCGATCGCCATCTCGGCGCTGCCCGGCACGACGCGCCGCGCGACGCGCTACGACGTGCTGCTCGAGGGCGAGGTCCTGTTCCGGCTGATCGACACGCCCGGCTTCGAGGACGCGGCCCGCGCCCTGGCCTGGATGCAGCGCACGCGACCCGGCGCGGATCAGCGCCGCGCGCGCGTGGCGGAGTTCCGGCAGACCTTCGCGGGCAGCGATGAGTTCGTCGAAGAGTGTGAGCTGCTGGGGCCCGTGCTGGAGGGGGCCGCGATCCTGTACGTGGTCGACGGCAGCACGCCCTTCCGCGAGAACATCATGGCCGAGGTGGAGATCTTGCGCTGGACGGGGCAGCCGCGCATGGCGCTCGTGAACCGCAGCCGGACGGGCGAGCACCTCGACGCCTGGCACCGCGCGCTCGGAGCCGAGTTCAGCGCGGTGCGCAACTTCGACGCGCACGCGGCCAGCTTCCGCGAGCGGCTCTCGCTGCTGGCGCTGTTTCGCGAGCTGGTGGACGAGTGGCGCGCGCCGCTGGGCCGCGCCATCGAGCGGCTCGACGCGGAGCAGTCGCGCCGGCTGCGCGAGAGCGCCGCCGCGATCGCGGCGCTGCTCGTGGAGTGCCTGACGCACACGATCGAGGTGTGGGCGAGCCCCGAGGGCCTGAGCGCCGCCGAGCGCAGCGCCGCCGAGCAGCGCTTTCACGACGACCTGCGCGAGCTGGAACGGCGGGCGCGCCGCCGGGTGGAAGCCCTTTACCGGCATCACCGGGTGGCGACGCAGGCGCCACCGCTCGATCCGCCGCAGTTCTCGCGCGATCTGTTCAGCGAGCGGGTCTGGAGCTCGCTCGGGCTGAGCGCGGGTCAGCTGATCGCCGCTTACTCGCTGGCGGGGGCGACCGCGGGCGGCGCGCTGGACGCAGTGGTGGGCGGCGCCTCGCTGCTGGCGGGCACGGCCGTGGGCGCCGCGCTCGGGGGCGCCGCGGCGCTGTGGCAGCTCGGCAGCCGCGCGCTGGGCGTGACGGCGGTGGAAGCGCTGGGCGATCGGCTGCGCAAGAGCGCGGCGCCGCAGCGCCATTTCCGCATCGGACCGCACCAGCACCCGAACCTGCCCTTCGTGCTGCTGGACCGAGCGCTGCTGCATCACGAGGCGATCCGCTACCGCGCCCACGCGCTGAACGCGGTGGGTGAGCTCACGCTCGACGCGAGCGGCAGCCGCACGCGCGAGCTCCCCGTCGCCACGCGCCAGCGCCTGAGCAAACTGTTCGCGCGCTGCCGGAAATCCCCCGGGGCAGACCATGGCGCCGAGCAGGACGCGCTGACGGCTCTGATCCTCGATCTGCTGGAGCAGCGCGAGCAGGATCTAGCGCTCTGAAGAGCCGCTGGCGAAGGGGCTCGTCTCATAGCGGGCCGCCAGCTGCGCGGCATGATCGTAGATCGCCAGCGCGCCGGCGAGCGCCTCATCGCCCCAGCCGCCCGAGCGCAGCGCCACCGTACCCACCCCTGCGCGGGCCGCTGCCTCCACGTCGTACGGCGTATCACCCAGCATCAGCGCCGCGCTCGCCGGCACTCCGGCCTTGCCGAGCGCCGCCTGGAGGATGTCAGGGTCGGGCTTGGAGCGCTCGGCCTCGTCGCTGGAGGTGTGCGCGGCGATGTAGGGCCGCACGCCGCACAGCTCGAGCAGGGCGTTCATCTCCTGCGTCTTGGCGGAGGTGGCGACCACCAGGCGCAGGCCCTCCGTGCGCAGGCGCAGGATCAGCTCGCGCGCGCCGGGCAGCGGCCGCAGTCGCGGCAGGTGTTCGCGCAGGAACACCCGGGCGCGCAGCTGATCGATGCTCTTGCCCGACGGCGTCGCCTTTTCGATCCCGACCGTCTCGGCGAGCAGCTTGTCGCCTCCCTTGCCGATCAGCGCGCGCAGCTGCTCGAAGGGGACCTCCCGGCCGTGACGAGCCAGGGCTTGCTGCCAGGCGCGGGCGTGCGCGTCATTGCTGTCCACCAGCGTGCCGTCGATGTCGAGGAGTACGGCGCGAATCTTTGACATGACCGATCTGGTGCAAGGTGCGAGCCAGGCGCGCCGAGCCGCACGTGGACCAAGCGCTCCACACCAATTCGCCTCAGCGGTAGCATGAATGCCCCTCCGCCGTGCCCGATAGCGCCGGCCATGCGCGCGAAGGGCCTCGCGCGGGCCCTGGTATGGAATTCGCTACCCACCTGGATCTCAGGCAGCGCCGTCACGCGCTGAGCCTTCTTGATCGACGCCGATCCCATCGAGCCCGCCCCCGATTCGTTCGGTGATCGCATCGGCCGAGCTGCGGCGGTGCTCTCTCGCTTCTCCTGGAGCACGCGCGGCGGGCCCGGTGAGCTGGAGATCTCGCTCGCGGGTCGCATCACGCTGGACGAAGCGCCAGCGCTCTGGAAGCGCGTCGCCGGGGTGCTCGATCCCGCCCAGCGTTTCCAGAGCGTGACGATCGATCTGGCCGGAGTGAACGAGATCGACGGCGCGTGCCTCGCCCTGCTCGTGCATCTGCAGACCGAGCTCAGCCGCCGCCGCGTCCGCTGCGAGCTGCGCGGCGCTCACCCCGATGTGCAGCGCCTGATCGCGTTGTATGCTCGCCGGCGGCGCATCAAGCGCCGCCTGCCGCGCCGCCCGCGCAGCGTGCTGGAGCAGATCGGCGAAGCCACGGCGGAGACGGGCGACGCGCTGCTGGCCGCGTTCGACTTCATCGGTGAGCTGGTCATGGCCACGTTACACGCGCTGCGCAACCCGCGAACGCTGAACCTGCGCGACGTGGCGTTCACGATGGAGCGGGCGGGCGCCGACGCCGTGCCGATCGTGCTGCTGATCAACTTCTTGATCGGTTTCGTCATGGCCTACCAGAGCTCCGTGCAACTCCGGCAGTTCGGCGCCAACATCTTCGTCGCCGATCTGGTCGGCGTGGCCATGACGCGCGAGCTCGGGCCGTTGATGACCGCGATCATCGTCTGCGGTCGTTCGGGCGCCGCGTTTGCGGCCGAGCTGGGAACGATGAAGGTGTCGGAGGAGGTCGATGCGCTGCGCACGCTCGGTCTGGTGCCGTTGCGCTATCTGGTCCTGCCGCGCATCTGCGGGCTGATGCTGGCCGCGCCGCTGCTCGCGCTGCTCGCCGACGCGATCGGCATCGCCGGCGGGGCGCTGGTGGCGGTGCTCCGCCTGGACCTGACGCTGGCGGCCTTCTTCACGGAGCTGAGGCAGGCCGTGCAGCTCTCGGACGTGCTGTCGGGCCTGGCGAAGAGCGTGGTCTTCGCTGGAGCGACCGCGCTGATCGCCTGTCAGCAGGGGCTCGCCACCTCGGGCGGTGCCGAGGGCGTGGGCCGGCGCACCACGGGCGCGGTGGTCTCGACCTTGTTCGTCTTGATCCTGCTCGATGCCGTGTTCACCGTGCTGTTTGGAGCGCTGGGGCTATGAGCGATCCGTTGATCCGTGTCGAAGGACTGTCGTACGGCTGGGGCCCGCGCCTGCTGCTGGAGAGCGCCAGCTTCGAGGTCGAACGCGGCGATGTGTTCCTGATCCTGGGCGGCAGCGGGTCCGGCAAGTCGACGCTGCTGCGCCACCTGATCGGTCTCGAAGCGCCGCGCGCGGGGCGTATCGAGATCGCGGGCATCGGCGCGCCGCGTTTGGAGGGGAACGCTCCCGAGTACGGGGTCATGTTTCAATCGGGAGCGCTGTTCAGCTCACTCACGGTGGGCGAGAACGTCGCCTTTGCCTTGCACGAGTGGACGGAGCTGCCGCCGCTGGCCATCCGCGCCATCGTCAAGGCCAAGCTCGCGCTGGTGGGTCTCGAGGGCACCGAGGATCGCCTGCCCGCGGAGCTCTCCGGCGGCATGAAGAAGCGCGCGGCGATCGCCCGGGCGCTGGCGCTGGAGCCGAGCCTGCTCTTCCTCGACGAGCCCTCGGCGGGCCTCGATCCGGTCAGCGCGGCCGAGCTGGATGAGCTGATCACTGTCTTGAACCGCACGCTCGGCTTGACGGTGGTGATGGTCACGCACGAGCTGCCCAGCATCTTTCAGGTCGGCAAGAGCTGCATCCTGCTCGACCCCGACTCGCGCAGCATCATCGCGCGCGGCAATCCACGCGCGCTGGCGCAGACCAACCCGGACCCGCGCGTACAACAATTCTTCCAGCGCAGGGCGCGCTGATCATGGCCACCGGAACCAACCGCTGGAAGCTCGGGCTGTTCGTGATGGTCGGCGCTGCGCTCACGCTGGCCGGCTTGATCGCCTTTGGCGCGCGCAGCTTCAGCCGCTCCAGCGCGCGCTATGTGAGCTACTTCGATGAGTCCGTGCAAGGCCTGGACGTCGGCTCGGCGGCAAAGTTTCGCGGTGTCCCGGTGGGCCGCGTGGCGGCGATCGAGATTGCGCCGGATCAGCGCCACATCGAGATCGGGATCGAGATCGACGAGTCCCAGCTGCAGCGCTTGCTGAGCCCGGCGCCCGCGTCGGGAGAGGGGGGCAAGTCAGGGCGCCCTACGTTGCACCCTGACCTGCGCGCGCAGCTCGGCTCGGCGGGCATCACCGGTCTCAAGTTCGTGCTGCTCGACTACTTCGATCCGGCGCGCTACCCGCCTCCAGCGCTGCCGTTTCAGCCCCCGCCAAACTACATTCCCGCGGTGCCCTCGCTGCTGCAGAACCTGGAGGACTCGGTGCGCGAGAGCGCCGACCAGCTGCCGGACATGGCCTCCGCGGCCGCGCGTGCGCTGACCAGCCTGGAGGCGATCCTGAGCGAGGTGGATCGGGGGCGCCTGCCGGAGCGCGCAGCCGAGAGCTTCACCCGGGCCAGCGGCGCGCTGGGCGCGCTGGAACGAGAGCTGAGGGCGCTCGACGCAGCGGGCCTTTCACGCGATACGCGCCGCACGCTCGCCAGCTTCGACGCCACGCTGGCGCGCGCCAATGGCTTGCTGGACCGGCTGGATGGCGATCGCGGCCTGCTCGCCAGCGCGCAGCGCTCGCTGGAGGCCTTCGGAGACGTGGCCCAGGGCGCGCAGTCGCTGGGCGGAGGCCTGGACGCTACGCTGCGCGATCTGCGCGGCGCCGCTCGTTCCTTGCAACGCTTCCTGGATGCGCTGGAGCGCGATCCGGACATGCTGCTCAAAGGGCGCGCAGCGAGGGCTCGATGATGCGCTGGCTCGCCGTGCTCGCCCTGTGCGCCTGCCCCTCGTGCGCGCTGACCTCCAAGGCCGAGCCGCTCACGCCGCGCTACTTCAGCCCGGAGCAGGAGAGCCCTCCGGTGGCGGCTGCGAGCGCGCCGTTCGAGCTGCGGCTGGGAGAGGTTGCCGCCGCTGCCCACCTGGAGGAGCGCATCGCCTATCGCCCGAGCGACAGCGAGCTCGGCTATCACGAGAGCTGGCGCTGGACGGAGCCGCCTCAGGCCTACCTGCGCCGCGCGCTCGCCCGCGAGCTGTTCGAGCGGCGCGGGCTGGTGCGCGTCGTATCGGGCAGCGCCCCCACCTTGAACGTCGAGCTCACCAGCTTCGAAGAGCTGCAGCAAGCGCCGGCGCGCGCGCGCGTGGAGCTCTCCATCGTGCTGCGCGGGGAGCGGCGCGCGCTGCTCGAGCGCACGCTGCGCAAGGAGCTGCCGCTGCCGCCGGGCTCGGACGATGAGCCCCTGCGGCTCACGCGCGCGCTCTCGCGCGCGCTGGAGAGCGCCGTGGTGGAGGTCGCGGACCTGGTCAGCGCGCGCCTCGCCGAGGCCGAGGGCTCGAGCGGTGGGGCGCCCCCGCAGGACTAGCTGGGCCTTACCGAGCGCCAGCGGCGCAGCAGCCAGCCCAGCCCGCTCAGCGCCAGCGCGGGCACCCACACCACGACCAGCTCGCTCTCGAGCACGCGCAGGCCGCGCGCGCTGAAGAAGCGCGTGACGGAGATGGGGGACACCGCGATCGGACGCCAGGGAAAGAAATACCGCTCCCCCGACAGCGGCGCAAAGAACGCCACGCCCAGACCGCCGTCGGTCAGCGCGTCCAGCAGCCCGTGCGAGAGCACGGCCGCGAACAGGAACCAGGCCGCCCGTGTGCGGCCGGGCGCCGCGCGCAGCGCGGGCAGCAGCGTGACGCCGACCGCCACCAGTGCGGCGAACGCGATCGAGTGGCTGAGCCCACGGTGCCCGAGCAGGCTGGGGTAGGGAACACCCAGCTGGAAGCCGATGGCATCGGCGTCCGGCAAGATCGCCAGCGCGGCGCCCAGCGCGATCAGCCGCACGCGGCCCGGCAAGATCCAGGAACCGATCGCAGCGGCCGCGAGCGCATGCGTGAACGCCGACGCCATTCGTGGCCGCGCGCGGGTCAGGCCGGTTCAGCGCGCTGATAGGCCGTGTACGACGACGCCAGGTGGCACACCCAGCCGAGCGTACCGCCCGTGCCGATCCAGAACCCCGGCGTGATGATCAGCCAGAAAATGCCGCGCAGATACTCGCCATTATAAATCTGGCCCACGCCCGGCACGACCAACGACAGCACGCCCGCCACGCCTGGTTTGTTCATGGCCCAAAGCTAACGCGCCCGGGCCGAAGTGCAAGGGCGGGTGGGCCGGAGCGTCAGCGCGATCCGCTCCAGAGCAGCGCGGAGCGATGGCGACACAGTAGATTCCAATCCAGCGCAACGAGCAGGCGCGCCGAGGATGGGCTCGGACCCGCACGGTGCCGAGCCCATCAGGAGCGCCCGATCCACGGCTCACGGCACGGCCGCGATCGGGCCATGGCGTGCCGCTGCGCGCGCTCGCTGACGCTCCACCGGCGCACGACTTCGTGGCAGCGCTGGCCGCTCAGATCCGCGCGGCACTGCCGCACGGCGCGCCCACAGTGAGCGCGCTCTCCCGGCGCCTCCGGCTGTGCGCACGGCGCCTACCGCCGCGGGCTGGGCCGCTGAAGCCTGTGAATTCAGGGGCTTGGCAGCGGAGCGCGAGAATTTGCGCGGGCCGATGTCGATCCGCGCGCGGCTGCTTCGACGTCTGTTCGGAGGCAAGACCATGCGATTCATGATGTTGATGATCCCGAACCTGTCCGAGCAGCACTGGACCCCGGACGCCAAGACGGTGGCGGCGATGAGCAAGTACAACGCGGAGCTGCAGCGCTCGGGCGCGCTCCTCGCGCTGGACGGCCTGCAGCCGCCCTCGAAGGGTGCGCGCGTGAGCTTCTCTGGCGGCAAGAGCAGGGTGAGCGACGGTCCGTTCAGCGAGGCGCGCGAGGTGGTCGGCGGGTACTGGCTGATTCAGGTCAAGTCCAGGGAAGAGGCCGTGCAGTGGGCACGGCGCTGCCCCGCGAGCGAGGGCAACGTGATCGAGGTGCGCCAGGTGTTCGAGCTCTCCGATTTCCCCGAGGACGTGCAGAAAGCCATCACCTCTCCCGAGCCCGGCTGAAGGTCGGCGTCCGATCCCGCTTCCCGCGTTGTCGGGCTGCGCGCGCTCGTGATACTGCAGCGGCCATGCTTCGATCTGGGTTGCTGCTGGGATTCTCGCTGACGGCGAGCGCGTGCGTACTGGACTCCAGCTCGACGGACTATCGCGAGCCAGACGTGCAGGGCCGCCCGGCGAGCAACGTCGAGTGGCGGGCCTGCGGCAGCATCGAGTGCGGCGAAGTGACGGTGCCCATCGACCATGACGCGCCCGAGCTGGGCACGATTCGCATCGCGATCAATCGCGTCCGTGTCCGCAGCGGGACCTACCGGGGTGCCGTGCTGATGAACCCCGGGGGGCCGGGCGCGGAGGGCAAGGGCTTCGTCGCGGCGCTGGCCTCCGGCCTGGTCCAGCAATTCCCCGGCTTCGACTTCATTGGCTTCGATCCGCGCGGGGTGGGCGAGAGCGCCCCGCTGCGCTGCAGCGCGGCGCCCGACGTGGATGTCGACGAGGTGATGAGGACGCAGGGCATCGCCGGCTGGATCGAGCTGCTGCGCAGCGAGAGCGAGCGCTGCGCAGCGGAGAATGGGCCACTGTTCCAGCGCGTGGGCAGCAATCAGGTGGTCGCCGACATGGATCTGATCCGCGAGGCGCTGGGCCTGGAAGAGCTCAACTACATCGGGCTCTCCTACGGCACGCGGCTGGGTGAGCTGTACGCGCAGGCGTTCCCGGAGCGCGCGCGCGCCGTGGTGCTCGACGCGCCCGTGGCGCCGGTCGCGGATCTGGTGGGCGAGGTGAGCGCGCAGTTTGACGCGCTGCTGGTCGCGCATGCCAACTTCTTCGCGGACTGCGCCTCGGGCGAGCTGCAGTGCCCGCCGGATGCCCAGCAGCTGTTTCAGCAGATCGTGGCCGCGCAGCCCACGGATTCAGCTCGCGCGCTGTTTCTGAGCGCGTGGAAGCTGCTGCTCTCGGCGCCCCCCGGGCGCGAGATCCTCGCCAAGTTGCTGAGCGACGTAGCCAGTGGTCAGCTGATGATGAGCGAGGATATGCCGGTGATGGCGGATGTTCCGATCGACGTCAACACCCTGGCCAACTTCAACACCAACTGCGCGGACAGCGTGTCCGAGCCGCTCAGCGTCAGCGAGGCGCAGGCACTGATGGAGTCGTATGCGCAGCGCTCGCCGGAGTTTGCCAGTCAGGGCATCGGTGCCATCACCTGCAGCGGCTGGCAGGTGCAACGAGATCCTGCGCCGGCGCTGGACTTCACACCGCGCGTGCCGCCGCTCGTGATCGGCGGCGCGGAAGACAGCTTGACCCCGATCGCATGGGCGGAGGAGACGGCGATGACCATTCCGGGCTCGGCCTTGCTGCTGAGCGAGCACTACGGGCACGGCGCGCTCCTGTACGGCAGCCAGTGCGTGCGCAGCCTGATCTACCAGTACCTGCGCGACGGTACCCTGCCAGAGGCCGGCACGCGCTGCGCCGCGCAGTAACCTGGGCGCGCTACGCCGCGCGGTAACCTGGGCGCGCTACGCGGCGCAGTAACCTGGGCGCGCTACGCGGCGCAGTAACCTGGGCGCGCTACGCCGCGCGGTAACCTGGGCGCGCTACGCCGCGCGGTAACCTGGGCGCGCTTGGCCGTGACTCAGTCCTGCGCGGCGCAAAAGGGATTGTCCGCATCGGGGGCGGCTCCGATGCGACAGACGCGCTCCACGTCCCCGATCACGAGGCCGTCCGCGAGCGGCTCGCTCGAGAGAACGGTGCCGGTCGCGTCTGGGGTGCCGAGCTCGAGCTCGCTGAATTTCAGGCTCAGGCGGCCCGCGCCGGCCCTGGACGCCGTGACCTGCCCGGCGGTCGCGCGCTGCGGCGGTCCTCGATCGATCAGGCTCAAGTGCCCGTGCTGCACCAGATCGATCGGCCCCGTCTCGCCGTTGTAGTCGAGCTCGAAGTCGAAGGTGATGCCGAGCTTGGTGTCGAGCACGCTCGCGGCCAGGAACACGCGATCCGCCGAGATACCGGGCTTGCCGCGCAGGTAGACGTGCTTCATCGGATCCGCGCTCAGCACCTGGTGCATGGGGCCGAAGTCGACCAGCACCCGGCCGCCGTCCGGCACGATGTTGCCGGTCCAGGCGCCCTCTTCGCCGAGCGGGATCTTGTTTGCGCGGGCCGCGCTGGAGGGGCCGTTCGTGGGTGAAGGCGCCAGATCGACCTCCGGCGCGGACGGATCGGCGGACGCCGCCGCCTCGTCGGAAGCGCCCGTTGCCTGCGAGCCGCAGGCCGCGAGCGAGAGCGCCAAGATTGCGCCAGAGCCGATGGTCTTCAAGTCACGCCTCATCCGGTGCCGACAGTAGACGGGGATCGTCGCTTCGGAGTTCACCCCTACGGCGGGGTGAGGAATTTGTTGCGCCCCGCGCTCAGCCGAGCGGCTCTGCAGCGGCCTCGGAGGGCGAGATCCGCAGCTGATCTCGAGCAGCTGCGGCGGATCGGGCGCGCTGCTCGGACCAGTTGAATCCGAGCAGCCCGAGCAGCCCGAGAGCGGCCATCGCGCTGGCGACTCCGGCGCCGCGCGGCCCCGCGTAGCCCGCCTCGATCCGGAAGCGCCCCGACCTGGCGCCGGCGGGCAGCAGCGCGCGAAAGCGCATGGTGCCGTCTCCGCGCAGGTCGCGGCGCAGCTCCTCGTCGGGCACGGGCGCGCCGTTGATCTTCACTTGCCAGCCCGGCAAATACAGCTGTTGCAGGCGCAGCCAGGTGCTCTTCGGCGTGCGCAGCTCTGCCACGATGCGGCTCGGGTTGCTCTCCGGTGCGAACGACAGCTCGCCGTAGTCAGCGGTCAACACCCGGGCGTCCCGGAGCGGCACGGGCTTGCCGTGCGCGGTCTTCGGGCGAAACTCGTCCGCGCTATAGTGCTGGATCTGCCAGCGCGCCGCGGAGAGCTCGTCGCGCAGCGCCACGTCGATGTTCGCGATCACGGGCCCTCTCCAGAACTGATAGGGCTGCCAGGCGCCGATCGCCGTGAGCAGCGCGCCCGCCGCGAAGAGCTGCAGTGCGGGGGAGCGCAGCCGCGCGAAGGCGCCGCCCGCTGCGGCGAAGACCAACGTCTGCAGCGCGCTGGTGATCGCCAGCGCGCGCCACGGAAATTGCATCTGCGCCAGCACGGGCAGCTGCCAGAGACCGGAGCACCAGGGGGTCATGGCCGTGATCGCCGCCAGGTACACGGCAAAGCACAGCAGCAGGAGCCGGTCCTTTCTGCAGAGGAGCGCCGCGCCGAGCGCGAGCGCGAAGTGCGGTGCGCCGAGCTGGAAAGACATCTGGTCGGCAGCGCTATCGGGGAACGAGCCGCCAAAGCCCCAGGCGCGCTCAAAGAACTGAGTCCAGTGCACGGTGTGATGGCTGGCGACGCCGCCCACGGTGCGCTGCAGCTGCACCTCCTCCCGCATCAGCACGAACGGCAACCAGTAGGGGGCGCTGAGCAGCAGAGCGAACGCAGCGGCTGCCACGAGGCACGCGGCGACCCGCCGATCCAGCCTGCCTTCGCGCCAGCACAGTGCGACGGCGATCGGCGAGGCGAACAGGCAGAACAGGATGGCGATGATCGGGTGCGCGTAGATCAGAGCGGACAGCGACAGCGCCAGCAGACACAGCGGGCCAGAGCTCGCGGGCTGGCCGCTCCGAGTGCGATCCAGCAGCAACAGCAGGCCGAAGAGCGCCCAGGGCAAGAGCATCAGGCTGCTGAGCTCGCTCAGATCATGGCGCACGAACAGGTCGACGTACAGGTAGGGCGAGAGCAGGAAGACGCCCGCGACGGTCAGCCCCCAGAGCAGCCCGCCCGAGCGCCGGCCCAGCAGGTAAGCGCCGGAGCCGCCCAGCACCAGCAGCGCCCAGATCGTCGCCCACAGCGCACGCGCCGGCGGGAACGCGCAGCGCCAGAGCGCATCCAGGAAGAAGACGAACGGTTGATAGAAGACGAAGGTCGGATAGCCGTGGCCGCCGTACAGCTCGGGCAGCCAGCGCGGGTAGGATGCCGTCCAGCGCAGCACGCGCTGAAAGTGCTCGGCGAGGGCGAGATACCGCATCCCCTCGTAGTGACCCGCGGCCCAATCAGGCCCGGTGAGCGGCCACAGGATGGTCGCGCTCGCCAGCCCCAGGCAAGCGAGCACGAGCACGACCCGCAGCGCAGGCTGGAGCCGAGCGAGCGAAGCCATGCCCTCGCAGTGCTAGCACAGCGGGAAGTGCGCCGCGCCGATCCAGTTTCTGCGCGTTGCGGTCGGGGAGCTCGGCCCGTGTCAGAGCGGCGCGAGAAAGCGCCCTTCCTGCACCTCGAGCTCCGAGCAAGGCGCGTCGGCGGGCTTGTGGCCAGCGACGTAGCTGCAGCCGTCGCTCGTGGCGGGCTCGAGCCAGGCCGCGGTCTTGCTTTCCAGGCGCAGCACACCGGCCGCGTCGCGGGTGATGGTGATGATGTCTTCCGTCAGCCGGCACATGCCGTCCAGCTCGCTACCGACCGACGCCCCGCCGGCGCGCCAGCTGCCGGCGTTCTCACCTCCGCAGGCGATCAGCTCCTCCAGCTCGGGGCTGGGCGTGACCGCCGCTGCGACGCGAATTTCCGCCTGAGCGCTCTGCGCGCGGATCTCGCTGGCCAGCGCGCGACAGTGTGCGAGGTCCTCACAGCTGCGGATCGCGCCCAGCGCGGCGCCCGCCCAATCCACGCCCACCACGACGAACAGCGGCTCGCGGTCGCTGCTCGACAGCGACTCGCCTTCGGCGGCACAGGAGCCGGCGTTGAGCGTGTGCCGGATGCGCTGGTACACTCCTTCCAGCGGCGTGAGATCGCCGCTGCGCAAGGGCGGGCAGTCGCCGAGGGCGGGGGTGAGCGCCGCCGCGCCGCAAGCCGTGAGAGCTGCGCACTGTTCGGGCGGGCGCGCAAACGCGCCGCAGGGATCGCCGAGCAGCGCGTCGTTGCAGGCGCGGACCTGCGCCGCGGTCACGCTGCACGGGATCGGCTGCAGTCCGCTGCACTCTTCGCTGGACGCCGCAGCCAGGGTCACGGTCGCGCCGTCCTCGCAGCGCAGGGTCTCGCCGGCTCCGGGCCAGTTCGAGCGCAGCTCGCTGCAGAGCTCCGTGAGCTCGCGCGAGGATAGCGTGTTCAGCCGTGCGTCATCGGGAACTCCAGACTCGTCGCAGGCCGGCAACGTCGCCGCGAGCAGCAGCGCCGCTCCGCAGCCGAAGACGGTTCGGGTTTGCAGCACAGGGTGAGCCAAGCGAAAGTTCATGCACCTCGTGCAGCAACCGGTGTGCCAGGGGCAAGCACCTAACATGGGCTTGTGTCCACGCTGTTCGAGTCTGGAAATGCGCCCTGGCGACGCGGCGTCACCCGACCTGCTGCGCTCGCGCTGTGAGCCCCGGCAACGCTTCGCTTCGTCGGTGTTGCAAGCCGCGCACACGTCTGCGCCACGCCACACCGGCAGCAGGCTCGCGCGGCGGGCGCCGGCGCGGGTGCCGCTCGCCGCGACAATTTGCAAAAAATGGCGCCAAGGCGCGGGCCCATGCTCCGGGGTCGGCGTCCGATCACCGGTCGCGTGCACCCGCCTTGACCCGCGGCGCGCGAGCGATGTTAGAGGTCAGTGATGGAGATGTGCAGGCGCACCGGGCTGGCTTTTCTGATCCTGTTTACCGGCTGTTCCGTGGATGGTCGTTCGCTGGACGTCTACCGTGCGCCGAGTGAGATTCCGCCGCCGTCGCAGGCGAGCTCTGGAGACCGGCCGAGCAGCGCTGCCGGCGTCGAGGCAGAACCCAGCCCGGAGCCGGAAGGCAGCGAGGGGCTGGCCTTGCAACCAGGCTCCGGGGCGAGCGACGGGGAGGGCCCTGCCCCGGACAGCGGGGACCCTGCCCCGGATAGCCCCGGTCCCGGTCCCGCACCGGCGGAGAGCCAGACAGCAGAGAGCCCGCCGATGCAGCCCCCAGCGATGCCCGCTGCTCCGCTCGAATCCGTGCTGCAGATCAGGTTCGCTGGGGATGGCTTCGGGCGCATCGTCGTCAGCGCCCCGGATGCCAGCGTGCAAAGCTGCGAACGAGACTGCCAGGTGATCGTGCCCGCGGGTGCGCACGTGTCGCTCGAGGCCAGCGCGCTGCCGACCAGCAGCTTCGTGGCCTGGTCGGGTGGGCCGTGCAGCGGCGCGGTCTGCTCGATCGATCTGGATTCCGGCCTCGAGTTGCAGGTGCAATTTCAGCTCGCTTACAACGTGGCCTTCGCGAGCGAGCGCGAGTACTCCGTGGCCGAGCTGCCTCGGCCGGGGGCGGCTGCCAATCAGGAATGCGCGAGGCTGGCAGCCGCAGCGGGCCTGCACGGCACCCGCTGGGTCGCCTGGCTCGCTGCCAACGGCAGCACGACCGCGGCGGCGGACGACATCACTCCGGCTGGATTGCTCCAAAATCCGGGCGGCTGGGTGCGCACGGACGGAGCGCCATTCGCGCGCAGCCGCGAGGCGCTGCTCGCGGGCGAGGTGCTCAATCCGCTCAATCTCAGCGAACGGCGTACCAGCGTCGCAACGTTGTCATGGTCCGGCACCAGCCCGGACGGCAGCCTCTGGCATGTGAACGGAGAGCCCATGGACTGCAACAACTGGACATCGCTCTCGGGCTCGGATTTCGGCGGAACCAGCGTGAGCAGCGCGGTGGGCTTCAACTGGGCGGGGGAGAACGCCTGGTATTGCGATCAGACCGCGGCGCTCCAGTGCTTTGGTGATGATGCCGCACCGGCGGTGCCGTTGCCGGCGCGAGATCCGGCGCGTCGCATCATGTTCCTGTCCAGCAGCTCCTTTGCGCCGGGTGGCGGCATCTCCGCGGCGGATCAGCTCTGCCAGAGGGACGCCTGCAATGCGGGCCTGACCGGAAGCAACAATTGCGCGGTCGACCTCGGCAGCCAGCGCCGGTTCCTCAGCTACCTGCACAGCTCTCGGCAGCCAGGCTGGGCCCGCTTCGATCTGAACGGGGCGGGCTGGGTGCGCGCCGACGGCATCGAGTGGCTGCCGCTCGCCGCCGATCTCGCTGGCGATGCCGCCCGACATCTGACCGGCGAAGACGTGCACGCGGACGGCAGCTTCAACAAAGGTTTTAACGTCTTCTGGGTGGGCGACCCCGCCGGTACCGACAACTGCAACGACTGGACGAGCAGCGCCGGCCAGGGTTGCTACGGAGATTTCCTCAACATCGGCAACGAGCTGCACCGGCCGCCCTGCTCCAGAGATAGCTGCGCCGAGGCCTACCCGGTCCTGTGCCTTCAACAGTGAGGTAACGGCCGTACCCGCGCTCAGCGCTTCGCGACCCGGCCGCTCGCCGAGGCCCGGGCGCCGCTCGCCGCCAGCTTCAGGATCTCGTCTTCCGGCACCTGGCTCGTCGCGAGCAGCGAGAGCCCGGCCTTGAACTCCAGCACCTCGCCCTCCTCCAGCCGGAAGAACTCGCCGGTCTTGGCCAGCGCCAGCTTCGAGCTGAAGTGGATGCGGCTCTCCGAGAGCAGCGGCTTCATCTTGTCGACCGCGGTCTTCTCCGCGACCCTGCCCACGAACCAGCTGCGGATGTTGTCGCGGCAGCGGTAGTCGAGGTCGCCCGGGCTCTGGGTGGCCAGGAACACGCCGAGCCCGGCGGAGCGCCCGCGCTTGAGCAGGTCCAGCAGGGGTTCCTTGGTTGCGGGCTTGCTCTGCGCGGGCAGGTAAATGTCGGCCTCGTCCAGGAACAGCACGCCCTGCAGAGCGTTCGCCGGATTGCGGCTCGCCCAGCGCGCGAGCTCGCCGAGCAGGCGTGCCACCCAGAAATCGACCGCGGCGTTGTCGCCGATGAACTTGGTGCTGATCACGGACAGTCGCGTGCGGCTGCCGCGCGCCGCCTTGCCGAGGAGCTCTTCCGGCGCCAGGCGCTCACCGTCGTTGCGCAGCAGGTGATCATGGCGCAGGCGCAGCGTCTCCAGGTTCTCGACCAGGGCGCGGAAGTGCTTGGGGTCGAGCTTGCCAACGGCGCTCACCAGGTCGGGGTCTTCGTCGTCGAGCAAGCTCACCAGCTGGGGAATACCCAGCGGCTGCGGCGAGGCGTTCTGTCCGAGGAGCTCGATGGCCTTGCCCAGAATGCTGAGCCGCGTGCGATCGGCCTGCGACTTGCCGTAGCCCATCATCGAGCCCAGCGCCGAGGCCGCGGACTGCGCGGCGATGCCGCGTTCGTGGGCGGGCAGCTCCTTCATGCCCGAGGGAATGACCGCCAGATCGAGCGCGCGCCCGCGCGGCTCGCCGGGCGTGTAGACGCGCACGTCGAGGGCTTGCTGAAGCCTCGCCTTGCGCGCGGCGAGCTCGCTGTCCGCGAGCGGCTCACGCCAGAACTCGGCCGCGCCGTAGCGGCACAGGTCGCCCTTGCGATCGAGCATCAACACCGGCACCTGGCGCGCCAGCAGCTGCTCCAGGATGTTGAGCGCGAGCGTGGTCTTGCCGCTCTTCGTGGTTCCGAGGAAGGCCGCGTGGGTGACGAAGTCGGCGGCGCAGGCGCTCACGGGCCTGGGCGACAAGGCGCGGGTCTGGCCGATCACGAAGCTGGCGCCGGACGGCTCCGTGTCGTTCGCCGGGCTCGGCAGGGGCGCGGGCGGGGGCGGCGCGGGGCGCTCGGCGGCGCTCTGCACCTTCGGCGGGCTCGCGGGCGGCGCCGAGTCGCCGTCCAGATCGAGGATCTCGCGGATGGCGGATACGCCCAGCAACGGCCGATCCTGCTGCAGCCAAGCCTTCATCTCCGGGGTGTCCGGGCGCTGGCTCATGAAGCCGCGCAGCGCGTGCAGGCGCCGCCACTCGGTGTCGGTGATGACCACGCGCCGTCCGCCGTCCTGCAGCAGGCCCTTCAGCTTCTGTGAGACCTGGCTGGAGCCGGGCCGCGGGTACTCGGAGCTGCGCAGGGCGACCGGCACGGCCTGGCTGGAGCTGGCCTGCTCGCGCAGGGCGTCGACCTGCTTGCCCAGCGCGCCGCCTTGCGGAGGCTTGTCGCACAAGCCGACCACCAGCTTGGCCGCGCCCGAGTCGGTGGAGACGTAGTTGCCCTGCGCGCGCGCGGCGATCTCCGTGCTGGGTAGCTCGTCCCCGACGTGGTCGAGCGCCCAGGCGATCAGCTGCAGCATCTCGGGCTCGTCCTGCGGGGTACCGGAGCTGCTCGGCCAGAAGTCGTTCCACTCCTGCGCCAGGTTCAGCACATCCGGCGCCTGGCCCGCGCCGGGCGCCGCGGGCTGGTTGCTGGGCGCCCGGATCTTGCC
>DASTRX010000204.1:0-18954 GCA_035760985.1 Polyangiaceae bacterium
GCGTTGGGGCTGCCATCAAAGTTGGCATAATCGGGGTGCAGGCCGGTGTTCCCGTTCGCGGCCCGTACGAAGTACTGCCGGCTCACCTCGGCGAGCTGCCGCCAGCGAGCGGCGTCCCCGGGGTTGCCATCCTGCGCAAACAGCTCGTAGAAGGCCGGCAGGTGATAGCTCGGGTCGCTGAAACCAGCCGAGTTGCCCTGCGGAAAGAACACCACCATGTTCGATTGCGCGTTGATGATCGGGACGCGCCCCTGCCCGCCGCCCGCATTGTTCAACATGGCGCTGGCGATCGCGTCTGCCTCTTGCTCGTAGTTGATCGCGCCGTTGGAGCCCCAGCGACGATCGGCGAGGTAGAGCGCAGCGGCGAAATATTCGTCGCCGTCCGGCGCGGGCCCGTTCTGGCCGAAGTTCACGTTGATCTGGTTGGCGTTCGCAGTCACCTGGCCTTGCCAGCGGAAGTAGCGGTTCCAGGCGTCGTTGGTCGCGAATTGCATGCGCTGCTGCGCAAACCGCCAGAGGCGATCGAACTCGGCCTGCATGTTCATCTGCACCGCGATCATCATCCCGTACGACTGCCCTTCGCTGCGCACGTCGTTGGCGTCGGCGCACCAGATGAAGGCCTGGCTCGGGTCCTGCGGGAGCTGGTAGTAGATGCGGTAGCCGGTGTTCGCCTGCGGGATCGCCGACTCGTTCGTGCCGATGCCGAAGAGGCGGTTGACGACCAGCCGCACCCTGTCATCGACCTCGGCGACCGGGATGCCGAGCAAGTCGGTGAACAGGTTGGTCGTGCCGCGCGTGGGCCGATCCGGCGAAGCCGGGGCTGGTTGCTCGGGCTGCCCGGGTTGCTCCGGGGGCGTGGCATCGGGCGCTGCTGGCATCTCGGGCGTCGCGGCAGGCGAGTCGCTGCCGGGCTCGTCGGTGCCTTCGACGGGTGACATGGGTGCGAGCGAGATGCCCTCGTCGGGCCCTTCCCCGCGACTTGTCGGCGCTGCCGTCGCGCCGGGCACGGCCGGAGGCATTTCCGCCGGCGCGTTCGCTTCCTCGGCGGGCGGCAGCGCAGCCGGCTCCGCGCCGGGAGCAGTGGCGGAGCCCGCGAACGCAGGGACCACCGGGTCGCTGCCGTCGCCCGATACACCACAAGCCAGGCTGAGCAGCGCGACCGCGGACAGGCAAACAGGCCCGCCGCGACGACGGGCGCGAAGGATTGGCGTCATTGTTTCTACTCCCGCCGCATCCGACGAGATGCGGAAACGTTGCCTGCCATTCTAGGAAGCCCGCGGCGCCGTACGCAACGCGTCCCGCGTGGCGCAGCAAAGTAGCGACCCAAAATGATGTTCTGATCGACGCAAATCAACGACTGAACTCGGAGCGCCCGATCGATACAGTGCTGCCCCAGCGGCTCCAAGCCGCGAGCGCGGCCAGCCCGCTCAGCGCGAGCACCGGCAAGCAATGCCAAAACAAGAGGTGTGACACGCCATCGCGCGCGCACGAGGCACGGCAGGCGAGCGCCGCGAACGCAAAGGCAGCCAACCCCAGGAACAGGCCCGCCCAGCCCGCGGCCAGGCGCGTCGCTCTGCGCTGCAGGCACCAGCCCACCAGCAAGGACAGGGTGCCGAGGGCCGCGATCCGTAGCGCGCAGCCCAGGCCCACGCCAGCGTCGAGCGCTCCGGCTCCCAGCGCCCGAGCAGCGAGCGACACGAGCCAGAGCGCGGCTCCTGCGAGCGGGAGCCCGAAGGTCGCCGGGGAGTGCAGCGCCGGCACGCTCAGCTGAAATGCGCTGCGCGCCGACAGCAGCGCCAGCAGCAGCAGCCCCAGCCCATCGAGCACGAAGGCCCCTTCCCGGCAGCGCTCCACGAGATCCGCGCGCGCACCGAACGCCAGCGCGGCGGAGAGCAGCGCCAGCGTCAGCAGCAGCCAGCGCTGGCAACGGCGCCCGGGGGGTGCCAGGCGATGTACCGGCTGCGCGTCGCTCACCAGCTCTCGAATCAGTGCTTCATTCGTCATCGCTTGCACCTGCCAGCAACTTGCGCAACGCTTGATAGCCGCGATGCGCGCTCACTTTGACGGCGGACTCCGTCCGCCCTGTGCTGTGGGACACCTGCCGGACGGACCAGCCCTCCAGCTTCAGTAGCTGAATCACCTCGCGTTGCATCGGGGAGAGGCGCGCGAACGCCTGGCGCAACGTCGCGAGAGCCGCATGCTCGGGTGACGTTGCCTCGAGGCCGACCGCGTTCTCCAGAGCTACCCCCGGCTCTTCGCGAGCGAGCCGGCGCTGGCGCCGCCGCGCCCAGTCGATCCACCGGTGCCGCGCGATGGCGTACATCCAGGCTCCGAACGGCCGGAGCGGATCATAGGTGTGCCGGTCGCGGTGGATCGAAATCAGCACGTCTTGAACGACGTCGTCCACTTCGTCCCCGCCTCTCAGCTGACTTCCGATGAAGCGACGCAGGTAGGGAATGACCTCCGTCAACAGACGCTCGTACGCCTGCCGATCTCCGGCCTGCGCCCGTTCCATCCACGCGGACAGGCGCTGCTCGATTGCGGAATCCAAGGGCTGCTCCACCCGAAATGCGCAGCAGGAGCCCGCCGGTTACATCGCTCGAGCAGAATTCTTCGCGACGTAACCCCGGGCAGGTCCACAGCGCACCAGGGCCAGGAGGATGCACCTATGATGGAGTTTCAAAAGCGCATGGCGGATCGCGGCTGGTCACAGCTGCCGTTGCGGCTCTTGCTCGGCTTCGGTCTCGCGGCTCACGGACTGGCCAAGCTCGAGCGCGGCCCGGAACAGTTCGCTGTCGTACTGGCGGCGCTCGGCGTTCCCGCCCCGCACTGGGCCGCCTGGGCGACAGCGCTGTTCGAGCTGCTCGGCGGGCTCTCGATCCTGGCCGGGCTGTTCGTGACGGCATGGAGCCTGCCGCTCGCCGTCGTGATGTTGACAGCGATGTTCGCCGTGCATCTTCCGTACGGGTTCTCGTCCGTCAAGCTGCGCGCGGTGGACGCGGCGGGCGCCCAGTTCGGCCCCCCCGGCTACGAGCTGAACCTGCTCTATCTCGTCGGGCTGCTGAGCTTGGTGCTGGGCGGCTCGGGCAGGGGTTCACTGGAGTGCTGGCTGAGGCGCTGGAGAGACCAGCGCAGGGCTGCAGACGCGGTCGCCGTCGGCGCGCCGTGATCTCCGCGACAGCGGCGGACCTCAGCGCACCGCGCCGTGCCGCTGCCCGAGATGGCTTGCCAGCGCAGCGCCAGGCACAGATATCGGAGCAGCAGCGCGTCTCGGCGCGCCGCGAACAAAAGCTGGCGGCGCACGCGCGCGGCGCGCTGGATGATGGTCGCCGGCGGCGCGCGCAGCACCGCCGCAGCCTCACTCACGGAGCTGCCGCTCAGATCGAGCAGGGCGAATGCGAGCTGCTCCTGGGGCCGCGCGGCACGCAGCCGCGCGTACAGGTGCGATAGCACCTCGCGAATGCCGCCGGGGCGCGCGTCCTCGCGCTCTTTCGTGATCGCCGGCGCGGCGCCCTTCAGATGGCTCAGCGCCACTCCGCTCGCGATGCTGCGCAGCCAGATGTTGAACGGTTGCTCGCTGGGCGGCGGCCAGGCGCTGAGTGCCTGAAACCGCGCGCTCTCCAGCAACTGCGGGAGCGGAGCGTCCGGGCCGAGCAGGTACTTCAGCGTTCGCTCCAGCTCCTGGCCGATCACTTTCAGCCATTTACTGCCGGGGCTGCGTGTTCCGCGCACCGACATTTCCACCAGCAGCTCATGAAGAAAGTTCTTGCCGCGGTGAGGCGGGGGCCGGTCGAGACCTGGCAGCCGCGAGGCTGGAGCTGTCGATTCCCACTGCATCTGGGGCAGGCTCATGCCCTGTCAGTGGCGCCCGAGCTGCGTTATTATCAGCCGCAACTCAGCCAAAAATACTGGCGGCACCATTTGCCGTGCCAACTCGGTGCAGCACGGCTTCGCTCGATGCCGCCGCCCTGCAGCCCCGAGGCTTTCAACATCGCCCCGAGGATGCGGAGGGGCGCGCGTTTCTCGGGCGTAACGCGACCATCCCGGTGGGATCATGAGCCGCTGATGAACCTCGCCGGTGCGCGGTGGAGCATGTTAGCGTTTGGAATGCCTCGTCACGCGGGCGCGCTGTTGGCCGCGATGCTCAGCTCAGTCCGTCCCTGCAGCGCAGACCCCGTCCCTGGAGTGCCAACGCCGGCAGCGCCAGCAGCAGAGGATCGCAAGCTGTTGCTGGCGGACATCGTGCGCGCCAACCTGGAGCGAAGCTACGTCACGTATCCGATCGGAATCACCGGGCTCGAGCCGCTGGTCTTTGAGGCGGACCTGGTACCGAACTTCTCCGTGCTGCCGCGCTCCTGGCATGTCGCGCTGTATCTCACCCCGAAGATCATCCTCAGGATGTTCGCCGAGAAGTCCGCTCCGGTCAGAACGCCGAGCTACATGCCGCGGCTGACGACCTTCTTCTGGTTCGACGAGTCCCCATCGGGCCCGACTGCATACTTTTCAGCTGCCTTCCTGCATCACTCCAACGGTCAATCGGGTGAGTTCTACAACGCCGACGGCTCGCACAATCACGACACCGGCAGCTTCGGCACGAACTACTTCGAGTTCGCCGCCTACCCCAACTTCTGGAACAGCCCGTTCTTCGGCTGGAACTCGATCGTACTGGAGTGGCACCCGCGCTTGTTCGAAAACGCCGCCCAGCGCTCGACCTATGGCAACACACGCCTGCGCTTCGCGACGATTCTATATTCGAACTCCGGCCGCTACGCTTCGGATCTGTCCCTCGGCTTGACGGCGATCGTCAGCGAACTGCAGAAGCCGACCAACGCCAGCACGTTCTTCGCGCGCTTCCCGCTCACGGTAAAGTACGCGATCCGTCCGCCATCGATCGACGTGGGCTTCTATGCCGCCTACTACCAGGGGCAGGACTACTACAACATCTGGTACGACCGCTTCATCGCGGTGCTCCAGCTCGGCATCTCCGGCAACCTGAGCACCGGGCTGGACGTCGATCTGTGAGAGCGCGGGCGTCGACGCACCCGCCCGCTCCGCGCGCGGCACAACCTGGGGGCGTTTTGCATCAGATCTCGATCGCGAAGCATACTCCGGTTGCCATCTGCACGGATGGTGGACAGATGGTTTACGGATGGCGGCAACGGGAGAGATCGAGCGAACTGAAAAGATCACCGTCAACGTGGGCGTGGTGGATCTCGGTGAAATCGACCTGTTGGTGCGCGAGGGCTTCTACGCGAACCGTACCGAGTTCATCCGCGGCGCGATCCGCGCGCAGCTCGCCACGCGAGCAACAGCGGTTGAACAAACGGTCGCCCGCAAGACGCTCGCGCTGGGCACGAGGCACTACACCCGGCGCGAGCTCGAGGAGCTGCGCGCCGCCGGGAAGAGGATCGACGTTCGCGTGCTCGGGCTGGCGTCGATCGCGAACGATGTGCCCGCAGATCTGGCTCGGGCGACCATCGCCTCCGTGGAAGTGCTCGGTGCCTTTCGCGCGAGCGAGGCAGTGAAAGCAGCCCTCGCCGATCGAATCGTGTGACGCCGAGCAGCTCCGCATTCGGAGCAAAAAAGAGGAACCCATCTCATGATCCAACAGCACTCGCTCGAGACGATGACGGAGGCGACGCGCCTGGTTCGCGAAGGCAAGCTGGCAGAGGCAACCGCTCTGCTGCAGGGTAAGCCGATCGCTGCGCGCGCGCAGCCCGGCTGGGCCCGATCAGCGTTCCAGCACCAGCCAGCCGCCGGATCCCGGCGCGGCCTGGGCATGCTGCAAGGCCAGCTTCCTGGCACGGCGGGGCTCGAGAGCCTGCTCTCGCGCTTGCGCCAACAGGGCCCGCTGGCGACGCCTGCCGAGCCGCGCCCGGAGCTGCCCGGGCGCTGGCTCGACGGGGCGTACGCCAACAGCGCGGGCGAGCGTGAATACAGGTTATATGTTCCGAGCGGCTACGCGGGTGAGCCGGCGCCGCTGATCGTCCTGCTGCATGGTGGCACACAGACCGCCGAGGACTTCGCCGCCGGCACTCGCATGAACGAGCTCGCCGAACGGCACACCTTCCTCGTCCTGTATCCGGAGCAATCGGTCGCGGCCAATCCCATGCGCTACTGGAACTGGTTCAAGCCAAGCGATCAGCACCGCGGCGCCGGGGAGCCGTCCCTGATCGCCGGCCTGACGAGCCAGATCGTGGCCGAGTACGGGCTGGCGAGAGAGCGCGTCCATGTGGCTGGGTTCTCCGCGGGTGGCGCCATGGCCGCCGTCATGGCCGCTTGCTATCCCGATCTGTACGCGGCCGTCGGCGTGCATTCCGGCTTGGCCTATGGCGTGGCAAAGGACGTGGTGTCGGCGTTCCAGGCCATGAAGCACGGCTCGCCGGCGAAGCGGCGCAGCCGCTCGGGCAGCGTGCCGATGATCGTCTTCCACGGGGACGCCGATCCAACGGTGGACCACGTCAACGCGGATTGCCTGGTCGAGAGCAGCCTCGCAGGGCGTTCCGGCCGAGCGCGAGCACAGACGAGCAGCGGTCAGGTGCCTGGCGGTCATCGCTACAGTCGCAGCCTGTTTCCCGATCTGGAGGGGCAGACCGTCGTCGAGCAATGGACCATTCACCAGGGCGCGCACGCCTGGTCCGGAGGCAGCCCGGAGGGCTCCTACACCGATCCGCTCGGCCCCGACGCCTCCACGGAGCTCGTGCGCTTCTTCTCGCAGCAACGCCGCGGCGCGAGCCCCAGCGCGCCGCTTCGCAAGCGACGGCCGCGGCGCAGCGACGCCGACGGCGATCCATCGTGACCCCGGCGCTGGACCTCACGCAGCCGGCCTTGCGCGGCGCTCTCACTCCGGCAGCGTATAGCGAGCCTGAATCAGCTCAGCGATCAGCTGCCGCGTTTGCCACGGGGAGAGATCCTGGCGCCGTTCGATGCGCTCGGCCTGTTCCGCCAGCTGCAGATCGCGGATGGAATGGCGAAACCAGCGTGAATAGTCGCCGCGCCTCAGGTGGAACATCCAGGTCTCCTCGTCGATGCCCCGGGCCAGATGCGAGAACATCGCGAGGTTGTGCGCCTTGAGGTTGGTTCTGCCTTCGGGCCCACGAAAATAAAAGCTGTGCCAGCGCAGGTCGCCCTCGGCGTACTTCCGGTGATGCCGGATTCGTTCCGCGCGCCCGGGCTCGGGCTGCATCGCGAAGGGTGGCTGCCCGGCGCTGGCAAACCACACGACAACCTGCCCAGCGTGGTGGCCCAGCGCCTCCGGCCAGAGCAGTTCTCGGCTCGTGGCGCGCGCGAACCTCGCCAGGGTATCCCCGGGCGCCATCCCGATCGCGATCACCACGTCGACCGTGGACAGCATCTCCGGCGAGACATGCTCTGGATGTACGGTGATCAGCAGAGTCTCGCCGAGCTGCCGGGGCAGCGCCGAATCGGCAGGGCCTCCAGAGCCGGGCAGCATGTGGTGCGCCTCGTCCAGCACGAGCCAATGTGGCCGGCCCGTACGCATGCGCAACGCCTGCACATGGGGCATCATCTGCGCGAGAAACTCGGGACGATCGGCGAGCTGAATGCCGAGCAGATTGATGCTCAGGTTCACCTTCGGATCCTCGAGAATGGCTAGAACCTCGCTGATACTGGGAGCCCGCCGCTGATTGCCCAGGGCGACGAGCTCCTGCAGGGTGCCGTAGTCCCCCTCGGGGTCCACGATACAGACCTGGTAGTCTTTCTCGATCAGGCGCTCGATCAGGCCGGCTGCCAGCGTCGACTTGCCGCTGCCCGAGGGTCCGGCGATCAGGATATTGCGTCCATAGGGGGGGATGCGCAGCGGAGTGCCGTCCAGGCGCCGGCCGAGCAGGAGCTGGTTGCGATCGATGCGCTCCTCCAGGCGCTCGAGATCGTCCTCAATCAGATCGTCGATCAGCTCGCGCACGCCAGCGCCGTTGGCGTGCGCCGTGACGTGCACCACGTTCTCTTTGAGCGAGCTTGTCGCATTTGCCACGGCAACCGCGCACTCGCATCGCTCCAGGAACGAATGGTCGTTTTCGGCATCGCCGATGCCGACCGCCTCGTGCCGCGAGAGACCGAGCTTGCGCAGCGCACACTCCAGTCCGCTCGCCTTGTTGATGCCGGCCGGCAAAATCATGACGGCACCGCGGTTGCCGATCACCTGAAGCTCGAGGCCGAGCTCCCACACCACATTCTGAACCGCCGCCCGCTGGGGCTCGAGCGTCGCCACGATGACCTCGCCGATCTCGAGCGGGACGACCGAGCGGGCGCGCAACGCTCTCAGCAGCGCCTTGGAGGGAGGGTTGCCCAGGACGGTCTCCTTGCGCGTGCCGGGATCGTAGATGACGGCGCCGTTCTCGGCGACGATCAGGTCGAAGAGCTTGGGCTGGCCGCAGACCGCCAGCAGGTCATCCAGCCTCCGACCGGTGACCATGATCGCGCGCCGCCCCGAGGCGCGCAACCGCTCGAGCGCCTGCGCCGTCTGCTCGGAGATCCGATCCCGGTCTGCCAGTGTGCCATCGTAGTCGGCGACGAGCGTGAGATAGCGCATCGGGAGCAACCGTACCCGAGCCTCCCCTCGCGGCAAACGCCCCAGTGCGACATGACGAAACCGAGTCCTGGCCCGGATCTTCCGCGACGCAGGCACGCCGGGCGGTCGTCTTGACGTCACCGCATTCGAGCCTCAAGTGGTAGCCATGTCAGGCATTCAGGAGGGAGCATGACAGGCCATCTCGGTAGCTCGACAGCGTCGCGCTCGCCGGCCGGTGGCGCGAGCCCAGAGAAACAGAGCCGCGTTCAGGTCACCGCCGCGCGCGGGCGGATTTCCGTGCTCGCCCCGGTCGGAAGTGCGCTTCTGGGGCTCGCGGTCGGCGAGACGATCGAATGGCCGCTCCCGGCAGGTCAGGCGAAACGTCTGCGCGTCGTCGAGGTCGTCTACCAGCCGGAGCAGGCCGGCGACTTCCATCTCTGAATGGCCGCCCCCCGGGCTCGAGACGGCATTGCCAGCGAGAGGAGCGCCAGCCAGAGGAGCACCCTGGCGTCTCAGCCGCTGCGATCCGTGCTCGCGCCGATCGACTTGTCCCCCAGCTCCGATCGCGTGCTCGCGCGTGTGGCCATGCTGCCCCTGGCCGAAGATGCGGCGATCACGGTTCTCCACGTGGTGCCATCGGGTCTGTCGCTTCGCGACCAACAAAGCGCCGCGCGGGCGGCGAACAAACAGCTCGAAGGTGAGGTGCGCCAGCTCGCCAGGTCCCTGCCCGGGACCGTCAGCGTCGTACCCGTCGTGGCCATCGGCAGCGCTGCGAAGGAGATCTCGGCGAGAGCAGGGGCGAATCGGGCCGAGCTGATCGTCATGGGCCGGGGCGGCCGCAGACCGTTCCGCGATGCGTTCCTGGGCTCGACCGCGGAGCGCGTCACGCGGCGCGCCCGGATTCCCGTGCTCGTGGTTCGACGTCCGGCACGCGATTTCTACCGGCGTCCGGCGCTCGCTCTGGATCTCGACGACGCCGCCACGCGAGTGGTCGGGACGTTTTGCCGGATCCTGCCGAGCGTGCGCTCACCCGTGCTGATCATCCACGCCTTCGCCGACCCCTATCGCGGCATGGTCCATTCGCACCTGACACTGGACGCAATCCAGGAGCGGGAACAGGAGCTCCGGCGCCAGGCTTGGCTGGAGCTGGAGAAACTGCTCGCGGGCGCCGTGTCTCGAGCCAGAGTGCCTCCGGAGCAAGCGCCTGTCTGGAAGGCGCACGTTCGCTACGGCTCGCCGCGAACCATGATCGAAGCGGCCGTGAACAAGACCGAGCGGGACCTGCTCGTGCTGGGCTCCCGTGGCCACTCCGGCGTGGCGCAGATGTTCCTGGGCACGGTGGCAGGCGACGTCCTCCGGGAAGTACGCTGCGACGTTCTGGTGGTGCCGCCCAGCCGCTCGAAGCGCTGACCGAGGGCCTCACGGGCGTGAAGCCACGGGACTCTCGACTTCACTGGCGGAGCCGGCGGGCGCGCTCAGGGGCGGCGGCGTACCTTCGATTCCGGCCGCGCGCCGGCGAAACAGCGAGGCTCGCGCCAGCAGCACCGTCGTCACGGGGACGCTGAACGCGAGCAGGATGCTGATCAGCCCCGGATGGAGCGCGGGGCCTGATTCGATCACCGAGAAGCAGACCATGCCCGCCAGGGCCACGCACCAGCTGCCCAGCGTGTAGGCGATCGCCGGCGGATGCATGCGCTGAAAGAAATCCTGGAGCAGCACCAGGCCCGTCGCCGAGATCAGGACCAACAGGCCGCTGCACACGAGCAACAGCGCCACGACGAGCTGCGCCCAGAGAGGCATCTCGACGCTCATTCCATCACCTCGCCACGCAGCAGGAACTTCGCCAGCGCAGAGGAGCTGACGAAGCCGAACAAGGCGATCAGCAGCGCGCCCTCGAAATAGATGTCGCTCTGGTAACGGATGCCGAGCACCAGCATCGCCAGCATTCCATGGAGGTAGAGCAGGTCGAGCGCCAGCACACGGTCCTGAGCGCGCGGCCCGCCGATCAGGCGCGCGACGACGACCACCGAGGCGACGGCGTAGCTGCCGAGCGCAAATGTGCAGGCGCCGGAAAGCAGTGAGCTCATTCAAAGATCTCCCGGAGCGGCTGTTCGTAGCGCGCCTTGAAACGCTGGATGAAGGCCTCCTCTTCGTTGACATCCCACACGTGCAGCAGGAGGCGGCTGCGGTCGAGGGCGATCTCCGACCAGACGGTGCCCGGCACGATCGTGGTCACCATGGCCAGCACGGCCAGCCCCACGGGATCACGCAGCTCGAGCGGGATGATCACGAAGCGCGAGCGGGGCCGCCGCCAGGGCCAGGCGACGATGCCGCTGGCCACCTGGAGATTGGAGCTCAGCACGTCCCGGGCGACGGTCGCGACGTAGCGCAAGAAGCGCAGCGGGCGGCGCAGGCGCGCCCTGACCCGCAGCGGCGCAGTCAGCCGTGGCAGGAGGAGCGCAAGCGCCAGGCCCAGCAGGATCTGGCCTGGACTCAGCGAGCGTGCCAGCACCAGCCACAGCGCGAACAGCAGAGCGGACTGCAACGGTGCGGGCACGATCCGGCGCAGGATCATGGCGCTTCCTCCTCGCCCGCGCCGGACGCAGGCCCCGGCACGGGCTTCGTCGACAGCACGGCCTCGACGTACCCTCTCGGATCGTACAGCGCTTCGGCCGCGGCGCGCGTGTAGTGCAGGACGGGCTCCGCGCTCAGCGTGAGCCAGCCAGCGGCCGAGATGAGCGCGAGGACGGGCGCGACCTCCACGACCTTCCAGCGGCGCGCTGGATGGTCCGCCGTCGACCAGACCTGCTGGATTCCCGCCCTCGACAGGGAGACCGTCGCGCTGAGGCCCGACAACAGCAGGAGCCCGCAGAAGCACCAGGTCACGGCCGTTGGCTCGTGCGCGACCTGCGCTCCTCCGGGGTTGAACAAGGCCATCATCAGCTGGAGCTTCGCGACGAACCCCGAGAGCGGCGGCAGGCCGGAGACGATCAGCACGCAGGCCATGAAGGCGAGGCCGAGCAGCGCCAGGGAGACGGGAATGTCACGGCCCACCAGCGCCGCCTCCGCGTCATCGAGGTTCGTGTCCTCGTCCAGCTCGAGCTGCGCGTAGCGCAGCGGAGACTCCTCACCCGAGGCCGCGCGCTCGACCAGCTCGACGAGCAAGAACAGCGCGCTCGCAGCCAGCGTCGCGCTGAGCAAATAGTAGAGCGCTGCCGACGTGACCGATGCCTCGCCGACGCCGATGGCGGCCAGCAACGTCCCGGACGAAACGAGGATCGAGAAGCCCGCGATTCGGCCCAGTCGCAGCGATGCCATCAGGCCCAGGGCGCCGAAGCCGATGGTCGAGAGCCCGCCATAGAGCAGGACAGCGCCCCCCAGGTGCGCCGAGGGACCGGCGGAAGAGGAGAACAGCAACGTCGAAAGGCGCAACAGCGTGTAGACGCCGACCTTGGTCATCAACGCGAAGATCGCCCCGACCGGCGCGCTCGCCGTCCGGTACGCCGGCACCAGCCAGGAGCCGAGCGGCCACATGGCGGCCTTCGTGAAGAACGCCACGGCCAAGATCGCGGCGCCCGCGTGCAACAGGCCGCGATCGGATTGCGGGACGCGCGGGACTTTCAGCGCGATGTCCGCCATCGAGAGCGTCCCCAGGATGCCATACAAGATCGCCAGGCCGACCAGGAACAGCGCAGACGCCAGCAGGTTCACTGCGATGTAGTGCAAGCCTGCGCGGACCCGCGAACGCCCCGACCCGTGCAGCTGCAGGCCGTACGACGCCGCCAGCAGCACCTCGAAGAAGACGAACAGGTTGAAGAGGTCCCCGGTGAGGAACGCTCCGTTCAAGCCCATGAGCTGAATCTGAAACAACGGAAAGAAGAAGACGCTCACCCGGCCCCAGGCGGCGCTGGAGTACACGGCGGCGGCCAGGCCCACGACGCCGGTCAGCACCAGCATCAGCGCGGACAGGCGGTCCGCGACCAGCACAATCCCGAAATGCGCCGGCCAGTTCCCGGCGAGGTAGACCTTCACGGCCCCTGGCAGCCCATCCGCGTGGATGCGCCGCAGGATCTCCAGCGCCACCAGCAGGTTCGCCAGCGCCGCGCCCACGTGGATCAGCGACCCGAGCCGCCGGCGCCTGGCGCCGAGCAACAGCAACAGCGCGGTGACCAGCAGCGGCAGGACGATCGGCACCACGATCAGGTGGGCCAGCTCCGGCTTCATCGTTGCTCCTTGGTGCCGTCCACGTGATCGGTGCCGCTCAGCCCGCGCGCGGCGAGCAGGACGACGAGGAAGAGCGCCGTGGTGGCGAAGCCGATCACGATGGCAGTGAGCACGAGCGCCTGCGGCATCGGATCGGTGTAGTGCTCGAGATCCGGCGCGAGCTCGGCCGCCACGATCGGCGGCTTGCCGATGAACAGGCTGCCCATGCTGAAGATGAACAGGTTCACCGCGTACGAGAACAGCGCCAGCCCCAGGAGCACCTGGAATGTTCGAGGCCGCAGGACCAGCCACACCGCCGCCCCCCCGAGCACGCCGATCACGAGCGCGAGTACGGCCTCCACTAGCTGGCCTCCACTAGCTGGCCTCCGCTGCGCTGGAGCGCTGGCCCCTGGCGCCGGGCCTGCGGTGCGCCCGGACCGACTGGTGGGCGAGCGCAGTGAGGATCAGCAAAGTCGCGCCGACGACGACGGCGAACACGCCCAGGTCGAAGAACGTGGCGCTCGGCAGGTGGACTTCACCGATCACCGGCAGCGTGGCGTGCAGCGTGTGCGTCGTGAGAAAGGGATACCCCGCGGCGAGCGCGCCGAGGCCGGTCATCACCGCCAAGAGCAGCCCCGCCCCGATCCAGCGCAGCGGCAGGAGCTTGACCCGGGCTTCGACCCAGTGCGTGCCGAACACCAGGTATTGCATGATCAGCGCCACCGCCACGATCAGCCCCGCCACGAAGCCGCCGCCCGGTTCATTGTGGCCGCGCAGCAACAGATGAACCGCCACCAGCAACGCGACGGGCAGCAGCCAGCGGCTGATGATCGCCGGCACCATCAAGTATCCTCGCCCGATATCGTCCGTGGCGCGGGGGTTCACCAGGTCGGTGACGACGTCAGCGGGCAGCGCCTGCTGCTGATGCGGGCGGTCGATGCTCTCCGCCGGCGGGCGAAAGCGCCGCAACAGGGCGAAGACGGTCAGCGCCACCGCCCCCAGCACCGTGATCTCGCCGATGGTGTCCAAAGCACGGAAATCGACCAGCATCACGTTGACGACGTTGGCGCCGCCTCCTTCCGGCAAGGCCCGGTGCAAGAAGAAGGGCGAAATACTCTGCGGAGCCGGGCGGGTCAGCAGCGCGTAAGAGAGGGCCGAAAGCCCGCAGCCCGTGGCCAGAGCGAGCATCAGGTCGCGAGCGCGGCGCCCCGTCGTCCTCAGCCCGACGCTGCGGTGCGCTTCCTCCAGGCGCATCGGGAGCCAGCGCAGTCCCAGCAGAAAGAGCATCGTCGTGACGACCTCGACCACCAGCTGAGTGAGCGCCAGATCGGGCGCCGAGAACCAGGCAAAAGTCAGGCAGGTGACGAGCCCGGCCCCGCTCATCAGGATCAGCGCGACCACCCGGTGAAACTTCCCGCTGATCGCTACCCCCAGCGCGCACGCCATGCCGATCCCCCAGAAGAGCGCGAACGCGGGCGACGCCGGCAAGCGCTCGCGATGGCCCCAGGTGAGCGGCAAGCCTCGAAACGACGCGCTGCCGAGCAACACAGCCACCGCGATGATCGCGAACATCTGCGGCTGCAGGCGCCGCGTGGCGACGACGCGCAGCGCTGCGCGCGAGAGGCGAGTCAGCCCCACGAGCAGGCTCTCGAACGCGCGCCGGCCGTTCACGCGCGCGAGCAGCGGAACTTCATTGAAGCGGCCCTGACGCTGCGCCCTGCGCAGCAAGCGATGGAGCAGCACACCGCCGGCGATCGCGATCAGGCTCATCACGAACGGAGCGTTGAAGCCGTGCCACAGCGCGAGATCGTACTCGGGCAGCTCACCGCCGACGACGGGCGCTGCCGCCGCCGCCAGCGACGGCCCGATCGCCCGGGCAGGCGCGACGCCCACGACCAGACAGATCAACACCAACAGATCGATCGGAATGCGCATCCAGCGCGGCGGTTCTTCCGGCTTTCGCGGCAGCCGGCTCGTTGCCGCGCCGAAGAACACGTCGTAACCGAAGCGCAGCGAGTAGACGACCGCGAAGACCCCTGCGACGGTCGCCGCAATGGGCAGGCTCACCTCCAACCAGGGATGGGAGGACAGAAAGACCGTCTCCGCGAAGAACATTTCCTTGGAGAGGAAGCCGTTCAAGAGCGGCACGCCGGCCATGGACGCGCTCGCCACGAGCGCCAGCGCGCCCGTGATCGGCATGGCATGAATGAGCCCGCTGAGGCGCCGGATATCGCGCGTACCGGTCTCGTGATCGACGATGCCGGCGGCCATGAACAGCGAGGCCTTGAACGTCGCGTGGTTCATGATGTGAAACACTGCAGCGACGGCCGCGAGCGAGCTGTTGAGCCCCAGCAGCAGCGTGATCAGCCCGAGGTGGCTGATGGTCGAATAGGCCAGGACTCGCTTCAGGTCGTGCTGAAACATCGCGATGTACGCGCCGAGCAGCAGCGTCAGCGTGCCGACGCCGCCCACGAGCCAGAACCAGAGCTCCGTCCCCGACAGCACCAGCCACAGCCTCGCGAGCAGAAAGACCCCCGCTTTCACCATCGTCGCGGAGTGCAGATAGGCGGAGGCCGGCGTCGGCGCCACCATCGCCCGGGGCAGCCAGATGTGGAACGGAACCTGAGCGCTCTTGGTGAACGCGCCGAGCAGCACCAGCAGCAGCGCGACGGGATACAGTCGGTGAGCCCGGATCTGCTCTCCGGACGCCAGGATCCGTTCCAGCTCGTAGCTACCGACGATGTGGCCCAGCACGATCACGCCGCCCAGCAGTGCGAGACCGCCCAGCGCCGTCACGCTCAGGGCCATGCGCGCGCCGCGCCGCGCATCCACGCGGTGGTGCCAGTAGCCGATCAGCAGGAACGAGACCAGGCTCGTGAGCTCCCAGAACAGGACCAGCTGGACGAGGTTGCCGGACAGGACCAGCCCGAGCATCGCCCCCATGAACGCCAGGAAGCACGAGTAGAAGCGCGCCACGGGGTCGTCGGGAGACATGTAGTAGCGGGCATAAAGACAGATGAGCGCGCCGCCGACGGTGACGAGCAGCGCGAACATCCAGGCGAGGCCGTCGACCCTCAGGATCAAGTTGAGCCCCGCGGAGGGCAGCCACTCGATCTCCTGACGGAGGACGCCTCCGCCCTTCACCCGGGGGAAGAGCAGAAGGACCCAGGCCGCGGCGGCCGTCGAGACCAGCCCCGCCCAGCCCGCGAGCACGGTTCGAGCTCTCGTCGGCAGGATCGCCGAGAGCAAGCTGCCGATGAAGGGGAGCAGCAGCAGACCAGCAAGCGGCATGGCGCCACTTTAACCAGTGTCGCGTCGCGACCGGAGGAATCCCGGCCCCGGTTCGTGCCTCCGGTGTTTCGATGGACGAGCCGACCTGATCTAGCTCGTGCGAACGGAGCGGCTCAGGGCAGCTCGCCTTCGAGCGTCGGTGTCGTCCAGTCTTTCCACTGATCAGGGGCGACTTGGACATCAGGCCAGTCGGTGGTGAACGTGCCGGTGGGACTGTCGTTGCCGAGCAGGAATCGGCCAACGCTCGCCTGCACCGCTTCCGTGAAGCGGTCGGTGTTCTGGCAGTGGTTGACGGCGCGGGAGTCGTACGACATGCGGTCCGCGGCACCGAGCGCCGTGTAGATCTCCTTGCCCGCGACGGCCGTGGCGTGTTCGCTGCGGAAGTCCAGGTTCTTGTAGTACTGGCCCTGAGTGCCGGTGTTGCCCAACACGAGCAGGCCGCGCGGGGCGATCAGGCCGATGATCTCGTGGGTGTCGACCGGCAGCTGCTGCGGGCTCGCCACGAGCGAGCTGCTCGGCAACCAGCCGTTGTTGATCGCATGCTGGGGCTGCTCGGGGCCATCTCCCGCGCCGGTGGGATTCGGCTCGAGCTGTGGCACGATCTTGTAGGAAGGCACCCCGCCGATGCCGGACTCGAGCGGAATGGTCAGCACGAAGCGTTCGTCGAGGGCTCCGGTCGCGAACGCGGCCTTGCCCAGGAACGAGCAGCCCGTGACGGCCAGCCTCTTGGAATCGATGATCGTGTTGTCTGCAGCTTGCAGGACGTCGACGATGCGGCTCGCTCCCCAGGCCCAGGCGACGAGATCGCCGGCCGAGTTGTTCGGGTAGAGCGTGCCGAAGATGCCGCTGTTCCGGTTGCCGACAGCGCTCTGGCTGAAGTTGATCACGGCCACGCCCATGCCTGCGATCTGCTGGGTGGGACCGCTGCCGCTGAAGGAGATGACCGCGGGGAACGGCCCCTGCCCCGCCGGCAGCGTGATGGTCGCGCTGAAGGTCTGGGTCTGGCCGCCCTGCTCGATGTTGACGGTGACCTGCGTGTCGCTCACCGTCCCCGTGACGCTGTCCGGCTTCGGCGGCTTCTCGCCATAGATGTACTGATACGCCTGCTTCAGGATCTCCTGCCGGCGGCACACCCAGTCGCTCTTCTTCGTGATCCGAGTGCCGTCCAGCTTCGTGAACGGATCAGGCAGGTTGGGTGACATCGGCAAGGTGTTGCCCGCGGGCAAGGCGGCCACCTCGCAGTCGCCGCCTCGATTCTCCACCGCGCCCAGCGGGGCGATCGGCGCTGCTGGCTGGAGCGGAAGCTCCGTGCTCTGCCCTTCGCTGCCGCCGGAACCGCTTCCAACGCTCATGTCCTGGTCGCCGGACGGCTGCAACTCGCCCATGCTCTGATCCGTGCCCACGCCCTGGACCCCGCTGGCGGCCTCGCGTGCGCTGTTGTCGCTCGAGCAAGCAGCGAACAAGATGGGCGCGGCAAGGCTCACGAGGGTGAAGCGTCTCAGGTGCATGGCGAGGTTCTCCTTGAAGCCGAAGGGGCGAAGCCGAGTGATTCGGCTCGAGCCACTTCTCTAAGTCGCTCTGCACTTTGTCAAAAAGCGGCGCCGAGAAAAACGTTTTTCCATGATTCCGGCATGCCGGCGCCCCGCGCTGCTCGCTTCGATATTTTCAGTGCAACGGCAGGCCGCTCGTGAGGCTGTTCCGTTCACGGGCTGCGGCGCGCTCCGGGCCGTTCCGAAGCCCGCGTTTTCGCCGAAGATCGGGCTAGTGCTTGGAGCGCTTCCCGCGGGGTCTGCGCTTGGCGCGCGCCGGGGCTTTGTCGCCACCGGGCTGGACGGGAGCGGGCGCGATCGGCTCGAGGCGCGCGGACTCCGGGGGGCTCGCTTCTTCTTCCGGCTCCGAGCTGACCAGCGGCTCCGGCGCGAGCTCGGGCTGCGCCAGCGCGCCGAGGACGGCGGGGGCCTGCGCGACCGCCGCATCCACCGCGGTCGGCGGCACGGCTTCCGACGGCTCGACTGCCGGCTGCAGCGCTGCCGCGGCGGACTCTTCCACGACCGCGAGACTGGGGCCGACCGCAGCCGCGGGCGGCGGCAGTGCGCGCGCCGGCTCCGGCGCGGGCTCGCTGGGCGCCGGGAGCGCGCGCGGCTCACCCACGGGGATGGATCGGTGCGCGGGGCGCGCCTCCTCCAGGCCGGGCCAGGGAGCGAGCAGGCGCACGAACGCAGCGATCTCGCCGCGCGCGAAGGGCAAGGTCCGAGCCGCCGCGCCCGAGTCATCCCCCAGCCAGATCGAGACCAGACTGCGCCGCAAGCTGACGAAGCCGGCGGCAGCGATCGAAGGCCAGACCCATCCGGAGATCTCCCCCCGCTGGCGCGCGAGCTCGAACTCGCGCTGGAGCTGCGCGCGGTAGCGAAACGCCAGCGGCGCCTGAAGCCAGGCCGCCGGCGACAGCGGACTGATGCTCTCGAGCAACCAGCCGCGCACCAGCGCCTTGCAGGGCTCGAGCAGCTGAAGCTCCAGCTCGAACCAGCGCTGAAGGCGCTCGCCGAGCGGCACGCCGCGCTTGTGGTGCTGCTCGAGCTGCTCGCGCTGCAGGTCCAGCATGCGCTCGAAGATGCCCAGCGCCAGGGACCGTGGCGTGGGGTACCGCCGCCTCAGCTGCTGGAGATCCAGGTCCGCCGAGCGCGCGACCTCGCCCAGCGCGGCGGAGCGCAGACCATGCATTCCGAAGTAGCGGAGCGCGGCATCCAGAGTGGCATCGCCCAGCGGCACCGCTGGCACCGGCGAGCCCACCGCGAGCGCCCATGAGGTCCCCGATTCACCTCTGCCCACCACCATCGAAGTCATGGCCGGCATGCTACTCAGCATGCGGTCCGGCCGCAGCGAACAAAACGCGCTCCGCGCGGGTGCCGCAAGTCGGGGCACCCCGCGCC
>DASTRX010000205.1:0-15858 GCA_035760985.1 Polyangiaceae bacterium
GCCGCGCCCAGCGCGGCGAACGGCACCAGACAGACCCAGTGCCGCGTCAGCCCGAGATGCGAGCGCGTCAGCCAACCCAGCGCCAAGAAGGCCGCGATCGACAGCGGCGGCAGCACGAACCAACCGCTGGTCAGCCGCCACGTGCGGCGCAGCCCACAAAGCAATGCCAGGAGCCCGAGCGACCAGGCCCAGAGCGGCGCCGCTTCCAGCCCGCGCGCGATCTCCGACCAGCCGAGCTCGGGCGCCCGCGCCCGCGCGGCTTCCGCAAAGCTCTGGTTCTGGCGCAAGAAGCCGAACCACTGCTCGCCGCCGAGCCGCCGCAGCAGCGCCCAGAGGAGCACGCTCAGCCCCGGCGCGACCAGGCAGGCGAGCGCGCCGCGGGACGATGGCGCGCCTTTCCGCCACCGCCACGAGAGCAGCGCGCCCACGGCCGCGGCCACCGCCCAGGCCTCGTAGCGCAGTAAGACCGCTGCGCACAGCACAACCGCCGCCCAGGCAAACCGCTCCCGCGCCAGCAGCAACGCAGTGCCCAGCAGGAGCAGCGCAAACAGCGACTCGGGCTGCGCCGTGGTGCCCATCGTCACCACGATCGGCGCGGCCGCCGCCAGCACCCCGGCCAGCGGCGGCAGCCAGCGCGCTTCGAAGCCGGCTTTGCCGGCGCGCGCAGACAAACGTCCCGCCCCCCACCAGAGGAGCAGCGGCGTCGCCGTGCTCAGCAGCGCGTTGGCGTACCGCAGCTGATCCAGGCCCGCGCCCAGCGCGATGCCCGCCGCCAGGAGCAGGTGGTACAGCGGCAGCCACACCCAGTGGATCGCCAGGTCCCCGGGCGTCTCCAGGAACTGTCGAGCGATCACGAAGTGCCCGTAGGCGTCCGTGTCTGGATCGGGGCCGAGCCCGATGCAACGCAGCCGCCAGGCGCAAAGCGACAGGATCAGCAACGCGCCCAGCGCGCTGCCGATCGCCGCGAGCTCGACGCGCCGCCCTCTCGGGCGGCGCGCTTCAACGGACGGGGCTGCCGCGGTCAGCGCGTGCCCACGACCTGCTGCTCCGTCAGGCTGCCCCAGCGGATGTTGTACGAGACGTCGAGCGTGACCTGATTGCCCGCGAACTTGAAATTCGTGATCGCGGTGTAGGGCGTCTCGGTGAACACCATGCGCGCGTTGAAGGTGTCATCGGCGCTCCAGGCACCGCGCGCCGCGATGCCCTGCTCGGGCGTGTCATACAGCTCGTTGATGCGCTTCTTGAAGCCCGTGCGCCCGCGCACCCAGCTGCCGATGCCGACCGGGATGGCGTGCGGGCCGTCCGCGTCCTCGATCGTGACGACCGGGGGCGTGGCGTTGAAGTCGAAGCTCAGGCCGGTGATGCCCTGCGGGTTGCCGGCCACCGTGTACCGCGCGCCGCTGACCTGCGCGGCCATACCGGAGCTGTCGGCGCCGCTCGGCAGCGGCAACGAGAGCTGTGCCAGCCTGTCCTTCAGCGCCTGCAGCGCCGCGCCGTCTTCGGGCAGCGGAGCGTCTTGCACCGGCGGCACGTTGGCGAACACCGTCTTCATCAGCGTGTCGGTGCCGCCGCTGTTGCTGGTGCCGCTGGTGATCGCCAGCACGATGTCCTGCTCCGGCATCACGAACGAATACTGCCCGAGCGAGCCGTCCGCGCGGAACCCGATCGGGCTGCGCCAGAACTGGTAGCCGTAGCCGTAGCTCCAGTTGCCGTCGTTGTTGCCGTTCGAGATCTGCTTGGAGCTGGCATCCGTGACCCACTGCTCCGACAGCAGCTGCGCGCCGTTCCACTGGCCTCCTTGCAGGTACAAAAGGCCGAGCTTGGCGAAGTCCTCGGTGCGCACGGAGAGCCCGCCGTCGCCCATGTTGATGCCCTCGGGGCTCATGCCCCAGAGGTGGCGCTGGATGCCCAGCGGCTCGAACAGGCGCGGAGTCAGGAACTCGTCCACGCTCTGGCCGCTGGCGCGCTGCACGATCGCGCTCAGCATGTACGCCGCGCCCGAGTTGTAGAGGAAGTTGCTGCCGGGCGCGTTGGGCACGCTGGTCGCCAGGAACGCCTTCGCCCACTCGCCGTTGGCGGCCTGGCGCATGCCGTCGATCGTATCCTGCGTATGCCCGGTGGCCATCGTCAGCAGGTTCTTGATGGTCATCCGGGCCATGTTCGCGTCGGGCTGCGCCGGCGCGAGATCCGGGAACTGGGAGACCACCAGGTCGTCCACGCTCAGCTTGCCGTCGTCGACCAGCATGCCGATGGCCGTGGCGTTGAAGCTCTTGCTGCCGGAGTACAGCACCTGGATGTCATCGCCGCTGTACGGCGACCAGAAGCCCTCGGCCACGACCTGGCCGTGGCGCAGCAGCAGGAAGCTGTGGATCTCGTGCACCGTCGTGTCCAGCGCGTCGACCAGCTTCAGCACGTCTGCCGAGCTCAGGCCCTGCGCCTCGGGCGTGCTGCGCGGCAGCGCCTGCTGCACCGCGTTCGGATCGCTGCCGGGCATGGCCCCGGGCGCTCCGGGCATCCTGTCGAGCGGGAGGTTGCCCGCGTTTGCCTCGCCCGCGCCGCTGCCGGGATTGGCGCCTGAATTGCCGGCGGGGCCGGCGTTGTCGCCGCCGGGCGCGTCCGGTGTCATGGATCCAGACGGGCTGCCCGGGGTGTTGGCGAACGGCTGCGTCGACGGCGTCGTACCGGACCCGTCATCGGAAGAGCACGCGCTGCCCGCGGCCGCCAGGATCATCCAGCTGCCGAACCATCCCTTCATGGACCATCGCTTCATGGCCGCGATGGTCCGTAGGCGTCGAAGTGGAGTCAAGCACCCGGTCGGGAGCGCCCCGAGATACCCCAGCTCTCCGCGCCCAGCCGACAACTCGCGCGTAAGAATCCGTGTCGAATGGAATGCAAACCCCCGCCGTCCGACGCGGACGCGGGGGTCACGACGCGGCGCAGCGCCTCAGTTCGCGTCGACGATGGTGGCGTCCTCGATCGCGGTGCTCGCTGTGCACTCGCCCCAGACGCCGCCGCTGCAGGTGCGGGCGCCGGGTCTGCAGATCACATAGTCGCCGCGGTGCTCGCTCACGGTGCCGCAGTCGAGCTGCTCGCCTTCCTCTTCGCAGGGGCAACCGGTCTCGGGCGTGGAGCACTCGTCCACGGCCGTCTGATGCAGCGAGCTGGGCGGGCCATCGCCATCCAAATTCGCCGAGGGCGCCGGGCGTGAGTCGCCTGCCCCGCACCCGAGCAACGGCACCAGCGCGAAGCCCCACCGTCCCAGCTTGAACCTGCCGTGTTGCATGAATGAATCTCTCTGAGCGTCCCTTCTATCCACGTCAGTGATCGGCAGCCGGGCGCGATCCTGAACGCATACAGGATAATCTTCCACAATCAACCGAATCGAGACAATCCGGAAGCGACAACGCCTCACCCGGAGCGCCACGTCGCCTTCCGCTGCACGTTTTTAGCCCCAGTGGCGCCCGTCGCAATAGGAGACATACTGTAATTTCCCAGAGATTCCCGCACTTCAGGTGGCCTCACGTGAGCATCCGCTATCGCGCCGACATTGACGGCCTTCGCGCCATCGCTGTCCTCCCCGTCGTCCTCTTTCACGCCAATCTCCTGGGCCTGAAGGGTGGCTTCGTCGGGGTGGATGTATTCTTCGTGATCTCCGGCTTCTTGATCTGCTCGCTGATCATCAAGGAGCTGGATCGCGGCGACTTCTCGGTGCTGCGCTTCTACGAGCGGCGCTGCCGGCGCATCCTGCCGGCCCTGTTCGCGATGTTCGCGGTGGCCTCGGCGCTCTCGGCGCTGGTCTTGATGCCGCCCGATCTGGCCAGCTTCGGCCGCAGCTTGCTGTCCTCGGTGGCGTTCGTCTCGAACGTCTACTTCTGGAAGGTGTCCGGCTATTTCGACGGCGCATCGGAGTTCAAGCCCCTGCTCCACACCTGGTCGCTGTCGGTCGAGGAACAGTTCTACCTGGTCGTGCCTTATCTGCTGGTCGGCATCTGCGCGCTCCTGCGCAAGCGCTACGTCACCTTCCTGGCCCCGCTGTTCCTGATTTCCCTGCTGGTCAGCGAGTGGGCGGTCTCGCACGCGCCGAGCGCCGCCTTCTATCTGCTGCCCGCGCGCTTCTGGGAGATCCTGCTGGGTGGGATGCTGGCGGTGAGCCGCACGCCCGGCCCCAGCCGGCGCTCGGTGCGGGAGGTGGTGGCGCTCGCCGGGTTCGCCGGCGTGATGGGCGCGTCGTTCTTCTACTCGGACGAGATGCGCTTCCCCGGTTTCAGCGCGCTCACGCCCTGTCTCGGCGCAGCGCTGATCATTTACGCCGGCAATGCGGGCGAGAGCCTGGTCGGCCGCCTGCTGAGCACCGCGCCGATGACCTTCATCGGCAAGATCTCCTATTCGCTCTACCTCTGGCACTGGCCGCTGTTCGCCCTGTACCGCTATCGGGTGGCGCGCGAGCTCACGCCGCTCGAGGGGGTGGCGATCGTCGCGCTCAGCTTCGTGCTGGCCGTCGCCTCCTGGCACTTCGTGGAGCGCCCGTTCCGGCAGGCGCAGGGCGGCTTCAATCGCCGGGTGGTGTTCCTGGGCGCGGGCGGCGGCGCGCTGGCCGTCGCGACCTTCGCCGGCACGGCCATGGCCACCAACGGCTTGCCCTCGCGCGTGCCCGGCTTCGAGATCGTGCCCGCGCCCGGCGAGAGCGAATACGACGCCGGCGGCGCCGACACCTGCTTCCTCGACACCAACCAGACCTACGCCGACTGGGGCGGTGAGGCTTGCTACGTGACGCGCGGCAAGGGCCCGCGCGTGCTGCTCTGGGGCGACTCTTTCGCGGCGCACTATGTGCCCGGCCTGAAGCACCAGGCGGAGCGCGTGCAGGCGGACATCCTGCAATACAACCTGTCGGCGTGCCCGGCTGTGTTCAGCTTCGACTCGATGTCGAACCCACCCTGCCGCGCCTTCAACGAGCACGTGCTCCAGATCATCAAGCAGTACCAGGTCCAGGACGTGATCGTGAGCAGCCGCTGGGACTACGCGTTCCGCCGCCACGTGCTGCCATCGGACGTGGGTGCAACCATGGCCAAGCTGCAGAGCCTGGGCGTGGGAGTGCACGTGATCGGGCAGTCGCCCCTGTTCGGCAACGAAGTGCAGACCCTGTTCGCTCAGTCCGGCGGCGCGCGCACGCAGCCGGACGGTTGGGGCTTCGTCACGTTCGACTCCGAGCTCAACAACAAGCTGGCCGCCGCGATGCCGGCGGGGGTGCAGTTCATCGATCCGCTGGCGCGCCTGTGCCGCCTGCCGTCCTGCCCGTATCGCGAAGAGAGCACGTTCATGATGTGGGACGAGGGGCACTTCTCGCTCTACGGCAGCAAGCTGGCGGTGGCCAGCTACTTCCCGTACTTCGAGCGCAAGTGACGCCCGGGCGCGCTCGCGACACGCGCAGCCTCAGCGCGCCGCCGGCGCTTCTCGCGCGAGGAACTCGAGCAGCTTGCTCCAGGCGTCCTCGCTGGCTTCGGCGCGGTAGCGTTCGGGAGTCGGGAAGTTTTGAAAGGCGTGCCCCGCGCCCGTGTAGCGATGAAACTCGTGGCGCACCCCTGCCGCTTGCAGCGCCGCCGAGTAGTCGTCCACGTCGCCCGGCGACGGGTTCTGATCTTCCTGGCCGAAGAAGCCGATGATCGGGCAGCGGATCTGCGGGGCCAGCGCGATCGGCGCCGGGTTGCCCTCGCCCATCGCCAGCTTCACGCGCCCGCCGTAGAAGATGGCGGCCGCGGCCAGCTCCGGCAGATGGCAGGCCGCCAGCCACGCGACGCGCCCGCCCCAGCAGTGCCCGACGGCGGCGATCTTGCGCCGATCCACGCCGGCGCGGCCCGCGAGCAGCGCGAAGCTGGCCTCCAGATCGAGCTTCGTGCGCTCGTCGCGGCTCTGCTCGCGCTTCAGCTGCATGTCGGCCGACTTGGGCCACCAGTGAAACAGGAACGGCGCGGCCACGACGTAGCCGTGTTCGGCGCAGCGCTCGGCAGTGCGCAGCGTGAACTCGTCGTTCTCGATGCCGGTGTGCCCCACCGGCAGGTGCTGCAACAAGATCAACCCGGGCCGGGGCGCGCCCGGCGCTCGCGCGGGCGGCTCGAACAGGAACACTTCCATCGGGCTGCCGCCCACGTTCACGATCTGGATCTGGTGCATGCCGGCTATCTACCCTCGCGCTGCTGCTGCTCCTCTTGCACCAGCTCCGTGACATCGAAGTAGAAGCGCTCCGCCTCGCCGCTCGGGTCCGGGTTGCTGAGGGAGTGGCCTTCCAGCACGTCATAGTGACGGCGGTCATTCTCTACCCGTGTCTGGTTGCTGACGGCGAAGCCGCGCGAGGAGAGCACCGCATACTCTTCTTTGACCTGAAAGGCGGTCCACGCCGTCTCGAAGCTCTTGCCGTCGCCGTCGCGGACCAGCGCTTCGAGCAGCAGCGCACCCAGCTTGCCGAATTGCTCCGCCTGCCGCTCATCGCCGGTGCGGCGCAGCGCCACGGCGCGCAACATGTTCGCGCGCACGTCGGTCTGATCGTCGGCCAGGAGCTGCGCGGTCAGCTCCAGAACGGCCGCGTCGTCCCCCTTCGCGAAGGCGTCCGAGAGCTGACGGTCGAGCGCGCTGACCTGCCGCGGCTCGAGCGTGCCCCGCGCATACAGCCGCCCGCGGCGCAGCCGCTGCAGATCCAGGTGCGACAGCTCGCGCGGCGTGGGCGTGCCCGGAGCCGCGGTCCAGGAACGGTAGTACTCGGCGTCCGCGTGCGCGCTGCTGGCTGCCGCCGCCGCGGCGGAGGCGCTCGAAGCGGGCCGCGCCGGCGCCTTTCGCTTCAACGGCTCGGGCTGCAGCAGGCTGGTGGTCGAGCTCGAGGAAGGTTCCGCCGGGCCGTTGCCCATCGCTCCGGCGCAGCCGAGCGCGAGCAGCGCGCACGAGCCCCATGCATGCCAAACCAGCTCGCGCCCCCGGACCGCTAGTGGAAGTGCCACGCAGCCGGCACCATATGGGCTGGCGGCGGGCGAGTCGAGGGGTTCCGGGGCAGGTTGCGCGGACGAAACCGTGCGCTCCGGGCTGCCGCGCCTACGGGCGGCGCGGGCAGAAGTCCAGGTGCCGCTCCAGGGTTCCATACAGAGCGGGGCGCACGCGCGCAAACGCGGCGAAGTAACCGGTGAAGCCGTACGTGACGCCGACCAGTACGCTGACCGCGGCCAGGCCCGCGTAGAGCGAGCGCGCCAACCACGCGACGACGCGGCTGCCTCGCGGCGGCAAGCCGGGTAGCGAGCCGAGCGAGAACAGCGACCAGCCGCCGAGCGCGGCCAGCAGCAGCAACGGAGACATGAACTCTGCCTCGTAGCGCATGCTGAAGGCAAACAGCAGCAGGACCGGCACGGCCGCCGTGAGCGCGGCGGCGCCCAGCAGAACGCTGGCCAAGCGCGCTCGCGGCTCGCGCGGCGCGCGCCCGGTCCCGGCCGGGCGCCGCACGAGCTGGACGAGCAACGGAGCCGCGAGCAGCCACAGGTAAGGAACGGCGCTGAGCACGCCCACGATCGGCTCGACCGTGCGGTACTGCTCGGGCGCGGGCAGCCAGCTCGGCAGGTGGTGATCGGGCGGGAGCGTGTTGCTCCAGCGCGCCAGCAGGAACGGGAACCGGCAGTGCCATTCCAGCACGTGAAACAAGTAGTGCCAGAGGTTCGCTGCCAGGTAGCGAACACTCATCTGAAACGGAATGCCGAGCTGATAGCTCACACCGAACTCCGTCCAGGAGCCGAACCGCAGCTGATTGGCGAGCAGTTGTGCCGACACGAGCGCAGCAAACGGCAGCAGCGCAGCGGCGATCCAGCGCAACTCGCGCTGACCCAGGGGTGGAGGCCAGCGGCGCGCGGGCGGGCGCCGCAGGCCGAACCCGAGCAGCAGCAACAGGATCAGAGCGACGGCCGGCAGCAGGCTGGCGCGGCACGTACCCGCGAGCGCGAGGCACACACTGGCCGCCACCAGCCGCCAGTCGCGCGAGGGTTCGCTGAATAGCCAGGAGAGCCCCGCCCACAGTGCCGCGGTCAGAAAGCACGCGCCGCCGCTCAGCGCCGCCTCGTACACGGCCGGGCGCGCCAGCAGGTAAGGCGTCGGATGCGCGAGCGCAAACACCAGCCAGGCGAGCCACACGCTCCAGGGTGGAGGCCGCGGCCTGAGCTGGCAAGCGAACCAGCGGATCAGCCCGGCGCCGGCGAGCACGCGGCCGAGCGAGAAGACCAATACCAGCAGCGCATCGTTGACGGGAGAGTCGATCCTCAGCACCGCCTTGACGGCAGCCAAGAGTGCGGCCGGCGCCAACCCCCAGTACAGGTACAGGTGGCCGCGGTACAGGCTGTAGTCCCAGTGCCAGAGCTCGATGTTGCGCGGCTCATAGGGGTCGGGCCTGCGCAGCAGCTCGGGGTCGGGTTGCAGGTTCGTGTATAGGTGGCCCGCACGGAACCCCTCCGCCTGGCTATCGTAGAAGTATGGGTAGTCGATCTGCAGATCCGGCCAGCGAACGAATTGACCCGCCGTGCTGACGAACACGTAGTACGCGCCGATCGCCAGCAGCGCGCACGCGAACGCCAGCACCGCGCGCCAGCGCCGCGCAGGTGAGTCAGCGTGCAATGCCGACCTCGACGCCGTGCCCCAGGATGATCGCTTGACCGCTCGGGGGCTCCAGGTGCGGGCCGCCGCTCGGGATGGCGCGATTGAAGTTCTGGCCCGGCAGCAGCGAGGCCCGCGAGGTCTGCGCCCCCCGATGGTCCCAGCCGTGTGGCACGGCGATCACTCCCTCCAGGATGTCGTCGCTGAGCTGCACGGGCAGGCGCAGCTCGCCGCCGTCCCCGCGCACGAAAATCAACGCGCCCTGCTCGATGCCGCGCGAGCGAGCGTCCGCCGGGTTCATCAGCGCACGATTGCCGCCCGTGAGATCCGAGCGCTCCAGATTGTGGAGCCAGCTGTTGTGGGTGCGCCGCTCGCGCAGTCCGATCATGCGTAAGCGCCCGCCGGGGCTCGAGGACAGCTCCGCTTCGCGCGCCTCCAGCCGCGGCAGATCGGCCAAGATCTGCGCGGGCGCCAGGTCGACCTTGCCGTCGCCCGTGGGCACGCGCTGCCCCAGGAAATCATCGGGAGCGAGCGGAGGCAGCAATACCCCGCCCGCGTGCCGGCGCAGCGCGTCCAGGCTGACCTGGCCGCCCCACCACAGGAGCAGGCCGAGCAGGTGATCCGGGGTGAGCTCCGGTTGACCCGGCAAGCGGGCGAGCCAGCGATTGACGTGCGGCAGGAGGCGGCACGGATTGCTGCCCCAGCCGACGCCGACGGCCAGCGCGAGCTCGGCGAAGATGCGCCACTCCTCGCGCCGCTCGTGCAGCGGCGGCACGACCGCGGGCGTGTACTGCGCGTGCGGTGTCGCCTGCAGCAGCATCCAGCCGAAGGGAAAGTCCGAGTGCTCCAGCATGTCCGTGGCCGGCAGCACGTAGTCGGCGCGCGCGCAGGTCTCGCTAGGGTACACATCGATCGCGACCAACAGCTCGAGCCGGGCGAGCGCTCGCTCCAGCTCGCGCCCCGGCACGGAGTGCAGCGGATTGCCGCCGGAGACGATCAGCGCGCGAACGCGCTCGGGGTGATCGATCTCGATCTCCTCCGCCAGCGCGGCAACGGGAAACGCTCCCGCCACCATCGGCCACTGGCGCGCGAGCGTCGACGGCGACGCTCCGCGCTGCCGCGAGAGCCGGATCAGATCGAATGCACCTCGCGCCACCAGCAGGCCGCCACGCCGATCCAGGTGACCGGATACCAGCGTGAGCGCCTGCACGAGCCAGCAGCACAGAGTGCCGAACGGGCCCATCGTGACGCCCGTCGAGACGTACAGGCAGGCACCATCGGCGCTCAGAAGCGCAGCGGCCAGCTCACGGATGCGCCCCGGCTCGATGCCGGTCACGCGCGCCACTCGCTCCGGCGTCCAGGCGCGCGCAGCGCCGCACAACGCCGCGAAGCCGCGCGCGTGGCGCTCGATGCGCGCGCGCGCGACCCCCAGCTCGCTCACCAGCACCTGCAGCAGGGCGAGCAGCAGATAAGCGTCGGTACCGGGACGAATGAACCAGTGCTCCCCCACCCTGCGCGCCGTCTCGGTGCGGCGCGGATCGATGCTGAGCACGCGGCCCCCGCGCTCGACCACCTCGCGCAAGCGGCCGACGGGGTTCGGCATCTCCAGGATCGACATCTGGCTGATCGCAGGGTTCGAGCCCAGGCACACGAACAGCTCCGTGTGCGCGATGTCGACCAGCGGCTGGATCAGGGGGTGACCGTACATGTGTGTGGCCACGAAGAACTTGGGGTTGGAGTCGATCGAGACGGACGAGTACGAGTTGGGCGAGCCCAGCGCATCCATGAAGGCGCTGGCGAACAGGTAGTGCTGGTAGCTGAAGAAAGAGGGATTGCCGCGATACATCGCGATCGAGCGCGCCCCGTGGTCGGCGCGCAGCTGCCGCAGCTTCGCGCCGATCTCGCCCAGCGCCTGCGCCCAGCCGATGCGCTCGAAGCCGCCTGGGCCGCGCTTGCGCGGGAAATCCAGGCGGTCGGGGTCGTGATGGACCTCGCCCAGTCGCAAGCCCTTGGCGCAGCAGTAACCTCTGGAGACAGGATGCTCGCGGTCGGGCAGCAGTCGCAGCACGCGCTGGCTCGGGCGCTCGACCTCCGCCACGAGGCCGCAATGCGCCTCGCAGATGCGACAAAAGGTGCGTTGCAGCTCGACCGGCATGGCGCCGGGTCACGCTACTCAGGTCGCCGCCGGCCCGCAATTCTCGGCCCCTGGAGCGGCATGCGTTTCAGCGGGCGCGCGGCTTGACGCGCGAAGCCCTGGCGCTACATTCCCGCGCGTGAAGGCTTCGATCCTGTGCCCAGTAGGGCGAAAGTGGCGGCTCATTGCCGGCACCCGTGGTGGGTCGAAGTCGCAAACACGGCGAACCGAGTCCGTGTTCTGAACAGCGACGAGCGACCCACCCGATGCCAGCGGGTGGTGTTTCCAAGCTCCTCCCGCATGAAAGCAGCAACATGCGAGACGAGCTGGATGGCGGAAATACCGCGCAGCACGAGTGTCTGGGCGGCGGCATTCCCCGCGCCGAGTGTCTGGGCGGCGGCATTCCGCGTTCCCAAGCGAGCCCAACAGCTTCCCTGCCGGGGGCTCCTGTCGCGCTCGGGCCGCGCGCCGCGCCGCGGCTCGCCGAGCTGCTCGCGTTCGCGGCGGTGTACCTGATCTGGGGTTCGACCTACCTCGGCATCCGCGTGGCGGTGCAGAGCCTGCCTCCGTTCCTGCTCGCCGGGGCTCGCTCGTGCAGCGCGGGCGCGGCATTGCTGCTGTTCGCGAGGCTGCGCGGAGCGCGCGCGCCCAGCGCGCTCGAGTGGCGGCGCGCGGCTCTCGCCGGCCTGTTGATGCTTTCGCTGGGCAACGGACTCGTCACCTGGGCGGAGACGTACGTGCCCTCGAACCTGGCGGCGCTCTCGATCGCGGCCGTCCCCTCGTACGTGGCGCTCCTGGATTGGTTGCGGCCGGGAGGAGCGCGACCGACACGCCGCGCGCTGATCGGCGTGCTGATCGGTCTGCTCGGCATGCTGCTCTTGCTGCGCCCCGATCCGGGCGCGCTCCGTACCAGCAGCTGGCTGCCGCAGCTGTCGCTGGTGGTGGCCGGCGCGGCCTGGGCAGCCGGCAGCCTGTACGCGCGGTACCAGAAGCTCTACCCAAACGCGGCCGTGGCCGGCGCTCAGGAGATGCTGGCCGGCGGGGGCGCGCTGTTGCTCGTCTCGCTGCTGCGCGGCGAGTGGCACGGCTTCACCCCCGGCGCGGTCACGCTCCGGAGCTGGCTCGCGTTCGTCTATCTGACCGTGTTCGGATCGATGCTGGCCTTCAGCGCCTTCAGCTGGCTGGTCGGCAACGCCACTCCGTCGCGCGTCTCGACGACGGCCTATGTGAATCCAGCGGTAGCGGTCGTGCTGGGCTGGCTGGTGCTGGGCGAACCGCTGCAGCCCATGACCCTGGCCGGCGGCGCGTTGATCCTGTGCGCGGTGCTGGTCATGACCCTGCGCCGCTGAGCGCTGCCGGCGGCGGACGCCCCCGTTGACCGACGAAGCGCGACGGGGCGCAGCTGCCCGAGCTGCGCCCCGCACGAGCAAGCTCAGTTGCTCTGGGGATACACGGTCATGAAGTCGGTGGCGGTCTGGTCCGCGGTCTTCTCGCCGTCGCGCAGCCCGACCATGAGCGGCCCGCCCTGGTTGCCCATCCAGGGCGGCACGGGCACGGCCGTGCCCGCCGCGAAGCCCGCCGAGAGCTGCGCGTAGGTGGCCCTCAGCGAGGGATCGCTGAAGGCGTGCTCGGGGTCCTCAAACACGATGCCCGGCGTCGAGCCCTTCTTCTCGCTGAAGCCTGCCTGCACGGCGTTGCTCAGCGCGATCTTGGCAAACTGGACCGCCAGGTCCTTGTTGGCGGAGTTCTTGTTCACGGCGAAGGTGTCGATGCCGTAGTAGAACGCGCCCTCTGAGCCCGGCGCCGGCACGACGTCGAAGTCCGTACCCGCCTTCCAGCCCACCTGGACCAGGTAGCCCTTGGCCCAGTCACCGTGAATGAACATCTTCGCCTTGCCATCGTACAGCCCCTGCGCAGCCTCCGACCAAGACTGCTCGTCCTCGGCGACATAGAGGCAGCCGTGCTCCTGGTAGTACGCGATCACGTCCCCCGCGGAGGCGAAGTCGGTGTGCGCCACGGTGGTCGTGGCGATGCCAGACACCACCGGCGCCGGCAGCATCGACTCGAACAGGATGCGGTACACCCAGTCCGCCTTGGCGACGGCGAGCGGCTTCGGGCCGGTGCTGCCGCCCTGGACGTACTCGTCACAGGCCTGCTTCATGCCCTCCAGGGTGGTCGGTGGCTCCGCCATCAGCGACTTGACATAGTGCAACGTGTTCTCGCGGTGCAGGTTCATCGGGAAGCCAATCAGCTGACCGTCGACCGTCAACGCCGTACGCACGTTCGGGAACACCTTGGCGAGGCCCTCCGTCAGCTCGCTCTCGGTGGAGAGATCGAGGGCCGTGTAGCCGCCGTTGCCATCCGCGAACGAGTTCGCGAGGTTGTAGAAGTTCTCCTGCCCCACGTCCCAGTCGCTGGCCTGGTACTGCGCGGTGCGCTCCGTTTGGCCTTGCTCCAGCTTCACCACCTCCACCTTGGCGCCGGTCTGCGCCTGGAACGCGGCCAGCGTGACCTGCAGCGCTTCCTGCTCGCTGGGGCTGAACCAGGACGACGCCACTTTCAACGTGCGCGTCTCTTGCTGCTGCGCACCCCCGCCGCCCGTGCCCGCGCTGCCAGGGCCGACGGCGTCGCTGGAATCGCTGCATCCCACCCCGAGGGCCATCACCCCGGTAGCCAAAACGAGAGCTGAACGTGCAGCTCTCCCGCTCGCATAGAACATTGATCTTACCTGCTGCTTTCCGTCGTGTTGTCGAGTCACCGCTCGATGATTGCTTCGCCCTGCACGCCCCAGAGAGAGGTGGTGCCGATGATCCTGGAGCCGTCCCTGGACAAGATGACGGGCCCGGTGAGCCCGCTGAACTGCATCTTGGAGCGGGCCTGGTTGAGATCGCGCGCGGGCGCGAAGTCGTCCCAGTTGACCAGCACACCGCCAAAGGACGCAACTTCCTCGATCGCCTGCGGGATGCCCTCGGGCAAGCTGTCGCCGCGGGCCAGCGCGCGATCGATCGCCAGCAGCGCTACCACGGTCGTATCGTACTGGTAAAAGGTCGGGTCGAAGGGATGGTCGCCCCAGCGTGCAACGAAGCGCTGATCGAAGTCGCCGCGCGTCTCCACCTTGGGCGCGATGCCGATGGCCTCGCTGAACGCTCCCGGGCTGGCATTCTCGAGCAGCAGCCGCGTCTTGAGGCGTGGGGTCAGAAACCATCTCGGCGGCGGCTTGCCGCCCCGCCGTGCATCCAGCTCGGTGGCGAGGCGCGCCGCCGGTCGCGGCTGCATCGCCAGCATCACACCCTCGACGCCCGCGTCCAGCTGCTCGGAGAGCTGCTTGGTCAAGTCGTCGTAGTCGATCGCGTCCTCATCGACCTCGGCGGCCAGGTCGATGCTGCCGAAGCCGGCGAAGCGCTCGCGGAACGCAGCGCCCAGCTCGGCGTGATACGGGTCGCCCGCGCTCACGGCCGCCACGCGCCGGGTGCCCGAATCCGCGACCACCTTCGCCAGGTTCTCGCCCAGCACCTTGGTGCTCGGCGCCATGCGGAACCAGGGGCTCGCGGTGGTGCCCGTGCCGGGCCCGAGCGCGGCGGCCTGCGGCGAGAGCAGGGGCACGGCGTATTCAGCCAGCGCCTCGTACACGCCCGGCGCGCCCTCGTCCCCGCCCGGCCCGATCACCGCCACGGCGCCCCGCTCCGCCAGCACGCGCGCCTGCTCGACGGCGCGCTCGGCGTCGCTGAAGGTGTTGCCGAACACAATTTCGACCGGAAGCCCGTTGGCCCCCCCAGCACGGTTCATCTCGTCGACGGCGAGCAGGCTCCCCTTCTCCAGGTTGGCGGAGAGCGCAGAGGCCTGGCCGGTGTAGGGCAAGAGCACGCCCAGCGTGACGTGGGGCGCCGGCCTCGGGTCGCTGGAGCACGCCATCCCCACCACGCCCAGCAAGCTGAGCGCGCAACTCGGGACAGATCTCATCTGGCGGCCCCCACCCATCCCACTGTACCGGTCGCAGCCGGACAAACTTGACTCGCCACGCGCTGGCGGGCACCGGACGGGCCGCTACGTCCCGACCTCTCGTACCCACACCGGCTCCGCTGCACCGCGAAGCAAGCACGCGTCCGCTGGCGAAGCGCCGAGGTCGGCGCACCGTTCATGGAATGGCGCGTACCGCGTCGATGCAGGCTTGTTCCGACTCGTAGTGGGTGAACGCCGGATGCCGCGTCATCTTGCAGAGGTAGGTCTCCACCACCTCGTCTCGCGAGCCCTTGCCCGTGATCAGATCACGCAGAGGGCCTACCGCCTTGGGCAAATCCAACAGAAATGCCGGGAACGCGCCGGCGTGGTGCTCGGCATCCGCCGTCTGGAACGAGTCGTAAGCCAGCTCCAGCCCGGGATCCTGCATTTTCGATGGGTCACCAAACAGCGTCGCCGGCGTGCCGCCGCGGGCGCGCAGGTAGTCGACCTGTACAACCGGGTCGCCTGCGATCTCCAGGAAGTCAGAGACGGCCTGCAGCTGCGGCGTATCCTTGTTCGCCGTCACGAGCTCCACCGTGTAGATGAAGCCTGCGTCGTTGCCGATCAGCGGACCAAAGCCGAATTGCCCTCGCTCCACCTGCCCCTGGGCGATGAAATAGCCGAGCCCCCAGACTGGCCCCACGCCGAGCGCGTTCTTGCCGGTGATGGTCCGGTCGAAGTTCTCGTCGTGGTGGGAGCCGTTGCCGTTCTGATCATCAACCAGGTAGACGCAGCCGTTGTCGGCAAACGTCTTCAGCGCGCCCACGGATCGGCGCCACTCCTGGACCAGCTCGGCTTCGCTGCTCCCGCTGCCGAACGTGGCGTTACCGGGCAGGAAGGCAGCCATGACCACGAGCGGGCCAAATTCGTCGCTCGCTTCTCCGATCGGAACAGGCAACTCCGCGCCTTTGCCCAGCTGTACGTACTGGTTGCAGACGTCGAGCAGCTCGTTCAGGGAGCTCGGCGGCTTCGCCACCCCGAGCCGATTCAAGGCCTCGCTGTTCGAAATGGCGATGTTGAAGCCGGCGATCCCGAGCGGCATGCCAGCCCAGATGCCGGTGGCTTCCATCCCCCCGGCAACCGCGGGATGGTAATTAGCCTTCAGGTGAGCC
>DASTRX010000206.1:0-57515 GCA_035760985.1 Polyangiaceae bacterium
GTGAGCGTGTCGAAGGAACTCGGCCGAGGTGATGCCCAGCCAGCTCCACACGGGCAGCTGCAGAGCGGCGTACTCCGTGTTGCAGCTCTGGCCGATGCGGTAGCAGGCGAAAAAGCGGAGCGCTTCGCGGAAGGACGCCGAGCTGGCCACCCTGTTCAGGCTCGCGCGGCGGAATTCGCGCAGCACGTCCGCGTGCATGCTGGCGACCAGCACCCGCTGCTCGGCAGCGGCGGCGGCGATCTGCTCGGCGAGCAGGCGGGCGACGGCCGGGTCGTCGTCCTTCAGCTCCAGGTTGAGATGTGCCTGCGGAAATCGCGCCAGGACCTCGCCGAGCAACGGCGGTAGCCGCCCAGGCGCCAGGGCCTGAGCCTCGGCCCAGGTGATCTCGGACCAGCGCTGCGGCAGCCCGAGCGTTCGCTCCAGCGTGGCGTCGTGGCTCGTGACCAGCTGCCGGTCGCGCGTGGCACGCAGATCGAGCTCGAGCACGTCCGCCCCTGCGCTGAGTGCCAGGGAGAGCGCCTGCAGCGAGTGCTCCGGGGCTTGCTTCGACGCCCCTCGGTGCGCCAGGTTCAGCACCTTCGGCAAGCCCGCAAAGAAGGGCACAGCCGCCGCGCCCGGGCCTTCGGAGGGCTTGGCATCCGAGCAGAGGAGACCCATGATGACGCGACCCACCAGCATGCCGAGCAGCAACAGCCCGATGCCCCAGAGGGCCAGCTTCTTCGCCATCGAGAGCGGTGATTAGCACATGAGCGGTCGGATCGAGGTGCGCGCGTTGGGTCGAGACTATCGCGACGGCAAGCACAGCCTCACGGTGCTCGACGGGGTGGATCTGGTGATCGAGCCGCGGGAGTTCGTGGCGATCACCGGGCCATCCGGCAGCGGCAAGTCGACCTTGCTGGGCTTGATGGCCGGGCTCGATCGCCCCACGCGCGGCGAGGTGGCGATCGACGGCACCACCATCACCGCCCTGAGCGAGGACGCGCTCTCGGCCTTTCGCGGGCGCCACATCGGCTTCGTGTTCCAGAGCTTCCAGCTGATCCCGACCCTGACGGCGCTCGAGAACGTGCGCGTGCCGGCGGAGATTCTGGGCGACGCGGCGCTCGCCGCTCGGGCGTCGGAGTTGCTCGCGCGCGTGGGCCTGGCCGATCGTGCCAGCCACTACCCGTCCCAGCTCTCGGGCGGTGAGATGCAGCGCGTGGCCCTGGCCCGCGCCAGCATCACCCGCCCCTCGGTGCTGCTGGCGGACGAGCCCACCGGAAATCTGGACGCCGCCGCCGGGGAGCGCGTGCTGGAGTTGCTGCTGGAGACCTGCGCCGAGTCCACCCTGGTGCTCGTAACCCACAACGCGGAGCTGGCGGCGCGAGCGGAGCGCGAGCTGTGCATGCGCCACGGGCGCATCGATCGCGTGATCGAGCGCGCGCGCAGGCGGCCCGGAGCGTGATCTCATTACGCGTCGCGATCGGGCTGGCGCGCGCCGAGACCCGCCGCGCGCGCGGCACGCTGCTGTTCTGCGTGCTCGCGATCGCGCTCGGTGTGCTCGCGATCACGGCCATTCGCACGCTCACGCGCAGCCTGCGCGAGGACATCGAGGCGCAGGGTCAAACGCTGCTCGGCGCAGACCTGCTGCTGGATAGCTCGCAGCCGCTGGATCAGGGCCCTGGCCGGGCGCTGGTGGACGATCTCACTGCGCAGGGAGCGCGGGTCGCGCCCGCGCTGCGCTTCTATTCCATGCTGGTGCGCGCCGGCGACAAGGCCGCCAGCCCGGCGACTCAGCTGGTGCGGGTGCGCGCCGTCGGGGACGGTTTTCCCTTCTACGGCGCCATTCAGAGCATGCCTCCCGATCAGTGGGCGCAGCTCGGGCGCGAGCCGTCCGTGCTGGTCGATCCCAGCGTCACGCGGCGGCTCGGGCTCGCGCCGGGCGATCGCGTGCGCCTCGGGCAGCTCGAGGCCGTCGTTCTGGGGCAATTCGTGCGTACCGCGGGCAGTCCGGCGGCGGAGTTCTCGATGGCGCCCTACCTGTTCCTGCACGAGCGCTTCGTGCCGGCAACAGGCCTGCTCACGACGGGCAGCCGCATCCAGTACGAGCGGCTGTTCGCGCTGCCCGCGGCGCGGGCGGAGAGCTGGAAGGAGCAGCACTGGGATGCGGCCCTGGCCGCGCATGTCAACGTGCGCACCTCCCAGGAGGCAGCCGCGAGCGTGCGCCGGTTTCTGACCCGGCTCTCGCGCTTCATGACCCTGGTCGGGCTGGTGACGCTGTTCCTCGGCGCGCTGGGCATCGGTTCGGCGCTGCATGCCTTCATGCGCAGCCGGCTCGATCACGCCGCCATCCTGCGCTGCCTGGGCGCCACCTCGCGCGACGTGTTCGCCGTGTACGCACTGCTCGCGCTCGGCAGCGCGGCGCTCGGCAGCGGGCTCGGCGCGTCGGCCGGCACGCTCCTGCCGCTGGCGCTCGCCAGCGCCTCGAAGGGCCTGGGGGCTGAGCTCCTGCCTGCCGAGATCACGCTTCGCCCCAGCCTCTCGGCGCTGTTGCAGGGCGCGCTCGCGGGGATCGTGGCCACGATCGCCTTCACGCTGCTGCCGCTGCTACGCACGGCTGGAGTCTCCCCGCTGCGGGTGCTGGGGCGCACGGCGACGGCACTGCCGCCAGCTCGCTCGCGGCGGGCGCTGCTGCTCGGTGCGGGAGCTGCCATCGCTTGCGTCTTCGGCCTGTCCGCCGCCGAGACCGGCTCGCTGCGCGTGGCCTTGCTGTTCAGCGCCAGCATCGGCGCGGCGCTCGGCGTGCTGTTCGCGCTGGCGCGTGTGGTGCGCGCGTTCGCGAAGCTGGCCGGGCCGCGCCTGCCCAGCTTCCGGCTGCGCCAGGGCGTGGCCAACCTGGAGCGCCCCGGCAACCAGACCAGCGCCGTGATCGTGGCCATCGGGCTCGGCTTCGTCCTGCTCGGAACGCTGCTGATCGTGCAGCGCTCCCTGGAGCAGCTGCTCGCTATCGAGCAGCGCGCCGAGCTGCCCAACCTGTTCGTGATCGACATCCAGCCCGACGAGCAGCCGGACGTGGAGGCACGGCTGCGCGCCACGAGCAGCGAGCTGCTGAGCTTCAGTCCGATGATCTCGGCGCGCATCTCCGCCGTCAACGGCCGCTCCGTGGACCAGAGCAACGTCGCGCGCGACGATGTGCAGCGCGGCTGGGAAGATCGCATGCGGACCCGCGAGTACTTCGTCTCCTATCGCACGGAGCTCTTGCCTTCGGAGACGCTGACGGGGGGCGAATTCTGGTCGGGGCGCCCAGCGCAGCAGGAAGCATCCCTCGATACGGGCCTCGCCCGTACGCTCGGGATCGGGCTTGGCGATACGCTGCGGCTGGACATCGGCGGTCTGCCGCTCGACGCGCGTGTCACCAGCTTCCGCGACATCCGCTGGCAAGCCCTGCGCCCCAATGCGATGATCCTGCTCTCCCCCGGCGAGATCGAGGCTGCACCGAAGATGTTCGTCGCCTCCTTGCGCGTGGCGGCGGCGGCGCAGCGCGAGGCGCTGCAGTCCGAGCTCGTGGCGCGCCATCCGAACCTGACGGTGGTCGACGCGGCGGAGGCGGCGCAGACCGTGCTGGGCATCGTGGAGCGCGTCGCGCGCGTGTTGACCGTGCTGGGCACGGTCGCGCTCGCCGTGGGGGCCATCATCCTGGCGGGCGCGGTCGCCGCCGGTCGCTTCGCGCGCCAGCGCGAGGCGATGCTGTTCAAGGTGCTGGGAGCGTCGCGCGCGGACCTGCGCTGGATCCTCGGCGCTGAATACGCGCTGCTGGCGCTGCTGGGTACGCTCACGGGCTGGTTGCTGGCGGAAGCGATCGGGCGCCTCGCCGTGCCGCGCCTGTTCGAAGCGTCTGCAGTGGTTCCGTACCGCGCCCTCGGCGCGCTGGCCTTGTGCGCGCTCGGCCTCAACACGCTGGTGGGAGCCCTCGTCGGGCGGCGCGTATCAGACCAACCGCCGCTCGCCATCTTGCGCGAAGAATGAGCACAAAAAACACGCGAGGGCCGATCGCTCGGCCCTCGCGCGGGGTCAGGTGAGGACTGACCCGACCTCATTCTTCAACGAGGCGCCGCTCAGGCGCTCGCGGTTTCCTCCGACTTGGCGAACAGCTTCTTGGCCTTGTCCACCAGGCTCCCGGTCTTCACCTCCACCTTGCGCGGTGTGGCCGCGGGTACCTTCGGAATGCTGATGCTCAGCACGCCGTGTTCGGCGCGCGCCTCGATGGCCTCCACATTGGTGCCCTTGGGCAGCACGAAAGAGCGGGAGAAGCTGCCGTAGCTGCGCTCGACGCGGCGATAACCGTCGCGATTCTCTTCCTTCTCTGCCTTGCGCTCGCCGCGCAGAGTCAGGACGTCGTTCTCGACCTGGACTTCGATCTCGTTGGGCGCAATGCCGGGAATTTCGGCGCGCACCAGGTAAGCATGGTCTTGCTCCACCACGTCCACGGCAGGCGTGAACGTCGGGGCGCGGTTCGCGAGCGGGCCCCCGAAGAACAGCGAGTCCCAGTCGCGGTCGGCAAAGTCATCGCGGAACAGGCTGGTAAACGGGCGATAGAGGGTCAACATGATGCAGTACTCCTTCTAGATCCTAGAGTTGGTGGCGTGACGGCGCGCTTTCGCTCCGGTGGCGACGCAGCGCGTCCCAGTCGCGGCTCGCCGCCCACGCCTGAATCGAACGAGGCGGTCGTCGTGCTCCGGGAGCGCCCCGAGAGCTCTTCGGCGGAGGCTCTGTCGGCCCCTTCGATCCGCCTCAAAAACCGCCGAGTTACCTCAGCGCAGACAAGATGTGTCGCCTCCCGCCGCTGGCAAGGGGGCGCGACACTTTTGCGATGGCTTCGCGCCTGGGGCTAGATCCCGAGCTGCCTCAGATCGAGCTGGCCAGACCGCACGGGCGGACACCAGAAGTACGCCGTGGATACAGGGCGGCTGTACTGAAACAGCCCGTCCACGATCCCATCCTCGCGCCCATACATGCGCTGCAACACGGCCTCGAACGCCTCGAAGGAGCGGCCGAAAGCCAGAAAATAAAGGCCCGCCGCGTCGCCGTTCGCCCAGGGCATGGACCGCCGGAGCATGAAGGCGCCGGGCTCGAAGCTCTCCTGGGCCGAGCGTTTCACGTGCGCCGACGCGGGCGCGCTGCCCAGTTCCTCGTTGTCGCTGCGCCGGCGCCCCATCAAGTCGTCCCGTGCCTCCGGCGAGAAGCTCTCGAAGCGCTGCAGATCGTGCACCCAGAGCTGCAGCGCAGCAAAGCTGCCGCCATCGAGCCCCTCGCCCCGCTGGCTCACGAACGCGGCGGCCTCTGCTGCGGGGCCCTTCGGGTTCTCGGTGCCGTCCTCATACCCCGTCAGGTCGCGCCCGCCGTCGTGGAGGAAGGTATCGACGATGGAGTCGGCGCGGTAGCTCCGGGCGAGCAGCTCCTGCAACTGCCGGCCGCGGTGCAACAACTGGCCCCGGTCCTCGCCGCGCAACCAGCACCAGAGGGCCGCCGGGGTCACGGGCAGGCTGCCGCCCGGGCCGCTGATCACGGGGGCCTCGCGCAGCCCTGGAATGCTTGCCCCCAGCCGGGCCGCGCTGCCCGGACCGATGCCCACGATGCACTCGTTGCCCAGGTGGGCCTCTGCGAGCCGCGCCAGCGCCGAGCGCGGCTCCGCGCCGGGCAGAAGCTGAAACACCAGGTGGCGAGCCAGAGGCGGAAGCGGCTGGAAGATCCCGGGTTGGTACATGGTCATGGTGCACGGCGCACGTTACCAGACCTGCTCGCGGCTTCGGGTGGGATGTAGGGGCGACGCCCCGGGGCGTTGAAGGCACAGCCATTCGAGCCGTTCTGGGAATCGGTGCCGCTTCCGTTTCGAATCGCGCTCCTGACATTTTCGCTGGCGGCCTTTGGCTGCAACCAGCTGAAGGCGCTCGCCGGAGACAACAAGAAGAAACAGAAACCACCTGCGCCCATCGAGGCGCCCGCGGCGGCTGCCCCCGCTCCGGCGGAGCCCGCCCGAGCGCCGGCTGTCGATCCTGCCGAGCCGGCGCGCTACGGGGTGCCCTTCGCCTGGGAGAGCTCCCCCAACGAACCCCTCGCCAGGGCTCGGGGCTTCCTCGCGGAGGCGTTGCGCGCCAACCAGATCGCTGTTGGCCTGGGCCGCCAGCACTACGCGCCGTTCCTGACAGGCCAGACGCCGCGCGCCACCGTCGTCACCTGCGCAGACTCCCGCGTCCAGTCGGCGGCCTGGGACCAGACGCCAGAGAACGACGACTTCACCGTGCGCAACATCGGCAACCAGGTGAGCAACGCGCTCGGCTCGGTCGAATACGGGGTCGAGGAGCTGCATACGCCGCTCTTGCTGGTCGTCGGACATACGGGGTGCGGCGCCGTCAAGGCTGCCATGGGCAAACCCGACGAGCTGAGCCCGGCGATACGAGCGGAGCTGGCGGCGCTGAAGTTGCCGGCGCCGCGCAAGGGAGTGAGCCCGGAAGAGGCCTGGACCGGCGCTGTCAGCGCGAACGTGAACGCGCAGGTCCAGCTCGCCACCGAGCATTTCGCGGAGCTGGTGCACTCCGGTGAGCTGACGGTGGTGGGCGCCGTGTACGACTTTCGCAACGACCTGGGCAAGGGCTACGGCCGGCTGCAGGTGATCAATGTCAATACGAACACCGATCCGTCGCGCATCGAGGCCTTCCTCAAGGCCGTGCAAGGCCCCACGGGCGCGGTCGGCTCGCACGCGCTGCCGCCAGCGAACGCGACCCCGACCGGCTCGGTCACGCTGAACGGCAAACCCGTCGGCGTCGACGAGACGGTCGAGGAGCGCGTGAAGAAGATCATCGATCGAGCGCAGCGCGCCCTGCCCGGGGGGAAGAAGCCCAACGTGACCGTCTCTGTCAGCGAGACGGAACACGCCGATTGAACGGACAGCGCCGGCGCACCTGGACTCGAGGCGCCGCGCCGGGCGCAGGTCCTCCACGGATCAGCGGGAGCTCCCAGGGCGGGCGAGCGGGCGTGTTTCGGGCGGAGCGCGCCGCACGGACTCGCCTTCCAGCTTTGATTTTTGGGCACCCTTCGGGCAAAACGCGGGTTCTCCGCTGGGACTCCTCAGGAGAGCCGCATGCCAGACTTTCGCCGCCCCGCTGCCTTCCTGCTCTCGGCTTCGCTGCTGTCGGCGCCGCTCCACGCGGCGGGCGACGCACCCGCGCAGGAAGCGGGGCGGAACCCGGCCGCGGCCCAGGCGCTGTTCGAGGAAGCGCAGCGAGGCGTCGGCGCGGGCGATTACGAGCAAGCCTGTCCCAAGTTCAAGGCCAGCTACGAGCTCGATCCCGCCGGCGGCACCCTGCTCAACCTGGCGGACTGCCTGGAGAAGCAAGGGCGCAGCGCGTCTGCCTGGTCGGCGTTCAAGGACGCGCTGGTCGCGGCCCAGCGCGATGGCCGCAGCGAACGCGTGGAGTACGCGCAGCAGCACATCCGCGCGCTCGAGCCCAAGCTCTCCTACTTGACCGTGGAGGTGCCGGCGAGCTCCAGCGTCGGCGAGCTCTCCGTGCACGTGGACGGGACCCCGCTCGCGGCAGCGGCATGGGGCACTGCCCTCCCGGTTGATCCGGGTGAGCACGTCCTGCACGCGGAAGCACCTGGCTTCGAGCCCCTGGATCAGAAGCTGACGATCGGCGGCGCCGGGGCGCGCGAAGTGTTCACTCTGCCGTCGCTGCGCGCGAGCCGCACGGAGGCGGCCGCTGCCGTCGACGCGCAGCCCGTGATGGCCGAAGAGCGCTCGCATCCCGCACGCACCTGGGCCTGGATCAGCGGCGGGGTGGGCGTGGCGGCGCTCGGGGTGGGCAGCTACTTCGGCGTGAAGGCCTTTGCGGACTGGGACGATCGCAATGCGGCCTGCGTGGGCGGGTGCACACCCGCCGCAAAGGCAGCGGGCGATGACGCAAACCGCGCCGCAACGATCGCCACCATCGGCGTGAGCGCGGGCGTGGTCTTGCTCGGGGCGGCCACGGTGCTGTTCTTCTATTCCAGCGACGCCGACCCGGGCGCGGACGTCGCGGCGAGGCTCTCCATCACGCCTCTGGACCAGGGCGCCAGTATCTCCTGGGGAGGTCAGTTCTGATGTCGCGGAAGGGTTCGCTGCGGGTCGCCACGGGCGCTGCTTCGCTGGCGTTCGTCGCCTGCGCCAAGCTGGTCGGCATCACCGACACTCCGGTGACGCGCGACGATTCGCCGGATGCGAGCGTCGCCGGGCTGGGCGGCGCGAGCGGTGCTGCTCCGAGCGACGTGACGATGTTGCTCGGCCCCGGCGGCTCGGGCGGCATCGGTGGCAGCGCCGCTGGGGGGCCCCCTGCGGGCAACGCAGGCAGCGGGGGAACCACGGCTGACTCCTCGATGGATGCCGGACCCGTGGATGCGGGCAGTCTCGGTTGCGTGGAGCAGGCCACGCGCTGCGGAGCTGCGGGGCGCGAGCTGTGCAGCGCCGGCGCGTGGCTGCCGCAGCCGTGCCCGCTGTCGCAGCCGGCGTGCGAGGGCGACGGTCAGTGCGTCGTGCGGGGGCCGGCGCTGGTCAGCGTGGGGAACTACTTCATCCATGCGACCGAGGTCACGGTCAGCCAGTACGGTGCGTTCTTGACCGCCAAGAACGGCGACGTCTCCGGTCAGAGCGAGGTCTGCAGCTGGAACCAGAGCTACTGGGACTACGACGAGCATCCGATCATGGAGCCCGGAAACCAGCCGATCGCGTACGTCGACTGGTGTGACGCGGCGGCCTATTGCTCGTGGGCCGGCATGCGCTTGTGCGGTCGGATCAACGGCGGGCCGATCGCTCGCGCGGAAGTCTTCGAGCCCACGCTCAGCCAGTGGTACGTCGCCTGCGGCGGACCCGGCGGCGGCACGGATCCCAACGACAACCCCATGTGCAACTCCAGCCAGGGCTTCAGCGACATCGCCGATGTAGCCACGTTTCCGGGCTGCGAAGGCTATTTCCCCGGCCTGTTCGACATGGCGGGCAACGTGTCGGAGTGGGTCGACGGCTGCGACGACGCGACCGGCGCGGCGGACGTCTGCTACCAGATGGGCGGCAACATCTTCGACCAGAAGTCGTACTGCGACGAGGTCTACAACGACACAGAGGACGCCTTCCGGCGCGATGAAAAGGCCGTCGCCTCGGGCTTCCGCTGCTGCTCGGGCTGAGCGCTCCCCATGTTCCCCGACTTCACTCCCGGTACCGTGCTCGCGGGCAAGTTCCGGGTGGAGCGCGTGCTCGGCCAGGGCAACATGGGGGTGGTGCTGCTCGCCACGCACCTGCAGCTCGATCAGCTGGTCGCGCTGAAGTTCCTGCTGCCGAGCGCGCTGTCGCAAGCAGAGCTGGAGGCGCGCTTCGCGCAGGAGGCTCGCGCGGCGGCGAAGATCAAGAGCGAGCACGTGGCGCGCGTGATCGACGTCAGCGCGCTCGACGACGGCGCGCCCTACATCGTAATGGAGTACCTCGAAGGTACTGACCTCGCGAAGCTGCTGGCGCGCCGGGGGCCGCTGCCGGTTGCTCAGGCCGTGTCCCACGTGCTGCAGGCGTGCGAAGCGCTCGCCGAGGCGCACGCCGCCGGCATCGTCCATCGCGACCTGAAGCTCTCGAACCTATTCGTCGCCAGCTACCCCGACGGCGCGCCCTGCATCAAGATCCTCGACTTCGGCATCTCCAAGTACAGCATCCCCGGCTCCGACCCCGATCTGAGCATGACGGACACCGCGGCCGTCATGGGCTCGCCGCTGTACATGTCGCCCGAGCAGATGCGCTCCACGCGCAACGTCGACGCGCGCTCGGACATCTGGGCCCTGGGCGTCATCCTGTACGAGCTGGTCGCCGGTCGTGTGCCGTTCGACGCGCAGACCATGCCGCTGCTCTGCACCATGGTCCTGCAGGACCAGCCGCCGCCGCTCGGTCCGCGCGTGCGCGACCTGCCGCGCGGCTTCGAAGCGGTCGTGCTGCGTTGCCTCGCGAAGGACCGCAACCAGCGCTTCCCGAACGTGCACGAGCTCGCGCGTGCCCTGGCCGAGTTCGCGCCACAGGAGGCGCAGCGCTCCATTGACCGCATCGCCCGGATCGCCGGCTCCGGCCTGCCGCCGAGCGGCGCGCGCACCCTCGATCTGGGCTACGGCGGCGAACCGCCGCCGCTGGCCTCTACCAAGCATCCTTCGCGCAAGGGGTGGACGACGGGCGCGGTGGTGGCGCTGCTGATCGCGCTGGGCGCTGGCCTCTGGCGCTGGGCAACCCCGAGCGCGCAGCTTGCGCACGGCGTTCCCGCCGCTGCACCGGTGCCGGCGGCTCCCGCACCCGAAGCACCGTCCGCGCTGACGGCTCCGGCAGCGCCTGCCACGCCAGCAGCAAGCGCTGCCCCGGCTCCAGCAAGCCTGCAGGCTCCGACCGCCGGCGCCGATGGCGCGCCCGCAACGGCGCCCCTGCCCGCTGCCGCCCCTGCTCGCTCGAGCCACCGCTCGAAAGCGCGCGCCCGCCGCGGTGTGGCAGCGCCAGCGCCGGCGCAGCCCGAACCCGCTGCCACGCCGCCTACTGCGGCCCCGCCCGCCCCGGCAAAGCCCAACCCACTCGACGGGCGGCTTTGACTCTTTGGCGCAGGGCCCGCGCTGAATGGCCCGCTGACGAACGGCGGTGACGAGCGGGACGTCGGTGACGAGCGGGACGTCGGGTGCGAGCCGCTCCGCGTCCCGAGGGTTCGTTGAGGGCCGGACGGTAGAGGCCCGGCCACCCTCTTTCCGTGCCGGCTGCGCCGATTACCTGATGCTGGCGGTCGCCGGCTGGGGCGCAGCCGGAGCTGCGGGCGTCGCTGTGACCGTGAGGCTGGCGTACTGCTTCTGGCCCGCCGCCACGGCGTCCACGTGGATCAGCGCCACCTGGACGCTCTGGGTCTTTTGCTGCGCCGAGTAGAGCAGCAGGTCGTCGTGGAACGGGAAGGCGCGCAGGTGGGTCGGGGTCTCGAGCGGCAGCTGGTCGGTCAGCGTCGACCAGTGGTTGGTTGCCGGATCGTAGACTTCGATCTGCGTGCTGGGGACGCGCTCGTCGCCGTTGCCCTTCGTCGTGCCGCCGACGAGGTAGAGCTTGCCGCGGATCGGGACGAGCTCGCCGCCCAGGCGCTGGGCGCCGGGGCAGGCCATGTCGCTGCTCTTCTTCTGCTCCAGATCGAGCACCTCGCAGCGGGTCACCGGCTGGAAGTCTGCGCGGATGCCGCCTGTCAGGTAATACTTGCTGCCGAGCAGCGCGCCCGCGAAGGCTCGGCGCTGCTCGCCCACGGTGAAGCCCGCGTCGGAGAAGCCCTGGGCCGGGTCGCGTAGATCCATGCGCAGCACGGACGTGGGATGCTGGAACTGCTCCTTGTCCTTGCGCTTGTCATCGTAGTCGAGGCCGCCGATCACCCACAGCGCGTCGTTCCACTCGGCGAGGCCGAACTGGCTGCGCGGCGCCGGCAAGCCGCGGGTGAGCTTGTTCCACTTGCCGCTGGAGAGATCGTAGCGGAACACGTCCGGCTGGGTGGCGAGGTGCTCCTGCGCGAAGCCAAAGCCGCCGACCGCATACGCCACGCGATGCTCGTCGTCGCCCACCACGGCCGTCTGCATGGACTGGCGCGCGACGGGGAACGCCTCGACTGGCTTCCAGTCGAGCGCGCCCAGGTCAAGGCGGGCGGAGGCGTCCACGAAGTTTTTGGTCTCGAAGTCGTGTTGCTCGAGGCTGTTGTTGCCGCCGAACACGTACAGCTGTTGCCCTTGCAGGAACACGCCCTGGCGGTTCTTGGCCGCGCTCTGGGCCTCCAGCGTCCAGACGATGCCCGCGGACGGTTGGTCGAGCACGTGCTCCACGTGGCGCAGGCGCGCGCCGCGGTCCTTGCCTCCGGGTACTCCACCCACCACCCACAGGCCGTCCGTGCCGGCGACCAGCTGGTGGAACATGCGCGGGAACTGCAGCGCGCCGGCTTTGTCCCACTTGCTGCCGTCGGCGGAGAGCCGGTACACGTTGCCATCGCCGCCGTTGGCGAACAGCTGATCCGCCCATACGCCCGCGGTCGGCGTGAGGTTGTCCTTGGGGAGCGCGGGAGCGTCCGCCCAGGCACCGCTCGCCAGGTCCATCACCCACACCTGGTCCGTCGACTCCTCCGGCGTCAGGCCGCCGGTCACGTAGAGCTTGCCGTGATACACGGCAGCGCCCATCGCGCGCGTCTGGAACGGCACGGGAGCGCTCTTCCACTCGCAGCTGGGAGCGCTCAGGTCACAGCTGAGCAGCGTGTCCGCCCAGGTCGAGTCGAAGGAGCCGCCCGCCAGCGCCCAGCCGCCGATCACGTACAGGGTGTGGCCGTCGATCACCGCCTGATGAGAGGAACGGGGCCCCGGCAGCGGCGTCATCGGCGTCCAGGTCTTGCTCTCGGGATCGAAGCGAGCGACTTCGTTCAGCGACTGCAGGTTTTCGGGCTCGCCTGCCGCGTTCTGCGCGCGCATGCCGCCCACCCGGTAGACGTAGCGGCCGTCGTTCACCAGGATCACGCTCTGCAGCGCGCCCGCGCTGGGCAGCGCTTCCCATTTGCCGGTGGCGACGTCGAGCCGCTCGAAGTCGGAGCTCTGGAACTCCTTCGAGTAGTTGTGAGGCTGCCCGAAGTAGCCGCCGATCACGTACAGATGGCCGCCCATGCGCGTCACGCCCATGGTGGTGAGGCCGCGCGGGGCGATCGCGCGCAGCTCGGTGGTGAGGTGATCCGACTGCGCTGCCTGGGCCGCCTCGGCCGCGCCGGAGGGCGCGTCCGCAGCCGTATTGGGCTGCGCGGAGCTGCCCGCGCAGCTCAGGGCGAGCGCCAGCACAGCCGGCGCACAGATCCGCAAAATCTCGACATCACTAGTAAAAAGCGTCATGCGGGCTCCTTCCCGGACAACTCCCGGATGCTCGCCTGCATATCCCAGTCGGCTCGTTAATGAAAATGAAAATCAATTTCTGTCGGTGCCTCGGCGAGCGCGCACCGGACCGTGGGCTCGGCGCTCATTTCGACAAAAAGTCCTGAATTCCGAAAGGATCGGGGAAATTTCCCTCGCAGCAGCGGGTTTTCCTCGGGGCTAGCGTTCAAGCCAGAATCCGGACCCGCCGTTGGGCGCGTATTCAGAGAGCGGAGCAGAAGCAGACGTGGTCGCCTCCACCAAACCAGCCTTCACGACCGAGACACGCGATGTCCTGAGAGCGGCAGGGCCGCCGCGTTCGAAGGGGCGGCGCTGGCGCTGGCTCGCGCTGGCGTTGCTTGGCGCGGCGGGCACCACCGGCGCCGTGCTGGCGATGCAACACTCGCGCGCGCCCAAGCCGCCGAGCTTCGTGACGGCGCCGCTCGCCAAGGGCGATCTGACGCAGACCGTGACGGCGGTGGGCACGCTGGCCCCGGTGGACTCGGTGGATCTGGGCACGGTGGTCACGGGCAAGTTGATCCGTGTGCTGGTCGACGTGAACGACCACGTCAAGGCCGGTCAGGTGATGGCCGAGATCGACCCCGAGCAGCTGCAGGCGCAGGTGCGCCAGAGCGCTGCTCAGCTGGAGAGCGCAAAGGCCAATCAGGTGAGCGCGCGCGTTACCCTGAACGAGGCGAAGATCAAAGCGCAGCGCGCCGACGAGCTGCACGCGCAGGGCCTGGTCACGACCGACGATCGAGATACGGCGCATGCGGCGCTCGAGCGCGCCCAGGCCGCTCTGGGCGTGGCCAACGCGCAGACGACGGTGGCCCAGGCGAGCTTGACCACCGCCCAGACGCAGCTCTCGCATGCCGTGATCAAGGCGCCCATCGACGGCATGGTGCTGGCGCGTGCGGTGGAGCCCGGGCAGACCGTGACGGCGGGCTTTCAGACGCCGGTGTTGTTCACTCTGGCGCGCGATCTGACCAAGCTGGAGCTCTCCGTCGAGGTGGACGAAGCCGATATCGCCAAGGTGAAGGAGGGGCAGGAGGCGAGCTTCACCGTGGACGCGTATCCGGGGCGCACCTTCCCTTCCAAGGTCCTGCTCCTGCACAATCTACCGAAGGCCGGCAGCACCGTGATCACGTACACGGCGCTGCTCTCGGTCGACAACGAGGATCGTTCGCTGCGCCCAGGCATGACCGCGACGGCGTCCATCGTCACCGACCACCTGAACGACGTGCTGCTGGTCGAGAACGCAGCGCTGCGCTTCGAGCCGCCGCGCCCTGCTGCTGAGCGCCGCGGGTTCTTGCCCTTCCCAGGCTTCGGCGGCGGGCGTCGGCCCGGCGGGGGCGGCCCCGGTGGGGCTGCGGGCCGTGGCGCGCCAGCCGGTGACCGCATCTTCATCGCCGACGCCAGCGGTGCTCCCCGGCGCATGCCGGTGACGGTCCTGGCCACCGACGGCACCCGGACGGCGATCGCCCCGCGCGCTCCCGGCGAGCGCAAGCGCTCTGGACAGAAGCGCCAGGAGGGCCCCAATCGGCCAGCCGCGGGAGCGCCCGGCGAAGCACGCGAGGGCCGCGAGCCCCCTGCCCCACCGCCCGCGCTGGAGGAAGGGGCGCCGGTGATCATCGACGTGTCGGTGGAGCCCGCGTCGTGAGCTTTGCGGTCCAGGATGCCGCGGTCGTCGAGTTCCGGAACCTGAGCAAGGTCTACGGCTCGGGTGACGCCGAGGTGCGCGCGCTCGACGGCGTGAGCATGCGCATCGAGCGCGGAGAGTTCGTTGCGATCATGGGGGCGAGCGGCTCCGGCAAGTCGACGGCCATGAACATCATCGGCTGCCTCGATGTGCCGACCGGCGGCGAGTATCTGTTCTGCGGGGTCGGCGTCGGCGGGCTCGACGCCGATCAGCGCGCCAGGCTGCGCCGCCACTACATCGGCTTTGTGTTTCAGGGCTTCAACTTGCTGGCCAAGACCAGCGCTCTGGACAACGTGGAGCTGCCGCTCGTCTACCGCCGCATTCCGAAGCAGGAGCGCAAGGAGCGCGCCCGCAGCGCGCTGGAGTCGGTGGGTCTGGCCTCGCGCATCCGGCACGTGCCCAGCGAGCTGTCCGGGGGGCAGCAGCAGCGCGTGGCGATCGCGCGCGCGCTGGTCACGGAACCGTCGCTCTTGCTCGCGGACGAGCCCACCGGCAACCTCGACTCCGCCACCAAGCGCGAGATCATGCAGCTGCTGTTGCAGCTCAACCACGAGCGCGGCATCACCATCGCCATGGTCACGCACGAGCCCGACATGGCCGAGTACGCGCAGCGCATCGTCCAGTTTCGGGACGGCCGGATCCAGGTCGCGGAGGCCGCGGAGTGATCCTCTCCACGCTGCTGATGGCGCTGCGCGAGCTGCGCCGCAACACGCTGCGCTCGCTCTTGACCATGCTCGGCATCGTGATCGGCGTGGGCGCCGTGATCGCGCTGACCAACATTGGAGAGGGCGCCACCGCGCGCGTCAAGGCGGACATCGGCAAGCTGGGCGACAACCTGCTGATCGTGCGCCCGGGCGCGCAGCGCCGCAGCATCAGCTTCACACAGGCGCCTGCCTTCAAGCTGGCGGACGTGGAGGCCATCCGGCGCGAGGTCAGCGGTGTGAGCCAGGTGGCGCCGACCGCTGGCAGCTCGCAGCTCGCGGTCTGGGGCAATCAGAACCGTCAGACCACGATCATGGGAGCCGACAACGCCTACCTCGAGGTGCGCGGTTACTCGGTGGCCCAGGGCCGCACGTTTGCCGCCTCCGAGCTCTCCAGCGGCAGCGCGGCGTGCCTGATCGGCGCGACCGTGCAGCGCGAGATGTTTGGCGAGCGCGACGCGCTCGGGCAGTCGGTGCGCGTGGGCAAGATCAGCTGCACGGTGGTCGGCGTGCTGGCCTCCAAGGGCGAGTCCGGTATCGGCCAGGACCAGGACGACATGATCCTGATGCCGCTGCGTACCGTGCAGCGGCGCTTGCTCGGCAACAGCGACGTGTCCACCATCTTCCTCTCCGCGCGCGCCGACCGCTCCACGCAGTCGGTGGAGCAGCAGACGGAGGCGCTGCTGCGTCAGCGGCGTGGGCTGCAAGCCGGGCAGGAGAGCGATTTCATGGTGCGCGACATGCAAGAGGTGGCGGAGACCATGAGCCAGGCCACGGGCACGCTCACCGCGCTGCTCGGCGCGATCGCCGCCGTCAGCCTGCTGGTGGGCGGCATCGGCATCATGAACATCATGCTCGTCAACGTGACCGAGCGCACGCGCGAGATCGGTGTCCGGCTGGCGATCGGCGCCCTGGCGAGCGATGTCCTGTTTCAGTTCCTGCTGGAGGCGGTGGTGCTCTCGGCCTTTGGCGGCGTGCTCGGCATCGGGCTCGGGCTCGGCCTCTCGTGGTCGGTCACGCGCGCGCTCGGGCTGCCGTTCCTGGTGAAGCCGCCGATCCTGATGCTGGCCTTCGGCTTCTCGGCGATGGTCGGCGTGCTGTTCGGCTTCTTGCCGGCGCGCAAGGCCGCGAGCCTCAACCCGATCGAAGCTCTGCGCCACGAATGAGCTCGGCCGCGGGCGGCGCGGGCGTGCGCAGCAGCCAGATCGCGACCAGCGCGGCAGCGATCAGCCGCCACCAGCCGAACACGCCCAGGCCACGCCGATTCAGCCAATCCACCATCCAGCGCACGGCCAGCACCGCCGCGATCCAGGCGCTCACAAACCCGACCACGAGCGGCAGCACCCCGTACGTGTGCACGAGCAGCTTGCCGCTGGACAGCGCCTTGTAGGCGGTCGCGGCGCCCAGCGTGAGCAGCCCCAGCAAGAACGAGAACTCCACCGCCGACGACAGCGCCAGCCCCACCGCGATGCCGCCCAGGATCGTGGCCATGCTGCGGCTCACGCCGGGCCACAGCGCGGCGCACTGCGCCAGGCCGATCCAGACCGCGGCCCCCGGACGCAGCTGTTCCAGCGGATAGCCCGGGCGGGCTCGGAGCTTGGGCGCGAGGATCAACAACAGGATGCCCCCGCTGGCCCACGCCACGACGATCGGCCATGGCCCGAACAGCACGCGTTCGATCGGCTTGTCGAAGAGAAAGCCGATGATCGCCGCCGGCACGAACGCGACGATCAGGTTGATCAGCAGCTCGCGGCCGCTCTCGCTGCGACCCAGCGCGCCCAGGATCACGTCGGCCACGCGGCGCCGGTACAAGCCGAGCACGGCGGCGATCGCCCCCGCCTGGATCACGATCGCATAGGCGTTGGCGGCGTCGCTGGGGGGGATGCCGAGCGCGCGCTGCGCGATCAGCAGATGCCCGGTGGAGCTGACCGGTAGGTATTCGGTGAGCCCCTCGATCAGGCCCAGAAGCAATGCTTGCCAGAGTTCCATTTGGAGCTCCGACAGCAATAGGCGAAGAAGCGGCGTTTGGGCGAAGAACTGAGGGTTTGCGGGGCACTCCGAGTCTAGCGCGGGCAGCGCGCCTCGAGCCGCAGCGAGTCGAGCCAGACGCTGAGCGTGCCGTTGCCGTTGGGCACCGCGAAGCTGGTGACCGGCACGGTGTGGCCGGCGAGCCTCGACAGGATCGTGGCGTCGGTGGTCACGACCTCGAAGTGCTGCCAGCGCGGGGTGACGCCCTGGTCATCCCAGCGCTGGATCTGCCAGACTCCGCTGCTGGTGGGATCGGGGTCTTCGACCTGGAGCACGGCCCAGTCCGCCAGGGGCTCACCGAGATCCGGCTGCGACACCCAGGCGTAGCCGCTGAAGGTCAAGCTGATCGCCTCCGCTGGCACTGCCACCTGCTGGCGCAGCGTCGTCTGGTACATGACAAAGTCGCCGTTGGCGACGCCGCCGATCCAGGCGAGGTAGTTGCCCGATTGCGGGCTCACGCCGGCGCCGGCGAGGGCGGGATCATCCGCACGCACGATCACGTCGCGCACGTCTGCGGTCTCTGTCCAGGCGACGTGCCCGCGTTCGAAGCCCGCGTTCGGCAGCAGTTGCTGAAAACAGCCGCCGATCGGCGCCGTCTCGCCGGGGTCGCTCTCCGATCCACCGGGGACGGGATTCGCGCCGACCATCCCGGAGCCGGCTCCGGCAGCACCCGTGGGGGAGTTGTCAGCGCCAGCACCGGCGCTGCCCGCGGCACCGGCGCTTCCGGCCCCGTTGCCCGCGCCCGCCAGAGGCAGTGGATCCTGGGACTGCCCGTCCTGCCTGCCATCATCGGAGGGGGGGTGCACCGCCCATCGCGGTGACGCTGGAGATCGCACCCGCGGAGCCTCCCGCGGCGCGGTTCGGTAGGTCAGCGGACTCGGGATTTTCGCTGGGATTTGCGGCGATCGTGCCCGGGCGACTGTCGACGCTGCAGGCGAGCGCGAGCCCGCAGCCGCAGCTGCTCGCCCAGCGCAGAAATGAATCCAGCGCCCCTTGCTCGCGTTTGAAACAGCTCACGAAGGCTGGTTCTAGCACGCGCGCAGCGGGTGGGACCGTTTTCCCGATTCCAGCGCCCGACAGCATGCTAGCTTCGCGCGTATGTCTGCTGGATCGCGACGGTCTCGGTCCGAGGCCGTGTCGAACGGCAATGCTCCACGAGCGACCTTCGAAATGCCCGCCAAGCCGACCATCCGAGCGGTGGCCGAGCGCGCGGATGTCGCGATCAGCACGGTGTCGCGCGTGGTCAACGGAGGGCGCGCGAGCGAGCTGATCCGCCGCCGCGTGCAGCGCGCGATCGACGAGCTCGGCTATACGCCGTCGATCGCGGCGCAGAGCCTGGTGCTGCGCCGCACGGGCTGCATCGGGCTGGCAGTGAATCGCAGCACCAGCCCCTGGTTTTCGCAGATCCTGTCCGGCATCGAGCAAGCGCTCGCGCCCAGCCGCAAGAGCGTGCTGCTCGCCAGCATGATGCTGAAGGGCCACTACGACCCGGCTGCGGTGTTCGCGTGGATCGCGGAGGGGCGCGTCGACGGCTTGATCCTGGTGCGCTACTCGCGCCGCGACCGCCCGCTGATCGAGGCGGCGCAGCGCGCTCGCCTGCCGCTGGTGTTGATCGCGCCCGACGTGTCCGCCCCCGCCGACTTCACCGTGCGCTGCAACAACTTCGAAGCCGGCGGCCTGGTCGCGGAACATCTGGCTCAGCGCGGGCATCAGCGCATCGCCTTCGCGGGCGGCCCCAAGGACTCCTACGACACGCGCCAGCGCCTCGAAGGCCTGCGCGAAGGGCTCAGCGAGCGCGGCATCGCGCTCGACCCCGAGCTGATCTGGTTCGGCACCGGCTACGCGCGCGAGGGCGGCGTGGAATACGCGCGCCTGTTCCTCGAACGATCAGCGGCGGAGCGCCCGACTGCCGTCGTGCTCGGGAACGACCCCATGGCGCTGGGTTTCATGCGCACCGTGCTCGCGGCGGGCGTAGCCGTTCCCGGCGACGTCTCGGTGGTAGGCTTCGACGGCACCCCCGACGGTGAGCAATTCTACCCGGGCCTGACCACGGTGCTGCAACCCACGCAGCAGATGGCGATCAGCGCTTGCGAGGCGCTGCTCGACCGCATCGACCGGCGCGGGCAAGATCGGGGCACCTCCGTCGAGTTTGCCGTGCGCATGCTGGAGCGGGAGAGCACGGCGCCGCTCAGCGGCGGATGAGCGGGCGAAAACGGACCACGAGCGCCAAACCGGTGCAGACTCTGGTAGTCTGCCGGGCACGAGTGAAGAGCAACCTCCTGGCGCGCCTGCTGCGCGAACCCACCGTGCATTTCTTCGCGCTGGCCGCTGCGCTGTTCGTCGTGCAGGGGCTCGCGGCGGGCGACGGTCGCACCATCGTCATGACCCCGGCGTTGACCGCCGACATCGTGCGGCGTTTGCACGATCAGCTGGGTCGCGCACCCAGCCGCGAAGAGGCGGACGACGCTATCGAAGCCTGGCAGACCGACGAAGCCGTCTATCGGGAGGCGGTGCGCGATGGGCTGGACCGCAACGATCCGACCGTGCGCAGCCTGCTGATCGGTAAGATCCGCGAACGAGCGCTGTTACAAGCGCGCATCCCGGAACCGACGCAGGCCGAGCTGGACGAGTACCTTGCAGCTCACCGCGCTCAGTTCGAGACGCCCCTGATCTACGAGCACCAGTACGTGGTGTTGCCCAAGGGCGCACGTACGACGGCCAGCGGCTACCTGACCCAGCTGCGCGCCGGCGCAACCCCCGCGTCGCTGGGCCTCCGCAGCACGGCGGCGAACGTCGATCGCGAACGCATCGAGCAAACGTTCGGCCGCGACGTGGCCGAAAAGATCACGCATTTACCAGTGGGGCAGTGGCAGCAGGTCGAAGACCGCGATCAGTGGCTCCTCATCGAGCTGATCGCCGTGCGAGGCGGTTTGCCGCCCCCGGAAGTGCTGCGCGCACAGCTGAGCGCAGCCATCATGGGTGAGCGTCAACAGCAAGCGGTCGCCAAAGCCGTCCGCGCCATCGCCGAGCGTTATCGCTTCGAGCACCGGTCGCAATGAGCCGGTCCATCCAGCGCCGCCTGCGAGCCCTGCTGCTCCTGCTCACGATCGCGTCTGCCGCTCCGCTCGCCACCGCGCATTCGCTCGATATCTCGACGTTGACGCTGACGGAAATCGCGGCCGGCCGCTTTGCGATCCACTGGCAGACAACAGCACCGTCACTCGCGAGACTCGAGGCGCCCGCACGGTATCCCGAGGCGTGTCACGAGAACGGGAGCGTGCTCGAGTGCGCCCCCCCCGGCCTCGTCGGGCGGATTGAATTTCCGTGGCTGGCCGGCGGCGAATCCCGCGTCACCGTCGTCTTCGACTGGCTCGATGGCTCGCGTCAGTTGCGCGTCGTGGACGGCCGCTCGCCGGGCCTCGCGGTGTACGGCATCCCACGAGCTGCGGGCTTGCAGCTCCTGCTGCCCATCGCTCGCGACTACACGCGCTTCGGCATAGAGCACATCTTGACCGGCTTTGATCACTTGATGTTCGTGCTGGCGATCACGCTGCTCGTTCGAAATCGCAGAGCGCTCCTGGTCGCCATCACGGCGTTCACGTTGGCCCACAGCCTGACGCTGGCCGCCTCCGTGCTGGACTGGTTCCAGCTCCCGTCTGCTGTAGTAGAAACCACCATTGCGCTGTCGATTGTGCTCGCGTGCGCGGAGTGCCTGCGCCCGGCCACCTCGCTGGCTCGGCAGGCGCCATGGCTCGTGACCTTCGTGTTTGGGCTGCTCCACGGCATGGGCTTCGCGTCCGCGCTGATGGAAACCGGAGTGCCCAAGGACCACGTGCTCTCGGCACTCCTGTTCTTCAACGTCGGCGTGGAGCTTGGACAGCTGGGCGCCATCGCGGTGTTTCTGGCCGCAGCCTGGCTCCTGGCACGCGTCCAACGAAAGCCCGCCTGGACGAGCCGAGTCTTCGTTTATGCGATGGGCGTCACAGCTGCCTACTGGTCGCTCGAGCGCGCCAGCGCCCTGTTCGGTGGCTGATACGGGTGATCAGCCACCGAGTGACTGGAGCGAGCTCTCGACTCGGGCCAGCCACAGCCTCGAGCGAACTACTGAATGGTCACTTCGCCCGCATCGAGACCGATCTGGTAGTAGCCGTGATCATCCCAGGGGATCACCTGGCCCCTCTGAGTGACGGTGCCGCCGGTCGTGGTGATGCGCAGGCACATGTTCGCAGGGAACCGGGCCGGCTTGGTCCAGGTCGCGCTGGTGGTCGCTGCCGCCGAGATGAGCTTTTGCCCCTGCCAATAAGCACCGATGTTGGTCATGCCTTCCACCCAGAAGCCCCGGCTCACGGCGGTCGAGATGGCACCGGTGACGTTGGCGATCGGTATGGGCTGGAACGTCCCGTTTCTGTTGTCAAAGCCGTGGATCACGTAGACGCGCCACTGACCATCGACGAGCGCCGCGCTCATGGTGGCGGCCGCCTCGTTCGCTGCCGGCAAATAGGCTGGTATCGCGAACGGGCTCGTCCTGTCGGCCGCGCCCGCGCCGATCGTGTTGATGGGGGCGCCACACGGGCCGCGGTTCTGAAACAGCACGTTCGGGGCGACGGTCGCCCAAGCCGCAGCGCAGTTTGGCGCCGCCATGCTGTTCGCGTTCACGCCGAAGTTGGTGTTGATGTAGTTCTGGTTCTGCATCAAGTCGGCGACGGAGCCCGCGGACTGATGACTGAAGGTGTGATTGGCCACCTCCATGCCATCCGCTTGGGTCGCCCTGAAGCGCGCGATCTCCCCCGCATTGTTGCCGAGGAAGTTCCCGACGACGAACCACGTGAAGCGGCCGCCCGTGGCCTTGAGCTGGGCGTAGTTGTCCATTTGCGACGGCGTGTTGTCGTCGAAGGTGAAGGACGCGGCACCTCTGAAGCCTGCCCAGTCGAGCACTCTCAAGCCGCCGACCGCGCCCGAGGGCTGAGCGACTCCGGTCCTGTTCGGCGCCAGCGCCAGGTTATCGCAACGGACGGGTGTGCCCGCAGCGGGGGGCGGATTTTGCACCGGCGGATCCTGCGGGTCCATCGCCGGCGGCGGCGGCATCATCTCCGGGTTCGTTTCACCGCCCATGTCAGTGGGCGGCGGCGGATTCAGCGTCGGGTTCGGCTCGCCTTCCGTCACCGGTGTGTTCGAGGGATTGTTTTCCGTCGCCGGCGTGTTCGAGGGATTGTCTTCCGTCGCTGGCGCCGGGTCCGTGTTGCCGGTGGGCGTCTCTTGCGAGGCGGGAGTTTCCGGCTCATTCGTCGTGGTGGTCGGGGTGCCCGATGGTCCGCCGAAGGGCATGACCGTCTGCGTGTTCATCTGCGGCGAGGAGTCCTCCGACCCGCACGCAAAGAGGCTACACGCAAGGAAACCAAAGAGCGCGGACTGGGCCGCGCAACGGACGCTGAAGCTACGCATCGGAAGTGTGTCCTCCGTTCGACGAGCAAACCGATGCTCGCGAAGCTGCCCTCAGGCTATCATGAAAACGTTTCCAACCAAAAGGGCGCGCTACGCCGGAGACAGGAAAGAGCGCGCCACCTTGGCCTCGCTGGAATCGTCCTTCTCCGCTGAAAGGGCGGCTCAGCGTCGTTCATCGACGAGAGGGGCACTGCCCCCTTTTGGGGAACTGCTCCCGGGCTCCCCCGGCAGGCCAGTATCCGCAGAATTTCCCCGTGAGCGCTCGGAGGACCTCTTGCGCTCCGCGCCCGCCCGCCAGCAACGGCTGCGGCGGGCGCGTTATTTTGTGCGCTGAAGCGGGCCGCGGGCATGGAGCGCTGCGGCGAGTCACGCGGCGCCCTCGAGCGCTGGGAAACGTTTCCCATCCGCTCTTTGTGTTGCTAGCTTCACGCCATGCTGCGCATGCATCGGGTTCTGTTCTCGTCGGGTCTGTTGGTGTCGAGCGTGGGTGCTCTGGCGTGTGGGATGTCCGCGGGCTGCGGTTCCTCAGGCAGTGAGGGTAAGGGCGCGGCCCCGTCTTCGGACAGCACGACCCAGACCGGGCAGAACACCGGCGGCTCGGGCGGCAGTGCGGGCGCCGGCGGGAGTGCCGGCTCGGGCGGCGCGGCCGGCTCCGCGGGCTCGGGCGACAGCGGGGCGCTCCACATCGCCTGGGATCTGACCGGCATCGTCGGCACCGGGCAGAGCTTGTCGGTGGGTGCCCAGGCAGGCACTCCCACGGCGAACGCCATGACGCAGCCGTTTCATAATCTGAAGCTATCGCTGGGCACGCTGAGCGTGCCGCCGCTGGACGAGGCTGCTTCTCAGTCGGATCAGCTCTCTCTGGTACCCCTGGTGGAGCCGATCCGTCCCGTGGACCCCGGCTATCCGAGCGCATATCCCGGGAACCTCGATGGCGAGTCGCCCCACACGGCGATGTCCGTGCAGCTCACGTCGATGGCCATGGCCGATGGTGCCAGCGACTTCGTCACCGTGCACACGGTGGTGGGCGAGAGCGGCCAGGGCATGAGCGTGATCGACAAGTCGGCGACCGTGTCGCCGAATGGCCCGAACTCCGCGCGGGCCTACGCGGCCACGCTGTTCGAGGCCAGGGCCATCAAGCGGCTGGCGGAAGCGCAGGACAAGACGTACGGCATCGGCGCGATCTTCCTCACCCACGGCGAAACCGACGCGGGCAACGCCGGTTATGAAGACGCGATGCTGAAGCTGTATAACGACTACAACGCCGATCTGAAGGCGATCACCGGTCAGGAGCAGTCGATCCCGCTGTTCACGTCACAGCAGCACGGCATCTACATGTACACGCTCGGGACGACCGCCGCGAGCAACATCAACACCAGCACCAAGCTGCAATGGCAGGCCTCGCTGGACCATCCCAACGAGATCGTGTGCGTGGGGCCGAAGTATCAGTACCCGTACTTTGACGATTATCTGCATCTCGTGGCCGAGGGCTACGAGCTGATGGGTGAGAAGTACGCCCAGGCCTACTACGAGCGGGTCGTGCTCGGGCACGAGTGGAAGCCGCTGCAGCCGCTGGCCAGCACGATCGCCCGCAGCGGGCGCAACATCACCGTCGACTTCTTCGTGCCCAAGCCGCCGCTCGCCTGGGACGACGCGCTGCCGAAGCCGCACCAGAGCGACCTCACCGAGTGGAAGGAAGGCCGCGGCTTCGAGGTGCGCAGCTCGGATCGCACGCCGCTCACGATCGAATCGGTGACATTGGTCGACGCGGATACCGTGCAGATCACTTTGACGGCGGACGTGCCGCCAGGAGCCATCCTCGGCTACGCGGCGACCAACGGGAACGATGCCGTGAAGAACTTCTCTCCGCGCATCGGAAACCTGAGGGACTCGGACCCCTTCGTGGGCGCGCTGACGAAGAAGCCCCAGGCAAACTACGCGGTGGCCTTCGAGCTGCCGGTGCCCTGAGTTCCGCCGGCGGCCGGTGAAATCTCCGAGCATGCGTCATTCCGCAACGGATGTCGGTTGATGTATGCTCGGGCCGGCATGGAATTCATCGACAACTGGTTTCCGCTGATCGTGACGGTTCGTGAAGGGTCCTTCGACGAGGCCGAGATGGAGCAGATGGCCACCGGTTGGGAGCGCTACTTCCGGCGCGCTGAGCCCTACGCAGTGCTGAACACGGCCCGGCTCGGCGCCAACGCGCCGGACGCGCGGGGCCGCCTGCGGATCGCGCAATGGGGCAACCAGCCGCGCGTGCGGCAATTCGCGAAGCTGCTTTGCGCCGGCAGCGCGACGGTGATGACGTTTCCATGGGAGCGGCGCGCGGCGACCGCGCTCTCCTGGTTGTGGACGCCACCCTCGCCGTGCCGATCGGTGAGCAGCGTGGATGAGGGGCTCGCTTACTGTCTCGGAGCGCTCGCCGAGCGCGGTGTGGATCTGCCGCGCGACCCGGAGACGTTTCGCATCGATGTGCAGCGCATGCTGCGCGGGCTGTCGATCGCGGGCTTGCCACCGAGGCGGGAGTCGCGCCCCCTGGGCTGGGTCTCGAGGCCATCGGCACGCACCGACTCCGTCTGGCATCCGTCGCGGACGGCTCCGCTGCAGCGGGCCTCCACGAGCCAAGCTGGGCTCACGCGGGCTCGACCGCGCAATTCGCGCTCGACCTGAGCGAGCCGGCCTCGGGCCGGCACCAGCGGTGTACCCTCCCAGCTCCGGCCCCAGCCCGGAGTTGCGCCGGATTGGAGCGACCGTTCCGCTTTCGTCGTGCGCGCTTGTGAGGACCGGTCTGGGGGATGTGGTCGGGGCTAAGACCGTTCGTGGCTCGGCGTTTTGACTCGTTAACGAGGACAGCGCAGAGTGAAGGGTGGTGCGCTCTCATTCAAAAATTCCAGTTACCAGTCTCGGCTCCCTGCTCGGTGTTGCATCGCTGCTCGTCGCCTGCGCGCCAGACGAAAATGCTCCCCCGGTCGAGGTGCGATCCATGGCGCAGATGCTGCGCGGCGCGGAGGTCGCCACGGGTGACAGCGCGCTGGGCTTCGACGTGGTGCTGACCGAGGCGGATGGCGGCCCCGCGATCGATTGCACCGAGGGCACGCTGACCGTCGACGTGGAGATGGCGAAGTCGAATGGCAACGGCTACGACAAGGTATCCAGCGAGAAGGTCAAGGTGCGCTGCGAGCGCTCGGTCGGCCCCGACATCGCGCTCGTGGTCGATAACAGCGGCTCCGAGGCTGGCACGCTCGAGCGGGTGCGTGAGGCTTCAGGCCGCTTGATGGATCTGGTGGAGAAGGCGCACGGGCGCGTCAGCCTGGTGCGCGTGAGCACGGAGGCCAAGGTGCTCGAGCCCTTGACGGCGGACACCGACCAGGCGCGCGCGGCCCTGGACGGCTTGCACATCAGCAACGGCTGGACGGCGCTCTACGATGGCATTCGCGTCGGCAACGAGACCCTCGGCGATGCGCTGCTCGGGCAGCAGGAGGAGGCTCGAGCTGCAGATTCGGACGCATTCTGCGAGTTCGACACGCAGCGCGCGATCCTGCTCTTCACCGATGGTCACGAGAACAACTCGAGCGACCAGCACGCGAACGAGCGCTATCCAGGCGACGGCGTGAACACCAACCTGGATGATCTGACTCGCCTGCAGACGCGCGGTATAACGACCCCCATCTACTCGGTGGGCCTGGGCGACGACGTCGACCACGATGCGCTGAACGTGCTGGCGGATCAGAGCGGCGGCAAGCATCACCGCACCGAGTCACCCGGCGCGGTGCAGGAGCTGTTCGAGCACATCATCTCGTACACGGGGCCGCGCTTCAAGGTGTGCACCTCGCTGCCCACCACCGGCTGCGGTACGCGCGGCGTGCGACTGACGTATCGCTGGGATGGCAAGGGACGCAAGATCACGGGCACCAAGGAGGCGGTCTTGAACGTGGCCTGCCCTGCCCCCGCGCCGGTCGGCAAGAGCGCGACCGTGCTGCTCACCCTGAGCAACCCTGGAATCGCCCGCGAGGACGCGCGGGAGCTGGTGCGCCGCACGACGACCTGGGTCAGCCCGGTCGCGAACCCGCGCGTGCTGCTGGTGCTCGACAACAACCATCATGACGAGAACTCGGGCGACGCCGCTTACGTGGGCAAGGCGCTGCAGGTTGCCGGCATCCGTTATGAGTACCTGAAGGAGCCGGAGCACGGCCTCGACGTGTCCGCCCTGGACGGCTTTGACGTGGTGTGGTTCAGCAACCCCGGCTACCCGATGGACGACCAGGCGAGCTTCGACACGCTGCGCGCGGCGATCGGGCGAGGCATGGGTGTCGTGCTGCAAGGCGACGACATGGGCTGGAGCTGGGGGCATGCCTTCGACATGTCCCCGCTCACGCACCTGACCTTCCAGGACAACGGCACTGACGCCTGCGGTCACTCTTCGGACAATAACGCGGGCGAGGCGGCCTACAACGTACAGTACGTGCCGAGCCACGCGATGATCGGCGCGCTCGGCGGCACGTCGTTCCTGTACGGCGACGACATCGACCTGACGACCCCCAAGAACGAGGGTGAAGAAGTGCTGGCCTGGGGCAACGTGGTGCGCCGCAGCGATGGCAAGTCCTTGTGCGATACGCGGATGCCCGTGGTCGTCGCCTACGACCCCGCCAACGCGACCTCGCAGTGAGCGCCCTCGCCCGCCGGCGCTGAGCACATCGCTCGTCGCCGGCGCTACTTGACGGGCTCGATCACGGGCCGCCGCGGCGCCGACGGCGGCGACGAGGTGCGGGTACGGCCCTCGGAAACGGCCAGCGCGCTCGGGTAGCGGCTATGGCCCACCATGACCACGGAGCGGGCGCGATGCAGGCGCAAGATCAGGCGCGATCCCCAGCCGCGTCCGCTGACCACGCGCATGCTGCCGTGGCTCTCCTCCACCGCCAGGATCAGCCGCCCGAGCGCCTCGAGCCCGGCCGGAGGATGATGAGGCGCGTTCATCACGCGGTCGAGCGCGCCCGCCGGCACGCCGAGATCGAGGTCGTGGATGACCAGCTCCAGATCGCGCGCCTTCTCGCGAACCACCAGCACCGGAGACTCTTGCATGGCCGACTCCGTGAGGAAGGAGCGCAGCGCGGCGGTGAGCTGCGCGCGCTTGCCGATGCAGTGCGCCGCGGACATGCTCGGCTCGAGCAGCACCTGGCGCTGCAGGGTGCGGTTGGCACCCGTGATGGCCTCGCGAACCACGCTCGCGAGCGGGAAAGCTCCGAGCTCCTCGACGTTGATCGAGATCACGGGGGACGTGCCGCTGGTCCGCCCGCTGCCCTCGACCCGGGCCAGCGTGGCGACGAAGCCGGTGACATGGTCCACCGAGAGCGCGGTCTTGCGCAGGGCCCGGCAGCGCAGCACCAGTGACTCGCCGCCGCTCGCCGCGGGCGCGGTGACCGGCAGGCGCAGGGGATCCTTGGAGCTGACCAGCTCCGCCAAGCGCTGGCTCGCCAGCTCGGGTGTGGCCCCGAGCAGCCGCTCGAGCACGCTCGCCAGCGTCAGGGCGCCGGCGGGCACCAGCGCGTCGTCCCGCAGCGGGGGCACCGTCGCGCCGAAGGCACTCAACCAGCTCGCGAACTCGCGGCTCAGCATGCGCACGTGACCGAACGAGTCGGCCAGCATCAAGCCGACGGGCGCGTCGCGCACCATCGCATCGAGCAGCTCCATCTCGTCATTGACGACCTGTGCGCCGCTGGCGAACTCACCGTTGGACGTGGGTGGCCCGTGCAGGGAAAGCTCTTCCAGCGAGGCGCGCCCGAGCCGGCGGCGGCGCATCAACAGCCCGAGCTCGACGCTGAGGCGCGCCGCCGTGGAGGGATCCGCCTTGTAGGCGGTCTCGGCGCGATCGCCGCACAGAAAGACGTAGCCCTCGATCTCGCCGAGCGCCATCAGGGGGACGACGAGCACCGGCATCTCCTTCATCACCAGGTAGTTGCGCACCACCCGGATCGTGGGCACGCCCTGCTCGTCGCAGTACGGCGTGCGGCGGATGTCGCGGCGCTTTTCGTGGATCAGCTCTTCTCCCGCGCTGCCGTGATTCCAGAAGCGCAAGTGCCACTTGCGGGCGGGCAGCTGCGCCACCAGCGTCAGATTGGCGGGATGCCATTGCTCGGCGAGGCTGGCGATCTTGGCATGGAACTCGGCGTCGTCGAGCTGATCGAGGCCGCGGACGCGCGAGAGCGCCGCTCGTTCGATCAGCTCGTTGGCTCGCAACAGGGCGCGCCGTTCGCGGACCAGCTCCGGCAAGATCAGCGCGCCCGCGCCGCACAGCCAGGCCAGCGGCAAGCTGACCAGCGGCAGGACCGCGACGCTGGCCAGCTTGGCCAGGCCGAAGGCGAGCCCCAGCAGCAGCGGCAGCAGCGGCACGGCCAGCCACGCGCCACGACGGTAGCCGCGCCGCATCACGGCCTCCGCCCAGCCTGCGGCGATGGCCAGCGCACCCAGCGCGACCGCCCAGCCTGGCACCTTGCGGCGCGCGCCCTCACCGCTGAGAGCCGCGGCCAGCGAGCGCTCCAGCTGCTCGCTCTCGGGGCTGTCGTCCAGCACTGCCGTGAGCAAGACGTGGCGGCCGCGCAACAGATCGAGCTCCACCTGCCCGCCTTGCACCTGGTTCCAGTCGAGGGTCGGCAGCGTACCGGGCGCCAGCGGGCGCACCCACTCGGGCAGATCGCCTCTCGCGCTCGGCTGCCAGCCGGCGACGCGGCCCAGCGCGTCGCGCCGCGCGGAAGCGCGCAGCACCTGCCGCGCATCCTGCACGGGGCAGAGCCGCTGCAACGGCTCCAGCGCCGTCCAGTCCAGCGCCCCGCTGTCGCGCAGCGCGGCGGCGATGGGCACCCCGCAATCCGGGCGCTTCAGCGCGTCCGACTCGATGCGCAGCCGCAGCGCGGAGCCGGAAGGGTCGGAGCTGGCGGCAGACTGCAGCACGCTGACGTTCGCGAGCTGGTCGAGCGGCGAGAGCGGCGAGAGCCCGAGCACGAGCAACGTGGTGCCCCCTGCGCGCAACCAGGCCGGGATGCGCTCCCACAGCGCGCGCTGGCGCTCGCGCACGGCGGTCGGGCGCGGCTGCTGGTACTGCTTGGGAATTCGCCGCGGCGGGAGCGATGGCACGTCGTGAAAAGTCTAGCCGGGCGTACCGGATCGGGCGAGCGGGCCTCCTGATTCCGTGTGGCTCGGGTAGGTGCCGAGCCCCCCTGCTCTTCCGGATGCGTGAAGGTGTGCACACGTGTGCGCGGAGCGCTCTTGTTCCTTCGAGGCGCAGCGCCGTCATGGCTGCGGGGGTCTGCCTCAGACAGCTAGCTCTTGTTCTCGCTTCCGCTGCATCTCTTTCCAACCAACGGCCTCGACCGCAGCCTGCACGCTCCGGTCGTGATCGGGCTGGTGCTGGTGACGTTCTTCACCGAGGCCTTTGGCTGGACGTACGCCGGCCTGGTCGTGCCCGGCTATCTCGCGGCCACTTTCGCCGCGGCACCGGTCACGGCCTGCCTGGTGCTGTTCGAAGCGTGGCTGACACACCTGGGCGTGCTCCTGGTCGCGCAGGTGATCCCGCGCCGCACCGGCGCGTGGTCCACCGCCTTCGGCCGCGAGCGGTTCTTTCTGTACATCGTCATCGCCGTGATCGTGCGGTTGGCCATCGAGGGATCGCTGGTGCCTTGGGCCAGCGCGCGCTGGCCATTGAGCCATAGTCGCGAGCTGTACAGCATCGGGCTGGTGCTGGTGCCGCTGGTGGCCAACGTGTTCTGGTCGGCGGGGGTGATCCACACCGGGCCGCGACTCGCGGTGGTGACCGGGATCACTTATTTGATCGTCACCCGCGGGCTGCTGACGTGGACCAACTTCTCGCTCTCGCGCTTCGAGGTGGCCAACGAGAGCGTGGCGCTGCACTTCCTCGACACCTCGAAGGCGTACCTGCTGCTCTTGACCGGCGCCTTGCTCGGCGCGCGCGGCAACGTGCGCTACGGCTGGGACTACAACGGCATCCTGGTGCCGGCGCTGCTGGCGGTCGCCTGGTACGAGCCCACGAAGCTGTTCGGCACGGTGTTCGAGGCGGTGAGCATTTATCTGCTCGCGCGCTTTCTGGCCAGCGTGCCGCCGTTCTCGCGCGCGGCGCTGGTCGGCTCGCGCCGCATGTTGTTCGTCGGCGTGATGGGCTTTCTGGTCAAGCTCGCCATCGGTCATGCCCTGATGCACTGGGCGCCGCAGGTGCAGCTCACCGAGTACCTGGGCTTCGGCTACATCTTGCCCAGCCTGCTGGCGATCAAGATGTGGAACAAGTCGGCCATCGGCATCGTGCTGATGCCGACGCTGCACGTCTCGCTGATGGCGTTCGTGGTGGGCAATGCGCTGGGCTTCGGCTTGAACTGGCTCACCGGGGCGAGCCTGGCCGCACCGGCGGCGCCCGCCGAGCTGGAGCGCGTGGATTCGGCAGCCTTCGAGCTCCTGCAGGCCAGCACGGCACCCGCGCGGCGCCCCGGCGAGTGCGTGCCCGGGGTCGATCCTGCCAAGCTCTCGCAGTTGCTGCAGTGGAGCTTCGAGCACGACCAGGTCTCGCCGCTCGACGTGGCCACGGCCTCGGGCGGCGCGCTGCGGGTAGCGGCGGACTCGCGGGGCTGGTACGTGATCGAGCCCGAACCCAGGCAGCAGAGCTCCTGTCAGAACTGGGCGCTCGCGATCGCCCCGCGTCACGCGCGAGCGGGCGGCAAGCTCGTCCTGCAGGTGCCGCCCAGCCCCAACGGGGCTTCGGCGGTGGTCAGCGCGTTGGCGCTGGCCGAGGCGACGCGGGCGCCGATCGTGCAATCGCTCGCCGCCGGTGAGCTTCAGACCGATCCGGTCACGAGCCGCACGTTCTGGCAGGCTGCCGGCTATTCGAGCCTGGCGCTGCACATCGGCACCACCCGCGAAGCGCATCTGCGGGTGCGCGGCACCATCCCGGAGGGGCTCGATCTCTCCGCCCTGGAGCGCACGCTCGGGCAGCGCATCAGCGTCGACTGGATCGGCGGAGCCGAGGGCGCGCTGGAGCTCGCGCTGAGCCAGGATCAGAGCGAGGACCTCGCCATCGGGGTGCTCGGCGCTGCCGGTCTCGAGCAGTGGTCGGGGCCGGTGCGGCGCGAGCTCTCGGCGCGCGTCGATCAGCTGGTCGCGCCCGCGTTCGAGCCGCCGCGCCCGTCCGAGCTGCGCCTGCTCTCGAGCGTGGTGCTGCCCGGTCTCGGCTCGCGCAGCGCACCCAGCGGCTGGGTGCGCTCGGTGGCCGCGCGCCTGGGCTACCAGATCGCTGGCGCCGGAACCGCCGCAGATCGCAGCTGGGTGTTGCACGAACTCGATAGCCTGCCGCGCCGCGGTCGCGCGCTGTGGGTGGTGCGACAGTCGCCCTCGGAGCCCCTGGCGATCGAGGTGCCTGCCCCGCTCTGGGAGCTGGGCACGCTGTCGCTGGGGCTCTCGCTGTTCGACGCGCAGCAGGCGCGCTTCCTGCTCCTCGCCGGCGCCCGGCCGGATGCGAGCCCCGATGGCGCCGCCGACCCGCGGCGCGCGGCGGGTAAGCAAGGCACGTTTCAGCACCTGCACGAGTACATGCTGAGCGGTGGTGTCTCCGCGCTGGCGATCCACGGTGTGCAGACCGATGTGCAGCTCCCCACCGAGGTCGTGGTGCAGCTCGATCATCCCGTACTGAGTGACGAGCAGGCCTGGAGCTGGCTCGCTCCGCACGTGCAGGCGCTGGAGACGGAGGGCGGGCTCAGCTGGGCCTGGTATCGCGCGGGCGCGGAGCATGTGAACCTGGGCGCACAGTTCGATCCGGCGTTCGCCTTTGCGCAGCGTTTCGCGCCCGGACACATGGCGCGGCTGTGGTTCACGGGGCGCGCGCGCGAGGCGGCGCCCCGATTGCCCGCCGCCGAAGGGGCCCTGCTCCAGCTCCGCCGAGAAGGCGCCCCCGAGCTGGATATCGCCGAGCGTACCTTTGAGCTCTTGACGTGTGAGGGCCCGGGCTGCGCGCGCGTTCCTCGCGGCGGCTGCGATCTGGACGCGGTGGTCGCTACACTCGAGCGCTGGCTGGTGCGGCGCAACCCCTTCGATCGCGTGTCGGCGTTGAGTCAGGGTCAGCGCTGCCAGATCGAGGCCGACGTCGATCAGCGCTCCGGCCTGCCCTGGGCGATCGTGAGCGATGGCGCCGGCGCTCGCCTGGTGCCGCTGCACGGCGCGCGTGTCGGAGATCGGCGCAGCAGTCCGCTCACCACTCCTCGCGCCGTGCGCCAGGCGCTCGACTGGAGCACTGCCACCCTGGTCGTGGAGCCCGCCGCGGGATGAAGACGCTCACCTTGATTCGCTGGAGCGTCGTCGCCGCGGTGCTGCTCGGCTCCGGCGCGGCGCTCTGGGGTGTGCTGCGTGATCCGCTCTCGCGCGCGGCTCACACCGAGATCCCGGCAGACGAGCTGCTCGCCTACGATCTCACGCCGCCCGGCGCGGTGGAGATCGGCCTGCTGCCAAAGGCAACGGAGCTGTCGCTCAGCACCTGGTGTGTGGTGGGCGTGGCGCTGCCGGATCAGCGCTTCGTCTACGGGGTCGACGCCGAGTGGCTCGGCGCCGGCGCCCGCGTCCTGGGCCGCTCGGAGTTTGCGTTCGAGAGCCGCGTCTCGGGCGATGCCGAAGCGCGGGACGCCTCGCAGTGGGCGGCCCGCCTCGCGTATTCGACCGACGCCATCACCGACTCGCGTACGCTGCGCGTAGTGATCCCGCAGTTCGGCGGCGAGCGCCCGCTCTCGGTGAAGCTCTCGGCGCATCCGGCGGCGCTGCGGCGCGTGCTCGTGCGCACCACCTTCCCCGAAGCGCGGGGCGCGCTGGAGGTCGAGGCCGTGGAGCGCAGCCTGACGCCGGAACAGCGCGCAGAGCTGGAGCGCGATCGGACCTCGCTGCCGTTCGACGAGCTGTCCGCCTCCGTGCGCTCGGAGGCGCTGTCGCACTGGCAGCGTCGCCTGGACGCGGCGGGCGTGGCCGGCAGGGACTACCAGGTCACCAGGTTGCTGATCGGCCGCGGCCGCGCTCCCGCCGGGCTGGAGCTGGCGCAGCGCGCTCCGCAGCTGGTGCGCCCCTCGCGCGCGCTGGCCTTCAACGTGTTCGGCGCCGTGACGCTGGAGCTCTCGGCACCCACGGGTTCGGCCCTCAGCTGGAGCGACGGGCACGAGAGCAGCTCCGAGCTGAGCGTGATGGGCAACGACGAACGGCTGACATTCGGCGTGGGCCGTCCGGGGATCACCAGCACGCTGGTCCTGCGCAGCGCCGAGGCGGGCGAGGTCCCGGTGCGCCTCACGCTGGCGCGCGCGGAGGGCAGCGCGGCGATCGGGGGCGCTCAGCCCGTGGCTGGGGATCGCCTGGAGCTCGCGCCGCTCTGGCTGCGCTCGACGTACTACCGGCTGGATCCGGAGCAGCCGGTCATGCTGGAAGTGGCGCCCGGTCAGAGCGTACTGGGCGTGACGGTGCGCGCTCATGCGGACCGCTCCCGGGGCTGGCTCGAGGCAGCGCTCGGCGGCTTCACCACGCGCTCCGAGCTGGAGCTGAGCGCGTCGGAGTTCGAGCGCTGGGCGGACGGAGAGAGCGCGAGCGAGGAGCGCGAGCTCTTCCTTCCGCTCTCTGCCGGGGTGACGCGGGTGGAGCTGCGCGGTGACTCGGCGCTCTACATCGCGCCCTTCACCTATGATCCGCTGATCCAGGAGGATCGCTTGGCCGGGCCGTTCCAGCGCGCGCTGCCGGACGGCTCGCGCTGGCGCTACGCCGAGTATGATCTGCGCCACCGCGTGAGCATCCGCAGCCTGGACCACGAGCAGCTGGTCAATGACGGGCGCACGCTCGAGCTGCGCGCCCAAGCGCGAGTGATCGAGCCGCCAGATCGGCCGCCGGAGCCGGAGATGGCGCTCGCGCCGCGGGGCAACGGCGTGCGGCGGCATCTGGTGATGCCGCTGGTGCGCGCACCGGGAAAGCCGCCGCGCGACAACGCCTGGGTGGCGCTCGATCGCGCGCGGCGTGTGCTGGTCGCGGGCACGGGCGCGCGCGCGGGCCGGGCCAAGCTGCGTTACCGGATCCTGCCCGAGCATCTGGGTCAAACGCTGGCGCTCTCGGTGGACGGCGCGCCGCGGCTGAGCGAGCAGCCCGTGACCACCTCGGCGGATATCGATCTGACCTTGCCGCCCGGTGAGCACCTGTTCGAGCTGGGCGGGCTGGGCGCCGGCGATGCCGCGTTGCTGGAGGCGGCGGCGGCTCCTCGCGAGCCTCTGCTGCGGCAGCGCATCACCTATCGCCTGCAGGCGGGGGGCACGCTGGAGTACCGGGTGGAGAAGCAGGCGGAGGAGGGCCGGTTGATCCTCTTCGCCTATGCCGAGCGGCCCGGCAATGTTGCGCTCTCCTACGCGCTCTCCGGCAAGACCCGCCAGGAGTTCGCGGCTTCGCACAGCACGCTCGCCGGGCGGCTCGAAGGTCCCGCGCTGCAGCTGCCGGGCGCCTGGTTCTGGGAGAGCAACGAGCCGCTGCAGCTGGCCGAGTTTCGCGACGGCGTGACGCTCGGCGCGGATCTGCAGCGCGGCGCGCTGACCCTGAGGTTGAAGAACGAGGGGCGCGACCGCTTGTGGCTGAGCGTGGTGCTGGTGGGACAAGGCCCGGGCCAAAGCGCGGGCGTGGAGCATTTCTGGGCCCTGGAGGATCGATGAGTCGAGTTCAGATTGCGCTGTTGGTTCTCGCGCTGGCGCTGGCCGCGCTGCTCGGCTGGTGGCTGCTGCGCACGCCGCCGCAGCCGGCGCCGCCGCCCAGGCCAGCTCCCAGCGACCTGCCCCAAACGCCGGAGGCCGACGCGGAGGCGATCTCCAAGCTACGCCGCGAGATCGAGCCGCTGCGCCAAGGCGGAAAGACCAAGGTCATCTTTCGCGCGGCCAGCAACGAGGAGCTGCAGAGCTATCGCGGCTGGGTGGATGGTTACCTGGGCTGGGCGCTGAAGGGCGCGCCTCCCAGCGTCACGGCGCCGCCGGGCTTCCGGCTGCTGGAGCTGCCCGGGGTTGCCGATCTGCTCGCCGAGGAGGCCTCGCAGAAGCGCGGCGCCGGCCTGCTGGTGCTGCGCGGCGGCCAGGCGCAGCCCTGGGTGCTGGAGGTGCCGCATAGCTTCTTCGACGAGGGCACGCTGGAGATCGGCCTGAACGCTTTCGTGTGGCGCAGGGCGCGGGCGCTGTTGATCAACACCGTCCACCGCTACCGCGCGCTGGCCACGGCGCCGGGGGACGAGAGCCCGGACAGCGACGAGGATGCCACCTCGTCGTCGGACGTCGCCCACGCCGAGTCGAGCTTCTATCTCACGGCGCATCAAGCCTGCGTCGACGCGCTGGGTGACGTCGGCGTGGTGCAGTTGCACGGCTTCTCGGATAGCTCCGCGCCCAAGGCGGACCTCGTGCTCAGCGCCGCCGGCAGCCGCGCGAACCCGGCGCCCATCGCGCAGGCGCTGGAGCGCGCCGTCGGCATCCGCGTGGCGGTCTATCCCACCGACATTCGCAAGCTCGGCGGTACGCGCAACGTCGAGGCGCACTATTCGATCGCGCTGGGCAGGCCCTTTCTGCACGTCGAGATGTCGAAGTCCCTGCGCCGGCAGCTGACGACCGACCCCGACCAACTGCGTCGTTTCGTCGACGCCCTGCTGGGGAGCAGCGGGTGAGCGGGCGCGCGCGGGCGTGTGCTGCCTCGAGCTGGCGCGTGCTCGCGCTGTGGCTCGGGCTCTGGCTGGCGCCGCGCCCGGCGCTCGCGCTGCAGCAGAGCGCTCGCGTGCTGCCCGAGGGGTTGGTCGTGCTCTCCTGGCCCAGCGGCACCTCGCGCCTGGTCGATGCCTCCAGCGCGGTGCGGCTCGAGCCGGGCGAGGTGCTGCTGGTGCCGGCGGAGCCCGGCGACAGCGTGCGGGTGCGCGGCGAGCACGGCGAGCGGCCCGTGCTCGGGCTGGCGACAGGCCAGCTGGAGCTGCCCGATGTGATCACCTGGGATCCATCCGCTGGCGGGGAGCTGCGCTTGCCGGGCTGGACCAGCTCGCATTTCGTGGCCGCGCGCCTGCCGGCCCCGGGCTGGCTCACGGTGGAGGTCGCGGCGCGCGCCGAGACCCCTCTCGCCTGGCTGGACTGGGATCGGGCGGTGGCCACGGCGCTGCGCGGCGGCCCGGCGCCGTCGTTGCCCGAAGGCAGCGCCGCCGAGCGCAGCTGGCGTGGCCTCTCCGCTCTGCTGGCGGCAATGCCGCCCGCCGAGCGCCGCGACGCGGCCGATCTGCTGCAGCTCTGCTGGCTGGAGCAGGCGCTGCGGGTGCGGCCGCTGGTGGGGCCCTATTTCACCCGTGACGGCCGCTACGAGTTCGCGGCCCCGCGCGAGTTCCACGCCGGCGAGCGCTTCGAGCTCTCGGCGCCGGAGATCGACGTCCTGCGCTGGCAGATCGTGGCGTTCGGTGACGCGCGCGTCGTGCTGCGCGAGGGCGACGCCGTGAGTCGCGAGCTGACCTGGAGCGCGCCGCGGGCCCTGGCACCTGGCGCTGCGCCCTTCCCGTCGCGCCCGCGCAGCATCCGGGTGGTGCCGCCGGCGCAGAGCGGACGCGTCTCGCTCGAGGTGGTGCAAGGCAAGATCACGCTGGAGCAGGCCGCGTACCTGCAGCGCGCCGAGTTCTACGAGCTGCTGGACGAACCGGTGCGGCGGCGGCTCCGGCTGTTGCAGCGAGCCCAGCACGCGGCGCCCGCCTGGGTGCGGACCGCCGCGGCCGCGCGCGCCACGCGCAGCGGTCAGGTGGCGCAGCTGCTGGAGCTGGCGGAGAGCGCGCCGGCTGGCGATCTGCGCTCCTGGTTGCTGCTGCAGGCCGCGCAGACCGAGCCGCAGAGCCGCGCCGCGGTCGCGCTCGCCGATCGCGCTCTGAGCGCCGCTGGCTCGCCCACGCTGGAGGTGCTGGCGCTGCAACACCGGCGCGACGTGGAGCCGCCCGCTGCGGCAGAGCCGTTGCCGCCGGCTCCGCGCGGCTCGGTGGCGGAGCTGGAAGTGAAGGGTCGCCGCGCGAGCGAAGAGCAGCTGTGGCTGCTCGCGCTGCACGGCGTGGATGCGCTGGCGCCGGGGACCCGCCCCGCCTGGGGCGCGGAGCTGGAGCGCTGGCTGGCCTTGCGCCGTGAGGATCGCGAGGTGTGGACCGCGGTGTCCGCGTTCTGGCGCTCGATCCCGCTCCGTTCGGTGCTGCCCGGCCCCGGCGTGCTCACCAGCGCCGAATACATCCCGCTCGAGCCGGGCGTGGACTGTCCGTTGCCGGGCGCGCCTCGCGACTCGGCATCGGTGCCCGAGCGCTTCGATCGCTGGCTGTTTCCGGCGCCCGGTACGACGGTGCTGTCCGTGGACGTGCGCCCGCAGCACTTCGTGCCCCTGCTGTTCAAGCCGCTCGCCAGCGAGCCGGTACCGGAGACCAGCGTGAGTCTCGACGGCATGAGCGTGCCGCTGCACTCGGCAGCCGGGCTGAGCTCGGAGCTGGCGGTCGGCGCCGGCGCGCACGCCTTGCAGGTGCCGGCGGACGCGCTGCCGCTCGCCGTGCGCTTGAGTGAGGGCGTGATGGCGCCCTGCGAGTGGTTGCGCCGCGTGCGCACTTGGACCGAGCTGGGTGACGGGGCGCGCGCTGATTTCGAGCTGCCCGGCGCCGGCGCGATCAGTGTGGCGCGCATCTCGCTGGCGCCGCAGGCAGCGGTGAGCGCCGGAGGCGCTCCGGCAGCGGTGCAGGAGCTGGAGCTGAGCGTGGGGTCCCGTCAGCTGTCGATCTGGGGCCGCGGAGCGCGCAGCGGCGCCGGCGAGATCCGCATCGAGCCCGCCGACACGCTGCTGTCGCTGCGCGGGCGCGGCGCCACGGGCCGCGCCCGCGTCGAGCTACGCCGCGCGCCGGACGCGCTCCTGGCGGTCGCAGCCGGGCCGTCGCGAGCGCCCGCGGCGCTGCCGCCGCGCGCGTCGCCACCGCCCGCGGATTTCGAGAGCGCGCTCGGCGAGTTGCGCGAGCTGGGCCGCAGCCTGCGCGCGGCGCGCGGAGAGGCCGCCATCCTGGAGTTGCGTGGCCAGCGCGCGCGGCTCCTCGAGGCACTCGGCTTCAAGGAGCTGGCGCTGCGCGACGCCGAGCCCGAGCCGCCCGCGGAGCGCGAGGACGCCTGGTTGCCCGCCGAGTTCCGCAGCGTGGTGCCCGTGAACCTGAGCGCGAAGATCGCGCCGCTACCGCTGCCACAGCCGGCGGCGGAGCTCCGCCGGCGTCGCGAGCAGCTGCGCCTCGGCGGCTGCGCCAGCTTCAGCGCCGAGACCGAGCCCCCGCGCGAGCTGGGCGCCGACGCCGAGTCGTTGTTACTCGGCTACTGCGCCGAGCAGAACGACCTGCCATTGCTGGCGGCGCGCGCGTACGAAGCGATCGGCAGCGCTCAGCCCAGCGGTCCCGCCCTGGCGCGCGCGGCGGCCTTGCTGGCCGATCAGTCTCTGGCCACGGGCGAACCCGGCTTCGCGCTGCGTGCGCGGCTGCTGGCGAGCCGCGCGGGAGCACTGGGCGAGGACACGAGCGGCCTGCTGGCGCGCCTGGGCCCCGCCTTCGAGTGGGTGGTTCCGAACGCCTACGAGCGCGCCGCGGGCTTCGCCACGGTGACGCTCAGCGCGCCGCCGAACCCCACCCCCGGTACGCGCGTGCGCCGCGCGCTGATCGACGCCCCCGACCTGGCGCTGCTGATCGAGGGCGACAGCGCAGTGCAGATCGGGGTGAAGGCGCAGCGCGCCGAGGCGTTGCAGCTCGAGCTCGGCTGTGAGGACCCGAGCGACCTCGCCTGCCGTCCGGAGCTGCGCCGGGACGGCGAGCGCTTTGACTGCCCGCGCGACCCTGCCCGCCCCGGCAGCTGCGCGGTGCCGCTGCTGCCCGGCGATCATCGAGTCGAGCTACGGCTGCCGAGCGAGCGCGCGCTGGGCTGGGTCACAGCCACACTCGGCGGCAAGCTGGTGCCGATCAAGCTCTCCTCGCGCTGGCTCGAGGTGGAGTCGGAGGAGCCGGCACAGATCACCGTGCGCGGCCCGACGATCGCGATCCTGGAGTCGCGCGGCCGCGGCGGAACCGGCGAAACGATCGCCTGGGAGAGCTGCGGCGAAGACGAGCCGATCCGCAAGTTCGAGCTGCCCGCCGGGGTCGATCCCGGCGCGCTGCGCATCGGTGAGACGGCGACCCTCGGCTCGCCCTTGCGCGTCGAGCTGCCGATCGAGACGGAGGGGCCGTGCACGTTGCGGTTCGGGCCCAGCGTGGGGCGGGCGCTGTTCCGGCTCTCGGTGGCGCGCGCGCAGGGGCTGCCCAAGCCGCGCGTCGCCAGCTGGGTGGAGCCCGAAGCGCCGCCCCCGCCGCCCGCGCCTCCGCAGTTTGCCGAGGCGTTGGTGGCGCGCGAGCCCGAGCTGCCGCCCCGCGGTCCCGAAGGAGTACCGGCGCTGGTGCTGGGGCGCAGCCGGGTCGTGGCCAGCACGCGCAGCCTCGACGACGAGGTGGAGCTGAAGCGGCAGACGCCCTCGAGCTCGTTTGTCGAGCTGAGCGCGCTCTTGGCACGCGAGCTCTGGCCCGCGCGCTTCTGGGGCTTCGCGCAGACAGGCATGCGCTTTCGCAAGGGGCCGCCCAGCGTGCTCGGGCGCGTCTTCCTCGACCTGCCGGCGAGCGCGGGCGTGCCGGGCTTTCAGTTCAACAGCGAAGGCTACTGGCAGAGCATCCATGGTCTCGAGGCGTTCTCCTGGCGCAGCACCGGCACGCTCTCGGCCCTGTTCGAGCTGGTTCCCAACCTGAACCTGACCCCGAAGGCCAGCTACACGCTCGACCGCGAGCCGCTACGGCCCGAGGATCTCTCCGTCACCGACGCCGACGTGTACTCGTCCTATCGCGAGAAGCACTGGCACTATCTGAATCTGGAGCTGAATGCCTCCTGGCGGCCGCTCGTGGACGGGCTGGGCAAGGCGCGGCTCGAGGCGCGGCCTCTCCCGGACTTCGGCGGCCTCGATCGCACCGGCCTGAACGCAGCCTGGCTCTTCCTGCCGCTCTCCGGCCTCAACACCCTGGTCGAGCTCGACGCCGGGACCAGCTATCGCCCGCTCGGGCCCGACCGCTCGCGTTCCTTTGTGCGGCAGAGCGCGGCGCTGGAGGTGAGCTGGTGGCGTTGGCTCAGCAACAGCGAGCGGATCAGAGTCTTCGGGCGGCTCGATGGTACCTTCGATGCCCCCGCGGGGCCGCTCGGCGCCGCCGTGTACGCCGCCGAGCTGGGGATCGAGGTCTCCGCCTCGGGCGATCGCGGCCTGAGCGACTTCTCGCCGGCCAGCTTGCCTTTCCTGGACTTCCAGGAGCGCGGGCGCGCGCTGCCGGGCAACGGAGGCGAACGGCCGTGAGCTGGCTCCTGGAGCGCGCGGCGAAGCGGCTCGCCACCGACCTCTCTGCTCACCTCTCCCCGCTCGACCTGCGCCTGCGCCAGCGCGCGCTGCGCGTCGTCGCCGAAGCGGTGGTGCTGGACACGCACCACGACCACGAGCGCGAGGAGGCGCTGTTCTCGGCGCTGACGCGCGTCGCCCAACGCTGCCTGGCGGAGGTCGAGCGCATCGAGGGCGAGTCAGCGGCGCTGCTCGTGAGTTATCAGAAGGCGCTGGACGAGCGCGAGCGGCGCGAGCTGCTGGTGCGCACGCTCACGGCCTCGGGCCGCCCCGCAGCCGAGCTGCGCAAGGATCTGAAGGCGATCGATCGCTGGCTCGACGTCGAGGCGCTGCGCGAGCGCTGGTCGATGATGATCTCCGATCACGTGGACGAAGTGCTGGTGTGCCACGCCGTGCTCCGCGGCAAGCTCGCGGGCGCTGGCGATCCACAGCCGCTGTTGCGCACGGCTCGCGAGACGGGCCTGGTCGAGCTGGTGTTGCGTCAGGCCGAGCCCGGCGGCAAGCCCGTGATCCGCACCGCGGCGCTGCGCACGCTGCTGGCGGCGGTGCGCGCGCTCGAGCCCGAGCGCCGTTCGCAGTGGCTGGGCGTGCCTGCTCTGCGCGCCCTGCTGGGCTGGGCGCGCGGGCAACGCAGCTCGCGCTGGACCCAGGTGACGGCGCTGGAGCTGTGCGCGGCGTGCCAGCCCGAGCCGGCGCTGGCTGCGCTGCTCTCCGAGTTGCTCGCTTCCCGGCTCGAGGATGACGGGATGGTGATCCGGGCGGCGGCAGTGCGCTGCTTGGGCGCCCTGTCGGAGCCGCTGAGGGCGGCGCCGCTGCGCACCGTGTTCGCCGATCCGAGTGAACATGTGCGGCAGGAGCTCGCGCGCGTTTGCGGGCCCAGCCCCGGTGGGCGAGCGCGGCGCGCGCTGGTGCGGCTCGCGATGCGCGACACTTCCCCGCGCGTGCGCGGGGTGGCGCTGCGCGAGCTCACGCGGCGTTCCGGCTGGGACGCGGCCAGCGCGAACCTCGCACGGCAGGCGCTGGTGCGCTGCCTGGGCGTGAAGCAGCCGGCGCTCGTGATCAAGGTGGCGCTGTCCTGCGTCGTCACCTGGGTCACTCTGGCCGGTCGCGAGCGCGAACAGGGAGATCTGCTCGCGGCGCTGGTGGCGCTGGTGAACGACCCGCAAGCTCGACCCGACGCTTCCGAGCGCGCGGCCTCGGTGCTGCGCGAGCTCGAGGTGTACCGCAAGCCGGAGCTGAGCCGCCTCGCCCAGCGCTGCAGCGAGGCGCTGGGTCGCCTGGGTGAGGGGCAGAGCGCTCGGCTCGATCTGGGCGCGAGCGAGAGTGAGGTGGTGCGGGCCCTGCGCGTGGCGGCGCGCGGAGATCACGCCGTCGGTCTGCTTCCGCTCGGGCGTGGACGCTACCGGATCACGCGCGGCGAGCCGCGCAAGCTACGCCTGTGGCGTCTGTGGCACGAGGCCCGCTCTCCCATGCCCGACAAACGCCGCGGCTATGTGCACTCGCGCTCGCGGGTGGCGATCGGCAGCTACGTGCTGCCGCCGATCGGCATGGCCGAAGTCACGCCCACGCGCGTCCCGGGCGAGCGCCTGCTGCACGGCTCGGTCGGCGGTTGGGCGCCGTTCTTGCCGCGCGTCGATGATTTCCTGAACGCCTCATTGAGCCGTGAACCGGTGCGCCTCGTCACGGCGCACGGCACCATCGTGGTGCGCGGTCCCAGGGGTTTCCGCCGGCGTCAGGCGGCCTTCTGGTGGCTGACCCGGCACTACCCGGCGGTCTGCGCGCTGCGCGAGGGCGCGCTCGAGGCCAACGAAGCGTCCGGGCAGGCCGCCTACATCAGCCGGGCGCGCGCGCTCGGGTTCGAGGTCGAGCTCGATGCGCAGGACAGCTCGCTGCAGCTGGATGGTCGCGAGCTGACGCTCCGCTCCGAGCTGCCGCTGAAGTTCCTGGGGCTGGCGGGCACGCTCGCGGTGCTGCCGAGCGAGGTGCTGCAGCAGTTCTTCGTGCACGCGCTCTCGCCCAACGCCAACGAGCCCCGTCAGCTGGCGCTGGTGGTCTGGCTGATCTTCGCGATGTTCGTGGTGCGCGCTGCCGCGATCATGGAAGACATTGGCCGCAACCGCTCGCGCATCCCGCTCAGCATCGGCGGCTGGGGCACGCGCGGCAAGTCCGGCTCCGAGCGCCTCAAGGCCGCGCTCTTCCACGCCCTGCGCTACGATGTGGTGGTCAAGACCACGGGCTGTGAGGCCATGTTCATCCACGCCCAGCGGGACCTGCCGGCGCAGGAGATCTTCATCTATCGTCCCTACGACAAGGCCACCATCTGGGAGCAGCGCAACATGCTGAACGTGGCTGCGCAGCTGCGAGCCCAGGTCTTCCTCTGGGAGTGCATGGCGCTGCAACCGCGCTTCGTGGACACGCTGATCGACGAGTGGGGCCAGGATCGCATCACGACCCTGACCAACGCCTACCCGGATCACGAAGACATTCAGGGCCCGTCGGGTGAGGACGTGGCCCGCGTGATCGGCCGCTTCATTCCGCGCGGCGGGCTCTCGTTCACCACCGAGGAGCAGGAGCTGCCTCTGTTGCGGGACGCGGCGCGCAACAAGGGCGCCGAGCTGGTGGCGGTGGAACCCCTGGATGCGGAGCTGTTGCCGGTAGATCTGCTGGATCGGCTGCCCTATCAGGAGCATCCCCGCAATGTGGCGCTGGTGCTGCGCCTGGCCGAGCATTTCAACGTCGACCGCGAGTTCGCGCTGGTGGAAATCGCCGACCACGTGGTGCTCGACCTGGGCGTGCTCAAGACCTATCCGGAGGTGAGCCACCGCGGGCGGCGCATGATTTTCTCCAATGGCATGAGCGCGAACGAGCGCGCCGGCTTCATGTCGAACTGGACGCGCCTGGAGTTTGACAAGCACGACCCCGACACCGACGACGGGGTCGTGACGGTGCTGGTGGTCAACAATCGAGCCGACCGCGTGGCGCGCTCGCGCGTGTTTGCGCAGATCCTGGTGGACGACGCGGCTGCCAACACGGCCGTGATCATCAACTCCAACCTCGGGGGCATGCTCAGCTTCATCACCGAGGCCCTCGACAAGAAGCTCGAGAACTTCTACGTCACCGGCGACGGCGCGCCCGCGCGCATCCTCGAGCGCTTCGACGCCGCCATGCGCTGGCTCAAGGTGCCGGGTCGCCCGGACGCGCTCGCGCGCAGCCTGGAGCGCATGCTCCTGGCGCTCGGGCTCGGCTCGGAGGACGCCGCCCGAGCCGCCCAGCGGGAAGCGCTGGCGCCGCTGCTGGCCGCCGCCGAGCCCGAGCCTCTGGTGCAGGCCGTGACGGAGCTGATCGCGGAGCTGGCGCCGGCTGCTCCCGAGCCGCTCCAGCAAGACGTGCTGCGCCATCTGGGGGACCAGGCGCGCCGCATCACCCGCGCGCGCCGCTGCCGAAAGGAGCTGGAGCCGCTGGTCGAGCGCAACGAGACCTCGGGCGTGGACGCGCTGGCGCGCCAGGCCTATCGCGAGCTGTTCCTGGACCGCATCCAGATCCTCTGGAACACCGGCGCCACCGGTGATCAGGTGATCGATTTCATCACCGACCACATACCGCCGGGTGCGCGCGCCCGCCTGATGGGCTGTCAGAACATCAAAGGCACCGGCCTCGACTTCGTCTATCGCTGGCTGTCCGTGGACAGCGTCGAGCAGCGCTTGCGCCGTCTCGGCAATCCTTCGGCACGGCAGGAAACCCTGGCCTGGCTCGGGTCCTATGCCGACTTCGGCCTGCTCGATGCGACGCGCGCGCGCGATGAGTTGACCCGAATCCGCGAGACCAAGGATCCGGGCTGGGCGCCCTACGACCACTTGCTCGGCGGCGTGCTCGCCCGTCTGGACACGCTGGTGCAGGAGAAGACACAGCGCCTGGTCAGCCAGAGCAGCGCGGGGCCCTGGGCGCGCATCCTCCGCTATGTCGAGGCCTGGGTCGACCACCTCGACTCGGCGCGGCGCTCGAAGTTCGCGGGGCGCGTGCTGGTCGATCTGTTCGCTGCCCGCATCGGGCACGGGCGCGCCGCGCTCTTGCTGCGCGAGGTCACCGCGCGCCAGAAGGGCGGCTGGCTCCTGAAGGACATCAAGCGCTGGAAGGCGAAGCACTTCTAGGCGAGCGGGGGCCTCGTGCTCGAGGGCTGCCGCCTGCCAGGTGGGCGCGCAGCCCACCTGACAGGTTGCGCCGTAAGCCACGCTGAAACACATGCTGATGGACTGACCCGAAGTCAGTGTCCTGAAACAAAGAGCCGCGTTTTCTCTCGACAGTGTTCTTTTGCTGGTCCCGCTCGAACGCAGCGCGCAGGTGCCCGACATTGCTTGACGGAACCGCGCTCAGCCCTGCATTGTCTCTCCTCCTTTGTAGCGCGCTCGCCTCGTGCCGGTCAGCGACGACTACTTCAGAGCAACTTCAGAGTATTGCGAGTGCTTGCCGCGCCAGCCCCAGCGAGCGCGGCGGATGGCCATGTTTTGCCCAAGCAAGGACCATGGAAGCAACTGACAAGAAGCGAGTGATCATCGTCGGGGGAGGATTTGCCGGCATCAACTGCGCGAAGGCTCTGGGAGGTCATCCCGAGCTGGAGGTGGTGCTCATCGATCGACGCAACTACCATCTGTTCCAGCCGTTGCTCTACCAGGTGGCGATGGCAGGCCTCAGCCCTTGCGACATCGCCACGCCCATCCGCGGCTTGATGTCTCACCTGAGCAATGTCTACGTGGTGCAGGGCGAGGTCGAACGGATCGACCCGCTCGCGCGCCAGGTGCACAGCGACGCGGGCGTGTACGGCTATGACTACCTGGTGCTCGCCTCCGGCGCACAGCACGCCTACTTCGGGCAAGAGCACTGGGAAGAGCACGCGCCCGGCCTGAAGACTCTGGAGCAGGCCACCGAGGTGCGGCGCCGCGTGCTCAGCGCCTTCGAGCGCGCCGAGTGCGAGCGGGACAGCGAGCGCCGCCGCGCGCTGCTCACGTTTGTCGTGGTAGGTGGCGGGCCCACGGGCGTGGAGCTGGCCGGCGCCATCGGCGAGATGAGCCGTTTCACGCTGGCGCGCGATTTCCGCAACATCGATCCCAAGCTGACGCGCATCGTGCTGCTCGAGGCGGGGGCTCGCATCCTGCCCAGCTTCGAGCCGGACCTCGCGAGCCGCGCCACGCGCGAGCTGGAGCGCCTCGGCGTCCAGGTCTGGACCCACAGCCGCGTCACCGGCATCAGTCCGCGCGGTGTGCGCGTGGGTGAAGATCAGCTGAGCGCGTCCACGGTGCTCTGGGCAGCGGGCGTCTCGGCCTCCCCGCTCGGGCGGGACCTCGGCGTCGCACGGGACCCGCAGGGCCGCGTGATCGTCAGCAGCGACCTGAGCGTGCCGGGCTTCTCGCAGGTGTTCGTGGTCGGAGACCAGGCGCACTTCCGCCCGGATGGAGCCTCGCGGCCCCTGCCCGGCGTGGCGACCGTCGCCCAGCAACAGGGCCAGCACGTGGCGGAGGTGATCCGCGCCGACCTGGCCGGGGCCGCGCGCGCGCCCTTTGTGTTTCGCGACAAGGGCCAGATGGCGGCGATCGGCCGGCGCCGCGCCGTCATGCAACGCGGGCGCTGGCAGTCGGCAGGCGTCTTCGCCTGGCTCGCCTGGTTGCTCGTGCACATTTACTTTCTCAGCGGCTTCCGCAATCGTCTGCTCGTGGTGCTCAAGTGGGGCTGGTCGTACCTGACCTTCGCCCGTGGCTCGCGCCTGATCCAGAGCCAGAGCTGGCGATCGTACTCGGAGCCGCCCCGAGCTGACAGCGAGCCCCCGTTGATCTCCGGCACCTGGGCGGCACCCGCGCTGTCCGGCGCCAGCCAGCATCGCCACGTCGACGAGGAGGTTCGTGCTTGAGAGCTCGCCGCACGATGGAGCAGCGAACAGCAGGCTTGCTCCCCTGCCCCGGGATCGATATCAACCATCGTCATGAAGCTGCTCGTCACCGGCGGCGCCGGGTTCCTCGGGAGTTTGCTGGTTCGCACGCTGCTGGCGCGCGGCAGCCTGGCGGGGGCGCAGATCGAACGACTCGTCGTCAGTGATCTCGCGCCGCCGCCAGCGGATCTGTTGCAAGACGGCCGGGTGGAGGCGCGCACCGGGCCCTTGCTGCCCCAGTGTGCCGCGCTGGCCGAGCAGCGCTTCGATGGCATCTTCCACCTCGCGTCAGCGGTCTCCGCGGAGTGCGAGGCGGACTTTGACCTCGGGCTGCGCTCCAACCTCGACACGACGCGCGCCTTGCTCGACGCGCTGCGCGCCGCGGGCAATCGCCCGCGCCTGGTCTTTGCCAGCTCGGCGGCCGTGTTCGGCGGAGACCCGCCGGCGCTGCCCATCCCGCGGATCGTACGCGACGATACGCTGCCCTTGCCGCAGACGTCGTACGGCACCCAGAAGTTCGTGTCCGAGCAATTGATCGCCGACTTCACCCGCAAGGGCTTCCTCGATGGGCGCGCCGTGCGCCTGCTCACGGTGACGGTGCGCCCGGGCAAGCCGAACGGCGCGGCCTCGGGCTTTCTCTCCGGCATCATCCGCGAGCCGCTGGCGGGCATCTCCACGATTTGCCCGGTGCCGCTGGACGCGGAGGTCGCGCTCGCCTCTCCCGAGCGCACCATCGGAGCGCTGCTCGCCGCCTACGAGGCGACGCGCGAACGCTTCGGCGGCCGCACCGCCCTCAACCTGCCGGTGCTCAGCGTGCGCGTGGGCGAGATGCTGGACGCGCTGGAGGCGGTGGCGGGCCCGGCCGTGCGCGCTCTGGTGCGCATCGAGCCGGACCCGAACATCGAGCGCATCGTGCGCACCTGGCCCGCGCGCTTCGAGGCGCAGCGCGCCGCGGCGCTGGGCCTCTCGCCGGATCCCGACTTCGCCGGCATCGTGCGCCAGTACCTGCGCGACCACCCGGCGGCGATCCGGGTGCAGGCGCGCTGACCCTTCTCAGCGGAACTGCGCCGAGGACAGCGGCGTCGCCGCATCTTTGCCGACGACGGTGGGCCAGGTGCGGACGCGCCAGCTCTTCACCAGCCCGTTGATGACGTAGGGGTCCTTCTTCGCGAACTCCTCCGCGATGGCAGGGCTCGATCCCTGAAACAGAAACACCGCTCCGTCGATCGGATCGGCGAGCGCGCCCGCCAGGATCAGCTCACCCCGCGCCGCAGACTCCTCTGCCAGCGCCAGATGGACAGCGCGAAACGCCGTGCGCCGCTCCACGTAGTCCGGCTGTGCCTCGTAAAATAACAGGTAGTGCATGGCGGATGGTGTCGTGCGGCGCCGGCCGCGATGCAAGAGAGAATGCTCGGCATTTCCCGCTCCGGTGCCGCGCCAGCTCTCAGCCCACGCGGATGTTGGCCAGCCCGTGCAACAGCCCGAACGCCTGAAGCAACCAGATGATGAGCAGCAGCACGACCACGATGTTCAAGATGCTGCGGATCTTCGGATCCATGGGGACGAAGCTGTTGACCGCCCAGAGCAGGACGCCCACGACCACGATCACTAAGAGGATGGTGAGGATCGACATGAGGGACAGGGTTCAGCAAGCGCGGTGCCAGGCCGCGAAAGCGCCCCGGTGAGCGTTTTCGATGGCAGGATTGCCCCGAGCGGGGCACGCTGGTCGTCGAGCTTTGCAGCTCCTGCTGCCTGCTGCCCCCGATGACTCACATCACCTTGATCCCTGGAGCCGCCGGGCTCTCCGGCTTCTGGCATCCGATCCGGCGTTGCCTGCCGGCGAACTGGCAGCAGCACACCTTCGACCTGCCCGGCTTCGGACCGGTGCCCGCGAATCCGGCGATCCAGAGCTACGACGACCTCGTCGATCACATCGCGCGCGGCTTGCCGCGCCCGGGAGTAGTGGCGGGGCAATCCATGGGCGGCTACATCGCGCTGCAGCTCGCGCTGCGCCACCCGGAGCTCGTGACGCACCTGGTGCTGATCGTGGCCGCGGCGGGCGTCGACATGGCGCGGCACGGTGCCAGGGACTGGCGCCCCGAGTATGGCGGCGATGGCAGCAACCCGGCCTGGATTTTCGCGCCCGTGCCCGACCTGAGCGCCGAGCTGCCGCGCATTCGCATACCTGTGCTGCTGATCTGGGCGACGCGCGACCCGATCAGCCCGCTGAGCGTTGCAGAGCAGCTGAAAACCGAGTTGCCCGACGCGCGCTGGATCACCTTTGACACCGATGATCACTGGGTCGCCCGGCGCTTTCCGGAGGACACGGCGCGAGCCATCCACGAGCTGGTAGAGCCGGGGTGATCCGCCGGCCGAGGACTGCACGGCCGGCACGCGCCGTGCAGCTCCGAGGGCATGGCGCTCGAGACCTATCGACAGAAGCGCAACTTTCGGAAAACCAGCGAGCCGCAAGGCCGGAAAGCACCGGCTCGGCGCAGCAGTGGCCATTCTTTCGTTGTGCAGAAGCACGACGCGCGCAGCCTGCACTACGACTTCCGCCTGGAGCTCGGTGGCGTGATGCTGAGCTGGGCAGTGCCCAAGGGGCCCAGCCTGGATCCGAAGGTCAAGCGCCTGGCGATGCAGACCGAGGATCATCCGATCGAGTATTCCGACTTCGAGGGCATCATCCCCGAGGGGGAATATGGCGGCGGGACAGTGCTGGTCTGGGATCGCGGGACCTGGAAGCCCGAGGGCGACCCCGAGGAGATGTATCGGCGGGGGCGTCTCACGTTCGAGCTCGACGGACAGAAGCTGCACGGCAGCTTTCATCTGGTGCGCACCCCCTCGACGGGGCGCTCGAAGGGCAAGGCATCCGAGCGCAAATGGTTGCTGTTCAAGAGCAACGACGCCGCTGCACGTCCGGGCTCCGACGCGGAGTTGCTCGCCTCTCAGCCGCTCAGCGTGGCCAGCGGGCGCGACATCGCCGAGATCGCGGCGGATCCCGACCACGTCTGGACGAGCAAGGCCGCGCACAACGTGGCCAAGGCCCGGCGCGCCGCGCGCTCCAGCGCCGTCGCGTCCGAGCCTGCTCCGTCGCTGGAGGGGCGCGCAGGTGTCGAGCGCGCCCCGCTGCCCGCGTTCGTGGAGCCGCAGCTGGCAACCCTGAGCTCCGAGGCCCCCGAGGGGCAGGACTGGCTGCACGAGATCAAGCTCGACGGCTATCGCATTCAGGCGCGCGTCGAGCAGGGTCGAGCGCAGCTGCTCTCGCGCCGGGGGCACGACTGGAGCTCGCGCCTGCCCTCGATCGCCAGCGCGCTCGGGGCGCTGCCCGTGCAGAGTGCGCTGCTGGACGGTGAGCTCGTCGTGCTGCGCGACGACGGGATCAGCGACTTTCAGCTCCTGCAAAACTCGCTGGAGGCGGGTAAGGACGGCAGCTGCGTGTACTTTGCCTTCGATGCCCTGTTCCTCGACGGCTACGATCTTCGGCAGCTCCCGCTGAGCGAACGCAAGGCGCTGCTGCGGCCCTTGATCGAGCGGGCGGGGAATCCACGCGTGCGCTTCGGTGATCACATCCGGGGGACGGGGCCGGCCTTCTTCGAGCAGGCCTGCCGGCGCGGGTTGGAGGGTATCGTGTGCAAGCGCGCGGACGCTCCTTACAGCTCCGGCCGCGGGCGCGGCTGGTTGAAGGTGAAATGCCTGTCCGTGCAGGAGTTCGTGGTGGGCGGTTTCACCGAACCGGCTGGCTCGCGCTCGCACCTGGGCGCGCTCTTGGTCGGGGTACGAGACGGGAAGGTGTTGCGCTACGCCGGCAAGGTGGGCACGGGCTTCACGCAGGCCTCTCTGGCGGAGCTGGCGAAGCGGCTAAAGCCGCTGGAACGTTCCGAGCCCGCCTTCGAAAACCCGCCGCACGGCGCCGAGCGGCGCGGCGTGCACTGGGTGGAACCGCGCCTGGTCGCGCAGATCGCGTTTGTCGAGCGTACCCGCGACGGTCTGATCCGGCATGCCTCTTTCCACGGACTGCGCGACGACAAGAGCAGCGACGAGGTGAAGCTGGAACGGCCGGAGCCAAAGGGCAAGGCAAAGGTCAAGGCGGAGCCGAAGCAGCAGCGCGCTACAAAAGCGGCCACCCGCAGGAGCAAGACGCAGCCCGCGCGAGCTCCGGCCAAGATCGAGCTCGATCTGTCGCGGATCGAGATCACTCATCCCGATCGCGTCCTGTATCCGGATCAGGGCCTCACCAAGCGCGACCTGATGCTCCACTATGCTCGCGTCGCGCGCTGGATGTTGCCACACGTCAGCGATCGCCCCTTGATGCTGGTACGTTGCCCCGAGGGTGAGGACGGGCAGTGCTTTCATCAGAAGCATCCGTCGCGCGGCATGCCCAAAGCCGTGCAGCAGGTGACGGTGCAACAGAAGAAGGGTCCTGAAGCGAACCTGATGGTTCGTGACGTGGAGGGTCTGCTGGGCCTGGTGCAGATGGGGGCGCTGGAGATCCACACCTGGGGCTGCCGCGCGGATTCGCTGGAATTTCCGGACCAGCTGGTGTTCGACCTCGACCCTGACGAGGGGCTCGCCTGGCAGCGAGTGGTGGAGGCCGCGCAGGCTCTGCGCGAACGGCTGGAAGCGCGAGGCTTGACCGCATTCTTGAAATGGACCGGCGGCAAGGGCCTGCACCTGGTGACGCCGATCGAGCCGAGAACGCCCTGGGACCAGGCGAAGGCCTTCTCGAAGCGCGTCGCCGATGCGCTCGTGAAGGAAGAGCCTGCCCGCTACATCGCCACGATGACCAAGCAGAAGCGCAAGGGAAAGATCTTCATCGACTACTTCCGCAATGGTCAGGGCGCGACGGCCGTCTGTGCCTATTCCACGCGCGCGCGGCCCGGGGCGCCGGTGGCGCTGCCGCTGGCCTGGGAAGAGCTCAATCAGCGGCTGAAGCCCGGAGCGTTCAACGTCCAGAACCTGGCCCAGTACCTGGCGCAGCGCGAGCGCGACCCGTGGGCGGAGTTCGATGACGCGCGGGTCGCCCTGCCCTGCTGATGCCGAAGCGCTGCTCGCTTCAGTTGGCCTGCGCCATGAAGCGGTCGGCCTCGGCGATGCTGGCCTGCATCTCCTCGACCAGGTGCGCGACGTCGCGCTCCAGCTCCGGCAGCTTGGCGTCGAGCCCGGCGAGCGCCGCCGCGTTGAGGTTGTGCTTCAGATACAGGACCCGGTCCTGCAGCTTGCGGAGCACCGGGTTCAAGCTCTGCTCGGCGCGGTGCATCGCGCGCAGCAAGCGCTGCACATCGCCGCGCGTCTCGCGCAGCCGCGCGGCGCTACGCTGGCGCAGCGAGGCGTCCTCGTAGCGGTCCAGCTCTCCCTTCCATTCGTCCAGCAAGGCGTCCGCGACGTCCTCCACGGCGTCGATGCGCTCGCTCACCTCGTGCGCCTGCGCCTCGCTGCGCTCATAGGACGAGCGCAAGCTCTCGTAGCGATCCTCGAGCTCACCGCCGTGCTCTCCGGTCACGGCCTGAAACTTCTCCAGCGCATCGCGAAAATCCTTCTGCGCCTCGCGCTGGCTCTCCTTGGCGCTCTTCACGCGCGAGCTCAGGATCTCACGCTTCTCCACACCGACCTGTTCCATGACGGTGTAATAGGTCTTCTGGCAGCCGGAGAGCGCGAGGGACATGCCGCAGGCGAGGCAGAAGGCGCAGCGAACCAGCTCGCCCCGAGGCGATCTGTCGCGAGCCGCTCGCGGGATGGGGTCGTACTCGCTCACGTGTTGCCGTCTCGGTCCTTGTTCGTGCGTTGATCCTGCTCGCCGGGAGGCGCGGGCCGCGGACCCTTGTCGGGCCGTTGTGGTTGCTTGGGCGGGCCGCCTTTCCACGGCGCTGGCTCCTGCGGCTGCACCGTGACCTGCCGTGGCGGCTGCTGATCGGGTCTCTGCTTCTGACTTTCGTGTGACTCGGACATCGTGCGTGCCTCCAGAACGCGAGGGACTGCACCAGAGAGAAGCAACGCCCATGCCTTTGACATTCGTCGCAGGAGGCCTTGACCCGAGCTGTTAGTGATATATCGTTAGCTATCGCGATAGTGGTCCGACGGTTTCGGCCCGGAACCCGTACAGGAGGTGTAAGTGTCGATGGATCCTAGGCTTTTAGAAGGTCTGCGCTGGGGTGCGACCCGCTTCGGGGCGCGTGGCGGTGGCCGCGGTGCTCGCGGCGGAGCTGCGGGCTTTGGCTTCGGGGGCTCCGGGGGCTTCCCCTTTGGCTTCGGCGGCTTTCCCTTCGGGCGCCGCGCTGGCCGCGCGCGCCGGGGCGATATCCGCGCCGGCATCCTCGCGTTGCTCGCCGAATCGCCGCGCAATGGCTACCAGATCATGCAGGAGCTGACCGAGCGCAGCCGCGGCATGTGGCGCCCGAGTCCGGGGTCCGTGTATCCGGCCCTGCAACAACTGCAAGACGAAGGCCTCGTTCGTTCGGAAGAAGCGGGCACGGGGCGCGTATTCCAGCTCACCGATGCCGGAAGAAAATACATAGAAGAACACCAGGCCGAGACCGAGGCCCCCTGGGACTGGGCGACCAACGAGATCGATGAGGAGTTGTTCGACCTGATGGGACAGATCCGTCACATCGCTGCGGCGCTCTGGCAGATCTCGAGCTCCGGGCAAGCCGATCAGATCGCGCAAGCGCGCAAGGTGCTGACCGATGCGAAGCGCGCGCTGTATCGCATCTTGTCCGAGGAGCCAGAGGAAGAGCCAGCGAACGAGGGACGGTGATGCGCGCGTGTGCGCGCCGATGCATCAGTGCGCGCGCTGATGCATGTGGTGAAACAGCCGGCGTGAGGTGAGGCATCGAGCGACAGCGCGTGCGCCGGAAGGCGGCGCGCTGTTGGCGCATTTGATCGGCCGCGATCGCCGTGCAATAGCTTTGCGATCATGCGCTTCGCTTTATCCATTCCTCTGCTCGCTGCACTGATCGCGCTGCCATCCATCGCGGAGGCCGCGCCTCGGCGCCGCTACTACTACCGGCCGTATGAGCCCACTCATCAGGGCCTGATGCTGCGCCTCGACGGCGGTGTGGGCGCCGTCGTCGCGGACGACGATCTGAACGCCGTGACGCTGAGCGGCGGTGGCCTGCTTTTCTCCGTCGATCTCGGCGGCGCGGTCGCTCCGGATCTGGCGCTGCATGGGCGGCTGTCCTTCAACTCCATGTTCGAGCCCACCGTGTCGAGCGGCCCCGATGATCTCGGCGACCTGGAAGACACGTCACTCACCTTCACCCTGCTCGGCCTGGGGCTCACCTACTACTTCCCATCCAACCTGTACCTGACGGGAGTGCTCGGCGTGTCCCGCGCCTCCTTCAAGTATCGCGGCGATGAATATGACGCGCTCACCGGCGTCGGCTTTCAGGGCGACCTGGGCTACGAATGGCCGATCGGCGGAAAGTGGGGCCTGGGCGTCGCGGGCCGTCTGGAGCTGGAGACCGTGCGCGGCGACGACGAGCGGCTGTCGGTGGGTACGCTCGGCGTGCTGCTCAGCGTGACCTGCTTCTAGGGCTCGGCGGCGCGGCGCTCAGATATCGTCGACCGGCGCCGAGGAGTAGAACCAGCTGAGCTCGCTGTCCTGGAGGAACTGCGCGCCCCAGGCGTTCATGTCCCAGCCCTTGAACTCCTTGATCAGCTTTCCAAAGCGGTCGATCCGCTCCCGGGCCGGCTCTACGGCGAGCTGCTCGATCAGCGGCACCAGCCCCGGCGGCTGCTCCGGAGCCGTGGCAAGCACGCGCAAGAACCACTTGAGGTAGGGGTACAGCATCTCGTTGTGGGCGAGCACCAGGCGCCCGCCGAACAGGGTCAGCTTGGCGACGGCGGTGCGCAGCAGCGGCAGGTTCTGGCGCTTCAGCGCCTCGCTGCAATACCAGAGCCAGGCCTCCACCTGCCCCTGAAAGCGCTGGATGCGGGCCGCCTTGTCCTCCAGCGGATAGCGCGGAATTTCTGCCAGCAGCGGGCTCAGCGTGGCGCTGCGCGAGAACACCACGCGCGCGTCCTGAAAGGCGTAGCGCGCCGGCTCGCTGCCACGCGCGGCCACCTCGCGCAGAAACCCTTCCGAGATGTATTTGCCGTCCACGTACCCTCCCTCGTACGTGCACAGCTCACGGCTGAAGAAGCAGGCGCGCGGGGTGCCCAGTCGCTCGCGATGATCCTCGTCCGAGACGACGATCATGACGTCCACATCCGACTGCTCGGAGTGGAAGCCGTGCGCGATGGAACCGCCGAGCAGCAGCGCGCTCACGGCGGGATCCGCGGAGAAATGCGCGCTGACGCGCTCCAAGGTCTCTGCCTGATGAGCAAACATCCGGACCTCCAGCAGCCGCTCGCAAGTGTAGTCGCGGCCCTGTCTGGTACAAGCACCGTCGCTCGGCTTCCCCGCGATTCTTCTCGGCTCTCTGCACCCGCAAGGGTGACTGTGCTCCGATCTGACGCTGCCCTCGCGGGTGAAACACGAAGGCGCTTGCCAGCTCCCCGGCACCCTGCAAACTGTCCCCGCCATGGCCAGCGAAACGCCGGAACAGACCCAAAACGACACCTCCGCAGCGCGCAGCGCGGAGCTTCATTCCGCCGCTCAGGCCCTGCAGGACAAGCTGGCGAGCGACGCGGTCCCGGCGACGCCGCTGGCGCAGCTCGTCATGGCGATCGGCACGGTCGTGATCATCGGAGCCGGCGCGATGCTGAGCCGTGTCACCCTCGTACCGCCTCCCCCGTCGACGCGCATTCAGGCGCTCACGGCCGCGCGAGCGGCGCCGCCGCAGCGGCTTCCCGCGCCCGCCGTGCCCGCGGCGGAACCGGTTGCCGCGCCTGCCGCGGCTGCGGAAGCAGTTCCCGTGGCCCCGCCCCCGCCGCCGGCGAAACCGGCGGCGGTCCCCGAGCCCGTCGAGCCGCCCGCGGCCCGGCGCGTGGAGACGGCGCCCAAGTCACACGGCAAGAAGCCACGTCGAGCTCCGACCTCCACGCGCAAGCGCGCCAGCACGCGCCCGGCCGACTCCGCGGCGCCGGCGGCTACGCGCCGCCGACCGGCGTCATAGCGACCAGTGCCAGCTCCACGTCACGCCGGTGGCAGGCGCTGGCGCGGCGACACCCAGCTCCCGGCGGGTCAAGAACCCGTCCCGGTTATCGTCGAGTCGGTAGAACTGCCGCTGGAGATTGCCGTCGTACTCCGCGAACGTCACCACACCGTCGGCGCGCGACCCGCGAGCGAAGGGATCGTTCAGCCCGCGCAGCTCCCAGCGTGTGAGCACACCGTCGCGATTCGTGTCCGCGCGACTGAACTGAGCCCAGCCGAACGACTGCGCCTCACGCAGCGTGACACCGCCGTCGAGATTGTAGTCCGCCTGACGCAGCTCCACCTGTGCGCTGCCCATCACCACCGGCGTCGCCGGAGCATAGGGCGGCGGCGCGTAGGTCGGCGCGGGAGGATACGACCCCGGATACGAGCTCGGGCGCGCCGGGTCGCAGCCGTCGTGGGCGGCAGCGGGCACGGCGGCGACCGCAGTGATCAGACCGACACCGAGGGCCGCGATTGGATTGAACATCGAAATACTCCTTCTTGTCCTTCAGAGACCCCTGCCGGGCCTCGAGCGATCACACGCACCAACCTCCCAGACCCGTCGCGACACGCCCCAAAACGGCCCCGCGCTCGAAAGCCCGTGTCCGAGGCCACTTTTTGCGCCACTTCCTACAAATTCCAGGGAAGATTTTTGTGGGTGAGACTTCGTCCTGCCCCTGCCATGGCGCTCCACGGCACTCGTCCACGTCCGCTGCTACAAGGCCGATCTTGCGATCTGGAAGAGGTCGGAGCGGACGGAGAACGACCTGGAGCCCGCGCTCAAGAACCTCGCGAGCTGGGCCGAGATCGTGAAGAAGTCGAGACGCGAAGGCCTCCCGAAGACCTTCAACGACGAGACGCTTCCCGCACACGCGCTTGATGACTGGCGAGACATGCCGGTCACGGCGATCACCCGGGAGATGTGCCGCGATCGTCACAAGCGGCTGAGTCTGATCGGCGAGTACACGGCCAACAGGACGCTCAAAGCCTTGAAGACCTGCCTCAAGTTCGCGAAGAAGGCCCGCGGTTACCCCATAGACAACCCAGTGGAAGCGGTGAGCCTCCATTCAGTTGGATTGGACGAAGGGGACAACGAGAAGCACATCCCGCTCGATGGGATTCGGAGCTGGTACGCGCGCACCTAGTTCTACTGTCGAAAACTCTGGCTGTTTCAGGGGAGACGTGAGCGGCAGAGTCAGAGTCAGGGCTGGCGGATAGAGCTCGGGCCAGAGGCGGGGTGAGTGGGGCCGCCTCGTTGCCAATCACTTGCGCCAGTTCCGT
>DASTRX010000207.1:0-11677 GCA_035760985.1 Polyangiaceae bacterium
ATGACACCGCCGTCGATGTCCCGGATGAGGAGTTCGCAGCCATCAAGCTGAGGCCCAGTCGCTTCCACGGCGACTGGAACTATGCGATCGGCTGACGATGCGCATCGCCAACCGATTCATCAATTGATGGACGCTGCCTAAGGGATCACTTATGGCCGATCGGTAGCCGCCATTACCGATCGGTAGGAGTCCGTTCCGTCAGCAACTGCAGACGGCGGAGCGGTGGCTCGCGCGCGGGTCCTTGGCAGGCGTCCCCTGCGCGCGGCCGTCTCGCGCGTCGCGCCGTTGCGCGGCCGTCTCGCGCGCGGCCGTCTCGCGCGCGGCCGTCTCGCGCAGCGCGGCCGTCTCGCGCGCGGCCGTCTCGCGCAGCGCGGATCGTCCGTTCGATGGCGCGCGGTGCCTCGTTGGCCGCCTCAGAGGTCGAGCCCGCGCGAGCGCGTCGCGCGGTTCAGCTTGTCCAGGGCCTCGGCGCAGATTTGTCGGACGCGCTCGCGGGTGAGCTCCAGCGAGCGGCCGATCTCTTCCAGCGTGCGTTCGTCTTCGCCGTCGAGGCCGAAACGCAGGGTGAGCACGTGCTGCTCTCGTGGGCTGAGCTCATCGAGCAAGGTCCGCAGCTCGAGCAGGCTCTCGCGCGCGGAGGCGTGCTCGTTCGGCGATTTCATGTCGGTGTCCGCGATCACATCTCCGATCGTGGATTCGCTCTCGCTGGAGCGCGGGGTCTCGAGGCTGACGGGCTCGGTCGAGGCCCGGAGCAGCTCGGAGATGCTCTGCGCTGACATGCCGGTCGCCTCGGCTAGCTCCTGTTCCGACGGTTCGCGCCCGAGCGTGTGCGCGAGGCGGCGTGCGGCGCGCCCGATCGCGTAGCGGTTCGCCAGCTGCTGCACGGGCAGGCGAATGGTGCGCGCCTGCGTGGCCAGCGCGTGTCGCACGCCCTGGCGCACCCACCAGACCGCGTACGAGCCGAACGGCTTACCGCGCCGAAGATCGAACTTCTCGATCCCGCGCAGCAGGCCGAGGCTGCCGTCCTGCATCAGATCCTCGCGGCTCAGGCCCATGCCTTGATATTGCCGGGCCACCTTGGCGACCAGACCCTGATACTTCACCACCAGGCCATCGATGCTGGAGGCGACCTCGCGCTCCAGCCGGCGCACGCGCGCAACCAGCTCACCCGGCAGCCCCGCCGTGTCGCGCGCCCGCACGCGCCCGATCCAGCTCGCTTTCAGCAGCCGCTCCACCGTGTCCCACTGCAGCCGGACCGAAACCGCCGCCTCGGCGCTGGCGCGCAGCGCGCTCTCCAGCGCATTGGGCGCCCCGGAGCGGGCCACGCGCGCGACGCCCGCGAACGGCCAGGCATGGCCGTGCTCTCGGTGTAGCCGGTCGAGCCCGGCGCGCAGCACGTCGAAGCGCTGGCGCGCGTCCTCGGGAGTGAGCTCCGGCTCGTCCACGACCGAGCCGATCAGGACGTCCCCCTTGTCGAGCTCGGCCGCGATCGCATCCAGCGCGCTGCCCGTCAGTGGGTCCAGCAGCGCCAGGCGTAACAGCTCGGCGCGCCCCTGATCCAGGCGAGTCAATAACCCCAGCGGATCGTCCGCTAGCGTCTGCTTCGCCGGCGCCGGGCGGGCTTCGGGGCTGGCCATCCGAGCGAACGTGGGCGGCACCGGTTGCGCCGGAAGGGGTCGAGGTACGACCATCTTTACCCGTCCCCGCGCCGGAGCCGGAACGGCTCGGACCTCTGATGCCGGCGCAGCCAGCTCCGGCTCGACCGGTACCGGCCGAATGGACACGAGCCGGTCGGTCGTTGTCGGCACTCGCCGGCGCAGCACGACGACCTCGGTCACGGGTGAAACAGAAGATGGGACAGATGCTTTCATGGACAGCTCAACAGTCCTCGAAGAGGCGGCTCAGCAGCGCAGGCGCACGACATCGGCTCGATCCGGGCTCAGGGCGTCCCCACCCAGGCAAGGACCTCGACTCGTGCCGGGGCCGTTTAGCGGACTGCGCGCGCCTTTGCAAACGTAAGGCGACAACTCTAAAGCACTATTCGTAGGCCGCCCGGGCTGGGGATAAGTTGTGGCTCGGGCGCCGGCCAAGGGGCGTGGGCCTGGACGATCAGGAGAGCAACTGGACCAGCACCTTCAAGTCCAGCGGCTTGACCAGGTGGTGATCAAACCCGGCCTCCAGCGCGCGGCTGCGATCGCGAGCTTCACCGTATCCCGTCACGGCAATCAGGCGTAGCTGCGCCCCGCCGGCGCTGGCGCGCAGCTTCCGGGCGAGCTCGTAGCCGTCCATGACGGGCAAGCCAATGTCGAGCAGCGCGATGGCCGGTCGGAACTCACTCGCCAGAGCCAGCGCGCGCACCCCATCGTGCGCCACGGCGGTTTGGTGCCCGAGCCCGCGAGCAGCACGCCGCCTGGTGCTCGGCGGGTAACAGCTCATGGCCCGCGGCAACGGCCAGCCCGTCCTGCGTGCGCTGGGCGAGTTGGGCGAGCGCTCGATTGCCGAAGACATACCACGTACTCTGGTGATGCCATCCACGGTGTTCTGGTAATGCCCCCGCGATGGCTCGGCGCCTGTGCTCCGCAGCCGCGCAGGCGGATGCGGGAGCGGCGCCGTTGAGCCAGAGCGGATCTGTGCGCGGTGTTTCTCGGAGCAACAGCAGTTTCCAGCGCGTGGCACGCTCGCAGCGCGCGCTTGGCTCGAGCTGTGCCATCACCCCGGTCAACGGCCGTGGCTGCTCGCTCGCTGACGAGCGCAACAGCTGAATTCAGCCGTGGCATGAGCCTTGCTCTCATGAGCAGGCGTGAACGCAATCTCAACATCGGGTTTGTCAGTATGGTCCGCGGCCGCCCTGGCCGCGCTCGTGTCGACCGGGTGTGGCGCAGCAGCCGGTACAGACGGTGAGCCCACGATCGAGGCTCCGACGGTCGAGGTGAATGGCGAGCCTCAGACCACGCGCAGTACCCCAGCACGGCAAATGCCGGAGCTTTCGACAGCGAGTTGCCCTTGCACGAGGCGGCCCGGAGCGAACAACTCCTTCAAGTGTGCCATGGGCGTTGGTGAGAGCGTCACCGAGAGCATCGGCGCCGCGGGCGGTTCCGTGCAGCTGACGGGACAGCAAGGCGCCTCCAGCGGAGTCGATTTCCAGATCACTGTTCCTCCCGGGATGCTGCAGGGCGAGATCCAGGTCCGGATCACGGAGACGACGAACGCGCCGCCTGCGGATTTCGTGGACTACTCGCCGATCTACGCGGTGGAGCCGGGCGATGTCAGCTCGCAGTTCCCGATCCGCTTGACGGTCCCCTTCGGCGGCAACGACGGCGCGATCCCCAGGACCTTGGCCATCTACGCGGCGGCCGACCCCGAGGGCCCGTTCGAACGGGTCAGCGACAGCTACATCAACGCCGGCTTTTTGCAGGGCTCGATCCAGCATTTCGGGGCGTTCTTTGCGGGCGCCCCGCGCACGGAAGCCGACGCGGCTTGCCCTTGAGTGAAGCCGAGCTGCAGCGATCTGCCGGTCTGTACCGCGCTTCAGGGCTCCGTCTAGTGCATCCCCTCCCGCGTCCGCCCGCAGCGCGCAGCGCGAGGACGGCGCTGGGGAGGGGCCGCGCGCGCAGGCCCGCCCCTTCTGCGGGGACACCCCGCACCGCGAGGCCGAGCACGCGGGGGGTGGGCATCTAAAAAAACACGTGCGGCACGAACCGGCTCCGGTCGTCGGTCACCAGCGTGCTCGACTCCCGGATCCCCATCCCCGCCGGCTCACCATCGATCAACCAGCTGCCGAGCACGGGGTGCATGCCGTCGAACTCCGGGAGCAGCCGCAGCGCCTGGTACACGTGGCCTTCCTCGCCGTAATCGCCTTGGGTCTGTTCGATGGTGCGCGCGTCTTGCACCAGCGTGACATTGGCGCCTTCGCGCGAGAACAGCGGCTTCTTGGCGTAGCTGCGCAGGTCGCGCGGGCTGCCGAGATAGGCCGGCAGCAGGTTCGGGTGGCCCGGGAAGAGCTCCCACAGGATCGCCAGCAGGCCCTTGTTGGCCAGCAGCAGGTTCCAGGCGGGTTCCAGCCAGTGCATGCGGTGTTGCACGCCGCGCAGATGGCAGGCGAAATCTTCGTGGCACATCCACTCCCACGGATACAGCTTGAACACGTTGCGCATCGGCGTGAGCGAGAGGTCCACGAACATCGACTGCGCAGGATCCCAGCCGATCTGGGTCATGGGGATCTCGACCACGTCCAGGCCGGCGCGCAGCGCGGTATCCATCAGGTAGGAGATCGTGAGCCGGTCCTCCAGCGATTCTTCCGTGCTGGCGAAGTGCACGGGGCCGGGGAACAGGTATCCGCCTTGCTTCAGGCTGCGCCACTTCTCAACCAGGCGCTCGTGCAGCGAGTTGTACTGGTCGGCGCCGTGGCGCGTGTCCTCGAACCAGTACCACTGGATCACCGCGGCCTCCAGCAGCGAGGTCGGGGTGTCCGCGTTGTACTCGAGCATCTGCGGCTCGCCCTGGCCGTCGAACACGAGATCGAAACGATCGTAGAGCGCCGGTGTCTCGCGCTCCCAGCTGTCCTCGATCAAGGGGATCGCCAGCGCCGGGATGCCGAGCTCGCGATAGCGCCGCTGCTCGATCACGTGCGCGACCGCCTGGATGCACATCTCGCTCAGCTGCGCCGTCGCGCGCTCGATGCGATCGATCTCGGCGGAGGTGAACTCGTAGTAGGCGCTCTCGTCCCAGTAGCGCCCGTCGTCGGTCGTGTGAAACAACAGGCCCTGGCGCTCGACGACGCGCTGCCAGTCGGGGCGCGGCGCCACAGCACGGCGCTTCACTCAGGCACCACCGCTGAAGTGCGCGGCGCCGGTCGAGCCGAAGCCACCCCGCGAGACCGTGGCGTGCGGCGCGGACCCGCCCCGCGGCGCCGTGTACGAGCCACCCTGAGCGTGATGCCCGATCGGCGTGTAGCCGCCGTACCAGTAGCGGTGGCGCGTGCTGCCGGGCGCACAGTTGTCGTCGTCGACGACGTTGCCGTCCTCGTCGACACAGTGGCGGAACGTCGTCGCATCGCTGTTGCAAGCCTGGAGCGCTGCCGCCAGCGCGACGACGAGGGTGGTCTGAATGGAGCCGGAGCGGCGCATGGTCGACGACGATAGCGCGGCCCGCAGGAGCCAGCAGGAGGAGCGCTAGCACCTGGGCGACACGCAGCCTGAAAGCGCGCGCAGTAGTGGGCGCCCGCGAGCCCGAGTGTGCTATGCAGCGCCTCCCATGAAGGTCGCGCTGCTGTACCCGCCGACGTGTGATCCGACGGCCCCGTATCTCGCGCTGCCGACCCTGAGCGGCTGGTTGCGCGCGCACGGCCATGAGGTGCTGCCGATCGACGCCAATCTGGAGGGCTGGGAGCACCTGCTCTCGAAGGCGGAGCTGACGCGGCTCGGGCAGCGGGTCGCGCAGCGGCGCCAGGCGCTGGAGCGGCAGCCCGCCCTGGCCCATGGCGATCAACTCGCGTACGCCGCGCTGCTGAACGCGGCCGCCGACGCGCACTACGCCCCGGGCGCGATCGAGGAGGCACTGTCGGTGTTTCGCGATCGCGAGCGCTTCTACCGCCAGAGCGAGTACGCGGCCGCGGTGCGCACCGTGGAGTCGGCACAACGGCTGATCTCCGCCGCTTACACGCCGCTCGGCCTCGACTTCGTCGCCTATCGCACGCCGTTCTCGCTGATGAACCCGGCGGAGATCGAGCGGGACGCGGCGCCCGATCGCGACCCGTTCCACGCGGCGTTCCTGCGCATCGCCGAGCGCGTGCGCCGAGAGGGCTGCCCGCTGGTGGGGCTGTCGGTGGCCTTTCCGGGGCAGATCCAGCCCGCGTTCTCGCTCGCCTACACGCTGCGCCGCGAGCTGCCGGGCGTCTATCTCACGGTGGGCGGCCCGGCGCTCACGCAGATGCTGCTGCGACTGAAGCCCGAGGCACTGCAGCGCGCGCTGGGTCCCTTCGACTCGGCGGTGGCGTACGAGGGTGAGTTCGCGCTGCTGGAGCTGATCGAGCAGCTGGAGCGCGGCGAGCGCCCGCGGGGCTTGATCAAGGGGCGCACGGTGGAGGACATGAGCCAGCTGCCAGGCCCCGACTTCGAGGGCCTGCCGCTGGATCGCTATCTCGCCCCCGAGCTGGTCTTGCCGTACGACCCGACGCGCGGCTGCTACTACGGCGTGTGCACCTTCTGCCACTACGGCCTGGCCGAGGTGGGCACGGCGCGCCACCGCGAGCGACCCGTGGAGCAGGTGCTGGATCAGCTGAGCTCGCTGCAGCAGAAGCACGGGACTCGCATCTTCTACTTCTCGCAAGATGCGTTTGCTCCGAAGATTGCCGGTCAGATCGCGCGCGGCATCGCGGAGCGCGGCCTCTCGATCCGCTGGGGGACGGACATGCGCCCCGAGCGCTCGCTCTCGCCGGAGCGCTGCGCCGAGTTCGTGCAGGGCGGCGCGCTCAGCGCGGCGCTGGGCGTCGAGTCGGCGGCGCCGCGCGTGCTCTCGCTGATCGACAAGGGCATCAAGGTGGAAGACATGCGGCGGGTGATCGAAAACCTGTCGCAGGCGGGCATGGCCGTCGAGGCCATGTGCTTCTCGGATTTTCCTACCGAGAGCTACCGCGAGGCGCTGGCCACGATCGATCTGGTGCGCCAGCTCACGCCGCATCTCTCGCTGTTCATCCTGGGCCGCTTCGACCTCACGCACGGCTCGCTGGTGGCACAGAAGCCTGGCGAGTTCGGCATCAAGGAGGTCTGGCACATCGAGGGCGACGAGCTGCAGACGGGTCTGTTCTTTCAGGAGCGCCAGCAAGCCAAGAGTGAGCGGCAGCGCGCGCAGGTCGAGTCGCTGGTGGCCGAGCTGTCGAGCCGCTGGAGCCTGCGCCGTTATCCCTGGGCCGGAGCGCTCTCCACGGCGCACACGCTGCTCTGGTACGAGCGCTTCGGCAAGGGCGTGTTCCGCGAGCTGGCCGAGCTGAAGCACAGCGTGCAGGCGGCCTCCGCCGCGGAGCGCGCGGCAGCGGTGCTGGTCCACACGCGCTTCGACGTGCAGCAGGCGGACGAGCAGAGCGCCGCGCACGAGGCCGAGATCTGGCAGGAGCTGGTGCAGAACCGGCGCAAGGTCACGCGCCCCGACTACGATGAGCTCGCGGCGCGCGCCCCGCGGCTGCGCCCCGCGGCGGGCTCCTGGCGCTGCGCGCTGGGGGCAACGCCCGAGCGCGTGCCAGGGCCGGCCCAGGGCCGGCGCCAGTCGCATGCGCCGAACGCCGCCCAGCTGCACGCCAGCCGCCGCCCCGCGGCGGCGAGCAAGAGCGCCAAGCTGCGGCGCCGCGCGACACCGTGAGCGCGCCGGCTCCGTGATGACGTGGCGATCTGGCGCACGAGCAGCATCGCCAGGGGCAGTTTTGCGAATCGACGCGCGCCGCGCGCAGCACCAGATCCACACGATGGAGCGTGCGGGCAGGCTATTGCTGATCAGCTTCGTGGTGCTGGCTGCGGCGCTGTTCGCTGTGGCCACCGCCAAGATCCTGCTGGTGCTGTTCGCGGGCGTGCTGTTCGCGATCGTGCTGCGCACGGCCTCGACCTGGCTCGCGCGCAGGCTCCATCTGCCCACCGGCGTGTGCCTGGGCGCGATCGTGCTCGTGCTGCTGGGCTGCGGTGTCGCCTTCGTGCTGCGCTTCTTGCCCGAGGTGGCCACGGAGGTGCACTGGCTGAAGCAGCACCTGCCAGGCGTGCTCGAGTCGGTGCGAGAGCACTGGCTGGGCAAGCTGTTCATGGAAGCGCCGGGGCCCGACGGCAAAGCGCCGGCCGCCATCGACCCCGAGACCGCGATGAACACCGCGTGGTCGGCGCTCGGCGGCTCGATCGAGGTGCTCGGCAGCTTCGTGGTCGTGTTCTTCGTCGGCCTGTACGGCGCGGCGCAACCCGACGACTACACCCGCGCGGTGCTGGCGCTCACGCCCAGCTCCGCGCGCGAACGCATGCGCACAGCGCTGGAGGCCATCCAGCACAACCTCTCGCGCTGGCTGCTCGGGCGCCTGGTGGCGATGGTGTTCGTGGCCATCACCACCGGCATCGCCTTCGCGGTGCTGAAGCTGCCCATGGCCTTGACGCTGGGCGTGCTGGCGGGCGCGCTGGCCTTCATCGAATACGCGGGCGCGGTCGCGTCGGCGATCCCGCCGCTGTTCTTCGCCCTGGCGCAGAGCGCCACCACCGCGCTCTGGGTGCTGATCGTCTACACGGCGCTGCACGTGATCGAAGGCTACGTGCTCACGCCGCTGCTCTCGCGCGTGGCGGTGCGCTTGCCGCCGGCGTTCACGCTGGCGAGCCAGGTACTGCTGGGTGTGCTGTTGGGCCCGCTCGGGCTCACCTTCTCCACGCCGCTGCTGGTGGCGGCGGTGTCGGGAGGTCGCGCATGGAAGGAGAGCAAGCGCGCGCTCGCTGCCCCGAGCGATGGACGGGTCGAGCGAACTGCGGCATGATGAAGAGTGGAGCCGCGGGTCCGCGCGGCAGCTCGTGGCGAGAGTCTTCGGTCCAATCAGCTGGGTTCACACGGCGCTGTTCTGGTCGGGCGCCGGTTGTTGCGTGCTCGGGGCGGTGCTGGTGGCGCTGGCCCTGCACGCACCAGCGCATTCTTCCGATGCTGCAAGTTTACTGATCGCTGGGCTGGCCATCCTGTGCGGAGGATCCGGCGCGTGCATCCTGGGCTGGACCCGGCGAGCCAACTGGGTGGCGCTCGACGATGTCGCCGTGTCGCGGCCCTGGGCGCGCGGCAAGCCCGGCCTGCCGTTGAAGACGCTCTCCGGCATCCAGGAGTCGTCGCGGGGCGGGGTCTCGGTCAGCTCGACCTCGGGCACGCACCTGCGGATCGCTGGAGACCTGCCGGACTTTCAGGAGCTGGTCGATCTGCTCTGCGACCGGATCACCGAGAACGGCTATCCCGAGACCGCCACGGCCTGGCCACACTCCAGAGGAAACATCACGGTCAGCGCGCGCGAGGTACGCGCCCGCTGGGTCGGCCAAGATCAGCCAGGCCCGGTGGGCTGGGCAGAAATCAGGGAGCTTTGGCTGGACCGCGACGAGCGACGCCGGCTGGTCGTGTCGCTGACGCTCGACGACGACCGGGTGCGCCGATTTCCCCACATCGGGCCAGCGCGCACGCTCCAGCTCTATCGCGCGTTGCGCCAGACCTTGCGCCAGCGCCGACAGCCCTTCGCGACCGGAGCCCGGCGACAGCTACGGGAGCGCAACACGCGCGACCGGGCCCGTGGCGTGGTCCTCGGGATCGTGCTGATCGGCGGCCTCGCCGGCGCGGTCCTGGGGGCACAACGCGGCTGCCACCCGTCCCTGGAGACGCCCGCGCGGGAGCGCCCGTGATGGCCCGAGCCTTCGGCGCACGAAAATGGTACGCCAAGCCCCACGAAGCAGTTAAAAGGCTTTTGCCGCTGCCCCTATCCGGGCTGGGAACGGAGAGAAATTTCTCGCCGCTGCCTGGATCTCGTGCAACGGTACGCCCCCGGACTTTGGACTCATGAACAACAGTAAGCTCTACGTCGGCAATCTCAGCTATTCCACCAGTGAGGAGCGACTGCGCCAGACTTTCGAACCGTTTGGCACTCTCGTTTCCGTTTCCATCATCACCGATCGCATGACGGGCCAGCCCCGCGGCTTCGGCTTCGTCGAGTACGCGAGCGCCGAGGACGCCCAGCGCGCCGTCGACCAGCTCAATGGACAGCAGGTGGACGGGCGAACGCTGAACGTCAACGTGGCGCGTGAACGCACCGGCGGCGGTGGTGGCGGTGGCGGTGGCCGCTTCGGCGGCGGTGGCGGCGGTCGTGGTGGTGGCTATGGCGGCGGCGGCGGCTACGGTGGCGGTGGCTACGACGGTGGCGGCGGCGGCTACGACGGTGGCGGCGGCGGCTATGACGGTGGTGGCGGCGGCGGTGACGAAGGCGGCGGCGGCGGTGGTCGGCGCGGCGGCGGCAAGGGCCGCGGCGGGCGTGGCGGCGGCGGCGGCCGCTGGTAATTGCCCCCTTTCCCTCTCCTCTTCTCTTCGTCTTCGAAAAATTGAAACTGCCCGGCTCGAGCCGGGCCCCTGCCGGGATGCACGGCGATCGCGCAGCAAAGCGCTGCGCCCCGGGCATCGCGGCAGTGGTGTTTTCATGGCGCGGCGGCGCTCATTCCATTGCCTGCCGCAGCGCGCGGCAGCCATCCGTTCCGGATTGCTCCAGCTGACGCGCTGAGAGCTACTGTCGCACCATGGCAGACACCGAAACCAACGCGGCGCACGGCGTGCGGCGCACGGCGCGCGACTTCCACCCGGAGGTCATGAAGCTCTTCGACGCCTACGTGCACGGCGTGATCGACCGCCGCGCGTTCCTCGAACGCGCCGCAAAGTTCGCGATCGGCACCACGGCGGCGGCGCTGCTCGATGCGCTGAACCCCAAGTTCGCGCAGGCCCAGCAGGTGAAGAAGGACGACCCGCGCATCAAAGCCGAGACCCTGGACATCCCCTCCCCCCAGGGCAACGGCAAGGTGCACGTCTACGCGGTGCGCCCCGCCAAACCCGCGGGCAAACCTGCCAGCGTGCTCGTCGTCCACGAAAACCGCGGCCTCAACCCCCACATCGAAGACGTCACCCGCCGACTGGCGCTGGAAGGCTTCAACGCCTACGCCCCCGACGCCCTGTTCACGCTCGGCGGCTATCCTGGCGACGAAGACAAAGCGCGCGAGCTCTTCTCCAAGCTCGACCAGACCAAGACCCGCGAAGACTTCGTGGCTGCGGCCCAGTTTCTGAAGCACGACTCCCACGGCAACGGCAAACTGGGAGTGGTGGGCTTCTGCTATGGCGGCGGCATCGCCCACCTGCTGGCCACGCGCCTCCCCGACCTGGATGCGGCCGTCCCCTTCTACGGCATGCCCCCTGCGCCCGAAGAAGCGAAGAAGATCAAGGCCCCCCTGCTCGTCCACCTCGCCGAACACGACGACCGCATCAACGCCGCCTGGCCCGCGTACGAAACCGCGCTAAAGACCGCCGGCGTCCGCTACGAAGCCTTCACCTATCCCGGCACCCAGCACGGCTTCCACAACGACACCACCCCCCGCTACGACGAAGCCGCGGCCAAGCTCGCGTGGCAACGCACGCTAGCGCTCTTCCACCGCACCCTCGACGCAGCACCCCCCAAGCCCTCCAAACCAAAGAAGGGCTGATCGTTGAGGGCCGAGCCTCCGCTCCAAGGCGCCGTGCGGATCCTCGGGGCGCTGACGGCGGGGGCGCGCGGCGGCGCGCGAACAGTCGCTCCCTGCCTTCGCCGAGACGCTGACCGCAACCCCTATCCGCGCTGCGCGGATACCCCACGGCCACAGCCGCAAGCCGTCAGTGCGCGCGTGAGCCCGACGCTGTGAGCCGCCGTGCCGGCGACGGTACCGCGCTGCACGGATCCGTACAGCGCGCGTCGTCACCGAGTCCCAGCCGCAACCCCTATCCGCGCTGCGCGCATACTGCACGCCGCCGCGCGCCTCGGGTGGCTAGTTCTACTGTCGAAAACTCTGGCTGTTTCAGGGGAGACGTGAGCGGCAGAGTCAGAGTCAGGGCTGGCGGATAGAGCTCGGGCCAGAGGCGGGGTGAGTGGGGCCGCCTCGTTGCCAATCACTTGCGCCAGTTCCGT
>DASTRX010000208.1:0-15454 GCA_035760985.1 Polyangiaceae bacterium
AGACTAGCTCGCCTTTCAAACGCCCCCCGACGCCCCCGTCCCTCCACTTCCCAAACAATTCCGCCCGGTCGGGCAACTCCGCCCATCGGAATAGGGAGAAGTCTATGCCCCTTTGCAGCTCAGCCCATTCCCGAGCCAAAAGGCATCCTCATCCGATCGCGAAATCAGCGAAAAAACCGTTGGCGTCTAGCCCGACTCATAGTCGGAGGCCCGGCCACCCATTCTTTCTCGCTGGTGCGCGGCCGGCTCCGCACGCGGGAGCACTTCGCTCAGATCGCGAGCATGCGCTCGAGCGGGAGGCGTGCGGCTTCGCGCAGCGTATCCGACATCTCCACACGAGGTTCCATGCGCTCCAGCGCCTGGCAGACCTTTTCTACCGTGTTCAGGCGCATGAACGGGCATTCATTGCAGTGGCAGTTGGCCTCGGGCGGCGCCGCGATCAGCTCTTTGTGCGGCGCGCGCTTCTTCATTTCGTGCAGAATGCCAGGTTCGGTCACGACGATGAACTGATGGGCGTTGTCGTTCACCACATAGTTCAACAGGGCGTTGGTCGAGCCAATGTAGTCGGCCATGTCCAGCAACGGCTCTTCGCACTCGGGATGGGCGACGATCTTGGCGCCGGGGTGCTCGTGACGCAGCGCGATGAGCTTGCGCTGGCTGAAGGTCTCGTGAACGATGCACCCACCGGGCCAGAGCTCCATGTGGCGCCCCGTCTGCTTCATCACGTACCGCCCCAGGTTGCGGTCGGGAGCGAATAGAATCTTCTGATGCGCGGGCACCGACTCGACCACTCGGACGGCGTTGCTGGACGTGCAGATGATGTCGCTCAGCGCTTTCACCTCTGCCGTGCAGTTAATGTACGAGATCGCCACTGCGCCGGGGTGCTGCGCGCGCCACTGGGCGAAGCGATCGGCGGGGCAGCCGTCAGCGAGGGAGCAGCCCGCCTTCATGTCGGGCACCAGCACGGTGCGCGTGGGATTGAGGATCTTGGCCGTCTCGGCCATGAAATGCACCCCGGCGAACAGGATCACGTCGGCGTTGGTGCGCTGGGCTTCGCGCGCGAGCTGCAGCGAGTCGCCGATGAAGTCGGCCAGATCCTGGATCTCGCTCTCCTGGTAAAAATGGGCGAGCAGCACCGCGTTGCGCTCCCGCTTCAGCTCGCGGACGCGGTGCTCGAGATCGAGCGTCGAGCCCACGGCGGTGGGCTGGGCAGCAGGGGAAAGCGTGGCCAGAGTTCGCATCTCGGTCTCTTGCATAGTCATTCCAGCTCGTTTCGCAATGCGGCCATTGGGCCCAGCAGTCCGTCGGCGGGCGCCGAGGCGCGCCGCCGCTCCGGATCGCGACGCCGTTGGCTCGCGGTGTTCGGGCTCGGCGCCGTGTTCGCGGCCTGCGCTCCCGCAGCAGCCGGGCCGGTCGCGGCCCCCACGGACGGGACGGGCGAGCGAGCCTCGGGCGATGCACCGGTAGCGCCCGAACTCGGCGGCTGGATGCTCGCCGCCGATGAGGTGGGCGTGCGCGACACGCAGCTCACGCCGGATGGTCGTCGCCTGTTCATCCTGCGCGGGACGCGCTGGGTGGATCATCCGGATGGTTCGCTGGAGCGAGCGCGCCAGCTGTTCGAGCAAGAAGATGTGAAGGGGCTGCCTCTACCGGAGCACCTGGGCGGTGGGTACCTGTTCTGGGCCGCCTCGGGCACGGGCACGGACCTCTGGCGCTCGCCGACCTGGACGGGCGAGCTGCGACCGCTGGGCAGGGTCGAGCCCCCCGTCAGTCAGATCACGCCGGGCTTCGACCGGCTGTACCTGGCGAGCGCCACCAGCTACACGCTGCGCGCCATCGATCCCGACACGGGCCAGGCAATGGATTTGGAGCCGCTGCCGCTCGCGTCCAGCTACGGCGACATGGTGTTTCTCGACGCCTGGACCGCGGTCGTGCTGGCGGGGGTGCGGGGCGCGCTGGCCACCTTCGACGCGGGCGAGACCTGGAATCCGCTGGGCCCCGCGCAGGCGGTGACAGGCCTCGCGCTGGGCTCTGCCGGAACGATCGCGATCGCGACCGACAGCGGCCGCTACGAGCTCGATGGCAACGGGCGCCTGGTGGCGACCAGCCCGAGCGGCAGCGACGCGTTGTTCGAAGGCGCCGCACCGCTCGGTCGTTACGCGGAAGATGCCTTTCCGTCGCGCCCGAGCAGCGGTCCCATCCCAGCGCGCCCGCTCGGGCGGCGGCCGCTGCGCTCGGCGGTGTTGCACGGCTGGCCCGATACGCCGACCAGCGCCGTGGTGATCGAGCCCGGCGCCGTCGGCCGGGTGCGGCTCGCCGATGGCGCGGTGCTCTCGACGCAGCCGTACAACGGCGCCTCGCCCTGCCGGGGCGTGGCGCTCGGCTCGGGCTTCGGCTTCGTGTGCGGTGGAGCGGGGGGCCCCACCGAGATCCAGGCCTACCAGCACGAGCGCGTCGAGCCCGAGCTGCGCATCGACGGCGCCGTGCGCGTGCGCTCCAGCGGCAACGGGGCGCTGGTGATCGATGCACCCTGCGCGCTCGTGCGCCGCGCGCGGGACACGCGCGCGGCCCCGCGCGGCGTGGCGCAGCCGGGGAGCTACTGCATCCGGCAAGTCTCGGGTGAGCTGTTCGAGGTGCGCGTGCGCGGTGACGTGGGCAGCGAGCGCATCGCGGCGCTGCGCGACGGGCGCGTCGCGATCTTGATCCCGCCGCGATCGAGCACTCCGGGGCGGCTCACCCTGGTGGGGCCGGGCGGCAGCGACGAGCGGGAGCTCAGCCTCGAGCCGGGCACGGGTCCATCGGCGCGCCTGGCCCGATCGGGGCTGTGGCTCGACGAGCTGTGGGAGGTCGCACCCGGCAAGCTCGGAGCGTGGGTGGTGGGAGCGCAGGCGTTCGCCGGAACGCACATCGATCTGGAGGGCGTGGTGCAACTCGGGCGCATGCAAGATGGCGTCGACGAGACCTCGTTCTTCGGGGCCCATGCGCTGCAGGTCGCTGCCTCCGCCAGCCTGCGCGAGAGCGCCGATCACGGCTTCGAGTGGCGGATCTCCGAGGTGCCCCCGGTGCTGCTCGCCGCCGGGCTGGGCCGCGCGCCGACGCGGCCGCTGCGCGGCTGCACGCCTGTCGGCTGCGTGCACGATGATTGGCTGCGCGTCGGTTATGGCAACCCGGCGGAGGCGGCCGAGCCCGCGCGCCCCGAGACCCCCGCGCGCGTCGCGTTTCCGGCGCCGGGCTTCGCGTTCTGGACGCTGGAGTGTCGCGCCACCGGGGAGCGCGCCGGCAACCGGAGCGATGCAGTGGCCCGCACCGTGGCCGCCGCGCGCTCGGCATCGGGGCCGGCGCCCGAAGCTCGCCGCCCGGCGGCGCGTCCGCGCGCGCCGGGCGCGCCGGGCGAGCCACCCGAGAGCAGCGCCTGGATCCAGTTTCAGGGGCTGCTGCCGCCCCCGCGCGCACCCGGAGATGTCGGCTACGTCTTCGGCGAGACCAACGAGAACGGTTCCTATCGAGCCTACGCCTGGGGGCCGGGCAGAGCGGACTGGTTCCGTCATGGGCGCTGGGCGGTGCGCGTGGGCGATCGCTTCTCGCTCGATCCGCCGTGGAGTACGTTGCCTTCGCGCACCGCCTGGGCCGACGCGGCCAGTGCGGGGCAGGCATTTGACCTGGACCCCAGCACCGGCGTGGACTGGTGGCTGCGGCAGGGCGCCGCGGGCGACTCGGCGCTGCTGCAGATCCGGGTCCGGTCCGAGAGCAGCCTGCACCTGCTCGGCCGCGACCGTTCGGTGAGCACCTTGCTCGCGCCCAGCGCGGGCGATCTCGGCGCCCTCGCCGGCGCCTACGAGGTGAACGATCGCTGGTACCTGGGCGCGTCGCGCGCCGAACAGTTCCAGCTCTATCGCGTCGAGCAAGACAAGCTCGACCTGCTGGCCACCTACCCGCTGTGGGGGCGCATCTCCACACAGCTGATCCGCAGCGCGCGAGGCGACGAGCTCGGGCTGTTGCAGAAGTCTTCCGGCGGCGGCTGGTACGTGCTTCCGATCGATTTGGAAACCTTTGAGCCGAAGCCAGGGTTCCACATCCCCAACGAGGTGCTCGGCCGCGTGCCTCCGCGCTGCGCCTCGGGGCGCCCGGGCTGGCTCGCCGTCTCGGGTGTTCCGCTCACGGACAGCGCTCTGTCGGAGTCGAACACCCATCTGGATTTCGTCGCCAGCAGCGCCGGCCTGCGCACCAAGCGTCTCACTGCGCGAGTGCTCTTGGATGAGTCGGGCGTGTGCGTGGATGCGCTGGCAGCGCTGGTGGATGGACCCGCCGGCAGCGACTCCAAGAGCAACGACGTGAGGCCCGGACGCGCGGGCTTGCCCTTGGTCGTCACCGACCCCTCGGACGATCGACGCTGGGGCTTCCTGTGCTCGCCGTGACGCTCGCTGTCTCACCGCGAGATGGCCGCCGCTTCGCGACAGTTCGAGAGGACCGCGCGCTCGAGTCAATAGCGACTTTGGGCCTCGAGTCTTTCACTTTTGAAATGTCGTGCATGCGAGAACGAAAGCAGTGAAATGTAGTGCGCTCGTTCGCGATGAGGGATTTGCAATCTACGATACTTGCTGGTACGTGACCGTGGTCCGCGCGGAGCGAGGCTGTCCCCCCCCGGCCCCTCTGCGCGGACTCTTTCGCTTCTGGGGTGCGGCGCTTCTGGGGTGTGGAGCGGCGGAGTAGCAGAGCGGGGAGCTACGGGCAGCTAGCCACGGGCAGCTGCGGGTCGTCTCGCGCGGGCGGTCTCAGCGCTTGCCGAGCTCCTGCGCGCGCCGGGTCGCGTGTTGCACGGCGCGCGCGAGCGTGTAGCGCAGCCTGCCGCCCTCCAGCGCGGCGAGCCCTGCCGCCGTGGTGCCGCCGGGGCTGGTCACGCGATCCTTCCAGGTGGCGGGGTGTTCCGTGCTCTCCAGCAGCAGCTGCGCCGAGCCGAGCACGGTCTGGGTGGCGAGCAGCAGCGCGGTCTCGCGGCTCAAGCCCGCGGCGACCCCACCGTCCGCCAGCGACTCGATCACGAGCATCACGTACGCGGGGCCGCTGCCGGACAGGCCGGTGACCGCGTCCATGTGTGTCTCATCGACGACCACGCAGCGACCGCAGGCGTCGAACAGCGAGCGCGCGAGCTCGACGTCGCTGGCGCTGGCGCGCGGACCTGCGCACAGGGCGGTGGCGCCGGCGCCGACCAGCGCCGGAGTGTTCGGCATGGCGCGCACGATGCGCGCGCTGGCCAGCGCATCGCCGATGGTGCTGGAGCGCACTCCAGCGGCGATCGAGATCACCAGCGCGGACGGCTGCAGCGACGCGGCGCACTCCTTCAGCACGCCCGGCAAGCTCTGCGGCTTCACCGCGAGCACCACGGTCGAGGCCCACGCGCACAGCTCCGCGTTGCTGGCCGCGGCTTGCACACCGTGCGCCTGCGCGCACTGCGCGCGCTTGGCGCCGTCGACGTCGCTGATCCTGATTTGCTCGGGCCTCACGCGCTGCGCGCGCAGCAAGCCCCGCAGCAGGGCGCTGGCCATGTTGCCGGCGCCGATGAAGCCGATTCGCTGATTGTTCATGGCGCGGAGAATCCCGCCGACCCCCGAGCGGGGCAAGCGCGAGCTCGCCCCGCGCGTGAGCTAGCTGGCCACGCGGCCAAGCAGGTGATCGGCGTGCCGTTGCCCCAGCTGATCCACGATCAGCTGCTCGATCAAGCGCTCCAGACGCCCGCGCTCCTCGGCGTCCCGGTACTGAAACTGGATGCCCATGCCCGCGGGCTGCCCGTCGTTGGCGGCTTCGGGCGCGGTGGTCCACATCACCTTGGCGCGCAGCTGCAGCGGATCCTCCATCTCGGGCACGGCCAGCGAGAACACGAACTCCGTGTCGGGCGGCAGCGGCTCGTTGGTGGCCACGAACGTGCCACCGCGCGAGATGTTCTTCACGTAGTCGGCAAAGAAAGCGTTCAGGCGCTGATACCGCACGACGAGCTCGATCGACTCGCGTGGGAACATCCTGCGCTCGGAATCCGGCCCCGGCATTCTGTAAGCGTAGCCTCGCTCGTTGCTGCGGACAAACCGAGGCCTTCGACGACGGGCGTCGACCTGCCCGGCGCGCATACATGACGCTGCATCCGCCTTCACGGGGAGACGCCGCTCCCCGATCGGTTCCGCAGGCACCACGACGGACCCAAGCCGGGTCGTCAGCGGGCATATCCTGATGGGCTCCGGCTCCGTGCGGGGCCGAGCCCCACACGCTCAGGGCAGCGAGATGTTCGGGGGGAGCTTGGGCTTCGGCAGCTTGGCGCGGCTGGCGAGGAGGTCGCGCGCGATCGTGACCTCCACGAGCTGGATGGCCTCGCTGGAGGCCACCTTCTGCAGGCCTTCGAGGCTCTGCTGGTCGTTGGGGACGGACATGGCGGCGTAGAAGGTGGCCTCGACGCGCTCGACGGGGGTGGAGGCTTGCTCGAGCAGCTCCTTGCTGGAGAGGCGGCCGCGGCCCCACGCCGCGAGCTTGGCGACCCAGCCCGTGCTGGAGTCGATCTTCTGCAGCGCCTCTTCCGCCGTGCCGTCGCTGGTCACGCGCAGGCGTTGCTCGAGCAGCTTGAGCCAGAGCGCGGCGTAGACGGTGTCCTCGTCGGCGAGGTCTGCGGAGACGGCGCGGCGCACGGAGTCGCGCGCGGCGCGCAGGTCGCCCAGGGTGAGCGCGCGGCGAGAGCTGTCGAGCACCGTCTCCGTCATCTGGCGGACGTCGTTGCGCGAGGCTTCGTAGGCGCGCTTGGCAGCGCGGCTCGCGGCGTCGCGCTCGTCGTACAGCTCGAGCACGCGGCCTAGCACGCGCTCGGCGACGGCCAGGTCCTGGCCGGTCTGGGCCGCCGTGCGCGCGGACAGGCCGAGCATCAGCGCGGACTCGAGGCTCTCCTCCGCCTTGGCCAGGGCCGCCGGGTTGCCCGCAGCCAGCTCGCGCTGGACTTCGAAGCGCAACAGCTGCGTCTCCGCCTGCGAGGCGGCGTCGCCCGTGCCCTTGCTGATCTCGATCACGCGGTCGAGCGCCGCGAGCGCCCCCTTCAGGTCCTTGCGCTGGCGTTCGATCGACGCGAGCAGGCGCAGCGCGTCCGCCGTCGGCTCCAGCTGCACGGCGCGCACCACCTCGGGCTGGGCCCGCTCCAGATCGCCGGCGCCCGCTTCGATCGCGCCCATGAAGAAGTGCAGGCGACCCGAGGAGGGCGTGACGCGCCCGCCGTACACCTCGCGCTCGGAGAGTTTGATCAGGGCCTGGGAATGCGCGAAGGTGCGGCGCGCCGCCGGCAGGTCGCCCAGCGCTTCATCCTGGCGGATCGCTTCCAGGACGTAGCGCAGCGCCCAGCTGGCTTCGCGCGTCTGGTCGGAGTGCTCGAGCGCTTGCTCCAGGATCAAGGGCGCGACCTCGGCCATGCCGTGGGCGAGCATCAAGCTGCAGATCGGCATCGCGGCGCGGAAGGAGCGGGGCTCGGCGCGATAGAGCTCGATCGCTGCGCCCCAGGAGGCGGCGCGCGCCAGATCGGGGTCGAGCGAGATGCCGTTCTCATCGCTGCCGTCCGCGGATTCGAACAGGCGGAACAGCTCCGCCCAGGCGTCGGGATCGTTGTCCGTGGCGGCGCTCTCCACGCGCTCGCGCAAGCTGGGTGCGGTGATGCGCGAGATGTTCTCGTCATCGAGCGCTTGCAGCGCGCCGGCGGCGTCGCCCTGGCGCAGGTACAGCGCGACCAGCGTCAGCGGCCCGGTGCGGATGGCCCGGAAGGCCTCCAGGCTCTCGTCTTGCTCGAACAGGCTCTGGGGCGCCATCTGTTCGGCGCCGAAGGTCATCGCTTGCTCCGCCCAGCGCACCGTCTCCTGATGAGCGCGCTCCAGGGCTTGCGTGGAGGGATCGAGCAACGCCTGTTGCAGCGCGGCCTGCTGCGCCGAGGCGCGCGCTTGCATCGAGCCCGGCGGGCGCGTGTCCTGCTGCCAGCGGCGCAGCGCCGCCAGATGCTCCTCGGCGTCCTTGCGCTCGGCACCGGCAGGCAAGCGATCGACGAGCAACGAGTAGAGCGCTTCGGCCTGGCCCTCGTTGCCGAGCTTGGCGAGCGCCGCAGCGCCGTGGCTCAGCGCAGCGCTCCGGCCGGCCAGCATCTCTGAGCGCAGCTCGCTCGCGCGCAGCAGGTACAGGGCGCCCCTCAGAGCGGCGAGCGCCATCTCGTCGTGGCCCGCTTCGAAATAACGCGTCGAACGCTCCAGCTGGCGCTGCACCACGCCCACGAGCAGACCGAAGCGGCGCGGTGTGGCCGCCTGGGTCTGGAGCACGGCCAGGCTCGCTGCGGCGAACCCGTCGTCATTGACGTCGACATTCTCGATCGGGGTCGCCTCTGCTCCGTGCGCGGACTTCGCAGGGGTGATCTGGCTGGGAGCACACGCCAGCGGACCCAGCCCGAGCACGAGCAGCAAGAGGGACGGCAGGCTCGGGGCGCGGGGTGTCCCCGCGAGGAAGGTTCGCATGCGATGGCGGGCTCCGTGCACTGAAGCGACTTTTGTAGTCCCCAGCCTACACGATGTCGATCGATTGCGCCGTCGGGAGCAGCACCCCCGTGACGGGCGGGGTCCTCGGCCGATGCAGCGCGCTGTTTCGCGGGACACCCCGCACCCGGCTTCTGCTTATTGAGCGATTCTGTGCCACACTGGAGCCTGGCGAAGGTCTCGGCATGAACGAATCTCCGCGCAGCATTCCCCGGCATCTCGCTGATTTCGAGCTGGTTCGGCGCCTGGGCTCCGGGGGCATGGCGGAGGTCTTCCTCGCCAAGCGGCGAGGGGCGGAGGGCACTTACAAGCTGCTGGTGGTCAAGCGCATCCTCCCTCAGCACATCTCCTCGGACAGCTTCCGGGCCATGTTCGCCGAGGAAGCGCGGCTCGCCACGCGGCTCAACCACCCCAACATCGTCCAGGTGTACGACTTCCAGGACGCGGGCGAGGCGGGGCAGCTGCTGAGCATGGAGTACGTGGAGGGCCCGGACCTCGGCAAGCTCATGCGCCGGGCCCGCAAGGACGACGAGCGGCTGCCGCCGTACGTTGCCGCCTACATCGTGAGCGAGGTCGGGCGCGGCCTGCACTATGCGCACGAGCGCACGGACGACCGCGGCGCGCCGCTCGAGATCGTGCACCGCGACGTTTCGCCGCAGAACATCTTGCTCAGCTTCGACGGCGCCGTGAAGGTGGCCGATTTCGGTATCGCCACCGCCAATGTGTTCCGTGAGGAGCCGGGCGTGCTCAAGGGCAAGATCAGCTACATGTCGCCCGAGCAGGCGCGCGGCGAGAAGGTCGATCGGCGCTCGGATATCTTCTCGCTGGGCATCATCCTGCACGAGCTGCTGGCGGGGCGGCAGCTGTACGTGCGCGAGGAGGGGCGGGAGCTGCTGGACGTGGTGCGCGCCGGCGCGATCGAGGCGCCCAGCGTGTTCGCGCGCGGCGTGCCGCCCGAGCTCGAGGCGATCACGATGCGCGCGCTCTCGAGGGACCCGGACAATCGCTTCCAGACCGCGCGCGACTTCGCCGCCGCGATCACGCGCGTGCTGCTGGAGAAGCAGGTGCTGGTCGACTCCGACGCGCTGGGCGCGGTGGTGGAGCGCTTCGTGCAACGCGAGCCTCCGCCCGTCGAGGAGGACCCGCTGCTCGACCCCGAGCGCCCGGCGTCGCAACCGGGCTCGGTCACGGGCGACCCCGGCTCGGAGTCGGTGAGCGGCGGCACCAGCCGCTCGCTGCGCCGGCCGCGGCTGCGCGACCGCGTGGGCCGCGAGGTGCGGCACGTGGCGATCGTCGCCCTGCGGCTGCATCACCTGGACCCGCTGCGCGGAGCGATCGGCGGCCCGCGCACCTCGCGCCTGATGGAGCGGCTGCGCTCCACGCTCGGGGAGATCGCGTTCAAGCGCGGCAGCACCTGGACCTGGAGCGGCTTCGTGCCGGCGACGGAAGGAGGCACGCCGGGCGAAGCCGTGGAGACGGCGCAGGCCGTGGTGGGCTTGATGGCGAACCCGTCGGGCGCCGCCGCCAGCGCGGCCTGGCTGGCGGTCGACGTGCACGAGGCGATCCAGGGCCTGTGCGATGGCCTGCCCGTGCAGCTCGCGGCCAGCGTCGGCATCGTGCGCGGCATCGCCGCCGGTCAGCGCGACGACGCGGGCCACCTGATCCGTCACACGCTGCAGGGCCCGGGCACGAGGCTGGCGGCCTTGCTCGCGGAGAAGGCGCCGCCGCACCAGACCTGGGTGGCGGGCGGCCTGTACCGGCTGGTGCGGCGCGATTTCGTGTGGGCGGACGTGCCCAGCGTGGAGTTCGAGGTGCCGCAATGGTCGCGGCTGCCGCGCAACATGCACACCTACGCGCTGCGCCGCCCGCTGACGCGCGAGGAGAAGCAGCAGCAGCACGCCGTGGCGATGCGCGAGCTGATCGGCCGCGACGCGGAGCTGGCCGATCTGCACGCTGCCTATCACCAGTGCGTGACGCGCGCCGGGGCGCAAGGCGTGGGCGGGCCGCTGGGGGCGACGGGCGGCGCCGGCGCGGTGGTCTCGCGCGTGATCGTCGGCGAGATGGGCATCGGCAAGACGGCGCTGGCCAGCGCCTTCCTGAGCGAGCTGCCGCCCGACGCGCGGGTGCTGCGCGTCGAGTGCTCGCCGGCGCGCCGCGAGCTGCCGTTCTCGAACGCCGGTCAGTGGCTGCGCGAGCTCACCGGCACGCGCCTGGAGCAGCCGCTGGAGGAGGCGCAGGCGCTGGTCGAGCACGCGCTCGGCGAGGCGCTGGAGGGCGTCAACCGCGCCGAGATCATCGCCATCATGGCCGAGCTCGCCACGGGGCGGCTGGCCCGCGCCGACGACGAGGCGGATGTGGCGCGGCACCGGCGTCTGCTGGCCACGGGCATCCGCCGCGCCTTCACGCGGCTCGCGCAGCAGGCGCCGCTGGTGGTGGTGCTGGACGGCATTCACTGGGCCGATGTGCAGAGCCTGGAGCTGGTCTCCAGCCTGATGCGGCGGGTCGACGCGCTGCCGATCTTGAACATCCTGGTCACGCGCCCCGACGAGCACGTGGCGCAGGTGATCGAAGGCGTGGTCACGATCGAGCTGGGCGGGCTCAGCCACGACAACCAGCTGCGGCTCGTGCAGGAGCACCTGGGCGTGACCGAGGGCGTGGCGGAGGTGTGCGCGGATCTGGTGCCGCGCGCCGCGGGCAACCCGTTCTTCTTGCTGGAGATGGTGGACGCGCTGCTGGAGCGCGGCACGGTCGAGTTCAAGGAAGGCCCCGATGGGCAAGCCGGGCTGGCGCGCGTCGCCGGGGCCGGCTCGACGGCATCGTCTCTGCCCTCGACCCTGGAGCAGCTGATCGCCGATCGCCTGAACGAGCTGCCGCCGGAGGAGCACCGCATCATCGCCTGGCTCTCGGTCGCGGGCGGCCCGCTCGCGGTCTCGGAGCTGGACGCGCTGGTGGGGCCGGAGGCGGAGGAGGCGGTGGCCCGGCTGTGCGCGCGCGGCCTGTGCGACGCGCGCGCCGACGCCGTCGATCTGCGCCACCCGCTGACGCGCGACGTGGCTTATCTGGGGCTGGACGACGCCGAGCGGCAGCAGATGCACTGCCGGCTCGGTGAGCGCATCGCGGAGGCGCCCGTGGCCAACGGCCTGGGCGCGGCGATCGTGGCGCGCCACTTCGCGCGCGGCGGGGACCGCGAGAAGGCGGGCACCTTCTATCTGCAGGCCGCCAATGCCGCCTGGATGAGCTACCAGCTGCCGCTCGCCACGCGCTACTATAACCGCGCGCTCGCCGTGCTGCCGGAGTCACACCCGGAGCGCCCGAGCGCGCTGGTGGCGCTGGAGGCCATCTGCCGCATCCAGGGCCGCTGGAGCGAGCGGCGCGCGCACCTGACCGAGCTGCGGCGCTTTGCGCGGACCAGCCAGCACCCGCTGTGGGGCGCGACCGCCTTGATCCGCAGCGCGCGCTTCGATCACGACACCGGGCGGCTCGCGCGCGGCCTGACGCTGGCCCAGAAGGGCGAGCTGGCGGCGCGTCACGTCGGCTCGGCGGCGCTGGAGGGCGAGGCGCAGGCGCTGATGGCGGGCCTGCTGCGCGATCTGGGCGACATGCAGGGCGCGCTCTCGGCCTGCGACCGCGCGCTGGACACTGTGCGCAAAGGTGGCACCTCCCTGCGCCTGCGCGCCGAGGTGCTGCGCTCGCGCGGCGCCTTGCTGCTGCGCGTGGGGCGCGTCGCCGAGGCGGTGGAAGCGCACGCCGAGGCGATCGCCGTGTTCCGGCACGAGGGCGCGCGCCGCCCCGAGGCGCGCGCCAAGAACTCGCTGGCGCGGGCCATGTTCGTGCTGGGCCGCTTCGAGGACGCGATCGCGCTCGCGCTGGAGGCGATCCGCATCGACCTCAGCATTGGCGGTCGCTTCCAGATCGCCAAGACCTTGAGCAACATCGGGCAATGTTACTGGCGGCTGGGCGACGCGGAGCGCGCCAAGAGCTACCTGCAGCGCGCGCGCGAGGCGCACGAGCGTTACGGCGATCAAGACGGGCGCGCCGCCACGTTGCTGGCCAGCGCCGAGGTGTTCGTCGAGATCGGGGAGTTCGCGCAGGCCGAGGCGGCGATCGCGGACGCCGCGGCGCTGAGCGCGGCCACGGGCAACGCCTACGACTCGGTGCACGAGAAAATCCTGCGCGCGCTCCTGGCGCGCAAGCGCGGCGACCACGGCAGCGCCGTGATGCACGCCTTCGAAGCGCGCCAGGTCGCCGAAGCGCAGGCGTATGTGGCCTTCCATTTCTATGCCATGGCCATCGAGGCGGCGGCGCGTGTGGACATCGGCGAGCAGCACACCGGCATCCTGCTGGCGACCACGGCGATGGGCGCCCTCGAGACGATCCAGGGCTCGGAATACGGGCTGGAGACGCGCGGCCTGTGCTGCGCCGCTCTGGCCGGCGCCGGATCGCCTCAGGCGGCGGATCTGCAACGGCGCGCAGGCAGCTATGCGCGAGAATTGCGCGATCTGATCCGCGACCTGCCGCTGCGTCACAGCTTCGCGGCCCGACCGGTGGTGGCGGCGCTGCTCGCCAACGATGTCGAGGCTTTGAGCGGCTCCTGAGCGGTCCAGAATTGCGGACTGGGAGTCCAGGAGCTCGGAGGGTCGGCGCCTCGGGCCACAGCAGCCACAAGAAGGCCCCTGCGCGCGACCCGCCGTGCTAAGGGACAGATCGGATTGCGGGTCTAAAGACCCGTGCTCGAGACGCCGGAATGAAGCGTGTTGGAGCGGTCATCTAGGTCGCCAGCTGCTGGAGCAGCCCGTACGACTCCTGGGGGGACACCCCGCGCTCCGGAGGAGGGGGAGGAGACGCAGCCCGGCCCACGACCCGCGCCCGATCCGGATCCACTGGGGCGCCACGCCGGGACCGAGGCGCTGCTGAAGGAGACCATGCGCATCGGGCACCTGGGCGGCTTCGTGTGGGTCCCGGGCAAGCCGAACCCTTTCTGGTCCGACGAGCTGCATCGCATCCTCGGCTACGAGCCGGGCTTGGTTCAGCCGGGTGCCGAGGCGTTCTTTGCCGCCGTGCACCCCGAGGACGTGGAGCGGGTGAGGGAGGCGTTTCAGCGCGTGGCGCAGGGCGTCTTCGAGGACACCGAGTACCGCGTGATCCACCAGGCCACCGGCGAGGTGCGCTTCGTGCGCGGCTCGGGGCGCGTCGATCGCGAGGGCGACCGCATCACCCGGGTCGTGGGCGCGCTGCAGGACATCACGGAGGACAAGCGCAGCGCCGTGGCGCTGGAAGAGGCGCTGGCCATCGCGCGGGCCGCCGAGCGCGTGGCGGGCATCGGCAGCTTCGTGGTGCGGATCGAGGCCATGGAGATGATCTGGACGGAGGGGCTGAAGGCGCTGACCGGCGTGGAGGAGCCGAACGCCGACGCCGCGACGCACCTCGAGCGCGTGCACCCCGACGATCGCGAGAAGCAGCTGCGCTGGTGGGATCGGCTGGTGCGCGAGCGCTCCTGCGAGCCGCTCAGCGTGCGCATGGTGCGCGCCGACGGCAGCATCCGCCACCTCTACACGGAGGCGGCGCTGATGCGACTGGCGGACGGCGTGGAGCGCGTGGTCGGCACCAGCATGGATGTGACGGAGCGCGTGCAGCTCGAAGACCAGCTGCGGCACGCGGCCAAGATGGAAGCGATCGGGACGCTCGCTGCCGGGCTGGCGCACGACTTCAACAACTACCTGCTGGTCATGGACTCCAGCCTCTCGATGCTGGCCGAGGGCGGGGAAGAGCCCGCGGAGCGTGACGAGCTGATCGAAGGGGGCCGGCTCGCGCTCAGCCGCTGCATGGAGCTCACGCGCCAGCTGCTGGCGTTTGCGCGCCGCGAGCCGTTCCGCCCGGAATCGGTGGACCTCAACGAGGTCGTGGTCAAATTCCAGGACCTGCTGAACCGTGCCGTGGGCCGCCGCGCCACGCTGCGCATCGAAGCTTCGCGCGCTCCGCTGCGCGCGCGCGTCGACCCGCGGCACGTCGAGCGCATGCTCACCAACCTGGTCGTGAACGCGGCGGATGCGATCGAGCAGCTCGGGATCCGCTCGGGCCGCATCACCATCCGGCTCGAAGCCGCGCGGCTGAGCGAGACCCTGCGCGCCCTGCCGGGCGACGTGCCGCCGGGCTCCTACGTCTGCATCCAGGTGGACGACAACGGCGGCGGCATCGACCCCGATCGCTTGCCCCGCATCTTCGACCCGTACTTCACCACCAAGCCGCAGGGGCGAGGCACCGGACTGGGGCTGGCCTCGGTGTACGGCATGGCCCGCCAGAACGACGGACTGGTGAGCGTCAGTGACCTGGAGCTCGGCACGCGCTTCACGCTCTGGTTCCCGCGCATCGATCAGCTCACTGAGCCCGTGCGCGAGTCGGCTGCGTCCGTGGAGGCCTCCGCCCAGGAGGCCTCCGACGCCGACATCCTGATCGTCGAGGACGTGGACCAGGTGCGCTACATCGCCGAGCGCATCCTGCGCTCCAAGGGCTTCCGCACGCTGACGGTCAGCAACGGCGCGGAGGCCCTCGCGCTGCTCGACGGCGGCAAGCAGGTACGAGTGATCCTGACCGACCTGCAGATGCCCGTGATGGGCGGCCGAGAGCTGGCCGAGCGCGTCAGCCAGCGGGAAAATCCCCCGCCCGTCATCTTCATGACCGGCTACTCCGAGGACACGCACGGGCAAGGTGCGAACCCGCACCTGACCCTGCTCGCCAAGCCCTTCACCCCCGATCGTTTGATCGAGTTCGTGAAGAGCGTGCTCGGCTAGTGTTGCGTCTCGAAAGTAACAATCGTCGAAAGATGCCGCCCGGTGCCGGCGCTCAATCTGTGCAGAGGGGAGACGCAACACGTCGGCGCCGAAGGCGCCGCATAAAAAAACTAGTGTCGCGTCTAGAGTGCCGCG
>DASTRX010000209.1:0-67452 GCA_035760985.1 Polyangiaceae bacterium
CCCCCCCCGCGTCGCGCGTCTGCCTTGGGGCAGCGCAACCTCTTCGAGTGAATCGAGTTGAGGTTTCCTGGGGAACCTGTCGTCCCCGCGCGCGCCCCGCGTGCCGAGCGCCGGCCGCGTGCGCTTTTTGCTCGCTTTCGCTGCCTGTCCCCCAATGCGCGACGCTCCCGTCTCCGCCGCGAGCGTCGCCGCGGTCGCCCATCGGGACCGACCTGGTCGGTCGATCTCGGGGGGCATCGCCGAAACGGATCGCCTATGACCGATCGGCATTGGCCCCTTGCCGAGCTCGGGCTCCTACCGATCGGTAGCGGCTCCTACCGATCGGTAGCGGCTCCTACCGATCGGTAGCGGCCCTTTGAGTGCAAAGCGCCCCCGGAAGGTAGGGCGCCGGCTGAGGCTGGTGCCGCCGCCGTCGTGCGAGGCGAGCGAGGAGCGCCCGCTGGCGCGGGTCCGCCAGGCGTGAGCTCGCCCGGGTGATCGAGGGCGTACGACGCGACAGGGGGGCCCGTGGCGGCGGTTGCGCCACGGGCTGGCGTTCAGAGTCCCGAGGTTTGGGGCACTGGTGTGCGGATGAGGCCCGGCCCCCATCCGACGGCTCCGGCCCGTGGCTCTTAGCGAACGACAACGCTTGGCTCGACCCGCCTCCGGGGACCAGTTAGCTTTCCTGGCATGAGGGTTGATCGGCTGCGCTTCGCGCTCCTCGCGACGGGTCTCGTGGCATGTTCATCGGCAGCCCAGGCGCCGTCTGCCAACGCTTCCAGCGCTGCCGCGGAGCACGCCGACAGCGCGGAGGCGGAGGTCGCCGTGGAACTGTCGCCCGTGGCCGCGCCGGAGAACCTGGTGATGCTGGCCACGCTGCGCACGCCCGCGCGCAGCGTCGATACGCTGATGGGCTGGACCGGCATGGGCATCGACTGGCGCGCTCTGCTGCAAGCGGGGCCGGCAGCGCAGTTCTTGCCGGTGATCGATCTGGATGCGCCGATCGATGCCGCCGCCGCTCTCGACCCCAAGAGCAAGAACAAGCCGCGCTTCTTTTACGCCGCTTCCATCGGTTTGACCTCGCGTCAGGGGGCGCTCGATGCCTTCCGGGCGATCGATGCCCCCGTCGACCAGGTGGAGCCCGGTGTGTACAGCGTGCGGCCCAATCCGGAGACGCTGTGCTTCATCGCACCGGCGCTGGGCAAGGCCAAGGTGCGCCTGGTGTGCAGCGAGAACCGCGAGTCGCTGGACCTGCTCGCGCCGTATCTGACCCGCGGCAATCCCTCGGACAGCACCGGCGATGCGGCGTTGCACATGGAGCTGCGAGCCGAGCCCGCGTGGCGCCTGTATGGCGACAAGGCGCAGTTCTTGAAGCTCGGTATTCCCATGTTCCTGGGCGAGGTGTCGATCGGCAACGCGGAGTTCGACGCGGCGCTGCGCGAAACCGCTACCCTGGGCGTGGAGGAGTTCACGACGCTGCTCGCCGATCTGAAGGACGTGCGGCTCGACGCGCGCCTGAACGAGAATCCTGCCGAGCTGGCCGTGATGCTGGGGGTCGATCTGCACAGCTCGCAGTCCTGGACCGCCAGCGCGTTCGCCAGCGCTGAAGGGCGCGCCAGCGTCGCACCCGATAGCTTCTGGAAGCTGCCGGTCGACGCTCGCGAAGCCAGCTATGCCTCGCCTTCCGATCCGGAGTCGTTTCAGAAGGCGCTGGAGCTGATCGAGCGCGTGGCGCAGACGGGGCTGAATCAGCTGGGAGCGTCGTCCGCGGCGCAAAAGGATTGGCCGCAGGCGCTGCACGAAGCGCTGGCCGTCGCCGGCCCGACCGTGTCCGCCCGTGGTGAGGTGCCGGCCCGGCTGGTCTCTGCCCATCCGGACGAGCGGGAGCGACTGCGCAAGGACGCGGGTTACGTGATCGTCGGCGTGGAGGATCCGGGCAACCGCTACGGCGCGCTGCTGGAGCGCACGCTGAAGCTGTACGAGGACGGCGCTCTGCGCAAAGGCCTGAACCAGCGCTATGGCCTCGAGACCAGCAAGCTGCCGAAGGTGACGAGCAAGAAGGGCCCGTCGAAGCTGCCCGAGTCCCACTTGTACAGCGTCGAGCTGCCGGCGGAGGTGTTCGCCAAGCTGTCGGGCGAGAAGAAGAAAGGCGAAGATCAGAAGCCGCCGAGCGGCACGGTGCCGGTGGCGCTGCTCACCTGCCGCGAGGGTCAGCGCACCTGGATGGCTGCCTCGACCTACCCGGCGTTGAACGAAGAGCTGCTGGTCAAGGTGCTGGCGGCCAGCGGCCCCGAAGCGACGCTGGCGCGCAGGGAGGGGCTGGAGTCGCTCCACCAGACCAAGGCCAACATGGCCGGCTTCTGGACTCTGTCGGGCCTGGAGCAGGGCTGGCGGCGCGCGGAGCTGAGGAAGCTGCTCTCGTCGCTGGGTCCGAGCGACGTGCCGATCATCGGCCGCGCCAACGGCCACGCGGCAGGGCCGAACGGGGAGTTGGAGCTGCATGTGCCGGCGCAGGTCTTCAAGGACGTGTCGGCGCGCTACGCTCCGGCCAAGTAAGCCGCTCCGATAACTTGGCCGGCCCGGCCGAGATCGTTACCCACTCGGCGTTCCCATGCCGAATCGCTCACGCTTCTGGGGGCTGTCGTTCTGGGCTCTCGCCAGCTCGCTGTGGGTCCTGGCGAGCCCGCCCTGCTGGGCCGGCTCGGGCCCGCGCGTGCGCTCCAGTATCACGCGCATCGAGCTCGCCCCCGACGGTTCGGCGCGCGTGCGCCATCAGCTCCGGCTGGAAGCCAGCAGCGGCGTGCTGCGCAGCTTCACGCTGCAAGGGCTGGACGCGGACGCCGAGCCCCTGCCGGACGCTCGCATCACGCGCAACGACTCCGGCGCCGGAGCTCCGCAGCCGCTGGAGCTGCGCCTCGCGGGCGGTCGCGCGGAGCTGGGTCTGCCGCGCTCGGCGAGCTTGCCGGGCAAGAGCTTCTCGATCGAGTTTGGCTACCGGACGCAGCTGCTGCGCCGCGGCCTGCTGCGTGAGCAACCCGGCGGGCAGCGCATGCAGCTGTCGTGGGTGGGGCCGCGCTTCGAGGACAGCGTGGACTCGGTGACGCTCGTCGTGCGCACCAGCCCGGCGCGGCTGCCGCCGGAGCCGGCCGATCCGGACGCCGAGGCCGGCCGCGCGCGCGCGCGCGCCGTCGGCGGTCCCGGCATCATCCTGAGCACGCTGCGCCGCTCTCCCGAGTGGGACGAGCTGGAGCTGGTGCACGCGCACGTGGCGCGTCGCGAGGCCGCGCGCTGGCAAGTGTTGCTCGATCGCGCGCTGTTCGCGGGCACCGCCAACCCGAGCGACAGTCCCAGCGACAAGCCGGGCAAGGACCCGAGCGCCAGCCCCGGCAGCAGCTCGAGCCGTGGCACGAACGACAGCGCCAGCGCACCTGCACCGGAGCCGGAGCCCTCGTCGGAGGTCGAGCTCGACGGCATCTGGCCAGCGCCGGAAGGCGGGTTGCCGCATCCAGGCTCCTTCTGGTCCCTGCCCTGCATCCTCGTCGCCGCCGCGGGCTATGGCGCGTTGCTCTGGCTCAAGGCTCGCGCCGTGTCCCGGGCGGCCGCGTTGCGGGATTGCCGGGTGCGGCCGCTGCTCCCAGGCAGCGCGACCCAGCGTGCTGTTCTGGCAGGGCTCGCGGTCGCGCTGGCGAGCGGCGCCGTGATCTGGCTCGATGCACCGCTGGTGGGCGCGCTGATCCTGCTGCTGGCCGTCGCGCTCGCCACCCACCGTCCGCCCACCAGCGAAGCGCGGCTGCGCGGCCCCGGCGAGTGGCAACCGCTCGACGCCCAGACACTCCAGCCGGAGCGCGCGCTCCCTCCTCCCCTGCCCGGAGCCTGGCTGGATGTCGCGCGTCTGCCGGGCTTCGCGCTCTTGCTGGGCCTGCTGGCGAGCAACGGCGCCGCGGCGTTTCGCCTGTTCCAGAGCTCACCGTACTACGGGGCCTGCCTCTTGCTCGCGGGCAGCGCTCTCTTGCCGCTCTTCTGCACGGGGCGCGCCGGCGAGCTGCCCGAGCCCGCGCTCGCTCAGAGCAAGCGCTTTCTGGCGCGCGTGCTGAAGCGGCTCGAGGGCAAGGCCGAGCTGGTGTTGCAGCCGCTCGGGCGCGTGTGCACCGGCGCCACCGAGCTCGACGAGCTGCGCCTGGCGATCCATCCCGCGCGCGGCCTGCCGGGCTTGATCGGCATGGAGCTCGCGCTGGAGCAGCGCCCGGGGCTGGCGGGCCCCAGCACCGGTCCGGTGCTGGTCGTGCGCGCCGCCGACGGATCGCCGTGTCAGCGGGCGCTGCCGCGGCAGCTGAGCTGGAGCCGCGGGCGCAGCGCGGAGGAGCGCGCCGCGCTGGTGCGCCCCAAGCTCCCGAGCCTGGCGCTGACGGTCGAGCTGGTGCTGGAGCTGGCCGCCGCCGCGAGCGAGGCGCAGGGGCGCGAGGGCGCCCCGGCAGCTGCCTCGGCAGCGCGCCCGGTCAGCTCAGGCGCACCACCACGCCGTCGTCTCCGCGCATCACCAGCCGTTCCGTGACGCGCTCGCCCTGACGGCGCACGTCCGTGCCGATCACGATCTCGCCCTGCCCGATATCCGCGAGCGGCAGGTGGCCGGGGCGCGAGCCCAGGTTCAGCACCACCAGGAAGCGGCGCTCGTTGGCCTCGCGCACGTACGCGATCATCTGCCCCTGCACGAACACGGGCTTGTACGAGCCCACGTTGAGCGCCGGCTCGGCGCGCCGCAGCGCGATCAGCCGCCGGTAGAGCGCCAGCATCGACTCGCGATCCTCGAACTGCGCTTCCACGTTGCAGTCCTCGTAGTCGTAGCCGATCGGCAGCCAGGGCACGCCGCTGGTGAAGCCCGCCCGCGCCTTGCCCGACCACTGCATGGGCGTGCGCGCCGGATCGCGGCTGACGCCGATCCGCTTGCCCTGCGGGTCCTGCATCTGCTCGGGGAAGATGATCGTGTCGCGCATGCCGAGCTCATCGCCGTAATACAGGGTGGGCGTGCCGCGCAGGGTGAGCAGCAGGATGGCGGCGACACGCGCCTGCGCCAGCCCCACCCGGCTGGCGATGCGCGGTTGATCGTGATTGCCGAGCACCCAGTTGGGCCAGGCCTGCGCGGGCAAGGCGCCCTCGTACTCGTTGATCGCCGCCGAGATCTCCCGGGCGTTCCAGGGCAAGCTGATCAGCTGGAAGTTGAAGGGCAGGTGCGCGCCGTTCCCGGCCGTGCCGTAGTAGGCGACCAGGCGCCGGATCGGCAGATAGATCTCGCCGATCAGCACGCGATCCGGAAACTCGTCGACCACCGCGCGCATCTCGCAGGCGATCTCCTGCACCTCGGGCTGATCCGTCGAGTAAGTCGGGAGGAGCTGGTTGTACGGGATCTGGTCCGGTTGATCGGGTCGATAGTCGGGGTTCGGGGGGTTATCGCGCCACTCGGCGTCCTTGATCAGGTGCCAGAGGACGTCCACGCGGAAGCCGTCCACCCCGCGCTGCAGCCAGAAGCGCATGGCCGAGTACATCTCGCGCCGCAACTCCGGATTGCGCCAGTTGAGATCCGGCTGCTCCTTGAGAAAGGCATGGAAGTAGTACTGCTCGGTCTTCGCGTCCCAGGTCCAGCCGCCGCCGCCGAACACGCTGAGCCAGTTGTTGGGCGCGCCACCGCCCGGCTTGGCGTCGTGCCAGAGGTAGTAGTTGCGCTTGGGGTTGTCGCGCGAGGAGCGCGCCTCCAGGAACCAGGGGTGCTGATCGGAGGTGTGGTTGGGCACGAAGTCCAGGATCACGCGCAGGTTGCGCGCGTGCGCGCGCTCGATCAGCTCCTGCATGTCGTCCATGCGGCCGAAGATGGGATGGATGGCGCAGTAGTCGGAGACGTCATAGCCGAAGTCCGCCATCGGGGAGGGGTACACCGGCGAGATCCAGATCGCGTCGACGCCCAGCGCCTCGAGATAGTCGAGCTTGGACAGGATACCGCGCAAATCCCCGACGCCGTCGCCGTTGGAGTCCGCGAAGGAGCGCGGATAGATCTGATAGACGATGCCCTTCTGCCACCACAGATGCGTCATGCTCTTGCCTCCTCAAGCGCCGCTGTCGGTTGCAGCCAGTACGGTGGCTGCGCGCGGCGAGAGCCGCCACATTCCGTCGTGGTGCGGGTGCACGTAACCACAACCTCCGTATTTGACGTCCTCGCTGGACAGCACGGTCTGCCAGCTGGCGCCGCTCGGCGGCGCCAGCAGCGGCTCCGGCGCCGGCGCGAGCTCCAGCTCCGAGCCCAGGTTGATCACGATCAGCCGATCGCCCGCCGCGGAGACGAAGCGCAGCAAGAACGCATGCGGCGAGAGCACGGCCCCGTGCATCGAGTCCGCGCGCTGCTCGCTGAAGACCGCGTCCTCCCGGCGCAACGCGAGCAGGTCCTTGTGCAGCTGGAACAGCGGAGCGTTGCGCTCGCGTTCGGCAAAATCGAGCTTGCAGCGCTCGAAGGTCGCGCGATCGGCGGGGTCGGCCAGCGTCGCCACCGCCTCGGGCGCCGCCACCGAAGGGAACTGACACAGGAACTCGCGCCGCCCCTCGCGCACCAGCTTGGCGAGGTCCGGCTGGTGATGAGCGAAGTACAGGAAGGGCGTCGTGGCGCCGAACTCCTGGCCCTGGAACAGCATCGGCGTCGGCGGGGCGAGCAGCCATACCGTCGTCAAGGCGCGCAGCACCGAGCCATCGCACAGCTCGCCCAGGCGCTTGCCGGCCAGGCTGTTGGCCACCTGATCGTGGTTCTGCAGATAGGTGATGAAATGGTCCGCGCGCAGCCCCAGGGCGGACGTGCCGCGCTTCTTCTTCTGCCAGATGTAGTGTTGCCCCTGGTACAGGTAACCCCAGCGCAGCGCCGAGATCAGCTCCTGCGGCGTGCCCGTGTAGTCGTGGTAGTAGGCTTCGCGCCGGCCCGTGGCCGCCACGCGCGCGGTGTGATGAAAGTCGTCGTTCCACAGCGCGTCGACGCCGTAGCCACCGTGCCTGCGCTCGTGCACCAGCCGCGTCTGCTGCGGCTCGTTCTCGGCACAGATGTAGGCGCGCTTGTTCTGGCTGTGCGCAGCGCTCTGCACGGCGCTCGCGATGTCGGCGATCACGTGGCGCTCGGAGCTGTCATACAGGCACTGGGTCGCGTCGAGGCGCAGGCCGTCGAAGTGATACTCGAGCAGCCAGTAGCGAGCGTTCTCGACGAAGAACTCGCGCACCGCCGCGCTCTCTTCCCCGTCGAAGTTGATGGCCTCGCCCCACTCGTTCGAATAACGGTTGGTAAAATAGCTGGTCGAGAAGCACTTGAGATAAGCGCCGTCGGGCCCCAGATGGTTGTAGACGACGTCCAGGATCACCGCCAGTCCCAGCTGATGCGCGCGATCGATGAAGCGCCTCAAGTCGTCGGGTTCGCCGTAGAGGCGCGTCGGCGCCCACAGTCCCACGCCGTCGTAGCCCCAGCCGAAGTCACCCGGGAAATCGGCGAGCGGCATCAGCTCCAGGGTCGTGATGCCGGTCTCCACCAGGTGCGGGAGCTGCTCGGCTGCCGCGCGATAGGTACCTTCCTTGGTGAAGGTGCCGATGTGCATCTCGTACAGCACCTGCCCGCGCTCGCGCGGCCCTCGGAACTCGGAGTCGCTCCAGGTGAAGCGCGCTGGGTCGATGATCTGCGAGGGGCCGTGAGGCCCGCTCGGCTGGTAGCGGGACGCCGGATCGGGCAGCAGCTGCGTCTGCCCGTCCAGGCGCAGGCTGTATAGATCGCCCGCGCGCAGCGCCGGGATCAGCCCGCTGAAGTAACCGTCCTCGCTGCGACTCAGCAGGTGGCTCTTGCCGCCCACGGTGCTGGTCGCGTTGCGCTCGATGACCTCCAGACGGCGCGCGGCAGGCGCCCAGATCCGGAAGTGCGTGCCCCCCTCGCCCGGCTCGGCCCCGATCGGAAATTTTCTCATCACGGCTCGGCGCCTGAAGAGCAAATGTCATTCCGACACGGTGTGCGCCGCTGAACGCGATCGCGGGGCTGCCGAAGACTGAGGCAATATAGCTCGCCTGGTGAACTCTGACATGGTGCGTTTGCGCGTGACCCCGGGCGCGCGCTCATGTCATGTGCGGCGCATGTCCCTCAGCGCGTCGCCGGCCCGCGGCGACTCCTCGTCCCCCTGGAGGCCCCACTGGTGGCAGAACGGCGTCGTCTACCAGATCTATCCCCTGTCGTTCGCGGACTCGAACGGCGACGGCCTGGGCGACCTGGCCGGCATCCGCTCGCGGCTCTCGCACCTGCAGGAGCTGGGCGTGGACGCCCTCTGGATCTCTCCCTTCTACCCGTCTCCCCTGGCTGATTTTGGCTACGATGTCTCGGACTATTGCGGCGTCGATCCGCGCTTTGGCTCGCTCGACGACTTCGACGCGCTGGTCGCGCAGGCGCACTCGCTCGGGCTGCGCGTCCTGCTCGATTTCATCCCCAACCACTGCTCCGATCAGCACCCCTGGTTCCTCGCGGCACAGCAGGATCGACGGCATCCCCAGCGAGACTGGTTCCTCTGGCACGACGGCAAGCCCGGCGCTGACAAAAACGCGCCCAGAGGCTTGCCCAACAACTGGCTCAGCGAGTTCGGAGGCCCTGCCTGGACCTGGCATGAAGCGACCAGGCAGTACTACCTGCACTCCTTCCTGAAGCAGCAGCCGGACCTGAACTGGCGCAATCCGGAGCTCCGCCGCGCGATGCTGGACGTGCTGCGCTTCTGGCTGGGCCGCGGCGTGGATGGGTTCCGCGTGGACGCGATCCACCACTTGTTCAAGGACGCGGCCTGGCGTGACAATCCACCGAACCCCGATTTCCGGCCCGGCATGTCGCCGCGCAAGCAGGTGCTGCGCCGCTACACCACCGATCTCCCGGAGATTCACGCGGCCGTGCGCGAGATGCGCGCCGTGCTGGACCAGAGCGGCCCCGACAAGGTCCTGATCGGGGAAGCGTACCTGCCGTTCGAACGCCTGGTCGCCTACTACGGCGAGCACCTCGACGGCTTCCATTTGCCCTTCAACTTCCACCTGATCCACACGCGCTGGGACGCGGCCGCGCTGCGCGCGATGATCGCGGAGTACGAGTCGGCCTTGCCCTCCGGTGCCTGGCCCAACTGGGTGCTGGGCAACCACGATCGTTCGCGCATCGCCAGCCGGATTGGACCGGCCCAGGCGCGTGTGGCGGCCGTGCTGTTGTGCACGCTGCGCGGCACACCCACCCTCTACTACGGGGACGAGATCGGCATGCACGACGTGCCGATCGCCCCGGAGCAGGTGCACGATCCGTTCGAGAAGAATGTGCCCGGGCTGGGGCTCGGTCGCGATCCGGAGCGCACGCCCATGCAGTGGTCGGCGGCGCCACACGCGGGATTTTCGAGCGCGACACCTTGGCTGCCGCTGGCGTCCGACTATCAGCAAGTGAACGTCGAGCGGCAGCAGGCCGACCCGCATTCCATGCTGTCCCTGTACCGCGCGCTGCTGGCGCTCCGGCGCGCCGAGCCCGCGCTGGCGATCGGCGCGTATACGCCGCTCGAAGTGGCACCTCCGCTGCTCGGCTACTTGCGCACCCACGGTGACCGGCGCTTCGGCGTGCTGCTCAATACCAGCGCGCGCGAGCTGCGCGCAGCCGTGCCGGCTGCTTTGCGCAGCCAAACCATAGTGCTTTCCACGCACGCGGGCCGTGCCGGTGGGGCGCTCGGCTCGGATCTGTTTGCGGACGAAGGCGTCGTGTTCACGCGCTGATCGCGACTCACTCCGGCGCGGCCGGGGCCCGGGCACGACGATTGCACAACCGAGCGCCGTGCATATTTTGCCCGGCCTGCCCTATCCACTGGGCGCCACTTGGGATGGACGAGGTGTCAACTTCGCCCTGTACTCCGAACACGCGGAGCAGGTCGAGCTCTGCTTGTTTGACGAGGAGGATAACGAAACGCGGGGTCAACTGACCCACCAAACAGCCTTCGTCTGGCACGGCTACGTGCCGGATCTGCGCCCTGGCCAGCGCTACGGTTACCGCGTCCATGGCCCCTATGATCCCGCGCGCGGCCTGCGCTTCAACTCGCAGGTGCTGCTGCTCGATCCTTATGCCAAGGCGCTCTCGCGCACCGAAGACTGGCAGCGCGGCTGCTTCGCCTACGACGTGATCGCCGGCGACGACCTGCGCGTCAACAAGGCGCCAGCGAGCGGCGCGCCGCGCGGGGTCGTGATCGACCCCAAGTTCGACTGGGAGGGAGACGCACCCCCGCGTACACCGCTGCACAAGACGGTGATCTATGAGGCGCACGTGCGCGGCCTCACCATGCGCCACCCGGAGGTGCCGGAAGCGCTGCGCGGCACGTACGCCGCGCTGGCAGTGCCCGCGGTCGTGAAGCACCTGCGCGATCTCGGCGTGACGGCGATCGAGCTGATGCCGATCCACGCCTTCGTCGACGAACAGCACCTGCTCGATCGCGGGCTGCGCAACTACTGGGGCTACAACTCGATCGGCTTCTTCGCGCCCGACGTCCGCTATCGCAGCCGCCCCGAGCCCGGCAGCGAGGTCACCGACTTCAAGCGCATGGTCAAGGCCCTGCACCGCGCCGGCATCGAGGTGATCCTGGACGTGGTGTACAACCACACCGCCGAAGGCAACCACCTCGGCCCCACCTTCTCCTTCAAGGGCATCGACAACCGCGTCTACTACCGGCTGGTCGATGACAGCCGCCGCTACTACTTCGACTACACGGGCACCGGCAACACGCTGAACGTGCGCCACCCGCAGGTGCTCAAGCTGATCATGGATTCTCTCCGCTACTGGGTAGAGGAGATGCACGTCGACGGCTTCCGCTTCGACCTGGCTTCGGCCCTGGCGCGCCAGCTGCACGAGGTGGACCAGCTGTCCAGCTTCTTCACGCTGATCCACGACTCGCCGGCGCTGCGCGAGGTGAAGATGATCGCCGAACCCTGGGACGTCGGCGAAGGTGGCTATCAGGTCGGCAACTTCCCGGTGCGCTGGGCGGAGTGGAACGGCAAGTATCGCGACACCGTGCGCGCCTTCTGGAAGGGCGACGCAGGCATGGCCGGAGATCTCGGCTACCGCATCACGGGCAGCAGTGACCTGTACGAGCTGAGCGGCCGCAAACCGACCGCGAGCATCAACTTCATCACCGCGCACGACGGCTTCACGCTCAACGATCTGGTCAGCTACGACCGCAAGCACAACGAGCAGAACGGCGAAGGCAACCGCGACGGCAACGATCACAACCTGTCCTGGAATTGTGGCGCGGAGGGCCCCACCAATGACACGGGCATCCGCCAGCTGCGCGCTCGCCAGCGCAAGAACTTGCTGGCCACGCTGCTGTTCTCGCAGGGCACTCCGATGCTCGTCGCCGGCGACGAGCTGGGGCGCACGCAGCGCGGCAACAACAACGGCTACTGCCAGGACAACGAGCTGAGCTGGGTCGACTGGGAGCTCGACGACGAGCGGCGCGACCTGCTCGAGTTCACGCGCCGCGTGCTGGAGCTGCGGCGCCAGCACCCCGCGCTGCACCGCTCCAAGTACTTCCAGGGGCGCACCATCCAGAACTCCAACCTGAGCGACCTGGCCTGGTTCCGCCACGACGGGCAGCCCATGTCCCAGGAGGACTGGCAAAATCCCGAGACGCGCTGCCTGTGCATGTTCCTGGCCGGGCGCGGCATCGGCGACGTGGACGAGCACGGCTGGCCGCTGGTCGACGACGACCTCCTGCTCGCGGTCAACGCCAGTCACCTGGATCTGAAGCTGACCCTGCCCGCCGTGCAATACGTCGACGAGTGGGAAGCCGTGCTGGACACTGCCGACGGCGGATTCGAACACACAGTACCCCGCCAGGGCACCACGCTGCTGCCGGCGCGCTCGCTGCGCCTGTTCCGCTCGCCCTCGCGCGCGCTGCGCCAGGGCGGCGCGCTCCATACGTTCGGCGCCACCTACCGCATGCAGCTGCACAAGGACTTCGGCCTGGGCGCGGCGCTGCAACAGGTCGACTATCTGCATCGCCTCGGCATCACCGATCTCTACCTGTCGCCCATCTTCGCTGCCACGCCGGGCAGCACGCACGGTTACGACGTGATCGACCACGGGCGGCTCAATCCGGAGCTGGGCAGCGAGGCCGATCTGGAGGCGCTCTCCGCGCAGCTGAAACAGCGCGGCATGGGCTTGCTGCTGGACTGGGTGCCCAATCACATGGGCAACATCGCCGGCCAGAACCAGTGGTGGGACGACGTGCTCGAGAACGGCCTGAGCTCGATCCACGCGGTCGCCTTCGACATCGACTGGGCGCCGCGCAAGCAAGAGCTGCGCAACACGGTGCTGCTGCCGGTGCTGGGCGATCAGTACGGGCGCGTGCTGGAGCGCGGCGAGCTGAAGGTCCAGCGCGAGGGCGGGCGGCTGTTCGTCTGCTACTACGACCAGCGCTTCCCGCTCGCGCCCAAGAGCCTCGCGGGGCTCCTGTCCAGCGTCGCCCAGGCGACGGGCTCGAGCGCCGATGACCCCATGCAGCAGGAGCTCGAGAGCCTGTGCGCCTCGCTCGCGCACCTTCCGGACCGGCACGCCACCTCCGACCAGGACCGGCGCGAGCGCGCGCGCGAGAAGGAGGTGTTCAAGCGCCGCCTGACGCAGCTGCTCGACAGTTCGCCCGAGGTCATGCGCGCCTTCGACGCGGCGCTGGAGCGCCTGAACGGCATCCCCGGTGACGAGGCCAGCTTCGACGCGCTCGACCGGCTGCTGAGCGAGCAGAGCTATCGCCTGGCATCCTGGCGCGTCGCCGCGCAAGAGATCAACTACCGGCGCTTCTTCGACGTCAACTCGCTGGTCGCGCTGCGCATGGAAGAGCGCGTGGTCTTCGAGCGCGCCCATGCGCTGCTGTTCCAGCTGCTGGAAAAACGGCAGGTGCAGGGCTTGCGCCTCGACCACACGGATGGGCTGTTCGATCCGCTCGCCTACTTCGAGAGCCTGCAGAACCAGTTCCGCAGCAACCTCGCGATGGATCCGCAGAGCTCACCGGACGACGCAGCGCGCCCGCTGCCCATCCTGCTGGAAAAGATCCTGGAGCCGAACGAGAAGCTGGCCGCCGCCTGGCCCGTGGACGGCACCACGGGCTACGAGTTCGCGGTTTCGTCGCTGGGCGTGCTGGTCGACGCCGGCGCCGAGGAAGCCTTCAGCGAGGTGTACAAGCGCTTCACCGGTGACGATCGCCCCTTCCACAGCCACGTCTACGAGTGCAAGCTGCGCGTCGCCCGCGACTCGCTGGCCAGCGAGGTCACGCTGCTCGCGCAGCAGCTGGAGCGCATCGCCGCCAGCAAGCGCCAGTGGCGCGACTTCACGCTGGTCACGCTCACCCGCGCGCTGATCGAGATCCTGGCGGCCTTCCCCGTCTACCGCACCTATGTGCGCCCGGGTTCGACGCCCACGGAGGAAGACGAACGCGTGGTGAAGCTCGCGGTGCGCGTGGCCCGGCTGCGCTCCGCGGGAGCGCTCGATCCCAGCGTGTTCGAGTTCATCCAGGGCATGCTGCTGCTCACCCACGCCAGCAACGAGGAGGAGCGCAAGGCGCACGAGTGGTTCGCGATGCGCTTCCAGCAGCTCACGGCGCCGGTCATGGCCAAGGCCGTGGAGGACACGGCCTTCTATCGCTACAACCGGCTGGTGGCGCTGAACGAGGTCGGCGGCGACCCCGCCACCTTCGGCATCTCGCTGGAGCGCTTCCACGCCGAGTGCGCCGAGCGCTTCCGCAGCTGGCCGCTGTCGATGGCGACCACCTCCACGCACGACACCAAGCGCGGCGAGGACGCGGCTGCGGCCATCATCGTGCTCACGCAGATCCCCGATGTGTGGCGCAGCGCCGTTCAGGACTGGTCCGCGCGCGCGGACAAGTACCGCAGCAGCTGGCACGACCAGATGGCGCCGACGCGCGGCGACGAGTACCTGTTCTTCCAGACGCTGGTGGGCGCGTGGCCGTTCGGCTGGGACGGCAAGCAAGGGCTGGAAGACTTCGTGGCGCGCGTACAGGCCTTCATGTGCAAGGCGCTGCGCGAGGCCAAGCGCGAGACCTCCTGGCTCACGCCCGACCACGGCTACGAGGAGGCGGTGCTGGCGTTCGTGAAGGGCAGCCTGCAAGACGAGGAGTTCCGGCAAGCGGTGCAACAGCTGACGCAACGGATCGGCACGGCCGCGGCCATGAACGCGCTCTCGCGCACGCTCCTGCGCCTCACTGCTCCCGGCGTCGTCGACACGTACCAGGGCTCCGAGCTCTGGAACCAGAGCCTGGTCGACCCGGACAACCGCCGCCCCGTCGACTACCGCCGGCGCCGCGGGCTGCTCGAAGAGCTCGACGGCCTGTCGCTGGAACAGCTGCTGTCCAGCTGGGAGAACGGCGCCGTGAAGCTGTTCGTGACCCGGACCGCGCTGCGCACCCGCCAGCGCCTGCGCAAGCTGTTCGTTCAGGGCGAGTACGCGGCGGTGCCCGCGGGCGAACACGCCGTGGCGTTCACTCGCACGCTGGAGGGCCAGGTCGTGTTCTGCTGCGCGCCGCGCTGGTCGCTGCGGCTGACCGGCGGCCAGCGTCCGTGGCCGCTGGGAGACGTGTGGGGAGACCAGGTCGTCACGGTTCCGAGCGGGGAATATCGCGACGCCTTCACCGGGCGCCTGCTGCACTCCACGGGTTCGTTGCGGCTCTCCGAGTGCTTCGAACGCTTTCCGCTGCTACTGCTCGTGTCGGAGCCCAAAGCACCTGCTCCGGACTCGAAGGTGAAACCGGAGGCGAAGCAGAAACGTGACGCACCTGTCTCCAGCCGCAAACCCAAGACCAACTGATCCGATGCTGTTCTCCCGACGGTCGCCAGGTATCGCGCGCGCGGCTTGCCTGGCCCTGCTGGCGGGCTGCGCGCATCGCCCGGGAAACAGCGATGCGCGCAACCGTGAGCAGCCGGAAGGCCAGCTCGCGGTGGCGGCGCTCACGCCGGGGCAGCCAGCGCCGCGCACGCTGGTCGTGCGCAGCGCCGCCCCCACCTTCGAGCAGGCGCCGGCGTTCTTCGAGCAGCTCAGCTCCGAGGCCCAGGCGCTGGCGGAGAAGCCCGCCGCTCTGCCGCCGCAGATGCAGCTGCCGCCCGAGCTCGCGAACCTCGATTACGACGGCTATCGCAACATCCGCTTCCGCCCCGAGCGCAGCCTGTGGCGGGGCGAGCCCGGGCGCTTCGAGGTGCAGTTCTTCCATCCGGGCCCTGGCTATCGCGACCCGGTCTCGATCGCGGTGCTCGATCACGACCGCGCGCAAGCCGTGCCCTTCTCCACCGATTTGTTCACGTACCAGGGGCTGGAGCATGCGCCGCCGGGCGAGGGGCTGCAGTTCACTGGCTTCCGCGTGCACACGCCGCTCAACCGCGAGGACTACCGAGACGAGCTGATCGCGTTTCACGGCGCCAGCTACTTCCGCGCGCTGGGCAAGGGCACCGTGTACGGGGTCTCCGCGCGCGGGCTGGCCATCGATCTCGGCTCATCCAAGCCGGAGGAGTTCCCGGTCTTCACGCGCTTCTACCTGCAGAAGCCGGGCGCTGGCGATCGCAGCCTGTGGATCCTGGCCCTGCTGGAGAGCCGCCGCGCGACCGGCGCGTATGCCTTCCGCGTCCAGCCCGGAGAGAGCACCTGGGTCGACGTGGACGCCCGCGTGTTCCTGCGCGACGCACACGCCGCGATCGGTCTCGCGCCGCTGAGCAGCATGTACCTGTGCGGCGAAGAGGCGCCGAACTGCTTCGGCGATTTCCGCCCCGAGATCCACGACTCCGACGGCCTGGCCTTCTGGGCGAGCAACGGCGAGCGCCTGTTTCGGCCCCTGCGCAACCCCAAGCACACCGTCACATCCAGCTTCCGGCTCGACTCGCCGCGCGGCTTCGGGCTGCTGCAGCGTGACCGCACCTTCGATCACTACCAGGATCTGGAAGCTCATTATCAGGACCGCCCCAGCGTCTGGGTGCAACCCGTGAGCGGCTTCGAGCGCGGCAGCCTGCGGCTGCTGGAGATCGCCGCGCGCGCAGAGACGGGCGACAACATCGCCCTGGCCTGGGTGCCGGACGCGCCACCCGGGCTGCCCGAGCGGCTCGATCTGCGCTATCGCCTGCACTTCGCGGCGGCGGGCGACTGGAGCAACGCCCCGGGCCAGGTCGCGGCCACGCGCATCGCCCGCACTGCGCGCGGCGTGCGCTTCCTGGTCGACTTCGCCGTCGCTCGCCCGTACGCGCCGGCGCAAGGCGCTGCTGGCGCGCCGGCGAGCGGCGTCGAGGCGATGGTCAGCGCCAGCAACGGGCGCGTGATCGAGCAGCACCTGGAAGACAACCCCTTCGCGCACACGCTGCGCGCCTCGTTCGAGGTGGAGCCCGAAGGCAAGCGCGACGTCGAGCTGCGCGCCTTCTTGAAATCGGGGGCGGACACGCTCACCGAGACGTGGAGCTACGCGTGGCAGAACGAATAGAACCGCCGAGCAGCCCCGACAACGGCATGGCTACCCCGCCCCCCTCCACCATGAGGGGTCGTTCCTCGGCCTTCCGCGCCGTGCGCCGGGTCGCCAACTACCTGCGCACGCTCGGGCTCACCGATCGGGTGCGCGTGCGCGAGCTGTCGCACCGAATCGTGCTGGACGTGACCGCCGACGATCCAGAGCAACACGCGGCCCTGGCGATCGCCGAAGCCCAGCACCGCTTCGAAGCCTGGCGCGCGGCACTGCACTTACCTGAAGGCACGAACCCCCTGTGGCTGCGCGAGTTCATCGCCGCGCGCCCGGATCTGTTCCTGGGCGACCCCGAGCGCGCGCGCCGCAAGGTCAAGGAGTTCGGCGACCCGCTGGCGGGCAGGCCACCGCGCCGGGCGCGCTTTCGACCGCAGGCGTTCGAGCCGGCGCGCGTGCCGCGCTGGCTGAAGGGCTTGCTGCCCGCGCTCGCGCTCACGCTGATCGCGGCGCGCGCGCTGTGGCGGGCGCTGGCGAGCGACGGCTGGAACTGGCTGGACGTCGCCTGGATTAGCTTGTTCGTGTTCCTGTTCGGCCAGGCCGCGCTGGGGTTGTCCACGGCGGCGCTCGGCTTCCTGCTGCGCTGGCGCGCGCGGGGCCAATCGGACCCGGAGACGGCGGAGCCCCAGCGCCCGCTGGCGCCGCTGCCGCGCACGGCCTTGCTCATGCCCATCTACAACGAGAGCGTCGAGGACGTGTTCGGGGCGCTGGCGGGCATGCGCGAGGCGCTGGCGGCCCAGCCCGGGGCCGAGAACTTCGAGATCTTCGTGCTCAGCGACTCGCGCGACCCGCAGCAGTGCGCCGAGGAAGAGCGCGCGTACCGGCGCGTCGCGGCCGCTGCCGGCGGCGTGCCGATCTACTATCACCGGCGGGCGCAGAACGAACGCCAGAAGGCGGGCAACCTGGCCGAGTTCTTCGAGCGCTGGGCGCCGCGCTACGAGTACGCCGTCACGCTCGACGCCGACAGCGTCATGACAGCGCCCTGCCTCGTGGAGCTGGTGCGCCGCATGGACGCCGATCCAGAGCTCGGGCTGCTGCAGGCGCCGATCTTCGTGCACCGGGCCGAGACGCTGTTCGCGCGCGCGCAGTCCTTTGCGGCCAGCGTGAACGGGCCCAACTTCACCTCGGGCCTCTCCGCCTGGTCCGGCAACAACGGCAACTACTTCGGGCACAATGCGGTATTGCGCGTGCGCGCCTTCCTCGACTGCTGCGAGCTGCCGCGCCTGCAGGGCCAGCCGCCCTTCGGCGGGCACGTGCTGAGTCACGACTTCGTGGAGGCGGCGCTGCTCTGTCGCGCCGGCTGGAGCGTGCGCATCGCCTCCGACCTCGCCACCTGCCGCCTGGGCCGTGGCAGCTACGAGGAGCTGCCGCCGACGCTGAAGGAGTACGTGGCGCGCGACTACCGCTGGTGCCAGGGCAACCTCCAGCACCTGTTGATCGCGCGGGTGCGAGACTTCACCGCGATGAGCCGCATCCATCTGCTGCTCGGCGCGTTCGCGTATCTGGCGAGCCCGGCCTGGTTCCTGTTCGTGGCCCTGGGCTTGATCGCGTGGCGCCATGCCGGCGAAGGCTTCGAGGACACCGCCGGCCTGGTCGCGCTCAGCACGTTCGCCGTGCTGCTCGGCCCGTGGCTGGTCGGCGTGTGGGACACGGCCGCCGATCGGGCGCGGCGGCGCGTGCACGGCGGCGGCCCTCGCTTGCTGCTCAGCGCCTTGCTCGGCGTGGTGCTCGGCGCGCTGATCGCGCCGCTGATGATGCTCCACCACACGCGCATCGTCGCCTCGATCCTGATGGGGCGCAGCGTGGGCTGGATCGCGCAGCGCCGCCGGGCGGAGGCCAACCTGCGCGATGTCCTGCGCGCGGAGCTGCCGGCCACCTTGCTCGGAGCCGTGGCGGCGGCCTTTGCCTACCTGGAGGGCGGCCCCTGGCTGTGGCTCGCGCCGGTCTGGATTCCGTGGTTGCTCGCCATCCCGCTCCACTGGGCGGTCTCCAGCGTGGGCCTCGGCCAGCTCGCTCGCCGCGCGGGCTTGCTGTTGATCGCCAGCGAGACCGAACCGGAACCGCTGTTGCGGCGCATCGACGAGCTGCGCATGCTGACGCGCGGCGATACCCTGGCGCGCTTTCGTGACCTGGTGCTCGATCCGGTGTTACTCGCGACCCACATCCGCAATCTGCCCGAAGGCGCGCCGCCGGCTTCGACAGGAAGGCTCGAGCTACTGCGCACCAAAGCCCTCCAGGAGGGCCCGCTGAGCCTCTCCCCCGGCGACTGGCGGCTGCTGGCCAGCGACCGCGAGAGCCTCCAGCAGTTGCACCGCGAAGCCTGGCGACGCTGGCCCGTGGAATCCTGGGACGTCGGCAGCGAGGCCCCGCTCTTGCCGCCGGAGCTCGCCGACACACCGGCGCCCAGCGACGACTCCCAGGCGGCTGCGCGAGCCGAGCGTGAAGCTCGCGGCAAGTGAAGGCCGTGTGGCAGAAGACTCCCGCCGGGGGCATTTGCCACGGGCGAAGCCGCTCGAACACCTGACACTTGCAGCCCTGCGACACTGGCATTCGCGCCAAGAACTCGCCCATCGGCAGTTCGGTATGAGGTTTGCTGGGCAGGTGGGAGAATGCTGTCCACCGCCTCCCCCTACTCCGAACGCCAGTTTCCTGGTCCGGCCGCCTTCCGCGGCCAGACGCTGATCGTTGCCTTCGTCTCCGACTGGTCCAGCCCGAGCGAGCGCGAGCTGGTCCGACTGCGCTCCGAGCTCCGCTGCCTCAGCACCTCCCTGGTGCTGATGGGCCCCGAGCAGCTCCGCTGCTTCCAGCCGGATGACACCCGCCGCCCGGGCGCGCCCTCCTCGCGCTGCGAACGCGAAGACTTCGACGCCCTGCTGGCGCCCCGCTCCCGGCCCGGCCAGCACCTCCAGCACGGCGTGCTGCGCCTGGTGATCGTCAACCCCAACGGCGCCATCTCCTGGTCCCACGATGGGCAGGCCAATGGCAGCGTCGTGCCCGACCTGATCGCTGCGCTCGCGCACGCCCGGCGCCACCTGCTGCTGCTCGCTGGCCGCACCTACGGCATCACCCGACCCCAGCTCATGGAGAGCCTCACCGGCGCCTTCTCCGCCACATTCGGCGGCAACCGCCCCATGGGATGCCTGGCCATGCCCGCCGAGTCGCGCGAGATTCGCGACCTCGCCAGCGGCGATCGCGTCTGAGCTGAGCTTTCGTCAGCACGCGAAGCCCCGCCAACTCTGCGGCTGAAGAATTTGGGCCGGGCCTCATCCGCACGGCGGCTGCTCGAACCTCGGGACGCCGGGCGCCACCGGCGTGCGAGTCCGTGCGACTCCGCATCGGCGCGAGGCGGCTTGCGCGGGGACCGTCTCTCGCCATGACGATTTTCGAGCCTCTCACGGCCGTTCCATTCTGCGCCGAGCCAGCCCATCGCAGTTTTTGCCCTCCAAGCGCGCACTCGCTCTGCTCGCGGCCTTTTGAGACAAGACGTTCACGCCCGTGCCGGGCACGGCCGTCACTCTCTCGCCGGCGTTCACCGGCATCATTTCGGCCGGCTCGACCGCTACCGGCAACCTCAGCGGACTGAGCATCCCCGTGACGGCAGGGTCCCGTTTGGTGATGGTCCCCCGTTCGAGTTCTGCATTAATCCAGCGCAAAGCCTTTTCAAGTCACTTGACAGACTAGTCACTTTAGTGCATATTGTGACCGTGGTCGAGGTGATCGTCACAGACGAGTTCGTCGGCTGGTACGAAGAACTCTCAGACGGACATCGCGAATCGGTGATCCACTCCGTGGGTCTGCTCGAACAAATGGGCACCCAGCTGCCGTTCCCGCACTCGAGTGACCTGAAGGGCGCGAGGTATGCGCTGCGCGAGTTGCGCGTGAAGGCTCACGGGGCGCAGATCCGCATTGCCTACGCCTTCGATCCGGCCCGCAACGCCGTACTCGTTCTCGGGGGTACGAAGGTCGGCGACGATCGCTTCTATCGCTGGTTCATTCCCCAGGCCGAAAGTATCTGGGAGCAATATTTGAGAGAGCAAGGAGTGCAGCCATGAAGACGCACCGTTGGCGAGATATCCGCAGCGCTCACGGCAAGGTCACCCCGCAGCGGCTGACAGAGATCGATGCAGCGGTTGCCGAAGAGGTACGCTCATTCCGGGAACTGCGCGAAGCGCTGGGGATCACTCAAGCGGACCTGGCGAAGCTCGCCAACATGACCCAGAGCGAGGTCTCGAAATTCGAGACACGTGAAGATCATCGGATCGAACGGATGCGCGAGATGGTCGAGGCCCTCGGTGGCAAACTCGAGGTGATCGCGGTCCTCGGAGAAAAGCGCGTGCGCGTCGCTTGAAGCGGACGAGCTCGCTCCTTGCCTACTGCCCCTCGCCGTGACTCCGGGGCCCCCCGGCACCTGCGCGCCCGGATTACTGTCGCATCCAGTTCGCCACCAAACTGCCCGTGGCCGTCGCCCGTGGCCGGACGAACGCCGGCGCCCACCATGGTCGAGTCCGCATCCTGCTCAGCAAATCGTCCGCCGCGCCCATGCCTCGCTAAAGACCGAACCGTCCCCATTCCCGCCGGTGGACAGGCGCGGAGCTCACGCGGGCGAGCTCGGGCGCGTAAACCGATGCGAGTGCTGTTAACCACCCAGAAGCTCGACATCATAATTGGTGCACACGTAGCCACCCGAGGTCGTCACTTGGATCACCAGAGGCAGGGGCAGAGGCAGAGGCAGGGGCAGGGGCAGGGGCAGAGGCAGGGGCAGAGGCAGGGGCAGAGGCAGAGGCAGAGGCAGAGGCAGGGGCAGGGCTTGGGGTAGAGCTCGGGCCAGGGCGAGAGCGTGAGTGGGGTCGCACCACTGCCAAGCCCTTGCGCCAGTTCCTGGCGTACACCGGCTGAGCGGAGCGGAGAGCCGCGCGACGCTCGTCGGCGTTGAGACGTCGAGGGGCTCTGGCTCGGGTCTGCTCATTGTCGCAGCGTGCTCGGGCGTGTCCAGGCCAAGCCGCTTCGCGGTGCCCGCGCAGCGCGGGCAGCCTGGACACGCCCTGCGCGCGCTGCGGCGTCGGTGGGGCCCTCGCGCAGAGGGCCACTCACACGGAGTCCATCATGACGCTCAAAATCTACGCCGTCGTCCTCGAGCTGGTTCGCAAGCTCTCACCGTATCTTCCTGCGCTCCGCGCACGCAGTTTGGCACTCGGTGATCAGCTCGAGCGGGCGCTGGTCAGCATTCCGTTGAATCTGGCCGAAGGTGCCTACTCACGCGGCAAAAACCGCCAAGTTCGCTACCAATCGGCTGCGGCCTCAGCGCGCGAGGCGCTGGCATGCCTCGAAACGGCGGAAGCGCTCGGCTGGGTGCAGCCGCTCCCGCCAGAGCTCGGCGCTCTGTTTCACCGCATCATCGGCACGCTCGTCCGGCTGATCGAGCCGCGGCGTTGAGCCGAGCGGGCTCGGCGGGCTCGCTGCCAGCGGGGCCGCCGAGTTCCCCGCCATCACTCAGCGTCGAAACGGCGCCGCTCGGGCTCCACGACTCACCTCGGATGCGACATGGCAGCACGGGCAGCGAGGCAGCCAGCGGAGGACGGCTCGGGCAAACCCGAGCCGCATCGTGATGAAGGAGTCTGCAAGTGCCGCTCAGGCCGCGTCCTCGAGCGTATCGTCGAAACCCTGCCTGCGGCACGAGGGAGGCCTCCGCCAGGATCGCCGCTGCATAGATCGCGAACGATTCCCGCTTCCTGCGGTCCTTGAGCAATCCTCCCAAACGTTCGATATACTTCCCCCAGACACTGCGTGGCGCCGCTATCCAGATCGAGAGCCATGGCCATCGGTCGCACGAACCGATCGCCATGGAAGAAGTTTTCGTCAGTAAAACTAGCCCTTCGCCCCCGCTGGCCCTTCGCCCCCGCTGGCCCTTCGCCCCCTGCTAGCCCTTCGCCCCCGCTAGCCCTTCGCCCCCGCTGGCCTTCACCCCGCTACCCCCCCTTCGAGCACCGCGCGGAGCTCCGCCGGCAACCCGCTGTCCACACGGAACGCCGCCAGCTGCAAGCTCCCGTCGAAGGCAAGGTGGCTGGCGTGCAAGGCGTGACGGCCTTCCAGCACCGGTGCGCCGCCGTACTCGAGGTCGCCTGCGATCGGCCAGCCCGCGGCGGCCAGGTGCACGCGGACCTGGTGGCGGTACGCACGCGAAGCCGCGACCTCGACCAGCGCCCAGCGCCCGCGCCGTTCCAGGGTGCGCAGCGCCGAACGGCAGGGTCGTGCACCGGGCACATCCTGGTGGGCAGCAAGGACGACACGGCTCGAGCCCCCTGGATCCGGCGCGAGAGGTTGTTCCAGGAGCGCGCTGTCGGGCACGGCGCTGGGCACGATCGCGAGGTAGCGCTTGTGGAGTTGTTCGGCTGTGAGCGCCGCGCGCAGCACGTCGAAGGACTGGGGCGTGCGCGCCGCGAGCAGGAGGCCCGAGGTGCGCGTGTCCAGGCGATGCAACAGGCCGGGCTCGCGCGCGCGGTAGCCGACGCCGCGCATCTCGGGGAAGCGACCGAGCAGCGCTCCCGCGACGCTGCCGCGCTCGCCCGGCGCGAGCGGCGCGCTGGGTTGCCCCGCAGGCTTGTCGACGACGACCAGATCGGCGCGCTCCAGCAGAATGGTCAGCGGCAGATCGGGCTCGGGAGGCGGCGCGCCCGCGAACTCGCCGAACAGCTCCACACGCTCGCCCGCACGCAAGCGCCGCGACTTCGGCGCGCGCGCGCCGTCGACGCGCACCAGCCCTTGCTCGCTGAGCCAGCGCGCGCCCTGGCGGCCGAGCTCGGGCTGCTGTTGCACCAGGAATTTGTCCAGCCGTTCACCCGCGGCCGACGCCGGCACTTCGTACACCCAGAGCGGCTCGCGCGCCGTCACCACTCCCCCGAGATCGCGAAGCCGAGCGGGGCCGCAGGGCTGCCCAGCTCGATGCGCACGCTGGCGTCCGTCGCGGCGCCGGGCTGCGCCGGCGCCTCGTCGCGGCGCGTGATGTAGTAACCGACGACGCCGCCCGCCACGGTGCCCACCATCACGCCGGTGAGCCAGATGCGGTCGCGCCGCTCGCTCGGATCCTGGCTGACCAGGAGCGGTGTACCGATCGCGGCTCCCGCGAGCCCGCCGAGCAGCGCGCTCAGATCGATGGACAGCATGTCCGTGGGCGTGGGCGTCTGGATCTGCGTCGCCAGCGCACCGGCGAGCGTGACGCCGGCGAGGATGCCATAGCCCACGCCGCGCGTCGGCTTGGCCTGCGCGTCGCCGAGCACGATCATCTCGCCCAGGCCGCCGAGCAGCAGCCCGAGCACGGCCCCCGAGTGCGTGAAGGTCGCGCCGCCATCGTCCACGTCGCCGAACGCGAGCCCCACCGTGGCCAGCGTCAGCCCGCCCACCGCGCCGGTCACCCCGAGCAGGTGCCGGTCCGGGCCGCTGCGCGTGCTGGCCAGCGAGATACCGACCGGGGGCCAGAGCATGGCCGCGCCCAGGAACCAGGCCCGCGCCAGCGTGATGTCCCACTCGTCCGCCACGACCATGGCCGCGCCGACGCCGATGCCGGCGCCCAGCGCCGCCAGCGGATAGGTGAGCCGCGCGTCGTTCGAACCGGAAGCGCGCTGCAGTGAGTAGCCGACGTAGCCGCCGAGCGCCGCGGTGTGCAGCGCCAGCACCACACGCCCCGTGGAGCGCGCGGGTTGCACGGACAGGCTCAGCGCGGGCTCCGGCTCCCGTTCGCTCGCGGCAGGCGCTTCGCGCAGCAAGGACGCCGGCTGCTCCAGCAGCTCGCGCAACATGCCCAGGCTGCGCACTTCCAGCTGCTCGGGATCGACGCTCTGCGCTCGCACCAGCACGATCGAGGAGCCCTGGGCCACCACGCTCAAGCGCAAGCGCAGCTCGTTGCCCTGCGCGCTCAGCTCCGGCGAGACGACCCAGCAGTCGCGCGCCAGCGCCACCAGGCTCTCTTCATCGCGCGCGGCGGGGCTGGGCAGCGCCGCCAGCGGGCTCAACCCGTAGTCGAGCAGCGCGTCGTGCAACACCGCTTCCAGCCGCCGCGCGCTGAGCTCGAGATCCGGCGGCATCGGCGGCGTGGGCTGCAGCGCGCCGGCCCGCCCGGGCGCCGGCCGGAGCGGCTCGTGAGCGGGCGCGAGCGCCGGCGGCAGCAGCCGTACGTCGCGCGGATCCGCCAGCGCCGAGCCCGCCCAGCTCGACACCAGACAGAACACCCCGAGCCGCAGCCAGCAGCGTTTTCCGAGCGCCCACGCCATCAGCGACGACACTAACCGGGCACGGGCCATGGCGTCATCTATCTCAGAACATCACCGTGGCGCCCAGCCAGGCGTCGATCGTGCTGGCCGTGTCCACGATGAAACGGCGCCCCGGCTGCTCGATCTCCGGACGGTAGCTGGGATCGGGCGCGCCCAGCGAGCGCGGCTCGGGCTCGGAGCTGACGCCTGGGGCCTGCGCCAGACACGGCCCCGAGCGCTCGACCGCTCGCTCGCGCGCAGGGTCGCAGGGCGAGCCCATGGTGATCACGTGCCGCTGCGTCAGTGCCCAGCCACCCCCCACGTCGAAGCGCACGTAGCGCCCGGCTTGCCAGCGCGCGAACAGGCGCAGCGCGTAGGCGCCGTGGGCCTGCACGTTGGTGATGCCGGTGGGATAGACGCGCTCCGAGTCGGGATCGATCACGCTCGGCACGGCGCCGCCGTCGCTCGCGAGATAGCCCGCATAGCTGGGGCGCCGGAACGAAGGCGCGCTGCTCGAGCCCAGCGCGTCGAACAGCTCCGAGTAGTCGCGCCCCGCGGCGCTGTACGTCCCGGTGAAGCGCAGATCCACGCTCAGCCGCTGAAACTGCTCCACCACCTCCCAGGGCATGAACTCGGCGCCCAGGCTCACGCCCGCGCGCGCGCCGATGCCCTCCTTCCACCAGCGATCGGGGCCGAAGTCGCTGTCCTCATTGGGCAGCTCCAGCAGCACGCCGAGCCCCAGGTATGGCTCGAGCTGCGCGAAGCGCCGCGAGATCGCGCCGTGCAACTCCAGCCCAGTGCTGCCGCGGCTCACGCCGGCCTTGCGCGAGGCCGCGGAGAAATTGCCCTCCAGCGGCTCGATGCGCCCGGGCGCCACCTGCACCGGGAACTGACCGCCCGCGCCGTCACGGTTCACGTCGGACGGATCCGCGCAGCGCACTTGTCCGGTCTCCGTGTCGCTCGCGGGGCGGCTCTCGCCGCAGGCGTGCATCGGCTCCGAGATGGACAGGCGCGCCTCGGCGCCCACCGTCAGCGTCGGCTGCGCGGCGTCGCGGAACTGGTTGAGGATCCCCCAGTCCACGCCGATGCCCAGAAACTCGACGCCGCTGCGGTTCGGCGAGCTGAAGGGCACGCTGAAGAGCGGCTCGCCCGGTGCGCCGTCGAGCGCGCCAGCTGGCAGCTCGGGCCCGGAGAGCGTCGAGCTGCGCGCCAGGATCACCGGCAGACGCACGATCAGCGCCAGGTCGTGGTACAGGCCCAGCTCGGCGCGCACGTTCAGGCGGCTGGTGGTCTCCGAGAAGTCGGCGACGTGAAATCGCGGCTTGCCGCCGCTCGCGCCCAGCAGAGGTAGGCCCGCGTCCGCCAGCAGCGAAGCGTTGGTCTCGCGCGAGATGCCCGCGCGCTTCCAGGTGTGCTGGTAGCCGAGGCTGAAGTGCAGATCGATCCCGCTGCCCTCGTCAAAGGCATCCACGACGTTGGTCACGGTCGCCGGTTGCTGCAGCACGGCGGGCTCCGTCAGACTGCGCGGCTCCAGCGCGAGGGCGGCGCGCGCGCTGCCGAAGACTGCGAGCGCCGCGCCGATGGGCTGCAGAATGCGCTGAACTCCGGCCAGGCCGCGCACCACGCACACGCTATACGACGTCCCTGCCGCACCGGCACCCGGTTTGTGCCGTGCCCAGGCCGTCGGAGGTTCGGGCGGCTCGCGGGACGCACCGGGCAGATGGGCTCGCCGCTGCCCGCAGCGGGCGACTCCAGGATGTGCCCGCTAGCCGCCGGCAGGGGGCACGCGCTGCCAGAGCTCGCGGTAGCCCGCGAGCTCCGCCAGCCGCGCCGTGCGCTCGCTGCCCTCCTCTTGCTGCAACACCGCGGCCGTCGCGCTCGCGCAGCTCGCGTGCGCGAGCTCGCGCGCGCGCACGTGCTCGGCCGCGAGCTGACCAAAGCGGGGCGTCGCCGGAGCGCGCAGCGACTGGGCGAGCGCCTCCGAGCGCTGCGCCGCCTGCTGGCAGGCGGCGACCGCGACGGCCGCCGCCAGCCGATCGCGCTTGCCGCGCTGAGCTGTCTGCGAGCCGAGCGTGTGCGTCTCGGCGCCCGGCTGACCCGCCCTGCCCCCGGCCACGCCCGGCGCGGGGCTGAGCCAGGTATCGCCCGCGCTCACGCGCAGCTTCAGCGCCTCGCTGGAGATCTCGAGCTCGGCGCTGGCGTCGGCGTAGCGCAAGCTGCCAAAGGGCGTGCCGATCAACACCTGCGCGCCGGGGCGCACCCCCGCGCCGGCCTCGGTGCGCAGCTTGCCTTCCGCCACGATCAGCTCCTCCTGACCGTCGACACAGGGCAGCACGCGCGCCGGACCGCTCAGCGTCCACTCGCGCCCGGACGCGCCGTGCTTGAGGTGCAGGCTCGAGCCCTTGCCGAGCTCCAGCCAGTCGGAGCCCACGAAGCGATCGCCGGCGCGCACCGCGTTGCCCGAGTCGCGCGCCGCGCTGCCCGTGGCGGAGACCACGCGGCAGCCGAGCGGCCCCGCCGGCGCGGGCGCGGCAGGCAGCGGCGCCGGCACCCGGGGCGGAGCTTCCACGCTCGCGTGCGCGGCCGGCGCCGCAGCCGCTGCGCCCGCTGCCCCGCCGGGCGCGCTCGCCGGAGCGCCGTTGCACGCGGGCGCCAGCAACACGACGAGAGCGAGCGGACGCCTCACGGCAACTCGGCCGTGATGCCCTCGTCCTCGTCGGTGCCGAAGATCTCGCAGGTGATGTCCTCACCCACCAGCTCCTCGCGCGCGATGCCGAGATTGCGGGTGGTCTCGGCGAGGCGATTGGCCAGCACGCCCGTGAACTGCCAGAGCAGCTTGACCGCCAGCCGGTGCTCGGTGCGCAGGATCTCGAAGAAGTCCTTGCGATGGATCACCATCAGCTGCGTGGTGCCCAGCGCGCGCGCGGAGGCGGAGCGCGGCTGATTGCGGATCAAGGCCATCTCGCCGAAATGCTCCCCCGGATCGAGGCGCGCCACCGCCGCTCCCGAGCGCATCACCTCGACCTGCCCGCTGAGCACGATGTAGAGCTGCTCGCCCTGCTCGCCCTCGCGCACGATCATCTGGCGATCCGTGTACTGCTCCACCTCCGTGACCTGCAGCACCTGGCGCAGCTCGCGCGCGTTGAGCGCGCTGAACAGCGGCGTGCTCGCCAGCACCGACTTCTGCGTCTCCAGCTGGCTCAGGCGCTGCTCGTCATCGGCCTCCATGGCCTCCAGCGCGACCAGCACCGCGGTGATATTGTCCTTGCCTCCGCGGTTGTTGGCGGTATCCACCAGATCGACCACCACCGAGTCGGGGTCGGGGGCCGCCAGCTTCTGCGCCAGCTCCTCGGGCGAGCCCTCCGGGGCGTCGAAGTAGCCGGAGAGGCCGTCGGTGCAAAGCAGGAAGCGGTCGCCCGCGGCCACGTCGATCACCAGGGTCTCGGGCTCGCAGTGCTCGTACACGCCGACGGCGCGCGTGATCGCCTGCTTGGGCGCCAGCTTGGCGGCGCTGCCCAGATCGATCTTCTTCTTCTTGATGAACTCGTTGTAGACGTTGTGGTCTTCCGTCAGCTGCTCCAGGCTGCCGTTGCGCATCAGGTAGATGCGACTATCACCGACGTGGATGATGAAGGCCTGATTGCCGAGGAAGAGCACGGCCACCAGCGTGGTGCCCATGCCGCGCTTCTTCTCGTCCTGGGCTGCCTCCGCATGGATCTTGCGCGAGGCGCAGTTCACGGCGAAGCCCAGCATGTTGGTGATGTCGCGCTTGCTGACCCGGCTGCCGCCCGTGCTGCCCTTGACGTAGTCGTCGAGCAGATCCTGCGATTTGCGGATCTCCTCGCTCAGCGTGCGCACCGCGACGGCGCTCGCGACCTCGCCGGCGGCGTGGCCGCCCATGCCGTCGCAGACGACGTACAGGCGCAGCTTCTTGTCGACGAGGAAGTTGTCTTCGTTGTGGTCGCGCTGCCTGCCGACATTGGTTTGTGCGGCAAAGCGCAGCGAGGGCTCCAGGCTGGGGCGAGCCGGCGGCGCCGACGGCCGCACGCCGCTGCCTGCACTGGTTCCGGTCGCGGCGGCGCCGGCGCCCGGGCGCGGCGCCTCGCTCATCATCTGACTTCGGGGAGCGCGGGACTCAAATGCCATATCCCTTCATGAACGACCGCGTGCACCATTTGTTCGGGGGGTCTCGCGCGGCTCCGAACCGAACGCTGTCCCATCCGGGCGCGCCCCGCCGGCGGGGTTGGGGCCCCGCGCGCAGCGCCCGCGCCCCCGCGGGCGGAGTTGGGGGAAATCCCCCGCAGCCAAGCTGCGGCGATTTGCCGGGCTGCAGCTCGGGGGCAAGCGGGGTTGGGGCCCCGCGCGCAGCGCCCGCGCCCCGCGGGCGGAGTTGGGGGAAATCCCCCGCAGCCAAGCTGCGGGGATTGGGGGGCTGCATCAGCCCCCCCCAAATTACAGCGACAGCTCGACGGTGAGCCCGAGCGGCTGATCCTGGCGCGGCAGATGCTCCGCGAGCAACGGCGCCCAGGGTGGGATGCCGCCGCCCCGTGTGGGACAGCAAATCAGCGTGAGCTCCCGGTCACCGAGATCGCTCATCGCGCTGCCGGTGGCGCGCACAATCTCCTGGCGGGCAGCCGTCGCGCTCTCGTCATTGCGCTCGTTGCAGACCATGATGATGCTCGCAAAGGATCGCCGCATGGCGAGCCGCGACAGCACTCGCTGACTGAAGTGATGTGGCGTCTCGCCGACCCACTGGGTCACGAGCGCGAGATTCGGACTGTAGCGCCGGGCCGCAGCAATGCCCGCGGACCAGTCCGCCCCCGATTCGCCGATGACGAGGCATGCACGGGTTCCCGCCTCTGCAGGGCTGTTACCTGATGAACGCACTTCGCTGCCGTCTCCCCACACTCTGCACCCGAGTCAGCGCCTCACTCACAGCGCCACCGCACACGCGACAGTTCCTGTGCGAGCACCTTGCCCGGCACGGATTGATCCTGCGCTTGCTCCAACACTTCTCGTTCTGCTTCCATTCGCTGCTGATCAGCAATTTCCCGGCACTTTTTCCTGATCTTCGCCGGGAGCTGGGGCTCCTGGCCGCCTCTGGCCTCGAGTGGCTCGGCTCTGCCCTTCCAACGGCTCCTCCGACGGCCCTTCCAACGCTCCCACCATCGGTCGAGCTCGTCGCCATCACCACCAGCCCTGCGCGCCTTCCCAAGAGACAGCCCACGAAACTGCAGTACCCGCAGACGAGAAGTGCAGGCGCGAGCGGTTCTGAGAAAGCGAGTGCTGAGATATCGGAGATATCGGAGATGCCAGGAGGTTCCCGGGAGCTCCCGAGATTTGCGGCCCATCGGGCCGCTGCCTCCAAACGGCACTGGCGACGAGAAGCTAAGAGTCAGTCACTGAGAGAAGTAGATGGCTGATCCGAAGCGGCATTCGGCTGCGAGCGAGGCCCCCACGCTGGAGTCCGACCGCCGGTGCCTCTCCGCCTCACGGCAGACGGACACCGAGCCCCCCGAAACAACCGCATCATGAGGTTCCTGCGACCAACCCGTCAAGAACCAAAGCTCGCCGCCAGAGCGCTCGAGTGATGCGCTCGAGCTGGTCCGCGCAGGAGCCAGTGTTGGGTGTTGTGGGTGCGTTCGTGGGCGGAGGATCGACGCCGCCGAGAACGCAATGTCGCGCACGGAAATGACGCCGGCGTGCTCTCGCTGCGCGAGTCGCGACCGAACTCGCGCGAGGGCCCGCAGGCTCTCGCCACTCTGTGCGGCACCTTGCAACGCAGCTCATGCATTTCGCCAGATCGCCTCGGCGCCGTTTCCCTGTTGCCCTCCGCGCGCCGGAGGCGAAACTCCGTTGCTTGCCTTTGCTCTCCACGACTCCTCTCGTGACCGCAGCTCGTCAGCGTTGCGGAAAGCGGCTTTTCGAACGCCCGATGCTTGGACGTAAGCTCGTCGAGCTCGGTTCCGCCCCAGCGCGCGGTTTTCGCCGGGGGGCCGCGCTCGCACGCAGCGGGTACGCGGCGGCCCTCGCTGGAGTTCCATTCCGGGGCAGAGGGCGAGGACGGACCGCCTCCGCAGGCGTGGCTCGTGCTGCCGTGAGAGCGGAACCGGGGGCTTCTCCCCTCAGAATGCGCTCCGGGGGCGGCGGAGCTGGCGTTTTTCGGCCTGACCCTGAGGCCGAGACTGGCCGGCGGTTTGTCGTTCCGCAGGCGCCCGTTGTAAGCTGCCCTCCCACGATCGTGCTCGGTTGCCCTCACTCCCCTCACTCGCAATGGCCAGGCTCGAAGCAGTGCTAGAACAGCGCGGCGTTGCCTCGCCGCGAGAAGTGTCCGAGGCGCTGGCTCGCAGCCAGTTGCATGGCGGTGACGTCACCACCAGCCTGCTGCAGTTCTCCAACATCGACGAAGCAGCGCTCAGCGCGGCGCTGAGCGAGTGCTACGGCTTGCCGCCGGCGGACGTCGGCGTTCTCCCCACACCGGACGACCCGGAACGACTCCTGCCGCGCGAGATCGCGGAGCGTTACTGCTGCTTCCCGCTGTCGGGCGCGCCGGGGCAGCTGGTGGTGGCCGTCGCGCGGCCGCTCGACGCGGGCTTGAAGGAAGAGCTCGGCTTCGCGCTGGGCGTGCAGCTGTTCGAGCGAGTTGCGCTGGAGGTGCGGATCCGGCAGGCGATCGCGCTCTGCTACGGCGGTTCGCTGTCCGAGCAAGACCAGCAGGCCATCGCGCGTCTGGATGGCGTGGCCGACGCGGCGGCGCTGGAGCCTGCGCGGCAGCCCTGGCCCGAGACCGAGCTCTCGGAGCTGCCTCGCCCGCCGAGCGAGCCGCCGCCGCCTCCGGTCGAGGCGCGCACGGACTGGGAGCGCGAGTGGCAGAGCGCCGAGTCCGGCGCGGCGCCGCGCCCGCTCGCGCCCAAGCCGGCGCCGCGCGCCCGGCGGCGCGGGCCGTTCACGCTGGCGATGGCGCGCGAGGAGCTGGCGCGCGCGAGCGAGCGCGATCAGGTGCTGGACGCCTTCTTCAGCTTTGCCTGCCAGTTCTTCGAATACAGCGCGCTGTTCGCCGTGCACAACGCCATCGCGGAGGGCCTGAACGCGTCGGGACCGGGCGCCGATCCCGACGCGATTCAAGCCGTGGGCGTGCCGCTGGATCTGCCCAGCTCGCTCTCCGAAGCGGCGGAGAGCTGCAACGTGCGCATCACCCGGCTCGGGCGCGAGGGTATCGACCGCACGCTGGCAGCGGATCTGCGCCGCCAGCTGGAAGCGCGCGTGCTGATCTTGCCGGTGTGCTTGCGTGGGCGCTGCTTGCTGCTGCTGTACGGGGACAACGGCGCGAGCGACGTGCTGGAGCGAGAGGTCGGCGAGGTGATCGCGCTGGCCCCCGACGTGGCAAACGCGCTCGGTCGCATCATCCTGCAGCGCAAGCGCGCCAGCGCAGCGCGCACGGCGCCGATCGACGCCGAGCTCTCTGATGCTCTCGGCGCGCAGCGCTCCGCCGCCGCAACGCAGGTGGAAGCCGCGAGCGCTCGGGGCGAAGGCTCCGAGAGCGCAGCCCCGGATTTCTCGCTCCCCAGCCTGCCGAACAAGAATCGCGACCGCAGCCGCAGCAATGGCCGCGCGAAGTCGAGCCGCCCGCCCGCGCCCGAGCTGCAGCACCACCCGCTGGTGGCGCTGGATGCAGACGCGGGGGAGGCCAGCTTCGAGCCAGCGAGCCTCGAGCCAGCGACCCTCGAGCAGGCGAACCAACCAGCGACCCTCGAACAGCCCAGCGAGAGCCCGGCAGAGATCGCCACCCCCGAGCCGCGCGAGCCCACGCCCACCACGCCGTTCTTGCTGGAGCACAGGCCGCGCGAAGCGGAGCAACCGCTGCTGCCCGCTGCTCGCAAAGAGGCGCTGATCGCGCGCCCCGCGCGGCCACTGGTGCACAAACCGCGCTTGCCCTCCGTGATCGTGGACGACAGCGCCAAGGAAGAGACGGCCTGGAGCCGCGCCGGCATGGTCACGCAGCCTCCGCAGAGCGCGCGCAACCCGGCGGCGCGCAGCGCCGCAGAGCCGGCAGATGCCGCTACCGTCCGTCCAGGTCAGCGCCCGCGCCCGCCGGCGCCGCGCGCGGAGCCGCGTCCCGCGCGCCGCCCCGAGCAGCCCAGCTCCCGCTCCGACACCGCCCGCGCCGAGCCGGACCCGGATCTCACGCCGGTCTCCCCACTGCCCACGCTGCAGGGCCCCGCGCGCCCTCCCGGCGGCGCGACGACGTCGACGGCCAGGAGCGCGGTGACCACTCGGACTGCCGTGGGGATGGCGCCCCGCGCGCCTCAGCCCGCGGAGAACAGCACCCGCAAGACCGCGCTCGGCCTCGCTCCGCCCACGGCTCTGCCGACCCAGCCCGTGCGCCCGGCGGAGCCGCCGCGTCCCGGCGGCAGCCGCCCCGCAGTGCCCCCGCCAGACGCGACTCCGATCGCGCGCGAGACCGCGCCCAAGCCCGCCAACAAGGCGGGCGAGCCGCCGCGCACCACGACGCTGAAGGGCTTCGCGCGGCCCGTCGCCACCCCGCCACAGCGCATCTCGCAGCCGCCGGCGCCCGGCGCCCAACCGGCTCCGCTCGAGCGGCGTTCTGCGCCCGCGCCCAGCGTCCAGGATGCCCAGCCCCCCGCCACGATCGCCGAGCCTACCGCGGCACCGATCGAGGCGCCGTCGGTCAAGCCGGTCCCGCGCGTTCCCACCGAGCGCCCGCCGGATCTGGTGCGCTCGGCGCCCGTCGCAGCAGCCGCGCCGCCCGCCGCTGCTGCCGAAGTGGCGCCACCCCCTGCGGCGCCGCCTGCTCTTGCCGCGGCCGCGCCGAGCCCGGAGCCCGCGTTGCCCTTCGTGACCGAGCCGGCGCCCCCGCCTGCGGCGGAGCCCGAGGCCACGGCACCGTCCGACGTGTCGATCGAGCCCCCGCTCAGCGCGAGCACCGTCGGCGCGGCAGAGTCGCCCGCGCCCGCAGCGGAGGCAAAGCCGATCGAAGCGGCGCCTGCCAGCGCGGCGCCTGCCCCGGCGCCGATCTCGACGCGCGCGGCCCCTGCATCGCAACGCGCTGCGCGTGCGGCCATCCCGCCACCGCATGCGCCCAGCGAACCGCCGCCGAGCACACGTTCGCCCAGCCGCCCACCGAGCTTTCCGCCGCTCGGCAACCTCTCACCCAGCAAGACGCCGAGCGCGCCGCCCGCCGAACCCGAGATCGAGTCCCTGATCGAGCTCCTGTGCCAGGGCAACGCCAAGGCAGCGCAAGATCTGGCGCGCCTGGGCGCGGCCGGGCTACCGCAGCTGATGGCGCGCTTTCCGGGTCCCGTCGTGAGCGAACGCGCGGGCCCGAGCTCGCGCGCCTCCGAGTGCGGCCCGCTGTTGCAGGCGCTGGCGAACATCGGCTCCCCCGCCGTGCCCGACATCACGCGCAGCACCGAAGATCGGGACGCGCGCGTCCGTCGCTGGGCGACGCTGTTGCTGGGCGAAATCCCGGGACCAGAGGCCTGCCGCGCGGTGGTGCAGCGGCTCGCTGACGAAGAGCCGCGCGTGCACCAGGCCGCGCTCGACGCCGCCCGCCTCCTGCTCAGCAGCTCCGCCGCCAACCTGTTCCGCAAGACGCTGTTCGAGGTGGCCGAGGCGGAAGACGCGCCGCTCACCCTGCGCCTGCGCACCCTGGAACACGTCGCCCGCCTGCGCGACAGCGCCAGCGTACCGCGCCTGATCGCGCTGCTCTCGCTCGACACCGAGCCCGTGGTACACAAGGCCCTCTGGACGCTCACCGTGATCACGCGCCAGGACTTCGGGCGCGACACCCAGTCCTGGAGCGACTGGTGGCAGACGCACCAGGCGAAACACCGCTTCCAGTGGCTGATCGAAGCGCTCGACCACCGCGACCCCCGACTGCGCAAGGCCGCGGCCGACGAGCTCCTGATCGAAGCCCGCGACAGCTTCGGTTACGCCGAGAACCTACCCGACGACGAACGCCGGGCCGCGCAGCAGCGCTACCAGCGCTGGTGGGAGACCACGGGCGCGCGCCGTTTTGGACGACTGGCATGAAAGCGCGCGGCAGCGACTTCGCCGGAGACGGCATGGACCACGAGACGGCGCTCGACGCCGCCAACCAGGCGCTGAGCGGGCGCTCCTCCCGCGCGACCAACCCCTTCGCTTCGGTCGAGCTGCGCGGCGTCGACGAGCTGGGCCGCACCCGCCGCGAATCGCGCTCGCCCGACGGCGACGCTTCCCTGCCCAGCGGCGCCTGGGAGCTGGCCGCGATGATCTCCGTCGCCGTGGTCACGCTCCTGATCGTGATCACGCTCTGGTTGCTCTAGCTGAGCGGCGCTCCGCTCCCGAGGCTGGCCAGCGCTGACCAGCGCTGCTCGATTTGGGCCGGACCTCACCCGCACGACGCTGCCCCAGCCTCGGGACGCTGGGCGCGAGCGGTTTCGAAACGTTGTCCGACGCCGGAGCTCGCCGTCCGGTGCCGGTGCGCGCCGTCTCTCTCAGCGCGCGCCCGCGGGAGCAGGATGCAGGCGCTTCAGCGCTTCGCGGAGCCATTGCTGCGGCGCGGCGGCGGCGAGTTCGCCTCGCTCCCGTAGCTGTGCGATCACGGCGTGCACATCCGCCGCGCGAAAGCCCAGGTGGCACAATCCAGACGCCACCTTCGCGGACACCTCGATCGAGCTCGAGGCCGCCGCCGGAGGTGGTGCGCTGCCGGCCACCGGCACGCCCAGCGAGCCCGGCAGCACGCGAAAGTCGCCGGCATCGCCTGCGCTGCGCAGCTCGCCGCGATGCAGCGCGCGGTGATGGGCCGAGCACAGCGTGACCAGATTGCCGGCGCTGTGGCTGCCGCCTTCGGAGCGGGGCCGGATGTGATGCAGATCGAGGAACGTGGCATTCCGGCAACCCGCGACGCGACAGCGCCGCTCATCGCGGCGCAGCACCGCACGGCGCAGCGCCGGCGGGATCTCTTGCCTGGCCCGCGTTCGGCTGCGGCTGGGATCGAGCTCGCCGCCAGCGTTGCCCACGTGGACGTTGCCAGCCGGGTGCGCCTCGTAGTCCTGGCGTTCGTCGGCATCCATGCCCACGTGGGCGTTGGCAGCTGGGCGCGCCTCGTAGTCCTGGTGTTCGTCGGCATCCATGCCCACGTGGGCGTCGGCAGCTGGCGAGCCCCTGTGAATCTCGGCCGGAGCCGGGCGCACCTCGTGCGCAGCGGAGTGTTCATCGCTGACCATGCCGGCGCAAGCGTCGGCGGAAGGGCTCTTGTCGTATGAGGCGTTCTCCTCCAGCGCCGGCAGGCGCTGCGCGTCGCACTCGGCCATGGCCACGATCTCGGGCGCGATCGGGACCAGCTGTCCGTTGGCGGACTGCCGACCGCTGCCGCACTCCGGACAGACGCTGATCGCGATCTGGTAGCTCGATCGACCCTCCTCACGCCCGCCCGGCATGGCTCCGAGAATGCAGCGCGCCATCTCCTGCAGCGCCGCATCGTCGTCGAAACAGCGGGAGCTCCGCCGCCGCAGCTCCCGCAGCGCCTCCCGAAACAGCGCGTACGTCTCCGCCGTCACTTGGAAGCGCAGCACGTAGCGCACGGCGCGCGGGTCGGCTTTGCTGGACGGCCCATCTCCCCGGCGCTTCCCTGCCACCAGCTGCTCGAGCTCCCGCACCGTCTTCCCTCCTGCCGCTTGCAACCAGGCCTCTTCCGTCTCTCTCACCGCCACCCGCGTGAGCTCCCGCACCGCGCACCACCCTAGCCGGCCTTGCTCCAGCGCCGCTCGCGACGCCGGCAGCTGCTCCAGCGCTTCGGCCACCCGCAGCTTCTCCAAGATCGACCGCGGCGTGTAACCGAACAGCTGTTCCGCATAGCTGACGAAGCTGCCGAACCCCATGTGCACATGCGCCTTCGCGCGCCTCGCGCGCAGCAACCACTCCCCCTCCACCGCGTCGGCCGCAGCCCGCTCCCGCGCCAGCCACGACAACGCCTCGTGTGCGATCTTCCATTCGCTCATCGTGCCCTCCCGTTGCGCAGCAACCTACCATGACGATCTTCGAGCCTCTCACGGCCGCTCCATTCTGCGCCGAGCCAGCCCAACGCAGTTTTTGCCCTCCAAGCGCGCACTCGCTCTGTCGCGGCCTTTGCGGCGGTGCAATGCATGCTTTCCAGCTCATCGGCGCTCGCGAACCCTCGAGGCACGCAAATCGTGTCGAGCAAAATCGAATGCACACATGCGATTTTTCATGGCACCTGAGCGGAGCGGATGGCGAGCCGCTGGCGAGCACGCGCCGAGGCGCGGGGCCTGTCGCGCGCAGCCCTCTCTCCTGCAGTCTCCTCCCGCCGCGCTCTGGGCCAATGCGCTCCGCTCCGCTCAGCCGGTGTACGCCAGGAACTGGCGCAGGCGCTTGGCAGTGGTGCGACCCCACTCACGCGCTCGCCCTGGCCCAAGCTCTACCCCCAGCCCTGCCTCTGCCCCTGCCTCTGCCCCTGCCTCTGCCTCCGCCTCTGCCTCTGCCCCCGAAGGATGCGAGTCTCCGGCAGTAGTGGTAGGACACGGTGCTGATCCAGGAGTGCGGGCGAACGCTGGCATCGGCGTGGACTACCGCCACATCCACCCGAAGCTGCATCGGGGCGGTGGAAAGCTGCCGTGCTCGACGTCATCTGGACGGCGTTGCCGAGCGGGCTCGGGTGTTCGCGCTTGCGGCACATTGAGCGCCGAAAGCGCCATTCCCTCCGAGAAACTCGCGAGTCAGGACCGCAGCGGAGCCCAAAGCCTCGCGGGCCGCGCTCCGACAGTGGGCATCGGCGCGCTGTCGACTCGATCCGGAATTGGCGCACACCTCTCGCGCACACCTCTCGCGCACACCTCTCGCGCAGTGCCATCCGCGCGTTGGAATGACGCTCGGCGCCTCTGCCGGAGCTGCAGCTGGAGTCGCTGGAGCGGCGACCTTTTTCGACCCAGGGCCGCCCCACGTGGGTATGGGTCGAGAACCGCTTCGCTCCGTATGTCTTCGCTCCGCGCGCCAACCGCATCGCGCTCAGAGAGACAGCATGCGCAATGATGGCCGACGCCGCCCGGGCTTCCGCAACGCTATCGCTCGCAGCTCGCCCAACGCCCTCGCTCAGCTCGCCCAACGCGCTCGGTTCGCGGCTCGCCCAACGTCCTTGCTGCGCAGCTCGCCCTCGAAGGCTTCGCTCGAGTCAAGGCGGCGCGAGGGCTGAGGCGCGGCGCCCGCCAGTCCATGCAAACGGCCGTCGTGGTCGTCCTCGCCCGGCGCCCGCTGGCGCGCAGCCCCCGCCGGACCCGCGCCACGCTGGCGACGAAGCAGCCCAGAGCCGCCGCGCGCCCCGAGGCTCCGGACCGTGACGTGAAGCTCAGGCCCGGCCCCATTCTCTCCGATGCCGTGCCGCGGTTGCCGTGCCGCCGCAGGCGGCCGGTGCCGCGCGGCCCCGGTCAAGCGCCGGGCAGTGACTCCCGACGCCCCGCCGCGCTTACTTCTTCTTCGCCGGCACTTTGTCGCTCTTGGCCGGCGCTTTCGCTTCCAGATTGACATCCCAGGTCATGACCTTGCGCTCGCCCGAGTAGGGCGGAACGATGATCGCCTGGTAGGCGTTGAGCACGCAGTTGCCGAGGCGCGTGTCCTGGAAGGGCGGCGGGATGGAGGCGCTCGCCACCGAGCCGTCCAGCGCGAAGGTGACCGTCACGGCGGTCTTGCCGTGGGGCACGCCCTCGCCCGTCACGACCTCGGGGCAGGTCTCGGCCGAGCGCGTTGCACGCTGAAACTCGAGCTCGGCCTGCTTCTCGTCGAACAGGCCGGGCCTGTCCTTCTCCTCCGGAGCCGCGCCCTCCGTCACCGGCTTGTTGCGCGCCTTCAGCTCCTCTTGATAGGCGAGCTCCTCTTGCTCGCGCACGCGATCGCTGGGCGTCTTGATGGTGTGCTCGTCGTAAGAGGGGCCACAGGCCAGGCTGCTCGCCGCGAGCACGAAGGCGCCGACCGAGAGAAGGGGCTTCGACATGGCGGGCGACGATAGCCGGCCGAACGGGTCGAAGCAAAGGGGACGCTCCGGGCGCGGCCGCGTCGCACCCGATTTCCACCGAGAAAAGAACCGGCGGCGCCCCGACTCGTCCTCTGCTTACAGCGTTGCTGGAGGCGCTGGCGGCGGGGCGCTTTTCCGCCACGCCCGCTCGCCAGAACCAGCATCGCTCGCCGAGGTAACGATCGTCCACGGTTGCTGTTTCTCGCCAGGATCCAAGCCCATTGTGCGGCAGCGGAATCCCGAGCTGCCCGAGCTTGCCTTGCGTACACGGGGGTTGCGCCGCTTCGTCGTTTTGCTATGCCGCCGGCGTTTCATGAAGTGAAACGCCGGCGTTCGACGCCGACTACTTCGCTAAGAAATGGATCGCTTCTCCAAGCACTTCTGATCGTCATGTCGTTCGAGTGGCACAACTGGCGCGACACGCGCCCCGGCAACCCGCGAGCCGCAGCAGAGAAACCAGGGGATGGCAATTCTTGCTCCGCTACACCTGTCCAGCATTCGAGCGGCACGCGTCGTGCTAATGGCTCTGGTGCGGAGAGCAGGGGCTGCGACTGCACTCCTCGAGGGAGTCGACGGGTCTTGGCGCCATTCCTCGGAAGCTCTGAAGATTGAGGTACGGCATGAGCAACAGAGATGCACCATCGAAGCCCCTACGCGCTGACTCGGTGACGATCCCTTCGTTGCTCGGCGAAGAAGAGCCGTCGCTCTCCACGCTGGGCCGACCCGATCCTCTCTCCTCCTCCGTTTCGGCTAGCCGGGAGCGCTCAGCCGCGGCCTGGGGCGCGCCCTCCTGGGAGGGCATGGCAGCCTCGGCCGAGGATGAGCAAGTGCCGGAAAGCGCGGTGCCGTCCGAAGGCACCCTGCCCAGCGTGTGCCCCGCGGTCGTGTTCGGGCGCGGCACGTTGGTGGGCCAGCGCTACGTGATCCGGCGTTTTATCGGGCGCGGCGGCATGGGCCAGGTCTACGAGGCGTACGATCGCGTGCTGCGCGAGCCGGTCGCGCTGAAGACCACCACCGGGCAGACGGCGCTCGATGCGCAGCGGCTGCTGGATGAAGTGCGCATGGCCCGCCGGATCACGCATCCCAACGTATGCCGCTTGTACGACGCGGGCGTGCACGAGGAGCGCGAACCGCTGCGCCGCACCACGTACTTCATGACCATGGAGTACCTGGAGGGGCACACGCTGCGCCGTCGCTTGCGTCACGGCTTGCCGCCGCTGCCGCAGGTGTTCGGGATCGCGCGCCAGCTCTTGATCGGCCTGGCCGCCATCCACGCCGCCGGCGTGTTGCACCGTGATTTCAAGACCGAGAATGTGATGCTGCGCTTGCCCGGCAATGGCACGGGCCAGGCCGTGATCATGGACTTCGGCCTCGCGCGCCCGCTGCACGCGGAGCCGCCGCTGCGCCCGACCGGCATCGGCGCGGGCAGCCGCGGCTACATGGCGCCCGAGCAGATCGACAACCTGCAGCTCGGCCCCGAGACGGACCTGTTCGCCTTCGGCGTCGTGATGTTCGAGATGCTCACCGGGCGCCTGCCCTTCGCGCGCGATACGTCGCTCGCGCCCACGCCCAGCCTGCTCGCGCCGCCGCCGCTGCCACCGAGCCAGATCCGCCCGGAGCTGCCGCCGGAGCTGGACGCGTTCGTGCTCAAGTGCCTGCAGCCGCATCGCCAGCACCGCTACCGCAGCGCCGAGCGCGCGCTGGCGGCGCTCACCCGCCTGGCTGAGACGTTCTCCCGGCGCGCCAGCTCTCCCGGCTGGTCCTGGGCCATGGGCCACGGCTTCCCGCGCCGCAACGACCGCTTCAAGCGCCCGACCCACTCCGCGTGAGGTCGCACCGCCGGTGCGCCCCGTGGCGCGCTACAGGTCGGTGATCTTGTAGTCCTTGATCTTGTACAACAGCGCCCGGTGGCTGATCTCCAGCACCTCGGCGGCGCGCGTCCGGTTGCCCTTCGTCTTCTGCAGCGCGCGGCGGATCAGGATCTCCTCGATGATGCGCGTGGTCTTCTTCACGCTCAGCTCGCCGCTGGTGAGCTGCATCTGCACGGGGTTCTGCGCCTCGCGGATGCGCTCGGGCAGATCGGCGGGCATCAGCTTGTCGCCCTCAGCGAGCACCATCGCGCGCTCGATGGTGTTCTCCAGCTCGCGCACGTTGCCGGGCCAGGGGTGTTCGTACAGCAAGCGGCGCGCCTCGCTGTCGAGGCCGTTGATGGCCGTGCCCAGGCGCGCGTTGTTGCGCGCCATGAAGTGTTCGATCAGGATCGGGATGTCCTCGCGGCGCTCGCGCAGCGGAGGCACGTTGATCGGTAGCACGTTGAGCCGGTAGAAGAGGTCCTCGCGGAAGCGGCCCTTCTGGGTCTCCTTGAGCAGGTCGCGGTGCGTGGCGGCGATGATGCGCACGTCGACGGCCACGTCGCGCGTCTCGCCCAGGCGGCGGATCTTGCTGTCCTCCAGCACGCGCAAGAGCTTCACCTGCAGCCCGAGCGGCAGCTCGCCGATCTCGTCCAGGAACAGGGTGCCGCCGTCGGCTTCGCTGAACAGGCCGTTGCGGTCGGCGACCGCGTCGGTGAAGGCGCCCTTCTTGTGCCCGAACAGCTCGCTCTCCAGCAGGTTCTCCGGGATGGCGCCGCAGTTCACGGGCACGAACGGGTGCCCGGCGCGGCCGCTGCGGCTATGCAGCGCGCGCGCGACCAGCTCCTTGCCGACGCCGCTCTCGCCCGTGACCAGCACGGTGGTCTTGTAGTTGGCGATCTTGGCGATGGTGCGGAACACGCCCTGCATCACCGTGCTCTTGGCCAGGATGTCCTCGAACTTGTGCTCGCGCCGGATCTCCTCGCGCAGCACCCGGTTCTCGCGCCGCAGCGCCTCGCGCTCCTCCGCCTTGCGCAGCGCCAGCACGATCTCGTCGGGCTTGAACGGCTTCTGGATGTAGTCGTAAGCGCCGGCCTTGATCGCGTCGATCGCCTGATCGAGGTTGCCGTAGGCGCTCATCACGATCACCGTCGCGTCGTTGCCCTTGGCGCGCAGCGTACTGAGCAGATCCATGCCGCCCATGCGCGGCATGCGCACGTCGGTGATTACGACATCCGGACCGAAGGATTCGACCAGCCCCAGCGCCTCCTCCCCGCCCGGCGCCGCCTCGACCTCGTAGCCGTGCCGCTTCAGCAGGGTGCGCAGCACCAGCCGGATGTTCTCTTCGTCATCGACAACCAGGACCCGCCGCACTGTGAAAAAAATGCTAGCCGGCGGCCCAGCGCCACGCAAGCTCTGCACAGCGGCTGGCGCCCGCTGACCGTACCGATCCGGGGCGATTTCGGAAGGGGCTCGCCCTTCCGCGGCCCTCCCACCCCCCAGGATGGGCCCGCTGCGCCCTCTGCGCCCGGGACCGTCAGATTCCGGCGCCCGAGAGCGGCAGCGCTCGCAGGGCCCGAGCATCGGGCCGTCTGCGAGCGCATGCCGGATCGCCGATCAGGTTCTCCTCAGAGCGCTTCCAGGAATGCCACGAGGTCGCTCACCTCGGCCTCGCTCAACCCCATATCGAACCGAGCGTTGTAGAAATCGACCACGTCGGTCAGCGTCGCCGCCGAGCCGTTGTGGAAGTAGGGCGCGCGACTGGCGAGCCCGCGCAAGTTGGGCCCCTTGGTCTTGCCCACGTCAGTGAACTTGCCGGAGATCAGCGCCTTGCCCGGGTCCGTCACGGAGACCGTGCTGACTCCGTTGCTCAGCTGATAGACAGGCAGGTGGCTCAAATCCAGAGTATCGTTGGGCGAGCCATCGTTGTTGATGGGATCCGCCATGGTGACCCCGATGTTGATCGCCAGCGCCGTGGAGTGATTGCCGACGTTCGGACTGTTGTGGCAGAGACCACAGCCCGCCACGATGTCCTGCCCTGCCAGGGGATCGGCGGGGTTGTACAGCGGGTTGCCCGGAACGCTGTTGAGCCCCGGTACATCATGGATCGTGAAGCGCGCGTTGTTGAAGATGGCCTCGCCGCGGCCGATCGCCTGGGCGCTCTTCTTCAGCGAGGAGCTGCCCGGGCTACCGGGCTCCCAGGCAGAGAAGATGTCAAACACGCGGTTGGTGAAGCCAGGCTTCAGCGGATCGTTGACGCCGATGAAGAACTGCGGCGCCACGGTGTCCGCCAGATAGGCAGCGCCACCGTGCGCGCCGTCCTGGTCCAAGCCGACATGCTGGAACTGCTGCAGCACCTGCGCAGAATACAGGTTCGCTTCGAACGCGACCATGTCTGCCTCGGCGGCCGTGCCCGCAATCGAGGCGCCCTGCGCGTGGCCGATGGTGGCGTCGTTCGCCTGATGAGCGAGGTCGAACAGCAGCGCCTCGACGGATTGCTGCCCGGCCGTGGTGTCGGGCAACTGCACGGTTTCCCTGCCATCCCACATCACGGCGGAGTTGAAGATCAGGTTGGTGCTGGGCAACGGGCGCCGGAACAGGAATAGCTCGCCACTGGCTCCGGCGGAGCCCGGGGGGATCGCGCACGCCTGCGGGTTCGATGCGGCGACCAGGGAGAAGTCTGCGCCGCTCGGGATGCCGATCTGCACACGGATCAGGCCGTAATTGACCAGCTGCGACGACAGCGCGCGATTCGGCGCCTGCCCGGCATGGACGGGCGGGCAGTCGGCGCCGTCATTGGGCTGAAACAGCGGGTCATTGGCTGCCAGCCTGCGCACGTCTGCAGGCGTGAGACCCCAGCCGTCCTTCTGCAGGTGACAGCTCTCGCAGGTGCGACCGTTCGTGCCCAGGTTCGCGGCGAAGAAGGCGTCGGTGCTTCCGCTGTCGAACTGATTCGTCGAGGTGCTCTCGATCGTGCCGGCGTCGTCTGTATCCCGGTGCGACAGCGCAGGCTTCTTCGGCGAAAGCGCCCGTTCCGAGCTCTGAAAGTCGGGACCGGGGTCGTCGGCGGAAGCCGAACAACCCGTTGCAGCGAACAGAGCTGCGGCCAGCCCCAGCGTCCAGTGGTTTGCGTGGTGGCGAAGATGCATGTTCTTTCTTGTCTCGTTCCGTGTTGGTTGCGGCGCGGTCTCACGCATCGATATCGAGTCAACGATGGTGCGAGACCGTCGCTTCAGTGCGTCGCGCCGTCGCCCGTCCAGGGACGGGGACTCGAGCGATTCGAGCTCAATGACCTCAGCCGAAGCCCTCCGAGCAGTGGATCCCCTGCACTCGTGAAAAGAGACAGTGCAACACCGCCCGCTCGAACTTCAGCCTCACCCAGCGCCCTGCCCTTCCCGCTAACGGCGGCGCGTAGCGCTGGCTTTAGTCACAAAGGCGACGCGCGCGCGCAGCTAGGAGCGCCCCGATTCGGGATCCATCGAGCCGTCGACTGCACCCCAGTTAACGCGGCAACTGTTGCTGCAACACGTCGAGCCGCTGAGCGGGCTCATCCTGGCGTCGGGCGTCGAGCTGAGGCGCCGAGCCCTCACTCCGCTTCACCGGCACATCATGTACGCGGCAGGCAACGTGGAAGGCGCCGGGAGGCAGGCCGTCCCTGCCGGGCACTGCAGGAAGATCTGCCCCGCCGGCGAGCCGCAAACCTGACCGACCACGAGCATCCCGGGAGGAGCTCCCAGCTCCGCTCCGACGGCTTCCGGCGTGCAGGTCTGGCGGCAGCTGATCTCTCCCGAGTTCACGTTCGTGGTCACGATGCAGCACACCTGGCTGCCGCTGCAGTCGGCGTTCTGGTCGCAGGAGATCTGCACGATCGGCCCCAGGAAGCCGCTGGGGGTCGGGCAATTGGTGCCCACGCCGCAGGCCTGTGTGAGCGCGCTCGTGTTGACGTCGAACATCGCGCAGCACACGTCGTTGCCGGTGCAGGTCGCGTTGCCGCAACGCACGCTCGGCCCCTGGCACCTGCCCTGCCCGTCACAGAGGCCACCGGCGCCACAGCGCGTGGTGCTCGAGGCGAAGCCGCAGTCGGAGGGGGCCCGGCAGCGACCATTGACGCAGGCATTGCTGCTGTCGGTGCGGCTGCTCACGCACTCGGCGTCGAATCCGCTGCAGGAGACGACCCCGCAGGTCGGATCCGTATCGGCGTTGCGGCACAGGCCGGTGACCGCACAGGTCTGGCACTGCCCGGCGCAGGCGCTGTTGCAGCAGACGCCGTCGACGCAGTTGTTGCTCGCGCACTCGGAGGCGGCGGCGCAAGCTTGACCGTTGCCCTTCTTGGGCTGCGAGCAGTTGCCGGCGTTGTCGCACAGGTTGGTGGCGCTGCAGGCCTGCCCGATGTTGCGCGCGTTGCCCTGGCACAGCTGCTGCCCGCCACAGCTGCCCGCGATGCAGCGCTGCGAGCTCACGCTGGGCGGGAAATCGCGACAGGTCGTGTCCGCCGGGCAGGTGATGATCCCGCAGGCGGGGTCGTCGGGGAGGTTGGTGCAGGCCGTCCCGGAAGCGCCACACAGGCGACAGGGTCCGGTGCAGGCGGCGGTGCAACAGATGCGCGCGCCCCCGGCGCCCGCCTGACAGGTGCCCTCGCCACAGTCCGCGTCGCCGGCGCAAGCCTGCCCGGCGCTCGCCATGCACCCCTGGCGTGCCAGGCTGCAACCCAGAGCACCACAGGCGAGCTCGGTGGTCCATTGCCCCCCGACGCAGCGCTGGAAGTTCGAGCCCGAGCACTGGACGGCTCCGTTGCTGCAGGTGGGAGCGGGCACGCACGCGCCCGTGGGGCCGCACAGCTCGCTGGCCGCGCAGGCGCGGGAGCAACACACGCTGCTGCCGCCGGCGGCCGCCACGCAGGCGCCGGTGGCACACTGCTCGTTCGAGCTGCACGGCGCGAGCAGCTCGCTCTTGGGGCGGGCGCAGTTGCCTTCGTCGTCACACAGCGCCGTCGCGCTGCACTCCAGCCCCGCGCGCTGGCGCTGAAACACCGTGCACGCCTGCTCCGGGCTCGCGCACTGCCCGGCGTTGCAGCGGTTGGTCACCACGGTGGCCGGATCGTAGAGGCGGCAGGGGTCACTCGGGCAAGCGATGCTGCCGCAGGCCTCGTCGTCGGCGATGTCCACGCACTCCGTGCCCTGCGCGGAGCAGCGCTGGCAGCTCGGGTTGCAGCTGGCGGCGCAGCAAACCCGGTTGCCATCGCTGCTGGCCAGGCACGCGCCCTGCCCGCAGTCCGCGTCGGACTCGCAGGCTTGGCCCGCGGAACGCCGGCAGCCGTCCAGCTCCGTGCTACAGCCGAGCTCCGCGCAGTCGCTCAGCGTCTGCCACGCGCCGGCCACGCAGCGCTGGTGCAAGGACCCGGAACAGCGCCGCTCGTCCTCGCTGCAGGGCGCAGCGGGAACGCAGCTGCTGCCATCGGCGCTGCACACCTCGCTCTCGGAGCAGGCGCTCGCGCAGCAGATGCTGCTGCCGTCCGCGCCGGCGACGCAGCTCGAGCCGTCGCACTCGCTGGACTTCGAACAGGGCTCGCCCGCGCGCAGCAGGCAGCCGCTGTCATCGCAACGGCAGGCAGCGCCCTCGCGCGCCGCCGACTTCCACGTCGGGGCACAGTCAGCGAGCGTGACGCAGCCCGCGTCGGGCTCCGCGCTGGCGAGCTGCGAGTACGTGCGGCAGGCGTCGTCCGCGGGACAACCTGCCGGCAGGCACTGTTGTGCGGCGGGCGCCGGCTTCACGGGCGCCACGCCGACCTCCCGCTCGTCGACCGAGCAGGTGCTCAGCAACCCCCAGGCGACGAGCGCACCCCCCAGGGCCAGCCCCCGAGCGCGCGCGACTTGCTGCCGAAGCTCTGCCCACATGCAACGACAGTACCGCTGTCATCCTGCAGTGGCAATGCCCGCACGCCGCACGAGCAGCGACGTCAGGAGCCGTTGGGTGGGGCCGAAATCCCCGAACGTTGGCCCTACTTATCGCCCAACAAACCGGAGAGCTGCTCGACGCCCTCACCCAGGCGCGCGGTGCTGTCCAGATGATGCCGCAGCAACGCGCGATTATCGGTGACGTTCAAGGTCTGCATCTCCAGCGCGCCAATGCGGTCGACCGGCATGAACGCCGCGTCAGCGACCTTTTCCATGCTCAGCTTCTCGGGGCCGTAGTTCATGAACTGAGCGCGTGTGTCGAGGATGGAGTAATCGTCGCCGCGGCGCAGCTCGAGCGTCACCTTGCCGGTCACGCTCGGCGCGATCCAGCGGGTGAGCGCGTCTTTGATCAGCATGGCCTCGGGATCGTACCAGCGCCCTTCGTAGAGCAGGCGCCCGAGACGGCGGCCCATGATGTAGTACTGGTCGAGCGTGTTCTCGTTGTGGATGGCGGAGAGCAGGCGCTCATACGCGATGTGGTACAGCGCCATGCCCGGCGCCTCGTAGATGCCGCGGCTCTTGGCGTCGATCACGCGGTTCTCGATCTGGTCGCTCATGCCCAGGCCGTGGCGCCCGCCCACCCGGTTGCCTTCCAGGATCGCCTCGATCAAGGAGCCGAAGCGCTTGCCGCCGAGCGAGACCGGGATGCCGTTCTCGAACTCGACCACCACCTTCTCGGCGCTGATCGCGACCTCGGGCCGATAGTGCGCGACGCCCATGATCGGCTGCACGATGTTGATGCCCGTGTCGAGCCGCTCCAGATCCTTCGCCTCGTGCGTGGCGCCGAGCGCGTTGGCGTCGGTGCTGTAGGCCTTCTCGGTGCTCTGGGTGTGGGGCAGCCCGATGCTCTTCAGGTACTCGCTCATCTCCGTGCGGCCGCCGAAGGCGTCGACGAAGGCTTGATCGAGCCAGGGCTTGTAGATGCGCAGCTCCGGATTGGTCAGGATGCCGTAGCGGTAGAAGCGCTGGATGTCGTTGCCCTTGTGCGTGCTGCCGTCGCCGAACACGTTCACGCCGTCGGCCTGCATCGCGCGCACGATGCCGGTACCGGTCACGGCGCGCCCGAGCGGCGTGGTGTTGAAGTACTTGCGCCCCGCCGTCGCGAGGTGGAACGCGCCACACTGCAGCGCCACGATGCCCTCGCGCGCGAGCGCCTCGCGCGAGTCCACGAGCCGCGCCACCACGGCGCCGTGCTGCTCGGCCACGGGCAGGATCGCCGCCGGATCCTTCTCGTCGGGTTGCGCGAGATCCGCCGTGTAGGCGTAGACCTGCATGCCTTGCCGGCTCAGCCACGCCACCGCGCAACGGGTGTCCAGGCCGCCGGAAAACGCGATGCCGAGCTTGGTGCCCTTGGGCGGAAGCGAGCGGTAGATGCGACTCATGGGGCGGGGCTGTAATACGCCGCCTCGACGTCCGCAAGCGGCGCCAGCCGGGCTGGAAACGCTGCCCTTCGCAGGCCGCGGGGTGTGCCCGCGCAGGAGCTCAGTTGGCCGAGCGCGAGCAGGCGCCTTTCCGGCCCGTGTACGCGACCAGCGACTCGGTCAGCGGACGGCAGAAGAAGACCGGCGCCTGCAAGCAGTCGCTGTCCACGTCACACAGCTCACGGCACAGGCCCAGGTCCCCGGGCCCCTCGGAGAAACGCCCCGAGGAGACCAGCGCCGTGATGCACGCGGCCTTGCGCGTCCGATCGTCGTGCGCGTAGCCACAGCCTTCGACCGCCCCGAGCACGCACTCGGCCGTGCAGGTGCCGACGCGCTGAACACCGGCGTCTCCGTTGTCGACCTGCACGCGGTCTTCACACGCCTTGCCGTCACAGTCGGTGTCGAACGTGCACCTCGATCCGGTCGGTGCTCCCGGCGCGGGCCCGTCGGTGCAGATGCCGGCCTGGCGATGGCACACACGCCCGCCCGGGCACTCGCTGTCGTCGCTGCAGCGCGGCGCGCAGTAGCCCGGCTGGCGCTCCACCGCGAGCGGCGCGACGCCGTCGGCCGCTTCCGACACGCAGACCAGATCCGGACGGTTCAGGCACTTGGCCTCACCGGGCTCGGCGTCCTTCGAGAGACAGGTGCGGATGCAATAGAGGCTCTGGTTCGCGCCCATCGGCACGCATCTCGACTCGGGATCGTGCTGCGCGCACTCGTTCGTGTCCGAGCACGGGAAGGTGCAGTACCCGCCAGCGGGGCCCCCCGCGCCGAGGTAGGCGTTGCCGTCCGCACGGAAGCAGGTGGCGCCAGCGGCGCAGTCCGCATCGCTCTTGCAGGCGGCGCCGACGATACCGCCGCCCGCGGCAGGAGTGGACGGACACTCACACGGGCCGAAGCCGGCGCCATCGGGGCTGCAGGTGGCGACGCCCTGGCACAGCTGATCGTGCAGGCACTGGGTCGTTGCACCCGGCATGCAGCTGGCGTTGGGCGCGAGCGGCGGCAAGTAGCTGAGCGGCGGATCGCCCTCGCGGGACGGGAGTGAGCCCACGGAGCCGACCCCCGCATCCGCCGCCGCGCCATCGTCTCCGGTTTCGCTGCCGCCGGGCGGCTGCTCGCCGCGCGAGGGCGAATCCTTGCCGCAGGCCGCGAGCGCCGTGCCGAGCCCCAGCAGCGCAGCGAGCCAGCGCCCCTTGCGCCCGCCGGTTGCCTTGCTCCTGCTGCTCGCGAGGCCCATGGGATTCGCCATCGCGTTCATGGTACGCGAGGCCTTCCAGGCAGCCAGAACAAACCCCCGCCCCGGCCCCGCTTTCGCCGCCCGGTGCGAAACATTGCACCCGGCGTGAACGGGGCGCCGGCTCAGATCGGGTTGCGCTCGCGCTGGCAGTTGATGTTGCAGCCGTCGCCGTTGCGCCGGTTGCCGTCATCGCAGGTCTCGTTGCCGTTGGTCTCGCCGTCGCCGCAACGTGGACCGAACAGGCACTCCGCCGTGCAGCCGCCATAGGAGCCATCGTTCACGCCGTCATCGCACTGCTCGCGGAACATGGCATCGACGACGCCGTCGCCGCAGTGGGGAGCGCGCACGCAACCGGGAGCGCACGAGCTCGGATCCGTCTCGTAGGCGTCCTGGTTGAAGCCGTTGTCACACTGCTCGGGGCCGTTGATCACGCCATCGCCGCAGCGCGGGCCCGGCGTGCAGTCCGCCGAGCACCGGTCGTAGCCGGTGCCGTTGAGCGGGCCGTCGTCGCAGCTCTCGTCGGGGGTCACCACGCCGTTGCCGCACACGCTGCGGCAGGTGGTCACCGGCGCGTTGAAGCCGCGCAGCGTGAGCGTGTAGTTGCTCTCGGTGACGTGGCGTTCCGCCTGGAACACGACGATCTCGTTCACGCTGTTCTGGCTGAGCGGCACGTTGATGGTGCTGGTGGTCAAGTCGCCCCCGGCCACATCCTGAACCGTGAGCGTCGAGCCCCGGCCGTCCTGCGTGAGATCGATGCTGCCCGTGATCTCGCTGTGGATGCCGCCCAGGTCCACCGTCAGCTGCCCGTTGACGAACACCCACACGTCGTCATCGCCCGTGAAGTTGAGGGTGGCGCTCTCGGCGGGGGCTTCGAACCACTGGCGCACTTCGCTCGTGAAATGGAAGTTGTGCGGCGTGCGGTCCAGCGCGGCGCCGTCCGTGACGCCCGGCAGCAGCTCATCCAGCGGGAAGAACTGGTTGGCCCCCGTGGCCGAGAACTGGAACGAACCATCATCCAGCAAAGCCAGCGGCAGCGTGCTGATCACCCGCGTGCTCTGGTTCGAATCGCTGAACCACTGATTGAACGCGGTCGCGATCTGCGCGGCGCTCAGCTGCGGCGCCTGGCTGTCGGCAGCGGGCTTGCTGCCGTCCAGCGTCCAGGCCCGGGGCGCGGCCCCGTTGAAGGAGAAGCCGAAGGCGGGATCGAACGCCGGCTTGCATTCGACATGTGCCGCCGCGCCAGCCCCCACGTTGCGGCAGGCCAGCTGAGCCTGGACCATGCCGGGCAAGCGCGGGCTGGTGCGCGGATCGAGCTCGAACTGCGGATGGGCGGGCGTGAAGTCGCGATAGATGATCGGCAGCTCCAGCACGTCTCCGAGATCGGCGGCGTTGTTCACGCAGTCGTAACCGTCCTCGCGCTGGCAGGTCGGGCTGCAGCCGTCATCGGGCAAGGTGTTGCCGTCGTCACACTCCTCGTCCAAAAACTTCATGCCGTCGCCGCACACGGCGGCGCAGGTGTACTCGCCGCTGCCGTCGACCGGGCTGCCGCAGCGCGGCTCGTTGGTGCAGCTGGCGGTGCAGCCGTCGTACGGCACGTCATTGCCGTCATCGCACTGCTCGCTGCCCTCCTTCAGGCCGTCCTGGCAATCCGTTGGGCGGCAAGGCTCACCGGGCGCGTCGCACGCGAAGCCGGACTCCAGCCGGCACGTGGCGCCGCACCCGTCGCCCGCGGCCGCGTTCCCGTCGTCGCAGGTCTCTGAACCCACGACCAGGCCATCCCCGCACTCGGGCTGGCACTTCGCTCCCGGGATCGGGCACAGCCACCCGGTTTCGATCTGGCACTGGTCCGAGCAACCGTCGCCCGCGGTCGCGTTCGTATCGTCACACTCTTCACCCAGCGCGACGAAGCCGTCACCGCAGACCGCGGTCGATACGCAGGGCTTGCCGAGCGCGGGACAGGCGTAGCCATTTTCCACCCGGCAGTTGGCGGAGCACCCGTCTTCCCCCTGCTCGTTGCCGTCGTCGCAGGTCTCGTTCAGCTCGAGCTTGGAGTCGCCGCAGACCTCGACCTGCACGCACGGCTTGCCCGGCTCGCACACGTAGCCGGGCTCGACCACGAGGCAATTGCCGGAGCAGCCGTCCCCGTCGTCGCGATTGCCGTCATCGCAGGCTTCATCGGCATCCAGATTGAAGTCGGCACATTGCGGCGGTGGCGGCGCCGTGTAGAGCGAGTCGTCCCCGAGCTGATCGTCATCGACGGTCGGGGCCTCCCCGGAGCCGGCCGCGCCCGCGCTGCCGCCGCTCGACTCGTTCCCTTGAATGACGCTGACGGCGTTATCGGCCGAAGAGCCCGGACTGCAGGCGACCGCGCAGGCAGCGCAGGCCGCAACCCAGCAGGCAGCGATCCAGCGAGCAGCGACCACGGATGCGGCGAGCGCAGTTCTCGAAGAAGAAGCAGGTTGTTGCATGACGTTCCACGGAACAAGCATCAGCTGAAGCAGTGGGCGGTGCGCGGGTGCCCCCGCAGAAAGAAGCGCGCCGCCGCGAAGGTCGCCGGAGCATCCACTCCCGCAAAAGACCGACGTTCCAACCATACACGGAACGGCGCTCGGGAGCCAGCGCCGCGCGGCGCTCGAAATGCCCGATTTTTCGGCTCGATGAGCGGCTCGCTCGCGTTCCGCACACGCACGCGAGGGCGGGCCTTTCCGCCCCGTTTGGAACAATGGCAGATTGCGCCCGTCATGGATGTCCTCTCGCCGCCCGGTGTACCGCCGCCTGTCGCCCCGCCCCCCGCCGCTCTCTCTGCCGACGCGATCCAGCTGCCGCCCCTGCCCCGGCGAGTGTTCTGCAACCGTACACTGAACCTGCGCTCGATCCAGGTGGTGGGTTGCGACATGGACTATACGCTGGTCCACTACGACAGCGAGCGCTGGGAGCAGAGCGCTTACGAGTACATGAAGCGCGCCTTCGAGGCGCGCGGCTGGCCCGTGCATCAGCTGCGCTTCGACCCCGAGCTGGCCACGCTGGGGCTGGTGATCGACGTCGAGCGCGGAAACCTGGTGAAGGCCAACCGCTTCGGGCACGTGCGAAATGCCTCGCACGGCACGGCCATGCTCGACTTCGAAGCCTGGCGCGCCGCGTACGGCACGGCGCCCATCGACCTCGCCGAGGGCCGCTGGCAGTTCATGAACACGCTGTTCTCGCTCTCCGAGGCCTGCCTCTACATGCAGCTCGTCGACCTGCTCGACCTGGGCCGGCTCGAGCCGGGGCTGAGCTACCGCGCCCTGTACGGCGAGGTGCGGCGCGTTCTGGACGCCACGCACCTCGAGGGCTCGCTGAAAGCGGAGATCCTGTCCGATCCCAGCCGCTACGTGATCCTCGATGAAGAGCTGCCCAAGGCGCTCTGGGAGCTCAAGGCGGCGGGCAAGCAGCTGCTGCTGATCACCAACTCCGAGTGGTCCTACACGCAGAGCATGATGAGCTACGCCTTCGATCGCTTTCTCCCGAGCGGCACCTGGCGCGAGCTGTTCACGCTGGTGATCGTGCAGGCGCGCAAGCCGGAGTTCTTCTCGCGCAGCTCCCCGGTGTTCCGGCTCGTCGACGAGCCGAGCCGCTACACGCCGCACATCGGCGCGCTGAAGGCCGGCGACGTCTACCTGGGCGGTGACGCGCGCGCCGTCGAGTCGAGCCTGGGGGTCGAGCCGGACCACATCCTGTATATCGGCGACCACATCTTCGCCGACGTGCACGTGAGCAAGGACATCCTGCGCTGGCGCACGGCGCTGGTGGTGAGAGAGCTGGAGCGCGAGCTGGAAGCGCTGGTCGCGTTCCGGCCCGGCCAGGTCCAGCTCGACATCGCCATGACGGAGAAGGTGCTGCTCGAGCACCAGCTCTCCGGCATGCGGCTGGAGCTGATGCGCAACCTGCGCCAGCCCCCGCCCGGCTTCGATGCCGAGCGCGCGAACGCGGAGATCCGCGCCTTTCGCGGCAGGCTGGTGGAGCTCGATCAGCGCATCGCGCCGCTGGCGCGCCAGTCCAACGAGCTGCTGAACGAGCGCTGGGGCCCGATCATGCGCTGCGGCGCCGACAAGAGCCACCTGGCGCGGCAGATCGAGCGCTACGCCGACCTGTACATGTCGCGCGTGTCCAACCTGCTCGCCTACACGCCCTTCGCGTACCTGCGCGCGCCGCGCGTCGACCTGCCGCACGAGGTCGATCTCGACTGACGGCTCAGGAAGCTTGAGTCCTCGCCACGCCTTGGCTATTTCCGGCCGCAGCGCGGCGACCGCCCGCCGAAAGGAAGAGAACGAGCATGTGGGGTATCGACCGTCTATCCGCCGGAGAGCTGGGCAACACCCGGCGCCGCCTGCGCAACTCCTCCGTCGCTCTGCTCTCGCAGGCCTCGGCCGTCGATCGTCACGGGCGCCCTGTGCTCGACGTGCTGGAGGAGCTCGGGGTGCGTCCGCTGCGCATCTTCGCGGGCGAGCATGGCTTCGACGGCGTGGCCCAGGCCGAAGAAGCCGTACCCACGCTGGACATTCCGCGGGGACACCCGGCACTCGGAGCGCGCGAGCCGCGCCCCGGCTCGCTCTCGTCCGGAGCCAACGGCCTGTCCGCGGAAGCGAGCCGCGCGGCGTTCGAGGCGGGCGCGCTCGACACGGCCTCTGGACCTCCTCCGAACGCCCCGGAAGAGCCCGCACCGGAAGCCGAGCCGCGCCAGCCGTCGCTGCCCCCGCAGATCATCAGCTTGTACGGCAGCGATCGCGAGTCGCTCTCGCCCAAGCCGGAGCAGCTGGCGGGGCTCGACATCCTGCTGATCGATCTGATGGACGTCGGCAGCCGCTACTACACCTTTGTCTGGACGGCGCTGCTCGCGGCACGCGCCGCGGCGCAGGCCGGCGTGCACACGCTGGTGCTCGACCGCCCGAATCCGATCTCGGGCGATCCCAACACGGTCGAGGGCACACCGCAAGCCCCGGGCTTCACCTCCTTCGTGGGCCTGGAATCGATTCCGATCCGGCACGCGATGACGGTCGGCGAGCTGCTGCTGCATTTCATGGCGCGCGACGGGCACGCGCTGGGGCCGGACGGAGCCATCTCGATCGTCGCGCCACGCGGCTGGGAGCGCCTGCGCACCGCGCGCGCCTGGGCGCGCCCCTTCGTTGCGCCCTCCCCGAACATGCCCACGGTCGAGACGGCGCTCGTCTACCCGGGCGGCTGTCTGATCGAGGGCACGAACCTCTCGGAAGGGCGCGGGACCACGTTGCCGTTCCAGACCGTGGGCGCGCCGTTCCTCGACGGCGCGGCGCTGGCGCGCGCGATGGTCGATGCGCGCTTGCCCGGAGTGATGGTGCGGCCACAGTCCTTCCGCCCCACCTTCGAGAAGCATGCCGGTCAGCTCTGTCAGGGCGTCGTGCTGCACGTGACCGATCCGCAGCTGTTCCGACCCGTGACGACGTATCTGACGCTGCTCCACCTCGCGCGGCAGCAAGCGCCGGACTCGTTCGAGTTCCTGACGCGTGCGTACGAGTTCGAGACAACCATTCCCGCGTTCGATTTGCTGACCGGCTCGGATGCGGCGCGCAAAGCGTTGCTCGCTGGCTCGAGCGTGGATGAGCTGGTGAGCACCGTCGTGCCGGTGGGCGAAGATTGGTACGAGCAGCTTCGGAACATCGAAGCGCTCGTCGCGAAGGCGCACGCCTGAGCGGATCGCTCCCAGGCATCACTCTCGAAACGTGATTCGTCAGATCTGAAATGCACGCTCGACATCGTGCGCGCTAGGTGACGAAAATCACAACCTGCGCTTGCTGGCACGAGCCGTGCACTACATGCGGGCAGAGACGAACGAGGCTGCGAGAAAGCAACCCGCTCGACTCGACCTGTTCTGCGCGGGTCATGCCCCTTACCCCCCCCGGGGGCGGATTCGCGCACCTACTCCGAGCAGCGACGGCGCTTCTTCCCCCCCGGAAGCCTGTCGCTGCTCTTTTTTTGTCCATCGCAGCAACTCGCCGTCGCGCGGCGGTGCTCCACTTGTCCACAAGTTCCCAGCAGCGGCCTGTGAGCAAGCGGTCAGGAACAGGGGCTCGCCACTGGGCGCACGCCGGTGCGCATCAGGAAGTGCCTGCTGAGCGACTCGGCGCCGTCAGGGGCGCATGAGCTGCTCGAGAGCGGTCGCGTCGGTCGGCAGGGCGCCCGTCAGGCGTTCGTGGCCCGTCTCGGTGACGAGGACGTCGTCTTCGATGCGGATGCCTCGCACATCGCTGAACTGGGCCAGGCGCTCGCGATCGAGCGCGCGGTCCAGCGGGCTCCCCGGCGGGATCGCCTGGAGCGCATCCGGGATCTGATAGAAGCCGGGCTCGATGGTGACCACCATGCCGGGGCGGAGGTCGCGGTCGAGGCGCAGGTAGCGGTAGCTCGGGTCGAGCTGCCGGCTGCGGCCGGGGGCGTAGCCCGCGCGGTCGCCGAGGTCTTCCATGTCATGCACGTCGAGGCCCAGCAGGTGCCCGACGCCGTGGGGATAAAAGAGCGCGACCGCGTGCAGCTCGAGCAGGGAGTCGAGCGCACCGGAGAACAGGCCGAGGTCGATCAAGCACTGGAGCAGCGTGCGCTGCGAGATCCGGTGCACGTCCCGGTAGCGGGCGCCGGGGCGCACGGCGGCGCAGGCCGCCTGCTGCGCCGCCTCCACCGCTTGATGCAGGACGCGCTGCGTCGGCGAGTACCGGCCCGATACGGGCCAGGTGCGGGTGACGTCGGCGGCCCAGCCCTCCGGCGTCTCCGCGCCCACGTCGGCCAGCAACAGATCGCCGGCGGCGAGCACGCGCCCGTGGCTCTGCGCGTGCAGGATCTGCCCTTCGACGGTCACGATCGGCGGGTATGCGAGCGTCATCCCGGAGCCCACGATCACGCTTTCCATGGCGGCTCGCACCTGGGCCTCGCGCAGCCCCGGCGCGCTGCAGCGCAGGCCTGCGCGATGAGCCTCGACCGTGACCGCTGCCGCCTGGCGCAGCTGATCGAGAGCCGCCGCGTCGTGGCTCAGCCGCAGCTCGATCAGGGCATCGGCGAGCGCCAGGTCCCGCGGCTCCGGCGCCTGCGCGCGGATCGCGCGCCCGAGACGCGCCGCGAGCCACTCCGCGGCCTGCGGATCCTGGGGCGCGATGGTGGCCGCGTCCTCTGCCGAGCCCAGCTCGGAGAGCGGGCGAACCTCCAGCTCCAGCTCGCGCGCCAGGTCCTCCAGCGTGGGCTCGGGCCCATGCCAGAGCCGAGCCTCCGGATCCGGCGCCGGGGCGTACAGCCGAGCCTGCCCGGGCTCGATCCACAGGGCCGCGCCGGGCAGCTGCCGGCCGAGACAGTAAAGAAAATGGCTCTCGGCGCGAAAGGGATGGCAATTGTGAGGGAAATTGCGCGGCCTCGGCCAGCCCGAGGCCAGCAGCGCCGGGCCGCGCAGCAGCGCCTGCAGGCGCTGCCGGCGCGCCACGAAGGTCTGAGGAGTGCTCTGCCCGGGCCAGGAATGCGCCGAATTCACATCCACCATTTGCCACACAATTTGGGATAGTGGTCGGCATGACGAAGCCCCGGCTGGGTGTTCCAGATCTCGGGATCGGCGTGGGGCTGCGGGTCCCGCACTACCGGCACATCCTCAGCCAGCGCCCCGCGCTCGATTTCTTCGAGATCATCAGTGAAAATTTCATGGTGGAGGGGGGCAAGCCCATCTACCACCTGGAGCAGGTGCTGGAGCACTACCCGCTGATCCAGCACGGCGTCTCGTTGAGCATCGGCGGGCCCGATGAGCCGGAGCCCAGCTACCTGGCGCGCTTGAAGCAGCTGGTGCGCAAGGTGAAGCCGGCCTGGCTCAGCGATCACTTCTGCTGGTGCGGAGTGCCGGGAGCTCATCTGCACGACCTGTTGCCCCTGCCCTACACCTGGGAAGCCGTGGAGCGGGTGGCGGAGCGCGCGCGCCGGATACAGGACTACCTGGAGGTGCCCTTCGCGCTCGAAAACACCTCCAGCTACATGACGTACACTTCGAGCGAGATGAGCGAGTGGCAGTTCATCTCGGAGATCGCCGAGCGCGCGGACATCGGTCTGATGTTCGATGTGAACAACGTGTACGTCTCGGCCTACAACCACGGCTTCGATGCGCGCGAGTTCATCCGTTCGGTGCCGCACGAGCGGATCGTGCAGATCCACCTCGCGGGCCACACCAACCTCGGCAAGTACATCATCGATACGCACCGCGGCCATGTGATCGACGAGGTCTGGGAGCTGTATCGCGAGACGATTCGCCTGAGCGGCCCTGTATCCACGCTGATCGAATGGGACGACGAGATCCCGGAGTGGCACGTGCTGGCAGCGGAGGCGGAGAAGGCGCGCGCAGCGCGCAATGAAGCGCTGGGGCTCAGCGCCACGCCGAGCGCGGGCGAACCCGCCCCGGCGCGAGCCCCCGCCGCGCCTCACGGCGTGAACCACAGCGGCCGGCACGGCGGTCCGCGCGAGCTGGCGGCGCTCGAAGAGAGCAGCCTCGGGGCGGCCATTGCCGAATAGGGCATCGAGGAGCGGGCCGAACGCGGGCCGGAGCGAGCTCACCGAGCTGCAACACTGGGTCGTGCGCCACCTGCAGCAGCTGCGCGCGCTGCCCCGAGATCCGGCGCTGAGCCTCGAGGCAGCCGACCGACTCACCGGCAACGAGCGCGTCGCGCCCGTGGAGCAAATCGAGATCTATCGAGAGCAATTCTGGCTGCGGCACACCTCGTCGCTGGTCGAGGACTTCCCGGGGCTGGGCGGGATCCTCGGTCAAGCGGACTGGGAGCGCCTCGTAGAGAGCTATTTGCAGGCGTTTGCGCCCGACAGCTGGACGCTGCGCGAGCTGGGCCGCCGCTTTCCCGAGCATGTCGCGCGTCATCCCGAGCTGCCTCACCACCAGCTGTGCTGCGACATGGCGCGGCTGGAGTGGGCGTTCATCGAGCTCTTCGACGCGGCCGACTGCCCGCCCCTGGATCTGGCAAAGCTCGGCACGCTGCCGCCGAACGTGCTCGAAACGGGTCAGATTCTCCTCAACCCGGCGCTGCGCTTGCTGGAGGTCAGCTACCCCGTCGCTGATCTCCGGATGCAATTACTGGAAAGTCGCAGGAATGGGCATGCGGGCGCAGGTGTACAGATTCCCGATCCCCTGGCGCAACAACTCGTCCTATACCGCGCGAGCGACCGCCGGCTCTACCACAGACCGATGAGCCCCGAGGCGTTCTCGCTGCTCTCCGCGCTCGAGCGGCGGCTCTCGCTCGTCGCCGCGTGCGAGCATGCGCTGCAGGCATGGCCCGAGCACGCGGAGCGCCTGCAGCAGAACGTCGCAGGTTGGTTCCAGGCGTGGGCTCGGTGCGGCTGGATCGTAGATGTCGTCCCGGGCCCCGCGTCAGAGGCAGGCCCGCCGAGGAGCTGAAGCGAGCGCAACAGGCGCCATTCAGCCGCACCAATCATCCGCCGTCCTTTCATTCGTGCGCTGTACCAGCGCGCCTTGCCCGTGGGCCGAACTCTTGCTAGGGAAAAATGAAGTGGCTCGCGTGCAGGACCTCCTGGAGCAGGTGGCACGACAGCGAACCGCTGCTCTCATGGGCATCGTCAACGTCACGCCCGACTCGTTCTACGACGGGGGGCGTTACGAGGCTCTGGACGCGGCGCGGGAGCGTGTCGCCCAGCTGCTGGCTGAAGGCGCCGATATCCTGGATATCGGCGGCGAGTCCTCCAAGCCCGGCGCGCCGCGCGTGAGCGCCGAGCAGCAGATCGCGCGCATTTCCGGCGCGCTCGACGCGGCGCTCGCTCGCCGCGCCCTGGTCTCGGTCGATACGGCCCACCCCGCCGTCGCCAGCTTCGCGCTGGAGCGCGGCGCGCACGTGATCAACGACGTCACCTGCCTCGCCGAGCCCGAGCTGGCGTCGGTGGTCGCACGGCATGAAGCCGTTCTGATCGTTTCGCACGCCCGGGCGCATCAGAGTCAGATGCGTGACTTCTCGGAGTGGCCGGACAGCGACTATTCCGATGTGACCGCAGAAGTACGCAGCGAGCTGAGCGCGGCGCGCGAGCGGGCTGCCGAGCGCGGCGTACGGCGCGATCGGGTCTGGTTTGATCCGGGGCTCGGCTTCTCGAAGAACGCTCGCCACTCGATCGAGCTGCTGTCACGGGTCGCCGAGCTGGGCGCGGACGGGACGCCGATCGTGGTCGGCGCCGGGCGCAAGTCGTTCATCCGAGCGCTCGACGGCAGCGGCCCCGCGGATCGGCTGGGCGGGACCATCGCGGCTTCGCTCTGGGCCTCGCGGCAGGGCGCACAATTTGTGCGCGTGCACGACGTGGCGCCGGTTCGGCAGGCGCTGCTGGTGGAGGCGGCGCTGATCCGCTCCGGAGCGGCGGGAGCGAGCCCGCCATGATGGAGGAGCTGTTCAGCCATGTCCTTCAGCGAGCTCTGACCGAGTTGCTGCGTGACGCGGCCGATCTGCTCATCACGTATTACCTCATCTACCGTGTCTCGCTGGTGCTGCGCGGCACGCGCGCCGTGCAGATCGGCCTCGGCCTCGCGTTCCTGCTGGTGCTGTACGGGGTCTCGAAATATTTCGAGCTCGGCACGTTGTTCGCGATCCTGGGCACAGTGCTGCCCAGCGCCATCTTGATCATCGTGGTGGTCTTCCAGGACGATATCCGGCGCGGCCTGATGCGCATGGGCAGCGGTGCCTTTCTCGGCACCGGCCGCTACCAGGAGCAGCGCGTGATCGACGAGGTGATCTCGGCCTCGACCGAGCTGGCGCGCCACCGCATGGGCGCGATCATCGCCTTCGAGCAGGACGCCAACCTCGACGAGTTCGTCGGTTCTCACAAGGGCACGGAGATCGACGCGGCCGTGTCGAGCCAGCTCCTGGTCTCGCTGTTCGTGCCCGAGGCCATGAACAAGCTGCACGACGGCGCCGTGATCATCCGCGATCTGCGCATCGCCAAGGCCGGCGTGTTCTTCCCCTTCACTCAGGGCCGGGTGATCGACGAGAGCTTCGGCTCACGCCACCGCGCCGCGCTCGGCATCACGGAGGAGACGGACGCGGTGCTGGTGGTGGTCAGCGAGGAGCGCGGCTCGGTCAGCTTCTGCTTCAACGGCAACATCGTCTCGGATCTGGACGGGCCGCGCCTGCGCGCCGCGCTGGAAGGCGTGTTCTCGCCCAAGAAGACGCCCAAGCGCCAGAGCCCCGGCGAATGGCTCTGGTCGATGCTGCCGTCGCAGCTGTTGCGGCGGCGCGAGCGCCTGCCCGGTGTGACCGCAAACAAGGAGCCGGTGCCGAGCGAGGCACCGCCCGCCTCGGTGCGCATCCGCGCCACCGTGCCCTCGGGCATGCACGCGCCGGTCGGGCCCGACGGAGCGCCCGCTGCCGCGGCGGCGAAGCCTCTGCGCAAGTCGCCGGTCAAGACGACGGGCGAGGGGCCCAAGGCGCCCGCCAGCCCGGAGGCCACCATTCCACCGCGCGCCCCGGATGAGTCGACATGAAATCTCGTAGCAGCGGCCTCATGAATCGAGTGGTGCGCTGGCTGCGCGCGGCCATCAGCGAAAACCTGGGGCTCAAGGCCATGAGCTTCGCGATCGCGCTGGGGCTCACCGCGTACCAGCGGGGCTCGGAGAACGAGCAGCAGCGCACCGTGCCGGTGGACGTGATCGTGCGCCTGCCCGCCTCCGAGGCGCACCGCGAGCTGATGACGCTGGTGCCGCCGAGCATCCACGTGACCGTGCGCGGGAGCACGCGCGCGCTCGACCAGCTGATCCAGAGCGGCGTGCCGCCCGTGGAGGTGGATCTGCGGCGCGGCGACGCCTCGGCGATCCGCTTCGAACCCGAGATGTTCTCCATGCCCCCGGGCGTGAAGGTCAACATCGTCGACCCCGCCACCATCCCGCTCGAGTGGCAGAACGTCGTGGAGCGCAGCGTGCCCATCCAGGCCTCCGTGACGGGGCCGGTCGCGCCCGGCTACATCGTGCAAAGCGTGAAGGTCGATCCCACCAGCATCCTGGTGATGGGCCCGGCCAGCATGGTGGAGGTGATGCAGTTCGTGCGCGTGGCCGCGTTTGACGTCTCCGGCAAGACCGACGGCGTGTACCGGCACCGGCTGAAGCTGGACCCGCCGGGGCAGCGCCTGTCGTATCTCGGCCCGGACAGCGCCACGGTCGAGGTGACGATCGCGCGCCAGCTCGTGCAGCGCAAGTTCGCCAAGCGCAACGTGGTCGTGCTCGGGCCCGGCCGAGTGAAGACCGAGCCGCTCGGCGTCGACGTCACGGTGACGGGCCCGCCCGAGGTGATCAACGGCCTGCGCGACGAGATGGTCGTGCCCCGGGTCGACATGGCCGCTGCGCCCGAGGAGCTGCGCGAGCAGCGCCACGGCTCCACGGTACTACCCGTCCACGTCGATCTGGCGCGCGTCGCAATCGAGATTCAGCCGCCGACCGTCACCGTCATCTGGTAGCCGCCCGCGGGAGCGCTCCGCCGTTCCTCAGCGCGCCGCGCTGGCGGCAGGTTTTTCGTACCCGACCTCGCTGAAGTCCATGCCCAGCGAGGCGCCGTTTTCGTCCAGCACATCGATGCGCACCATCCACGGCGCAGCGCCGGGCGGGCGCGCGAGGCGCGTGCGCAAGACCGAGCCCGTGCGCTCCCAGCTGGGCTCGACGGGATCGATGTTGACGCTCACCTTGCAGGACACCGTGAAGTTCTCGGGCACCGGATCGCCCTTGTCATCGACCAGCCTCACCGCCAGCTCCAGGCCGTCGCTGGGCCAGCCCTGCGGCTGTCGCGCGAACGAGATCTGGGCGTGCACGGTCAGCGGCTCGAGATCGAGGCGCGTGGTCTCGCCGCTCAGCGGGTGGCGGAGCACCAGCGAGATGGGCCGCCGCGCCACGAGCCCCACGCTCTTGGGGGCCGGCAGGAAGTCGTCGAGCCCCAGATACGCGACCTCGAGCCCCTCGGCGCCGATCAGCGTGACGCGCTGGTTGGGCTGCAGCCGCACCGAGCCGTTGGGGCCGCGGCTGGCCGTCTTGGGGATGTCCAGGCCGATCACGTTCAGCGCGGCGGCTGGCGAGAAGGCACCGTAGATGCCGGAGTCGTCCTGGCCGCGCACCGTCAGCTGATACTGCCCCGGCGGCAGCGCGCCCAGCTCCAGGCGCGTCTCCTTCGTGCGCGCGCTGCGCACCAGCGTGTCGCCCGAATGCAGCTGCACCTCATAGCCGACCGCTTGCGGCTGCGCGGGCCAGCTGAGCAGCGTGGAGTCGCTGTCGCCGCCAGCAGAGAGCATCAGACTGCGCGAGAGCGAGGGCTTGTCCGGCTCGGGCAGGATCGAACGCCGGTAGCCGTCCGGGCGCACGTCGCTGACGATCTGCATCGAGCCTTCGGAGAGGCGCTTCCACTTCCAGCCGTCGTCGAGCGCGACCAGCGCGTTGCCCTGCGCCAGGGCGACCGTCGAGCGGGGCTGGCTGGCGATCACCGTGATCGAGCCACCGAGCAGGATCGAGCGCAGCTTGCGTGGCGCCTCCACGAACAGCGCGAACTGCTTGGCCAGCAGCGTCGCCTCCATCCAGCCGCTATCCAGCATCAACACGCGCGTCGGCACCAGGTCGTCAGGGCGAGCGCCGAGCGCCATCTTGAAGGTGCGTCCGAAGCGCAGCTTCGTGCCCGGGTCGAGCCGCAGCGTCGCGCCCTCGATCAGCTCGAGCGTGGCGCCCTCCGCGCCGGCGACGAAGGCTTTGTCGTCTGCGAGCAGCTGACCCGCGGAGACCTTCGCGCCCGGGGGCGTGGCTCGCTGCGCTGCCGACGCCGCAGCGCTCGCCGCGCCGGGGGCGGCGTGCGCAGCCGTCCCGCACAGCCCCAGCGCGCAAGCCAGGCCCAAGGTGTGCCAGCGCGGAACCAAGGACATCTCGAGCTCCTGAACGGCTCTCGCCCGTACATCAGCAACCGCAAAAGCCAGGGCTGTGCCGAACGCCCCAGCGGTGGCGCACTCGTTCGCACCTGCCACCCGAGTCAGGGGACACCGGCCCTGTTTCAGATTGGACCCGTCCTGCTTTGTTCGAGGACGATCCCGCCGTTCACTGGGCAGCGAACGCCGATGGATCTGCAGAAGGTGCTGGGGTTCCCCCTCGACAAGGTCCGGATCGATCCGGATGGCACGTCCACGCCGCCGGAGGTCTCGCCGCTGTCGCCTCCCACCCAGCCGCGCGGGCGGGCCGCGCCCGACGCGCGACTGCTCGAGGCGACGCGCATCGAAGGCCTGCAGGCTCCGCCCCCGCCCCCGCCTGCCGCGCCTGCAGCAGCCCCAGCTCCCACTGCTGCAGCCCCAGCTCCCCCTGTTGCAGCCGCTCCTGCCGCGGTGGCCGTGGCTGCTGCCCCTGCTCCTGCCCAGCCCGCTCCCTCGCTCGTGAGCGGGCCGCTCGCTACCTGGCGCCGACGGCTCGGCGGCGCGCGCGATCGCATCCGCCCGCCGCAAGGCTGGGGCTTGATCGCCATCAGCTCCGCGCTGATGGGCTTCGGCATGACCGTGCTCGTGGCCGTGCTGGTGCGCGGCTCTCACCCGACCCCCGACGGCGGCTCGAGCAGCGTACGCCCGCGCCCGAGTCCGTCCGCTGCGCTCGCGGCCCCCGTGCCCGCGCCGAGCTCGCGCGAGGCCTGCGCACGCCAGCGCGAGCCGGAGCTGGTCGCGCGCGCTGTGTCGTCGAGCTTTGCGCTGGAGACGCGCGCGCGCGAGGGCGGCGTCGAGCTGCTGATCGGGCTCTCGCTAGGCGCGGGAACGGCGCTCGGACTGCAGCTGAACGCGACCACGCTGAGCGCGACCGAGCTGGTGCGCGACAGCGGCTCGCGCGAGCTGCTCGGGGTGGTGCCCACACCCGGCGCGCCGCCGCCCAGCTTCGCGATCGATCGCGCCAGCGTCGGGGGTTTCCGCGACTGGCGCACGCTGCCGGAGCGACCGGGCTGGGGCCTCGCCCGCACCAATCGCGCCCTGAATCTGGTGGAACGCGCCACCCGGCGCGCGATCCCGCTCTGGACCATGCGCGCCGACGAAGAGCTCAGTCGCCCCAGGCTCGAACGCCAGGACGCGACGCGCTGGGCGCTGGTGCTGCGCCGGGGGGGCCGCCAGGGCAAGCTGCAGATCGGCTGGTTCGCGCCCGAGGGCGGCGAGCACGGCGAGCTGCGCACGCTGCCGTTCACCGGCGTGGAGCTCGGGCTGCCCAGCCTGGCGACGGCGGGCAAGCTGGCCGCCGTCGCCGCGGCGACGCGCACCACGAACAGCGCGCCCTGGCACCTCGAGATCACCACGAGCGAGCCCGAAGGACGCACCCGCCGCATCGACCTGCAAGCCCTGGAAGCGGGCACCGAGGAGGAGCGCTTCGCGCCGAGCCTGGCCGCGCTGCCCGACTCGCGCTGGTTCCTACAGTGGACGGAAGGGCAGCAAGGCCTGCGCAGCGTGCGCGGTGTCACGCTCGACGCGCAGTTCGCACCGATCGGCGATCCGATCTCGCTGTCGCCCGCGGGCGACAGCGCCGGCGGAGGCAACATCGTCGGCGTCGACGAAGGACTGCTCGCGCTCTTCCTGATCCAGCGAGGCAACAGCTACGAGCTGTGGGCCACCACGCTCAGCTGCCGCTAGACGGCGCGCCGGGGTCGTGCGGCGGGCACATGCTGGCGCCGCCCAACGCGCCAAGGATGCGAGCCCACTCTGACCCGATCGTGATGGAACGTGGCCATCCGGCAGAGCCAAGCGAGGCTTCGTGAAAGACTGATATCCAGGGCTCGGTCCTGCACGACTCCACGCGACCCCAGGACTGCCCGCATGCGACTCAGGTCACCTCGCCCGCCGCCACCACGGTAGCTCAAACGCCGCGTTCGAAGTGCGCGCAGCGGGCGTAGCGGCGCCGCCCCGCAGCAACCCACTCTTCGCGGTACGGCGCGCGCTCAGTATCCGCGCAGCGCGGATACTGAGCTTAGACCTGGCGCCGGCCGTTGCGCTCGCCCCACCACACGCGACAACTCGGCCCCCCTGCGCCGGCCTCAAACGCTGAGCATATAGCCGCGGCCGTGCTCGGCGCGCACGCACCAGCCACAATCACCGAGCTTGCGGCGAATGTGGTGGACGTGCACGCGCACCAGCGCCGTGCGCGGCGCGTGATGCGTACCGATCACCTCGCTGATGATGCGATCGCTGGAGATCCAGATGCCGGGGCGCTCCGCCAGATACTGGAAGATCGCGAACTCGGTCGGCGTGAGCTTCACTGACTTGGGGCCCACCTGGACCATGCGCTTGTCGGGATCGATGCGCACCTCCGTGCGCGAGCCCGGGATCAGCCACTGATCCGAGCTGCGGCGGATCAGCGCGCGCGCGCGCGCTGCCAGCTCGCGCCCGTTGAAAGGCAGGCAGACGTAGTCGTCCGCGCCCGCCTCGAGCAGCTCCGCTGCTGCTTCGGGGCCGTTGTCCGCGCACAGGATCAGGACCGGGCAACGCTTGCCGCTCTGCCGCAGCACCTTCACTCGCTCCGCAGCGGACTCGCGCTTCGGCCCTTGCACGAGCACCAGCAAGCCCTGAAAGCCGAAGCCCACGACCTCGCCGATCTCCTCCTCGTTGCAGGCGGCGACCTCGAGCTTGAGCTCCTCGAACACCTTGCAGACCGTGGAAGCCCATTCGGCGTGCTCGCTCGCCACCACCACCTGGGCGGCCGCCGGCGGAGCCGCTCTCTGCTCGCCCATCTGTGCGTAACTTAACATATGCTCATCCTTCGAGCGAAGGCCTGCTCAGACCGAGCGGAAGCACTCGCACGCGGGCGACGACGCGCCCCTCCTGTCGGCTCGCTTGAACAAATTCCCCAGTACTGGAACACACATCTCACCCGCGAAATGTGCCCGCGGTCTTGGGAATGCGGGCTCGACCCGCCCAGACGCTCGGGGCGCGGGCTGCCCCCGCACAGCTTAGGTCGCATAGATAGACGAATGATTACCCCCGTTTGACACACAGATCGGGGCTGACGGGAGGCCCTCACCGGTGAGCCTCCACCTCAAACCAACCATCCGATCGCGTGCCCCTCTACTCAATAGTACGGGCGTCTTTGATCTTCGCAACTCAGATTGCGAATGGACCTGCATGGCGCCGATGTCACTTACGGCGCGCTCGAGTGGTCTAAACAGGCCTCGAGGCGCACTTCATCCGCGATGCGCTGTGCGCGCCGGACAGTGCAGCGCTTCGCCACGTCGGCGTCGGCGTGGGCAGTGCGGCAGTGCGCGAGCACGCGCCGACACGACCCGCACCTACCTCGCGCGACACGACCGCAACGAGAGCGCCGCGGAAGGCACGTGTCGGCGCACGAAAGCGCAAAGCTCGGCGCGCGCAGCGTGAGCCCGCGCGCGGGCGCGCCGCCGCCGCGCGAGGCACGCGCGCATGCTCTGCTCTGAATCGGACTTCAACAGCGCTGCTCGCCGGACCGCCTCACGCTGCTCGCGCGCTGAAACATTCTGGAAGCGCGACAGCAGGGCAACGCTTCCGCGCTCGCGCCGACAGCTCGCCTCGCCGCGTACGGCACATCCCGCGCGGAGCCCTGAACCCCCACAGGCTCCCTCTGCCCCCCAGCGCTGCCTCTGCCCCTCACGCCGCCTCTGCCCCTCGCGCTGCCTCTGCCCTCGCGCTGCCTCTGCCCCTCGCGCTGCCTCTGCCCTCGCGCTGCCTCTGCCCTCGCGCTGCCTCTGCCCTCGCGCTGCCTCTGCCCTCGCGCTGCCTCTGCCCCTCGCGCCGCCTCCGCCCCCCTCGCGCTCCGAGCGCCTGCGCCGCGCCAACTGCGGGCAGAATGGTCGCGCACGGGTTCAGCGCGGAACACCCCCGTTCGGGTTCTCCGGGTGGAACAGGGATGCGTAATCGAGTCTATAAGTCAACCGCGCGCTGCACCGGATCGATGCAGCGCGACTTCGCGGATCGCGACAGAGCTCAGGCGCGCCGGCTCTTGCTCTTGCGGCGGCGCACACGGCCGAGCTGCGAACGATCGACGATCCAGCCTCGACAGCTCGGGCTCCCACACAGGCAAGGAATGGCGGACTCGGCAGGCCAGCCATAGTCGATCGTCAGCTGCTCGCTCGGGCGGACCGTGCGCAGCGCGTGCACCCAGATCTGCGGCTTGGAGCTCTCACTGTCTTGCCACTCCAGCAACTCGCA
>DASTRX010000210.1:0-3956 GCA_035760985.1 Polyangiaceae bacterium
AGGTCAGCGCGGCGATGGCGCCGTGCCCGGTTGCCGCTGCCCGAGGAATTACGCCTGTCGGGGGCAGGCGGCCCGCTTTAACGCGGGGTCACGATAGCCCCGTTCGGCTCTGCCTGTCATGCACATGTGCCGAAGGCACACCAACGACGTCTCGCACTACGCGAGCGCACCGCGACGGCCCGGGTCGAATCTTTCCAGCTGGTGGGATCCGCCAGTTCCCTGAAGACTCGACCCTACATCGCGTCCGCGTCTGGTAACGCTCGCCGCGCCGTGAATGGCCCGAAGAGGTGATAGCCTCGGCGCGCGTCTTGTTATAGACCGCGAGAGAGGCAGCTGAGCGAGGCTGGGGGCGCGCTCCGCTGTCGCTGCTTTGATCGACGCTGGGTTGATCTGCGCTGGGCATCACGGCGCGGCGGCGGTGTTGCGGAGAGGACGAAGTTTGTCAGACGTTCGCGCGCTGGGGATGGCTCGAGGTGGGCGCTGGCTCGTGGCAGCCACTCTGAGTTTCAGCATTGGAACACCGGCGCTCGCCGCGGACGCGCCTCCGCTGAGCGCTGCGCAACCGGCGCCCGCGGCCGACGCGGAGGCGCCGATCGAGCTCGATCAAGTCGCTCTGGGTGGCGCTGTGGTGGCGGGCGCCGCGCGTGGGGCGCCAGCCCAGCAAGCGGTGCAGATCGACGCCGCCGTACAGGGACGCGCTGAAGCGGATCGCCCGGCGCCGCCCACGATGCGCCTGAACGGGCTGGTGTTGTTGCACGTGGCCGACGGAGTCGGCGCGGGCGGACAGTTGCGCATCGGCAACCTGGGCGTGCGCGCCAGCCTGGCGTACGCGCCGCAGTACTACATCGTCGACGACGACCCCACCGACGACAAGTTCGCGCGCTTCAAGCTGACCAGCACCGCGCAGCTGAACGTCGACACGTTCTATCTGTTCGGCGCGTCGGAGCGCGGCATGTCGCTCAGCTATCGCTACAGCACCCTGCTGGGGCACGGCCTGGGCCTGGCGTACCAGTCCCATCTCGACATCGGCGGGCAGCGCTTCGCGCTCTCGGTGCCGGTCGTTTATTATCCCGCGGGCTCCGAGAGGGTGCAGCGCGAATTCGGCCTGCACGGCGGCGAGCGCGTCAACTTTCCCTTCGGTCCCAAGCTCCACTACGGAATCGGCGTGGCCTGGCTGTTCTGAGCGGGTCCGGGCGGTGGGCGGCACGCATGCCCTCGTAGGGGCGAGCGCTCGCGTCGCCCCGGAGTAACGAGGCGGAAAGCGACGCGGCAGCGAGATCGCCTCACAACATGCGCCGGGCTTCAGCGCTGGGCATGCGGTCCTGGCAGGCGCGTCAGCACATGCCATAAGCTCTCGGGAGCATGAACACCCCTCCCGAAGACGAGCCACGGAGCAGCGTCGCACCGAGCCGGCGCGACCTGCGGCGCTCCAATCTGTCCAACACGCACCTGCAGAGCGAGGACTTGAGTGGCTCGGATCTGAGCGAGTGCTCGCTGAATCAGACGACCATCGCCGACGTGACACTGGAGCAGGTGGAGCTCAGCGGCAGCGATCTGTCAGGGGCTCGCCTGGTCGAGGTGCGCATGGCGAACGCGCAGCTGGGGCGCGCGTCGCTGCAACAGACGGACCTTTCCGGCGCCGATCTGCGCCAGGCGGCGTTCCGCGGCGCGAACCTGAGCGGCGTGCGCATGGTGGGCGCGATCGCGGCCCACGCCGACCTGCGCAACGCGCAGCTGGGCGGCGCCGATCTGTCGCGCGCCAACCTGGACACAGCGACCCTGGTGGACGCGAACCTGGAGCGCGCCACGCTGCGCAGCGCGCGGCTGCGCAGCGCCGATCTGCGCAACGCACGGCTGCGGCAGGCCTCGTGCAGATCGGCGGATTTCACGCAGGCCATTCTGGACCAGGCCGATCTTTCCGCGGCCGACCTGGAGGAGGCGACGCTGTTCGCCGCGGATCTGCGCGGGGCCGTGCTCAGCGGGGCCGTGTTGCATCGAGCCGATCTGCGCGCCGCGCGCTATGACGCGCGCACGCGCTGGCCCGAGGGGTTTTCACCGGACGAGGCGGGCACCGTGCTGGTGCGCGGGCCCGCCACGGAGCTCGAGTTCACCACCTTGCGGCCCGGCAGGCCCTATCCGCTGGGCGCGACCTGGGACGGTCAGGGCGTCAACTTTGCGCTCTACTCGCGCAACGCGACGCGCGTGGAGCTGTGCTTGTTCGACGAGGCCAACGGCGCCTCGGAGACCGTGCGCATCACCATGCCGGAGCAGACGCAGGAGACCTGGCACGTCTACATCCCGCACCTGGCGCCCAAGCAGCTGTACGGCTATCGCGTCTACGGGCCCTATGCGCCGGAGCGCGGGCTGCGCTTCAATCCGCACAAGCTGCTGGTGGATCCCTATGCCAAGGCGCTCGCCGGCGAGCTGATCTGGCACGACGCCCTGCACGGCTACCCGATCGGCTCCGACGATCTGCAGTTCGACACGCGGGACAGCGCGCCCTACGTGCCCAAGGCGGTCGTGGTCGACGACTCGTTCCCGTGGGAGGAGGACCGCCCGCCGCGCATCCCGCTGCACGAGTCGCTGATCTACGAGCTGCACGTGGGCGGCTTCTCGCGCTTGCACCCCGGCGTGCCCGAGAGCATGCGCGGCACGTACTCGGCGCTTGCCACCCAGCCCGTGATCCACTACCTGAAGTCGCTGGGCGTCACCGCCGTCGAGCTGCTGCCGGTGCACTATCACGTGGACGAGCGCTTCCTGGTGGAGCGTGGACTGCGCAACTTCTGGGGCTACAACACGCTGAGCTACTTCGCGCCGGACTCGCGCTACAGCCGGCACGCTGGCGCGGGGACCCCGCGCAGCCCGTACTCGCGGCACGCGCCGGGCGAGGAGGTGCGCGAGTTCAAGACCATGGTCAAGGCGCTGCACGCGGCCGGCATCGAGGTGATCCTGGATGTGGTCTACAACCACACGGCGGAAGGCAACCACCTCGGCCCCACGCTGTCGTACCGCGGCATCGACAACGCCAGCTACTACCGCCTGGTGAACGGAGACGCGCGCTACTACATGGACTACACGGGCACGGGCAACACGCTGAACGTGCTGACGCCGCGCACGCTGCAGCTGATCATGGACAGCCTGCGCTACTGGATGACGGAGATGCACGTCGACGGCTTCCGCTTCGATCTCGCTGCCGCGCTGATGCGCGGCATGCACGAGGCGGATCGTCTGAGCGCGTTCTTTGACGTGATCACGCAAGATCCGGTGCTCTCGCAGGCCAAGCTGATCGCTGAGCCCTGGGACATCGGCCCCGGGGGCTACCAGATCGGCAACTTTCCCGTGCTCTGGGCGGAGTGGAACGGCCGCTATCGCGACACGGTGCGCCGCTTCTGGAAGGGTGACGAGAGCCAGGTGGGCGAGCTCGCGTATCGGCTTTCCGGCTCCAGCGATCTGTACGCGCACAACGGGCGCCGGCCGTACGCGAGCGTCAATTTCGTGACCGCTCACGACGGCTTCACGCTGCGGGACCTGGTCTCCTACAACCAGAAGCACAACGAGGCCAACGGCGAAGGCAACCGCGACGGCGAAGACGACAACAAGAGCTGGAACTGCGGCGCCGAGGGTCCGACCCATGACCCCGCCATCAAGGAGCTGCGCACGCGCCAGATGCGGAACTTCCTGGCCACGCTCTTCCTTTCACAGGGAGTGCCGATGTTGCTGTATGGCGATGAGCGCGGCCGCACCCAGCGCGGCAACAACAACGCCTATTGCCAGGACAGCGAGATCGGCTGGCTCGACTGGGAGCTCGACGAGCTGGCGGCGCAGGTCGTCGATCGCGCGCAGGGCCTCGGCTTGACGGCCGGAGCGGTACAGGGCGATCGCCAGTTGTTCCCAGAACCCCTCTCGCAACGGGTGCTGGGCGACGAGGTCGGAGAGCTCGCCGACGACGATCTCGT
>DASTRX010000211.1:0-82141 GCA_035760985.1 Polyangiaceae bacterium
CGCAGGCGTTCTCGCAGGCGCCGCAGTGTTGCGCGTTGGACGAAAGGTCCACGCAGTCGTTGCCGCAGGCGGCGGCGCCCGGCGCGCAGCTCACCCCATCGAGGGTGAGTCGTGCGACCTGCGGCTCGTCGCCGCTGCCACAGGCGAGCGCCAGCAGGCTCGCGCCGAGCAAGAACAGTCCACGGCAGGTAAGGGCGGGGCGTGAGGCGGAGCTCGGAGCGGTTCGTCGCATGCGGTCTCGATGGCCGCTGGCGAACGGCCCATCTCCCGCGGGAAGCATACGCGTGCCAGCGCGCTCGTCCACACGCCACCTGGCCTTGGGCCGGGGATGTCTTTGGTGGAAAGATGCAGTGAAGGATGAATCGCTCAGGACGCCGCTGGGAAGCGGGGCGCCTCTCGAGCAACCCACTTCGATGCGAGCCGGAGCGCGAGCAGATTGACCGTCGGGGGAACCACCACACACAGGCAGCCGGGGGCGGCGCTTTCGCTCAACGTCAGATTCGCTGCCAGGCCAGGCCGAGCCGCGCTGCTCAGGAACACCCCGCGCACGAACAGAGAGTACTCCGCGAACTCCAGCAGCGCATATTCGGGAGCGCCCTCTTCGGAGAGCACTTCCCAGAGCCGGATGATGCGCTCGCCGGAGTCCGTCAGCGTCTGGTCGTCGAACAGAGCAGGCAGATCGCGCGCGACGGTCTCGCCGTTCGCGTCGATGATGAAGCTCCCGTAGACCCCCTCGATGTCGCGCAGTGAATGCAAGGCACGATCGCTCATCATTTGCAGGTCTCTCTCTCGGTTCAATGCGCTTCGGGCGCGACCGAGCAACCGTAGACGTGGCCATCGGAGCGCGGATGGATCGCCAGCTCCGAGTCGGCGTAGCGCACGCGCAGGGCGCGGGTCTCGCCCGAGCCCATGGCCTGGCCGATGACCTCGCTCAGGCGCGCGACGTAGGCCACGCGCGTGGCGAGGGCGTCAGCGCCGTCGCCGCGCCCTTCCACCAGATCGCCCAGCGGGCTCACCAGCGCGCTGGCGAGCGCCCGCCCCTCGGGCAACTTCGAGGAGCGCCGTGGCGCTGGCGCCGCCGCGATGCCGGGCGTGGCGGCAGCGCGCAGATCTCGCGTGGAGGAGGGGTTGCGCTCGGCGAGCTCCGGAGCAACATCGCGCGCCTCGCTCCGGCGGCGCACGCCGGTGGCGGCCATCGATCGTGACGAGCTCGACAGGCCCGTGATGCCCAGGGCCTGTGCCAGCAACGAGTCCAGCGGGGAGGCGACCGTGGCCGCGCCCGAGGGCGGCCGCTCGGAGCGAATGAAATCACCTTCAGCCCACCCCAAGATCTCGAGCGCCGCTGGATCGCCGCGCAAGTCGCGCGTCTCCGCGTGAAGGAGTTGACCCTGCACGAAGTGCAGCAGCCCTGAACGCTCCCCGGAGACGACCAGGAACACGCCGCTGGCGTCGGTCATGGCCTGTAGACGGACCAGGTCCGTCAAGCTCATGCCGGTCAGGTGCGCAGTAAAACCAGGAGGCGGTCGCAGCGATGCGAGCCCAGCACGAGCCCCGGGCGCCGGTGAATGGAGCCCTTCCAGCGCGAGCGAGTTGGATTCTTTCACTTGTTTCACCTCACTTCATCGTTCGTTCGGTGTGCGTCTAGCCCAGATCTTCGGCGGAGCGCCATCTAATATGTTGGACACTCGTGACAGTATACTATACCCATCGCCGCGCGCCGCGCCGGCGGCGCTCCCCCAGGCCAGGTCGATGCAGCCCACGTTTACGTCCGCGCACCGGGCGCGCCTAAGAGCCAAGAGCATTTTACAAATCACTGACTGCGAGCGAGACGTGCAGGAGAGAGAGCGCAGCGAAGTGCGTCGCGCCTCGGGGTGCGGAGTGGCTCGCGCGAGTTGTCGCGCGACCAACGCGACCCCGGCGATCTGTGCGTACGCTCGCCGCACGCCAGTTTCCCAAAAGTTTCGTCAGACGTGCGCTCGATACGGAATCAATGTGTCCACGTGGTGACATCTGCGGCGGAAAATCTGCCAGTTGCTGCGGTCAGCCTGCGCGCGGCGAGGCTCTGCTAGCCAGCTTTGCTCTCGACGTTGAGCAATTGTCGCGCGCGTTCCAGATCCATGCCGCAGTCTTTTCGACTTGACGAAGCGATCGTCCGAGAGCCACCCTCGCCGCCGCGGGGGGCACACGAGATCTGATGCAGAGACTCACTCCACTCGCCAAGAGTTTGATCGGTATCATCGGCGTCGGCGCGTTGGTCGCCGCCGTGCACACCTACGGGCCCAATGCTGTCCGCAGCGAAGATGACGAGCTCGTCGTCGAGCCCAAGCTGAGCGCGCGCACGGAGTCGCTCACGCCGAGCAGCGCTGTCGGCGCGGGGCCTGCCACGGGCGCTGCCAGCGCGCGAGCGGCGGCCCAGCCGGCGAGCGGCGCGCCGTCCAGCGCTGCCGCCGCAGGTGGCGAGCGAGCCGCGAAGGCGCCGGCAACGCCCGCCCCGTACACGACGCTCGATAGCCGTCCGGTGCGAGTGGCTCTGTCGCAGTGGCCCGGGCATCTCGCGCTGGTGGTCGGCGCCGGTGGCCTGACGACGCAGCCGGGATCGATCGCCGCCAAGGCAGGTCTCGACCTGGAGATCAAATTCCTGGAGGACGCGCCGACCAAGAACAAGGCACTGGCGGCGGGTGAAGTCGACTTCGTCTGGACCACAGTGGACGAGATGCCGATCAACCTCGGCACGTTCCTGGAGGCGGAGGTGCCGGTCCGTGCCTTCTTGCAGATCGACTGGTCGCGCGGCGGCGATGCCTGCGTCGCCTCGTCGGAGGTGAAGCAGGTGGAGGATGTGCTCGGCCGGAAGTCGGCGACGCTGATGTTCAGTCCCGACCACACCGTGTTCGAGTTCATGATCACCAACTCGCGGCTCAGCCCGGCGCAGACCGCCCAGGTGCGCAACGCGACGCAGTTTTCGCTGGATGACTTCACGTTCGCGCGCAAGCTGTTTGTCAAGGGTGAGGTGGATGTCGCGTGCCTCTGGGAGCCGGACGTCACGCTCGCGCTGAGCGAGCGCAGGGGCGCGCACCGCCTGTTCTCGACTGCGGAAGCGTCTGAGTTGGTGGCCGACGTCCTGCTCGCTCGCAAGGACACGCTCGATGCGCGGCCGGACGTCGCAAGGAAGCTGGCCGACGTCTGGTTCAAGTCGGTGGCAGCGGCCGAGGCCGATCGGCCCCGCGCGGCGCGCGTGATCACCGACTCGTGCTCGCGCTTCAAGGAAGAGCTCGGCTACGAGAAGACGCTGGGCGCGCTGAGCTGGGCCAAGTGGACGACGCTCGCGGACAACGTGCGCTTCTTCGGGCTCGATGGCTCGGCGCCGGCGTTTGATCGCGTCTACAACCAGGCGGACTCGATCTGGATCAACTATCCGCAGGCGGAGATCGAAAACCGCTTCCCGCCGGCGACGCTGCGCGACGATCGCACGGCGCGCGCGCTGTGGGAGGCTGCCGGAAAGCCCGCGGCCGCGCCGGAAGATCTGTACAACCCGAAGGTCGCTTACCGCGGCGAGGCGCTGTTCACGAAGCCGCTCTCCATCAACTTCGCGATGGGCAGCGCGCTGCTGGGTCCCTCGGCCATGGCCATGATCAACCGCGAGATCGTGCCGCAGCTCGAGATCGCCCGCGGCATGTCGATCCGCGTCGAGGGCAACACCGACGACACGGGCGACCCCGCGGTCAATCAGGTGCTGAGCCAGAGGCGCGCGCAGGCGATCGTGGATTATTTGGTCCAGCGCGGCGTGCCGAAGAATCGTCTGGTCGCCCGCGGCAACGGCTCGGCCAAGCCGGTCGCGCCCAACGACACCGCCGAGGGCAGGGCCATGAATCGGCGTACCGATGTCCTGTTCATCCGCGGATCAGCGTGAGGCGCCGTATGGCTGGCGTTCGATGAGCTGGAGCGGGATGACCCAGCGCTCGATGTCCGAGACTCTATGACTCAGAATCAAGTGACCCTGAACCAGCCCCCGGTGAGCGCTCCGACGAGCTATTTTCGCGCGGCGCTCGCGAACCAATACAACGTCATTCTGCTCGCGGGCTCGGCGACATTTTCGGCTGCTCTCGCCTCCTGGGCACCGCTGATCTCGGGCCTGGTCGGGGAGGCGCTCTGGCTCGTGGCGGGGCCCAGGCTGGGCGCCTTCCGGCGCCACACGGACGCGCAGCGTGAGGCGGAGCTGGCCGCGCGCACGCCTCCGTCGCCGTCCGCCTCCGCGCTGGTGCCGCCGGAATACGCCGAGCGGGCGGAGGCCGTGCAGCGCGCGCTGAAGCGAGTGGAAGAGCTGTGCTCCTCCCGCGGTGACTTCGCGCCCGCCGAGCGCGCCGAGCTCGTGCGCCGCCTGGAAGGTCTGTTGCCGGGCTTTGCGGAGGTCTGCAACACGCATCAGCGGTTGCGTCGCGCGGCCCTGCAGGTTCCGCTGGCGGAGTTGCAGACCGAAGTCGCCAGTCTGCACCAAGCGCTGGCGAGCGAGACCGATCTCGGGGTGCGCGCGAGTCTGCGCCGTGGATTGACGGTGGCCGAGCGGCGCATCCGGCAGCTCGAAGGCAACGAGGCCGCGTCGCGTTCGATCGAGCTCGCGCTGCAGAATTTTCAGCAGTCGCTGGCGCTGCTGGCCGAGGCCGCGGCGGGCCTGTCCACAGCGGCGGAGCTCGCGGCGGAGATCGACGGCGCGGCCTCGCAGCTCAACCGGCAGGCTGCGGTCGAGGCGGAGCGAGAGCTGCTCACGACCCGCTCCAGCATCATGCCGCCGCTGCCGACCAGCTCCACCAACTGAAGCCCGTGCGCCCGCTCGCGGAACAGCGAGCCTTGTGGGTCGCCTGAGTTTCGCCGCTGCGCCCGGCGTGACGGTTGTGTTTACGCTTGTTGCCGGGGCCACACGCGCAGGACATGTTGCGGAAACACTCGGTGGCTAACACGCAAGGGATGCAACTCAGTCGTGTGGTTTCCGCTTTTTCCACGTTGAGCGTCGCGCTCGCCGGCGCTGTGTGCGCCGGCTGCAAATCGGAGGCGCCCAAGCCGAAGGCCGAGCCTGCCGTCGAGACGGCGACCGGGACGCTGAATCCGGCGATCGCGCCGCAGCCGCCCGCCGGCGCTCCGCTGGTGATTGCGTACAGCGACTGGCCCGGCTGGGTGGCGTGGGACATCGCGCTGCACAAGCACTGGTTCGACGCGGCTGGCGTCAAGGTCGACTTCAAGTGGTTCGAGTATGTGCCCAGCATGGAGGCGTTCAGCGCCGGCAAGGTCGATGCCTGCAGCATGACCAACGGCGATCAGCTCGTCACCGGCGCAAGCGGTGCGCCGAGCGTGGCGATCGTGATCAACGACTACAGCAACGGCAACGACATGGTCGTGGCTCGGCAGGGCATCGACCAGGTCGAGCAGCTGAAGGGCAAGAAGGTCGGTGTCGAGGTTGGCTTCGTGAGCCACCTGTTGCTGCTCAACGCGCTCAAGGCGCACCACATGACCACCAAGGACATCAGCATCGTCAACGTCCCCACCGATCAGACCCCGCAGGCGCTGAAGACGGGGTCGGTGGACGCGATCGTGGCGTGGCAGCCGAACAGTGGTCAGGCGCTGAAGGAGGTCGCCGGTTCCAAGGCGGTGTTCACCAGCAAGGACGCACCCGGCATCATTTACGACGTGCTGGCCGTCAACCCCAGGAGCCTCGCCGAGCGCCGCGCCGACTGGGAGAAGGTGGTGGACGTGTGGTTCCAGGTCGCCGATTTTCTGGCGGACAAGAACAACGAGAAGGAAGCGCTGGAAATCATGAGCGGCCGCGTCAGCCTCACGCCGGCCCAGTACGCGCCGCTGCTGGGCGGCACGTTCCTGTTGAACGCGGAGGCGAACCTCAAGCACTTCCAGCCGGGCTCAACGCTCGAGTCCGTGAGCTTCTCGAGTCAAATGGTCGACACCTTCAATCTGGAAAACGGTGTGTACAAGGTGTCGCAGAAGCCGGAGACGTATCTGGATTCGAGCTTGGTTGCCGCGGTGGTGAAGCGGCATCAGGCTGGCGCAGCAGCGGTCGTCGCCAAGTAGAGGCAGGCCCTATTGGGCGGCCAGCGTCTCCTCCGGTTCCGCCTGGCCATGGATCAACTCCTCCAGGCGCGCTTTCGTGGCGAGGAAAGGTCCCGACAGGAATTGCCCGACGCTGCGCGGGCGCGGCACGGGGACCTCGATGATCTCGAGCACACGCCCCGGATGCGCGCCCAGCACCACGATGCGGTCGGAGAGGTAAATGGCCTCGTCCAGGTCGTGGGTGATGAACATCACCGTCACATCGACGTTGGCGCAGATCTGCAGCAGGTGAGCCTGCATGTTGCATCGGGTCTGCGCGTCGAGCGCGCCGAACGGCTCGTCCATCAGCAAGATGCGCGGCTCGTTGGCGAGCGCGCGCGCGATCGCCACGCGCTGCTTCATCCCACCGGAGAGTTGGTTGGGGTAGTGCTCGGCAAACTTTGCGAGCCCGACCACGCGCAGCCACTCCAGGGCCTGCCGCTCCGCGCGGGCTCGCGGAACGCCTTTCATGGCCGGGCCGAACATGACGTTGCGCAGCACGGTCAGCCACGGGAATAGCGTGTAGCTCTGGAAGACCATGCCGCGGTCCGGCCCGGGGCCGACCACCGGGTGGCCATCGATCAGCACGGCCCCATCGCTGCACGACTCGAGGCCCGCGACGATCCGGATCAGGGTCGACTTGCCACATCCGGAGGGGCCGAGCACGCTGATGAACTCGCGCTGGTGCACCTCGAACTCGATGTTCGAGAGCGCCGTGATCGGCCCCTGCGGGCTGTCGAAGACGCGCCCCACCGAACCCACCGTCATGACGACGGGGCGCTCGCGGATCTGCGCGTGGTGAGCTGCGACGTCGGGGGCCTGCTCTCGGTAGCTGGGTAGTTCGATCATGAGCTCACGGAGGGGGAAGAGGTGGTCACCGCCGCCGTCGCCGACGGCCTGCGCAGCGAGCGCAGCGCGCGCAGCAGGCTGGGTTTGCCGCTCTCCCACGGGAACAGATATTGCCCGAGGAAGGCGAGCAGCTGGTCGGTGATCAGCCCGATCATGCCGATCATCACGATGCCCGCGTACACGTTCTCGAAATGACGGTAGCGCTGCTGTTGGTACAGAAACGCGCTGATGCCGGACTTCTCGCCGATCAGCTCCGCCACCACCAGATACGTCCAGGCCCAGCCGAGCAGGATGCGCATATCGCGATACAGCGCCGGCAGGGCCGCGGGCACGACCACGCGCGTGAGCAGCTGGCGGTGGTTGGCCCCGAGCGTCTGGGCCGCCTGGATCAAGGAGAAGTCGACGGAGCGCGTGGTGTTCGCGATCACCAGCACGGCCTGAAAGAACGTGCCGATGAAGATGATCGTGATCTTGGGCTCGTCACCCAGGCCCAGCACCGCCACGGCCAGGGCGCCGAACACGGGCGCCGGCATGTAGCGCACGAAATCGACGAACGGCTCGATCAAGCGCGAGAACAGCGAGAACGTCCCGCACAGCAAGCCGATCGGGATGCCCAGCAACATCGAGTACAAGAAGCCGAGAAAAATGATGGTGCAGCTGTGCCAGAGGCTCTCGTGCAGCCAGAAGTCGCCCGTGCGCTCCGGCGGACTCGTGAAGGCGGAATAGAACGCGCTGGCGACCTCGTGGGGCGCGGGCAGAAAGATCGGGTTGGCGCGCTCGCCGCGCGCGAGCGGCCGGCGCGCGGCCGCTAGCTCCGCGTTGCGGCCCTCGAACACCGCGCGGTCCACGCGCTGCCCGGCCGCGATGTAGGCGTACTGGCCCGGCACGCTGCTGTCACCCGGGTCCTCCACGAGCACCAGCGGGTGCCACAGCAGGGGCACGTAGCTGAGCAGGCACCACAGCACCAGCGGTACGACGAAGGCGAGCACTCCGGCGGCGGCGTGCGCACGGGTTGACAGCGGGTTGCGTACGCTCAGCAACGGCTTGCGCTGGCGACGGCGTGCGCCGGCCTTCACGGGTGCGAAGACCGAAACGTCGGTACCACTCATGAGCGCACTCTACCGTGCCGAGCGAGCTTGCAGACGGCAAATCATGTCGCGAGCGAGATCACGCGGGCCCTGAAAGCTGCTTGCAACACGCAGGAAACGTAGGTCCTGCGCCGATCGGCGCTGCCGGCGCGGAGGACTGCGCCCGGTGTTCCCCACTTCGAGAGGATCAAAAATGCCCAGCGTTGCTGCCAAACCGTATGCCTGGCCCTTCGACGGCGATCTGCGCCGCGACAACACGGCGCTCATCATCATCGACATGCAGACCGACTTCTGCGGCAAGGGCGGATACGTCGACCTGATGGGCTACGACATCAGCATGACGCGGGCGTGTATCGAGCCGATCGGGCGCGTGCTCGGTCGCCTGCGCGAGCTCGGCTTCCTCGTGATCCACACCCGCGAAGGCCACCGGCCGGATTTGAGCGACCTGCCGGAGAACAAGCGCTGGCGGTCGCGGCAGATCGGCGCCGGGATCGGCGATCCGGGGCCGTGTGGGCGTGTGCTGGTCCGCGGTGAGCCCGGCTGGGACATCATCCCCGAGCTGTACCCCAAGCCCGGCGAACCGATCATCGACAAGCCGGGCAAAGGCTCGTTCTACGCGACCGATCTCGACCTGTTGCTGCAGCGGCGACGTATCCGAAACATCGTGCTCACAGGGATCACGACAGACGTGTGTGTACACACCACGATGCGAGAAGCGAACGACCGAGGTTACGAATGCCTGCTGCTCTCGGACTGTGCGGCGGCCACGGACCCGCGGAATCACGAAGCGGCGCTGAACATGGTGCTCATGCAGGGCGGCGTGTTCGGGGCGATCGCCAGCTCGCAGCAGCTCATCGAGGCACTGCGTTGAAGAAGGAGACAGCTGAGCCATGCCCAGAGGGTTGATCGACGCCCAGCCCGGACCCATCGCCGTCGATTTTGCGCGCACGGCGATCGTGATCATCGACATGCAGCGGGACTTTCTGGAGCCGGGTGGCTTCGGCGAAGCGCTCGGCAACGACGTGTCGTTGCTCGGGCGCGCGGTGCGGCCGTGCCAGCGCCTGCTCGCCCGAGCCCGCGAGCAGGGGCTGTTGATCGTGCACACGCGCGAAGGGCACCGGCCCGATCTGAGCGACGCGCCGCGGGCCAAGCTGGAGCGGAGAGCGCCCCCGGGGGGCGAGGGCTCGCCGGCTCAGGAGCTTGGCATCGGAGCGCAAGGGCCGATGGGGCGCATCCTGGTGCGCGGCGAACCTGGCCACGACATCATCCCGGAGCTGTATCCGATCAGCGGCGAGCCGGTCGTCGACAAGCCGGGGAAGGGCGCGTTCTACGCCACCGAGCTCCAGCTGATCCTGGGCAACCGCCGGATCGAGAACCTGATCGTGTGCGGCGTCACGACGGAGGTGTGCGTGCACACCACCGTGCGGGAAGGCAACGACCGCGGCTACCGCTGCATCGTGCCGTCCGACTGCTGTGCCTCGTACTTTCCCGAGTTTCACGCGGCGGGCCTGGCCATGATCCGCGCGCAGGGCGGCATCTTCGGCTGGGTGACGGACAGCGAGCGCGTGCTCGCCGCGCTCGCGACACTCGTCGGCGCGGAAGGTGCTTCACGACAAGGAGTTTGAGAGATGACGAACAACATTGCGGCGACTGCCGCGCTCGGGGGCCTCGGATCTGGTCCCCGGGGGATTGGAACGCGTTTTTCGGCTTCGGTACCAATATCCTGGTCAACCTGCTGGTGCTGACCGGGCTGCTGCGCTTCGTGGTCAAGATGCCGGATGAGCTGGTGTTCGGGCGCATCCTGCCGGCGACCGGCATGATGATGTTCCTGAGCACGATGTATTATGCGCGGCTCGCCTACAAGCTGGCGCAGAAGACGGGGCGGACGGACATCTGCGCGCTGCCCTCGGGCATCAGCGTGCCGCATATGTTCATCGTTACATTCGTGATCATGCTGCCGATCGCGATCAAGACCGGTGATCCAATCAAGGGCTGGGAGGCGGGGCTCACGTGGGTGTTCGTGCAGAGCTTCGTGCTGATGGCGGGCGGGTTCGTGGCGCCCATCATCCGCAAGATCGCGCCGCGAGCCGCGCTGCTCGGCACGCTCGCCGGTGTCTCGATCGCCTTCATCTCGATGCGCCCCGCCATGGAAATGTTCATGACGCCCGTGATCGGCATCGTGTGCTTCGCGCTGATCGTCGCCAGCTGGTTCGGAGGTGTGCGCTACTTCAAGGGCGTGCCGGCGGGCCTGGTGGCGATCCTGGTGGGCACGGTGATCGCCTGGTCGAGCACGGCGCTCGGGCTCGACTATGGCGGGCTCAGCCTGGGCAAGCTGCGCGAATCGGTGGCGAGCTTCGGCTTCTCGCTGCCGATCCCGGCGCTGGGCCATGTGTTCTCGGGCTTCGAGTTCCTCGGCGTGATCCTGGTCACGGCCATCCCCTTCGGCATCTACGACCTGGTCGAGGCGCTCGACAACGTGGAGAGCGCGGCGGTCGCCGGCGACAGCTTTCCGACCACGCGCGTGCTGACGGCGGACGGTGTGGTCAGCCTGATCGGCTGCCTGATGGGCAATCCCTTCATCAACGCCGTGTACATCGGCCACCCCGGCTGGAAGGCGATGGGCGGGCGCATCGGTTACTCAGGCGCGACGGGCATCATGGTCGTGCTGCTCTCGTGGTTCGGCATCATCAGCGTGATGGTCTCGCTGATCCCGGTGGTCGCGATCTCACCGATCCTGCTCTACATCGGCATGCTGATCGGAGCGCAGGCCTTCCAGGAGACGCCGAAGAAGCATGCGCCGGCGATCGTCCTGGCGCTGACGCCGCATCTGGCGGCCTGGGGCAAGCTGCAGATCGACAACGCGCTGGGCGCTGCCGGCACCAGCGCCGCGGCGGTGGGGCTCGACAAGATGATGCAGAACGGCGTGCTGTATCACGGCATGGCCGTGATGGGCGGCGGGGCGATTCTCGGCGGGCTCATCCTGGCGTCGATCGCCGTGTTCGTGATCGAGCGCCAATTGATCAAGGCCGCGATCGCCTCGTGCGTGGCCGCCATGCTCACCTTCTTCGGCTTCATGCACGGGGAAGCGATCGGCATCGCACAGACCCCGACGGTGGCTGTCGCTTATGCGGGTGTGGCGCTGTTCCTGCTCGGCTGCGCCAAGTTCGCGACCACGAGCGAAGCCGCGCCCGAGTCCGAGCCAGCGGCGCACGAGGCCGTGCCCGCGCCGGCAGAGTGAGCGCCAAGGCGAGGGGCCAAGTCCCTTGGCCCCTCGAGCCCTCGGGCCCTTACTTCAGGACCGCTGCGATGGCCTCGGTCACGGGCTCGATGTTCTTGTCGTTCATCGCCGCCACGCAGATGCGGCCGCTGTCCACGATGTACACGCCGAACTCCGAGCGCAACCGGCGCACTGCGTTCAGATCCAGCCCCGAGAAGGAGAACATGCCCTTCTGCTTGGCGATGAACGAAAAATCGCGCTTCACGCCGCGCTCCGCCAGGCGGCGCACGAACAGCTCGCGCATGCTCTGAATGCGCTGGCGCATCTCCGCGACCTCGCCCTCCCAGCGCTTGCGCAGCTCCGGATCGGCCAGCACCAGCGCCACCACCTGCCCGCCGTGCGAGCTCGGGTTCGAGTAGTTGGTGCGGATCACGCGCTTCAGCTGCGAGGTGACGCGCTTGGCCTCCTCAGCGCTGCTGGTCACGAAGCACACGGCGCCCACGCGCTCGCGGTACAGCGAGAACGACTTGGAGAACGAGGAAGCGACCAGGAAAGGCTGACCGGACTCCGCGAACAGCCGCACGGAGAGCGCGTCCTCGTCGATGCCCTCACCGAAGCCCTGGTACGCGAAGTCGAGGAACGGCAGCAGCGAGCGCTGCTTGCAGATCCCGACGATCTCTTGCCACTGCCCGGGTGTGGGATCGACGCCCGTCGGGTTGTGGCAACAGGCATGCAAGAGCACGATGCTGCCCGCGGGCACCTTGTTCAGCGAGTCGCGCATCGCGTTGAAGTCGAGCCCGTGCGTCTCCGGCGAGTAGTAGGCGTACTCCTTGACCGTGAAGCCCGCCGACTCGAACACGGCGCGGTGGTTCTCCCAGCTGGGCTGGCTGATGTAGAGCTCTGCCTTGGGCAGGAAGCGCTTCAGAAAATCAGCGCCCACCTTCAGCGCGCCGGTGCCGCCCAGAGCCTGAGCGGTGACCACGCGACCCTCCTTGATCAGCGCCGAGTCGCGCCCGAAGAGCAGCGCCTGGACTTCCTGCCGATACGCGGGCAGCCCATCGATCGGCAAATAGGCCTTTGAGTCTTCCTTCTCGTACCAGCGGCGCTCGGCCTCGCGAACCACCGACAGCACGGGCACCTTGCCCTGACCGTCCTGATACACGCCGACGCCCAGGTTGACCTTCTTGGGATTCGTATCCGCCTGGAAGGCTTCGGTGAGACCCAGGATCGGGTCGGCGGGTGCCTGGGTGACTTCAGAAAACGGGGACTGTGTCATGGACTCCAACCTATTCGTCCCGACTCGATCGACGCCCAGCAAGCGACTGGGTGAGCGAGCGCGTGCTCGCCAGCAGGGTCGGGCGCGCCAGTCTTAGCGCAAAACTCTCGGGTGCGGGTGTCCCGCAAGAGAGGCGCCGGAAGCGCTCGCGCGCATGCCCGGGAGCAGCCAGCGACTGCAGGATGGGGCATGCGCGGCAACGCTCCGCGCGCGGTTATTTACGCCGGCTTGTTGGAGTCGGCCTTGTTGGCATCAGTTCCGGTCGGAGCGGGCGGGGCATCCGGGTCCCGACCTGCCAGACCTTCCCGCAGCCCCCGCAGTCCTTGGCCGAGGCCCTTACCGACATCTCCCAATCGCTTGGGCCCGAATACCAGCAGGACCACGACGAGCACCACGAGCCAGTGCAAGGGGCTCATTGTTCCCATAATCTGTTTCTCTCCGTTACTTCTCGAGCAGGGCCACTATAGCCAATCGCTTCAGCCGATCGGGGGCTCCAAATCGAGCATGTACCCCGCGCCGCGCGAACGCAAGCGGACGAATGACCCGATCTGACACGGCGCGTCACCCTCTGGTGCAGGGTCCGGGGCGGGATCCGCTCGCCGGCCGGCAGCGCCGAGATCGCGGCTACAGCGCCTCTGCGGCCTCGGGGCGGCCTTCCTCCGCGGAGGCCTCGCTGCTGCTCTCGGGCGTATTCGGGAAGGGCGCGAACCAGGCCGCGATCACCGACGGGATGCTGGCGAACATCACGAACAGGAAGAAGTGCTTGTAGCCGATCGCGTCCGCGATCGGACCGCTCGCCATCTGCGTCGGGATCAGCACCAGGTTCATCAGCGCCGTGCAGAACGCGTAGTGCGTCATGTGATATTTGCCGGGCGAGATCTGCTGCATCATGTACAGCATGTTGGCGACGAAGCCGAAGCTGTAGCCGAACTTCTCGACCGTCACGAGCGCGCCGATCGTGTAGAACGACAGCGGCGCGTCGGGCGACTGCAGCTGGCTCAAGATGACGTAGCAGACGTGGGGGACGTTCATGCACAACGCCATGAACACGAGCGTGCGCTTCAGGCCGTAGCGCGCGATGAAGGCACCGCCGGCGAGGCCGCCGCCCAGGCTCACCACGGTGCTGATCAGACCATCGATCAGGCCCTTGTTCTCCAGGGTCAGGCCGAGGCCGCCGTCCGCCAGCCTGGCCTGCATGAACAGCGGCGCCTCGACCAGCAGAAAGCCTTCTCCGCTGCGGTACAGGAACACGAACAGCAGCATCAGCCAGATCTTCGGCTTGCTCAAGAAGTCGACGATCTGCGTCCCGAACGTGCTCAGGATCTCACTCGAGCCGCTCGGGCGCACGGGGACCGAGCCGGTGGGCAGCATGAAAGAGTTGTACACCCCGAGCCCGGTCATCACCGCGGCGCTGAGACACAGCGCCAGCGCCCAGGCCAGCTTGGGCTCGAAGCCGAGCTCCGTCTTCAGCGCGCCGGCGAGCAGCACCACGATCGAGGTCGCGAAGATGCGCCCTGTCACCCAGAAGGCGCCCTGCAAGCCGATCCAGGCCGCCTGCCGATCCTTGTCGAGCGACGTGATGTAGACGCCGTCGATGCAGATGTCCTGCGTGGCGGAGCAAAAGGCGACCAGCCAGAGCAGGCCGATGATCACCTGGAAGTAGCTGGGCAGGCTCAAGCTCAGCGCCATCACGCCGAACAGCACGGCCATGGCGAACTCCATGGACAGCACCCAGAACTTCTTGGTCCTGAACATGTCGAGGAAGCCCGCGTACAGGGGCTTGAGCGACCACATGATCCCGACGCTCGCCGTCGCCAGCGTGATCTGGCTATCGGAGTGCCCGAGATCCTTGAACATGGTGCCGGCGACCCAGATCACCATGGCGAACGGGATGCCCTCCGCCAGGTAGGCGCTGGGGACCCAGAACGCTGGATGTCGAGCAGGTGCTGTCTGTGTGTCCATCGAGATCGATTGTTAGGCGAAGGGCGGGGGAGAGTAAACGTCTGCGGCCGGCGGCAGCGCGCTGAGTTCTCGTGCCAAAAGCACACACTGCTGCTGGCGCAGCGCGTCCGGAGCGGCAGGATCTGCGCCGATTCCTTCGGCGACCGACAATTGGGCCTTGACTACCCGCCGCCGGCGCCGCCGGCGCGCGAGCTTCGAAGGCGTTGCGGGAGCCTGGCGGCGAGCATGCGCAGCCGGTTTCGAGCCAGTTTCGCTCGCAAAAAATGGCGGCGGCAGCGTGCGCAGGCCACTCCTTCCTCGCGCGCGTCGTGCCTCGAGCTAGGCTGCGGCGGACGGCGCCATGACGAACCAGCGAGTCCTTTCCGAGCGAGCGGCACAGTTTGTGGAATCGATGCCAGTGGCATACCGGAACGCATTTTCCGACGCCGATGTGGAGGAGCATGCGCAGATCGTGGAGCAGCGCGGCGGTGAGCCGGCGCGGGCGGTGGTCTGGCGCACGCTGCCTCAGGGCCTGGCCATCCTGTGCGTCGTGAGCGAGGATCGGCCCGGGTTGGTGGCGCTGGTGAGCTCCGCCTTCCTGGCGCACGCGCTGGATGTGCGCTCGGCGCAGATTTATTCCCGGGCTCACCCGCAGGGGGTCGAGGCGGTCGACTTCTTCTGGCTGCGCAACGTCGGGGGCGGCGCGCCCGAACCCGCCCGGCTGGAGGCCTGCACGCGCACCATCCGCGAGCTGCTGGGCAGCACCAGCGCGGCGCCGCAGCTGGCGGAGCCGAGCGCGGAGGGCGTCGGCATCGCCAGCGTGACCTACGCGCCCGATCCCTCGGTCCCCGATCACTGGCAAGTGTCGCTCGAGGCCCGCGACTTCCCCGGGTTGCTCCACACCGTCGCGCGGCTGTTGCATCAACACGGGCTGGAGGTCTCGCGCTGCGAGATCCGCACCGAGGACGGCGTCGCCCGCGATCGCTTCTTCGTGGCCTCCTTCACGGGCGCTCCCGCCGAGCCACAGCTGCGCGCCTTCCAGGGCGCGCTGCTCGGCGTGATCGCCGCGGTCGGCAAGAGCGCGAGCTGAGCCTCATGCGCCGTTCAGGGGGGCTCGCCACCGGGCGCTCACCAGCGGCTCCAGCATGTGCCCGCCGCACGACGCCGGCGCTGCGACCACCTCAGGGGTGATGCAGCCCGCTTTTCGAGCGGCGTCCCTTGCCGTTCCTTGCCTTGCGACATATATGAGTCGCTGCTCAACAAATGGCCTCCCGGGCTTCTCGCAGCGCCCCATTGCAGGGCAATTCAGGGGCCGGTGTCGGTGGCACGGCGGGCGCGCGGCCGCGTGGCCGTCCGCCGGTGATCTCGCGTGAGCGCTTGCTCGAGATCGCGCGCGAGGTGTTCCTGGAGCACGGGATCCGCGCCACCACCGCGGAGGTCGCGACCCGCGCGGGCGTGGCCGAGGGCACGATCTTCCTGCGCTTCAAGTCCAAGGTGGACCTGTTCCGGGCCGCCATGCAGTTCGATCCGGACCAGGCGCTGGCGTTCGTGGAAGCGCTGCCGGGCCGCGCGGGTGAGCCGGATCTGCGCGCGACCCTGTGCGACTTCGCGGAACAGTTCCTGCGGCTGGGGCGCGTGGCGGTGCAGGTGATGATGATGAGCTGGTCGAATCCGGACCAGAGCGACTGCGTCGAGCGCAACCCTGACCGCGGGCAGCGCTACCGGCGCGTGATCGCAGCGCTGCGGCGCTTCTTCGAGCTGGAGCTGGAGAGCGGGCGGCTGCGCGATCTGGACGCGGAGCTGCTGGCGCGCATGCTGATGGGCAGCCTGCACCATTTCGTGATGGGAGAGGTGATCGCGGGCGGCCCGGTGGGGCGGCTGAGCGCAGAGCAATACGCCGCGCAGGTCGTCGATGTGCTGCTGCGTGCGGCGGGTTTCAACGCTTCGCGTCGGCGCGCGCCGCGCCGCGCGGTCGGCAGGGAGAGATGAGCTCGATGGTTCGACGCAGACGATGGGGGATGATCGGCCGCTGCGCGCTGGCACTGCTGGCGCTCGCGCTGCCAGCGGGCGCCACGCAGCCGCTCGAGTCTTTCTTGCGCCAGGCGGAGCAGCAGAGCTTCGATACGCGCGAGGCGCGCGCCACGGAGCAACAGCGCAGCTCGGAGGCCCAGGCCGCGCTCGGCAGGCTCTTGCCCTCGCTGTCGGCGCGCGGCGTCTACACGCGCAACCAGAGCGAGGCGGCGATCACGGTGCCGGGCGATGTTCCCCGCAGCGTCGTGATCACGCCGCTGAACCAGCTGGACGCCTTCGCGCAGCTGGACGTGCCCATCATCGATCTGGCCAATCATCACCGCTACCACGCGGCCGTCGCCAGCGCCGAGGGCGCGAGCGCGCAGCGCGAGGCGGCGGTGATCGACGTGTCGCGCAGCGTGGCGCGCGCCTACTACCAGTTCCTGGGCGCCTCCGCCCTGGTGCGCTCCGCGGAGAGCAGCATCGGCGCGGCGCAGGCCAACCTGACTCTGGTGGATGAGCGCCGCGGCGCCGGCGCCGCCACCGATCTCGACCACGAGCGCGCGGCCGCCAGCCTGGCGCGCGCCCAGCAGGACTCGGCCGACGCCGTGCTCGGCGTCCAGCTGGCCGCGCGCTCGCTGGAGACGCTGAGCGGGCTCTCGCCGGCGCCAGCGCAGGAGTTTCCGGAGGACGATCTGCACCTGGAGGGCCCGCTCGACGGCTGGATGGCGCGCGCCGGCGCTACGCCGATCGTGCGCGCCGCGCGCCGCCAGCAGCACGCAGCGGAGGAGAACCGCAAGGCGGCCGGGCTGAGCTTGCTGCCCACGCTGGGCGGCTCGGCGCAGGAGCGCGTCACCAACGCCACCGGCTTCGCCGGCCGCTCCAGCGCGTACACGCTGCAGCTCACGCTGTCCTGGCGCTTCGACTACGGGCTGCTCGCCACGCACGACGCGCAATCGGCGGCGCTCGACGCGCAGCTGGTGCGGGTCGAGCGCACGGAGCGCGCCGCTCAGGACGCCACCTATGAGGCCTATCGCCGCGTCGAAGCCGGCATCGCCAAGAGCCGCGCCGCGCGCGTGCAGGAGCAGGCAGCGGCGCGGGCCGCGGAGCTGTCCGAGGCACGCTACGAGGCCGGCGTCGCCACGCAGCTGGATGTGACGCAAGCGCAGCGCGACGCGTTCCTCGCGTCGGCGGCGCGCATCCAGTCCGATTCCGACCTCGCGTATGCGCGCGCGAGCTTACGGCTGGCCGTCGGTGCCAGCGTCACCAGCGGATCGCCCGCCGCGCCGGAGAACAATCCATGAGCATCACCCCTCGCAATTCACACCTCTCTCGAACGCTGCTGGCAGCATTGGCGCCCTGCCTGCTGTCGAGCGCGCTGGGGCTCGGCTGCAAGCGCGAGAGCGAGGCGGCGGAGCCGCCGCGCGAGGCGGCCGCGATCGCGGTGCAGAGCGAGCCGGTGACCCTCGCTGACGTGCCGCGCACGCTGCGCCTCAGCGGCACCCTGCGCGGAGACCGCGAGGTGGACCTGGCGGCCAACGCCAGCGGGCGCGTGCTGTCGACCGCGGTGGAGCGCGGCGAGCGCGTCGCGGCAAACCAGGTGATCGCCAAGCTCGACACGCGCGCGGCCGCGTTCTCCGAGACTGAGGCCAAGGCCCAGGCCGCGAGCGCGCGCGCGCAGCAGGAGCAGGCGCAGAGCGAGTGCGAGCGCTACGAGCGGCTGAAGCAGAAGGCGGCGATCACCGACCTCGAGTACCTGCAGAAGATGACCCAGTGCCGCACGCTGCCGCTGACGGCCGAGGCCGCCGCCGCGCGCGCGCAGCTCGCCGCGCAGAACGTGGGGGACGGCGTGATCCGTGCGCCCTTCGCCGGCATCATCGCGGAGCGCTACGTGGAGGTCGGGCAGTATGTACGCCAGGACACGCGCGTCGTCAGCCTGGTGTCCGCGGATCCGATCCGGCTCCAGCTCTCCGTGCCCGAGGCGGATGTGCAGAACGTGAACCAGGGCGGCGACGTCAGCTTCGTGGTGGCGGCGTACCCGGGGCAGCGCTTCAGCGGCACGGTTCGCTTTGTGTCCGGCGTGGTGCGCTCCACCACCCGCGATCTGATCGTCGAAGCGCTGGTTCCGAACAAGGAGCGCCTGCTCATGCCGGGCATGTTCGCCGACGTGGAGCTGGTCGTGGGCCAGCAACGGCTGCCCACCATCCCCCGGGCCGCGGTCTTCACCCGGGATGACGAGTCGCACGCCTTCATCGTCTCGGGCAACCGCCTGGAGGAGCGCGTGCTCGCGCTGGGGCCCGAGGTGGGCGACCGGGTCGCGGTGCTGCGGGGCGCGGGCGACGGGGAGCGCGTCGCCCTGGGCAAGCTCGATGATCTGAAGAATGGGCAGCTGATCGCCATGAACCAGCAAGGGAAAGAATAAGCCATGCAGTGGCTGGCTCAAATCTGCGTGCGCCGGCCGGTCTTCGCCGGCGTGCTGATGTTGGTCGTGGTCGTGCTCGGCGCGGTGGGCTACACGCGCCTCGGCCTGGACCAGTTCCCGAACGTCGATCTGCCCTTCGTGCTGGTGACGACCACGCTGGAGGGGGCGGCACCCGAAGAGGTGGAGACCGACATCAGTGACAAGATCGAGGGCGCGGTCAACACCATCGACGGCATCGATGAGCTGCGCTCGACCTCGAGCGAGGGCTTCTCGCAGGTGGCGATCGCCTTCAAGCTGGACAAGCCGACGGAGGTGGCGGCCCAGGATGTGCGCGACAAGGTCAGCAATGTGCTGCGTGACCTGCCGCGCGGCATCGACGCGCCGATCGTGAGCAAGGTCGACCCGCAGGCGGCCCCCGTGCTGCTGCTGGCGCTGCGCTCGGACCTGCCGATCCGCGAGGTGACGGAGATCGCCGACAAGCGTGTGCGCCGGCAGATCGAGAGCACCTCGGGCGTGGGCCAGGTGACGATCATCGGCGGTCGCGCGCGCCAGATCCATGTGCGCATGGATCCGATGAAGCTGCGCGCCTTCAACCTGACGGCGGTGGACGTTCAGCGCGCGCTGGCTTCGCAGAACCTGACCACGCCCGGCGGCAGCGTGGACACCGGGCCGCAGGCGATCACGCTGCGCATCCAGGGCCGCGTCAACGACGTCGACGCGATCTCGCGCATCGTGCTCACCAGCGACCACGAGCGGAGCGTGCGCATCAGCGACGTGGCGCGCGTGGAGGACGGGCAGGAGGAGCTGAGCAGCCTGGCCAGCTACGACGGCGAGCAGACCGTCGTGCTCTCGATCCGCAAGCAGTCGGGCACCAACACCGTCGAGGTGGTCAACTCGGTGCTGAAGCGCCTGGAGGACGTGCGGCGCACGCTGCCACCGCGCATCCAGCTGGAGGTGGTACGCGACAACTCGGCCTCGATCCGGACCGGCGTGGACTCGGTCAAGGAACACCTGGTGCTGGGCGCGCTGCTGGCGGCAGGCGTGGTGCTGTTGTTCCTGGGCAACGCGCGCAGCACGTTGATCGCTGCCATCTCGATCCCGATCTCGATCGTGGGCACGTTCGCGCTGATGTGGATGGAGAATTTCTCGCTCAACATGCTGACGCTGCTGGCGCTGGCGCTGGCCGTGGGCATCGTGATCGACGACGCGATCGTGGTGCTGGAGAACATCGTGCGCTTCATCGAGGAGAAGGGCATGAAGCCGTTCCCGGCGGCGGTGCTGGCGACGCGCGAGATCGGCCTGCCGGTGCTCGCGACCACGCTGTCGCTGATGGCGGTGTTCGTGCCGGTGGCCTTCGTGGGCGGCGTGCCCGGGCGCTTCCTCAAGAACTTCGGCTATACAATGGCGTTCGCGGTCGGCGTGTCGCTGTTCGTCAGCTTCGTGCTCACGCCCACGCTGAGCGCGCGGCTGCTGGCCTCGCACAGCGCCAACCAGGGCAAGGGCCTGAGCCGCGTCGTGGAGGTCTTCTATCGGCCGATCGAGCGCGTCTACATGGCCCTGCTCGGCTGGTGCATGCGCCATCGCTGGGTGGTGGTGCTGGCCTGCGTGGGCTCGCTCGGCTCCTGCGGTCCGCTGATGAAGCACATTCCGACGGGCTTCGTGCCCCAGGATGATCAGGCCCAGTTCGAGGTCAGCCTGCGCGCCCCGGAAGGCACGAGCGCGGCCGAGACGGCGCTGATCGCGGACCGCGTCAGCCAGCAGGTGCGCAAGCTGCCCGGGGTGCAGCACACCGTCGTCACGGTCGCCGGCGGGGACGCCAAGGTCCAGAACCTGGCTTCGATCTACGTCGCGCTGACGGACCCCCGACAGCGCAAGATCTCGCAGTACCAGCTGATGGACATGACGCGCAAGCAGGTGCTGGCGCAGCTGCCGCCCGAGTTGCGCGTGAGCGTGGCGGAAGTGGCGGCGATCAGCAGCGGCGCGGCGACGTCGGCGGTGCAATATGTGCTCGCCGGGCCTGATCTGCGCAAGCTGGAGGAGTACGCGGCGGCGATGGGGCCCGAGATCAAGAAGAACCCCGCGGTCGTCGATTTCGACACCAACCTGATCGTGGGCAAGCCGGAGATCAAGGTCTCGATCGACCGCGATCGTGCCGCGGATCTGGGCGTCAGCGTGGCGGACGTGGCCGACACGCTGCGCATGCTGGTCGCGGGCGTGAAGGCATCGACCTACGCCGAGCACGGCGAGGAGTACGACATCCGCCTGCGCGCCGACGCCGCCTACCGTCGCGACGCGAGCGGCATCGCCTTGATGACCGTGCCCTCGCGCAAGTACGGCACGGTGCCGCTGGCTTCCGTGGTCCACACCAGTGAGGGCAGCGGGCCTTCGCAGGTCAACCGCCTCGGCCGCCAGCGCCAGGTGACGTTCATGGCCAACGTGGCGCCGGGCTTCGGCGAGAGCGACGTGGTCAAGGTGATGAAGGAGGCCTTCGCCAACCTGCACGCTGCTCCGGAGTATCGCCTGGTGCCGACGGGCCGCTCGAAGTCCTCCTCCGAGCTCGGCGCCGGCTTCGCGCTCGCCTTCGGGCTCTCGTTCGTGTTCATGTACCTGATCCTGGCGGCGCAGTTCGAGTCCTGGCTGTACCCGGTGATCATTCTGATCTCGTTGCCCCTGACCGTGCCCTTCGCGCTCCTGTCCCTGGTGCTGTTCGGGCAGGGCCTGAACCTGATGTCGGCGCTCGGTCTGCTGGTGTTGTTCGGCGTGGTCAAGAAGAACTCGATTCTGCAGATCGACCATACCAACCAGCTGCGCGCGCAGGGTTTGCCGCGGCTGGAGGCGATCCTCAGGGCCAACCGCGAGCGCTTGCGGCCCATCCTCATGACGACGCTGGCCTTCGTGGCCGGCATGATCCCGCTGGCGCTGTCGCGCGGCATCGGCTCGGGCAGCAACCGCAACATCTCGGGCATCGTGATCGGCGGGCAGAGCTTCTCGCTGCTGTTGACGCTGGTCGCCGTGCCGGTGGTCTACTCGCTGTTCGATGATCTGCGGCTGCGGGTCGGGCGCAAGCGCAAGCAGCGCGATCGCGGTGAGCGGGAGCTGGCGCGCATCCTGAACGAGGCGCCCGGCGGCAGCCTGGAGACCGCGGAGTAGTCGTCGCCTCGAGCAGCGCCCGGGCTCAGTCGAGCACGCGAACGACGGGCTCGTTGGCGCTGCGTGGCGCGCCCTGCTGCGCGTTCGCTTCGCGCAGGTTGCCCAGGGCGTGCGGACGGACGCGCGGGGCCGGGCGCGGAGCGCTCCGCTGCGGCGGGCGGAGCGGGACGGCGCGCTTGCGCACCTTGGCGCTCTCCACGGTGGCGGGCGTGGGCGGTTCGGAAGCTGCGGAAGCTGTGGAAGCTGTGGGCGCGACGGCCCGTGCGGGCTGGGGCGGAGCGCTTGCGGGCGGGGCTTCCGGCTCGAGCTTCAGCTCGCGCGGCGGAGCTGTATCCACGAACAGGATCGTGAGCGGCTGGAAGCCGGGTGCCTCCACCCGCAGCTCGTGCGGCCTGCCGTCGCGCGCCAGCTCCGCACGCAGCTGGCCGATGCTCGCCTGATCGCGGTCGAGCCAGATCTCGGCTCCGGCGGGCTCGACACGCAGATCGAGCTCGTACACGGCAGGATCGCTGATCGGGGCCGCGACGGCCAGCGCGGGCAACAACGGGGCAGGGGCGGCGAGCTCGGGCGCGTGCCGCGTGCGCGAACCCAGCAAGTAGCCGGCAGGGGTGAGCGCCAGCACCGCGGCCGCGACCCAGGCCCAGGACGCGAAGCCTGCGCTGCCTGCGGAGCGGGCGGCAGGCGTGGTGCTGGCCATCAGCGGACGCAGCGTGCCGTCGAGGCTGTGGCCGATCGAGACGATCGGAGGGCGTGGATCGCGGGGCAGTCTGGGGCGTGAGCCCGCGTCCACGAGATGCCCGCTCTCGACCCAGCACGCGAGCGCGGTCAAGGTCTCGAAGTCGCCGAGCTCGCTCGCCTCCAGCACCTCCCCGACGCTGCGCGGCTCGATGAACGAGTGCAGCAGGCCGAGTTGCTGCGCGCTCAGGCCCAGCGGATCCGCCTTGTGACCATCCGGCAGGCGGTAGGCCCGGTCCGGTGCGCCCAGCTTCTGCAGCAACCCCAGGGACTCGTCCTTGCGCCGTGCGGCCTCCAGCAGCAGGCGCTGCGTTCCGGCAAAGATGCTGCGCGGGCGCTCCGCCGGGCGCAGGTCCGCGCTCATGTAGCCGCGCTCGAAGCCCAGGATGCGATACACGGCAGCCTCGCCGCGCAGGCGCCCGCTCTCGGCGTCCACGATCTCGCCTGCGCTGCACCACAAGCGGCTCTCGCCGCCGTCGTGGGTGACCAGCACGGCGGCGCTCTTGGCCGCCAGCTGCAAGATCTGGATCAAGTCCGCGACCGACAGCTCTTCGAGCGCGCCCGCGAATTGCGCCGCGGGCGCAGCCTCCCCGGGCGGCTCTGGCGCAGCGGGACCCTGGAGCGCCGGCACAGGCCCGTCAAGAGACATTGTCCCGCGATCTCCTGGTGGACGGATACTGCGAGGTCACCTCGTCTTCTGCCTCGCTGGCGGCGGCGAACAGCACCGGCTGGATCTCGCGCACCACCAGGCGCGCGGCCATGCCGAGCGCCCGCTTCTTGACGGGCGCGCGCGCCAGCACGCCGAGCACTCCGCCGGCAAAGCGCCAGACCAGCAGCTGATAGCGATCGAAGCGCAGGTCGCAGCGCCGGACATCGAGCTCGCACAGGTCGGCGCAGCGCATGATGCGGGCCAGCCGCAGCGCCGTCCGGCGCAGCGCCGGCTCGCTGATCTCCGGCGGGCAGAGCTGAGCCAGCAGCTCGCCCTGTCCGTCCGCGATGAATGTGCCGACGACGCCTTCCACGTCGTGCAGCAGCTGGAGCACGCCTTCTCTCGTCATCACAGCCCAGCCCTTCCGATCAACGACGCCAAGCGGCGCGTGGAGCCGCACGCGGCGGCGATGTCATTGACCTCGGAGCGCAGCACCAGCAGGCTCTTCTCTCGGCCGCGCACGTGCACCGCGGGCGTGCCGCGGCGCCCGAGATCGGCGGCGATCAGCTGAGCCAGCGCGTGGATCAGCGCGGCCGCCTCGGCGACGCGGCGCGCATCCTTGCCGCGCGCGGTCAGCACCCGCCCGCGCATGGTGAGCCGCACCATCGTGGTGGGCGGACCGTGCGCGGCGCGAGCGGACGACACGTCGGCAGCCGGTCGAGCGCGCTGCCGCGCTGCCGGCGGAGCCGAGCGCCGCGCGGGCTCTGCGGGCTCGGTGTGCTCCGTGGGCAGCAGCACTTTGCGCACCACCCGCGTATCGAGCAGCGAACCGATCGGCGCCACCTTGTCCAGCAGGCGCTCGGGGGGCAGCTGAATGCTGGCCTGGCGCGGCCACGCGCCGCGCCAGCTCTCCAGCCGCATGGGGCCGGCCCGCAGCAGCTTCAGGATCGCGTTCAGCCCGAAGTCTTCACCGTATTCGGCGTGAATGACCCGCCCGTGATCGATGAACAGGTGACCGTTGAGCTCGCGCCCGCCCAGACGAAATCCGTGACGCCCCCGGTCGGCGCAGAAGCGCCGGATCAGCTCTCCCACCTCACCCCACTCGGAGCCGGCGCCGTTGTAGTGGATGGAGGAGGCGGGGCGTGCCGGGGCGGGGCGGGGTGCCTGGTTCGTCATGTGTGCAATCCTGAGACGCGCCGAAGCACAGGCGCCCCCGGGCAGGCTGCGCGAGCCAGGGCGGGGGCGTATCTGGGCGGCCGCACGCGGGTGCGCAGGCAGACCCGAAGCCGCTGCAACGGCTGGCTTCGAGGGCGGCGTTCCTCGAGCCGGGTCGGGCGTCGTTCCCCAAGGTTTAACAGCCGCAACGCAGTCGCGCAAACGGCTGTACTACACAAAACGCGTGTGCCACGCCCCAGCGCGAAAGCTGCAGTCGCTTCGTCCCCAGGCGTGCCGCTGCGACGCGCTGTTTCTCGGATGCAACGTTGGCCCCGCGCCGTGTCCGGTGTCGAATTGGGGCACGCGCCGCGCCGCGGCCTCCGCCAGCACCCGGGGGCTGGCGGAGGCGAGGAGGCGCTCAGAACGCGCCGAACTGGATCTGGCCCCCCACCATCAGGCCATTCACGTCGGACTCCTGGAAGCCGAGGTGGTCCACGCCGCTGGTCAGGCGATAGCCCGCGGTCAGCCCGACGCGCATCCACTTGGTCAAGTTGGCGTGGACCGCGACGTCGGGCTGGAACACCGCGAACACGTCCTCGCTCTGCCGATCACCGAAGCCGTCCGAGTGGTCCTCGTCGGTGAGATCGATCGCGCCCGCGCCCACCAGCGCGCCGACGGTGAAGTAGATCGGCAGCTGGTCGAAGTACAGGGAGTAGTGGGCGGTGAAGCCGCCGTAGCCGGTCTCGAAGCGCCGGGCGTCACCGTTCGGCGCCGCGGGACCGTCGAGCGGGTTGCTCCAGCCGTAGCCGGCGATGCCGAGCGCCAGCCGGTGATTGATCAGCACGGCACCCTGCGCGCCGGCGACCACGCCGTCGCGGCCGAACATGCGGCTGTAGGCGACGTCCAGCCCGCCGTAGCCGCCGACGTCCAGGCTCTTGCCGAACAGCAGCGGCGGCCCCTGATCCTCACCGGACTCCTCGTTCGCGGCTTCGGCGCTGGAAGCGCTGCTCGCGTCGCCGGTGTTCGCGCTCGCGGCACCGGTCACGCTGGCCGAGGCGTTCGCGCTCAGCGCCGGCTCCGCCGCGCGTGCGGAGGAGGACAGAGCAGCGATCAAGCCGACCAGGGCGAAATTCACGGTGGAAAACATGCGTGTCATGAGGAAGCTCCGTTGTGGAGTGTTTGCCCCCTCCTCAGCACGGGGCGTGCCAGCAGCAAAAATCGCGAAAACCGCTCGGAAGGCGCCGCTGCGGCGCTGTTTGTCCGCGGCTCTGTCCGATCAGGGCACGGGCGCTGTCCGTTCGCGGACGAGTGTCCGCTCGCGCAAGCTCTGCGCCTCGGCCAGGATCCAGTCGCGGAAGGCCACCACCGCCCGGCGGTGCAGGTTCTCCCGCGGGGTCACCAGAAAGTAGCCGAGGCCGGTGGCGAGCGGCGCGATGCGCGGAAAGAGCAAGACCAGCTGGCCCAGCACCAGCTGATCGACCGCCAGCGACCAGCGCGCGAGGGCCACGCCTTGCCCGAGCCGGGCGGCCTCCACCACCATGGCCGAGTCCGTGATCTGGGTCAGGCGCGCGCTCGCGGGCAGCGCGCGCCGCCGCGCCTTGAACCAGCGCGCCCAGGCGTCCGGGTAGTCGTCGTGCAACAGGGTCTCCCGCCCGAGATCGGCGGGTTGCCACTGGCCGTGCTGGGCGGCGAGCGCCGGCGCCGCCACCACCACGAACGCGTCGTCGGCGAGCGGGGTCGTGACCAGGCCCGGGTAGCGGCCCGAGCCATAGCGGATGCCCAGGTCCACCGGCTCCACGCTGAAGTCGACCAGGCGCTCGCTGGCGGAGATGCGCACCTCCACCTCGCGCTGCTGGAGCAGGAAGCGGCCCAGGCGCGGCACGAGCCAGCGCGAGCCAAAGGAGGGGATGATGCTGACGGAGACCACGTCGCGCGTGGAGCCGCGCGGTCCGCGCAGGCGCTGGTTGGCCTCGCGCAGGCGCGCGAACACCACGGACAGCTCGCTCGCCCACGCCTGTCCCTCGGGCGTCAGCGCCAGGCGCTGCGGGGAGCGCCGGAACAGGGTGGCGCCGAGCTCGTTCTCCAGCGCGCGCACCTGATGGCTGATCGCCGTCTGGGTGACGCCGAGCTCGGCGGCGGCGCGCGTGAAGCTGTTGTGACGGGCCGCCACCTCGAAGGCGAGCAGCGCGTTGAGCGAGGGCAACGGCTCCGCGCGGCGGGGGCGATTTCGCTTCGGCATGAGTTTTCCTCATGTAGCATGGGAAAGATTCGTTCGCCTGCCAGCGCGGCTCGAGCTAGCCCTTCGAGGCATGAAGCTCTTTCGACTCCGCTACAGCCCGTTCGCCCGCAAAGTCCAGATGCTGCTCGAGCTGATCCCGCTCGAGCATGAGCTGGTCGAGGTCAACTACGGCGACCGCAACGAGCTGGCCCAGCTCACCGGCGGCTATATCTACGTCCCCGTGCTGCTCACCGACGACGGCAGCGTGATCTGCGAATCGCGCCGCATTTGCGAGCAGCTGCTAGTGGGCGAGGCAGCCCCCAAGCTGGTGCCGGCTCCGCTGCAAGGGCCGATCTGGGCCTATGCCGACTTTTGTGACGGGCCGCTCGAGGACATCCTGTTCCGCGTCGCCTCGCCCGCCGTGCGCGAAGCCTGGTCCACCCCGTGGGAGAAGGCACTCTACACCCTGACCAAGGAGCGCAAGTTTGGCGCGGGCTGCGTCGACGCCTGGCTGCGGGAGCAGCCGGCGCTGCTGGAGCGGGCGCGCCACCTGCTGGCGCCGACGCTGGCGACCCTGGAGCAGCAGCCCTTCGTCTTTGGCGCGAGCCCGACGCTCGCCGATGCCGCCCTGTATGGTCTGCTCGCGATGCTGAGCGAAGCGGATGCGTCGCTGGTGCACAGCCTGTCGCCCGGCCTCGTCGCCTACCAGGCGCGGCTCGAGGCAGCCCGACCGAAGCGCTGATCTCGGCTCGCGGGGTGCGACGCCAGCCCTTCGCCTGGCGTTCACCGGACGGAAACAAGGGCTCGGCACTCTGAGCTCCAAGACGGACGCATCGGCCTCGCGCCGATGCGCGCCGTGAATCCTCTCACCATCACTCGCGGGAGTCGCTCCTGAATTCCCCAGCTCTTGGACTGTACGACGAGGAAAATGAGCACGACGGCTGCGGCGTCGCGCTCGTGGCTCGCCTGAGCGGCGTGCCCTCGCACGAGACGGTGCGCCGCGCGCTGACTTCGCTCTGCAACCTGGAGCACCGCGGCGGTGAGGGCGCGGACGCGCTGACCGGAGACGGCGCGGGCATCACGGTGCAGCTGCCGGACCGGCTGTTCCGCGAGCTTGCGGGCTTCGAGTTGCCGGAGCCGGGCCGCTACGGCGTCGCGGTCTGCTTCTTGCCGCGAGACGCGCGGCGGCGCGCCGAGCTCGAGCAACTGCTGGTGGCGCGGGTGGAGCGCGAGGGGCAAGACGCGCTCGGCTGGCGCGACGTGCCGGTCGACTTCGGCCAGATCGGGCGCGTGGCGCGCGAGGCGGCGCCGGTGATCCGGCAGCTGTTCGTGGGCGCCGGCAGCGACGTGCGGGATGGCCATGCGTTCGAGCGCAAGCTGTACGTGATCCATCGCTCGGCAGAGATCGCCTCGGAGGAGGAGCTGACCATCCCCAGCTGCTCCGCGCGCACGGTCGTGTACAAGGGCATGCTGACCGCTACCCAGGTCGCGGGCTTCTACCCGGATCTGCAGGACGCGCGCATGGAGTCGGCGCTGGCGCTCGTGCACTCGCGCTTTTCGACCAACACCTTCCCCAACTGGCGGCTGGCGCACCCGTTCCGGCTGATGGCGCACAACGGCGAGGTGAACACGCTGAAGGGCAACGTCAACTGGATGCGCGCGCGCGAAGCCCAGCTGGCGAGCGCGCTGCTCGGCGCCGATCTGGGCAAGGTGCTGCCCGTGATTCGCCCGCGCGGCTCCGATTCCGCGACGCTCGACAACGTGCTGGAGTTGCTGGTGCGGGCCGGGCGCTCCCTGCCGCATGCCTTGATGATGCTGGTGCCGCAAGCCTTTCAGGGCCGCAAGGACCTGCCGCAGGAGGTGGTCGATTTCTATCGCTATCACGCCTGTCTGATGGAGCCCTGGGATGGGCCCGCGTGCGTGAGCTTCACCGACGGTCGCTGGATCGGGGCGACGCTGGACCGCAATGGCCTGCGCCCGGGCCGCTGGGTGGTCACGCGCGACGGTTGGGTGCTGCTCGCCTCGGAGGCTGGGACCTTGCCGGTCGATGAGGCGCTGGTAGTGCGCAAGGGCCGGCTCGAGCCGGGCAAGCTGTTCGTGGTCGACCTGGAGCGGCACGCGCTGTTCGCTGACGGCGAGATCGAGCGCGAGATCGCCTCGCGCCATCCGTATGGCAAGTGGTACCGCGAGTCCGTGCTCCGGCTCTCGCACTTGCCCGAGGCGGGCGCGTTGCAGCCTCCGGGCGAGCCGCTCGAGCTCCAGCACCTGGCCTTCGGCTGGTCCGAGGAAGACCTGCGCGTGCTGGTGGCCCCGCTCGCCGCGACCGGCAAGGAGCCCAACGGCTCGATGGGCACCGACATCCCGCTCGCGGTGCTCTCCGACCAGGCACCACCGCTGTTTCACTATTTCAAGCAGCGCTTCGCCCAGGTGACCAACCCCGCCATCGATCCGGTGCGCGAGGCCATCGTGATGAGCCTGGAGTCGGCGCTGGGCCCCGAGCTGAACCTGCTCGAGGAGACGGCGCAGCATTGCCGCAAGCTGATCCTCGATCAGCCGCTGCTCGAGGCGCGCGACCTGGCGCGGCTGCGCCACCCCGAGCAGAAGCTGCTGCCCACGCACACGCTGGACATGACCTGGGCCAAGAGCGCCGGCGTGACGGGGCTGTCGCCGGCGCTCGATCGACTGTGCAGCGAAGCGGATGGCGCGATCGCCGCGGGCGCGTCGTTGCTCGTGCTGTCCGACCGCGCGCTGGGCGCCGAGCGAGTCCCGATCCCCTCGTTGCTGGCGGTAGCCGCTGTGCACCAGCACCTGGTGCGCCGGGGTCAACGCCTGCGCATCGGCCTGATCGTCGAGTCCGGCGAGCCGCGTGAGGTGCATCACATCGCTTGCCTGCTCGGCTACGGCGCCGGCGCGGTCAACCCGTACCTGATGTTCGAGAGCCTGCCGCTGCTCGCGGCGCGCGCTGAGCTGGGCAAGAACAGCGACCTGGCCGCCGCTGCGCGCGCGCTGATCGAGGGCGTGAACCACGGCCTGCTCAAGATCTTGTCCAAGATCGGGATCTCGACCCTGCACTCCTACATCGGAGCGCAGGCGTTCGAGGCGATCGGGCTCGATCGCGAGGTGATCGAGCCGCATTTCACCGGCACTCCCTCGCGCATCCGCGGCGTGAGCCTGAGCCTGCTGGCCCAGGAAGCGCTGGCCCGGCATGCTCGCGCTTACGGCCGTGCCGCGCAGGGCGCGCGCGCGCAGGCGCTGCCGACCGGCGGCGTCTACGCCTGGCGGCGCAGCGGCGAGCTGCACATGTGGAATCCGGAGACCATCCCGCTGCTGCAGCAGGCGGTGCGGCCCGGGCACGACGGGCGCGAGGCCTACCGTCGCTTCGCCGAAGCCATGAACGACGACGCTGCCCGCCGATCGACGCTGCGCGGGCTGCTCGGCTTCGTCGAGGCTGAATCCCCGGTACCGTTGCACGAGGTCGAGCCGGCGAGCGAGATCGTCAAGCGCTTCGCCACCGGCGCGATGAGCCTCGGCTCGATCTCGCCCGAGGTGCACGAGACGCTGGCCGTGGCCATGAACCGCCTGGGCGGCAAGAGCAATACCGGCGAGGGTGGGGAAGACGCCGCACGCTTCGGGGACGAACGTCGATCGGCGATCAAGCAAGTAGCGTCCGCGCGCTTCGGCGTGACCATCCACTACCTCGTCAACGCGGATCAGCTGCAGATCAAGGTCGCGCAGGGGGCCAAGCCCGGCGAGGGTGGACAGCTGCCGGGCCACAAGGTGAGCCGGCACATCGCCAGCCTGCGCCACTCCACCCCCGGCGTCGAGCTGATCAGCCCGCCGCCGCACCACGACATCTACTCGATCGAGGACCTGAAGCAGCTGATCTACGACCTGCGCTCCGCGAACCCCGAGGCCAGCATTTCCGTCAAACTGGTGGCCGAGGCGGGCGTGGGTACCGTGGCCGCGGGGGTCGCCAAGGCCAACGCCGACCACGTCGTGATCGCGGGCCACGAGGGCGGCACGGGCTCTTCGCCGCTGAGCTCGATCCAGCACGCGGGCGTGCCCTGGGAGCTGGGTCTGGCGGAAGTGCAGCAGACGCTGGTGCACCACGATCTGCGCTCACGGGTCACGCTCCAGGCCGACGGTCAGATGAAGACCGGCCGGGACGTGGTGATCGCCGCCCTGCTCGGCGCCGAGGAGGTGGGCTTTTCCACCGCGCCCTTGATCGCTACCGGCTGCATCATGATGCGGGTCTGTCACCTCAATACCTGCCCGGTCGGCATCGCCACGCAAGATCCGGAGCTGCGGCGTCGCTTCGCCGGCACGCCGGAGCACGTCATCAACTATCTGTTTCTGGTCGCCGAGGAGGCTCGGGAGATCATGGCCCGGCTGGGCGTGCGCCGCTACGTGGAGCTGATCGGTAATGTGGACCTGCTGCGGCTCGATCCCGCGATCGATCACCCCAAGGCCCGCTACCTCGATCTGTCGGCGATCCTCGCGCGCCCCGTCGCGCCTCCGGACCGAGCTCGGCGCAGGGTGCGCGGCCCGGAGCCGGTGCTGAACGACGCGCTCGATCACCGCATCCTGAGCGACGCCGAGCCCGCGCTGGCGGGCCGCCAGCCCCTGCAGCTGAGCTATCCGGTGCGCAACCGCAACCGCAGCGTGGGCGGCATGCTCTCATCGCGCATCGCCCGGCAGCACGGGCCCGCGGGGCTGCCGGCAGGCACGCTGCGCATCTCGCTCCATGGCTCCGCGGGGCAGAGCTTCGGCGCCTGGCTGGCAGCGGGCGTCGAGCTCACGCTCTGGGGCGAGGCCAACGACTACGTGGGCAAGGGCCTGTCCGGCGGGGTGATCGCCGTGAGGCCGGGCGAGGGCGCGCGCTTCGTGGCCTCGGACAATGTGATCGTGGGCAACACGGTGCTGTACGGCGCGACCAGCGGGCGCGCGTTCTTCGCCGGGCTGGCCGGGGAGCGCTTCGCGGTACGCAACTCGGGCGCCAGCGCCGTGGTCGAAGGCGTCGGTGATCATGGCTGCGAGTACATGACCGGCGGTGTCGTGGTCGTGCTGGGGCCGACCGGCCACAACTTTGCGGCCGGCATGAGCGGCGGGGTTGCTTACGTGCATGACCCGCAGCGCGCACTGCCCGGGCTCTGCAATTTCGAGCTGGTGGAGCTGGAGCCTCTGGACGAGGCCGATGCCGAGCGTGTGCTCGAGCTGGTGCGGGAGCATGCCGAGCGCACCGGCTCGGAGCGGGCGCGGCGCCTGCTCGAGGCCCCCTCCGTGGCGGCGCTCGCGAGCTTCGTGAAGGTGATGCCGCGAGCCTACAAGAAGGCTTTGGCCGAGCTGGCGGCGCACGAGCGTGCGGCAGGCCCCAATCAGACTGCCGAGCGCGCGCCGCGCCCGGCGCCCACCCTCGCGAGCGCATGAGAAGATGGGAGATCCGAGCGGCTTTTTACAGGTGCGGCGGGCTCTGCCGGGCGATCCTCGCCGTGATGCCAGGGAACGCGTTCGTGACTACCATGAGGTGATCCGGCTGCTGCCGGTGGACAGCGTGCGGCAGCAGGCGCGCCGCTGCATGCAGTGTGGCGTGCCCTTCTGCCACCGCGGCTGCCCCCTGGGCAACCTGATCCCGGAGTGGAACGAGCTCGTCTACCAGGGGCGCATGCGCGAAGCGATCGATCGCTTGCACGCGACCAACAACTTCCCGGAGTTTACCGGCTTCACTTGTCCGGCGCCTTGCGAGCCCGCCTGCACGCTCGAGATCAATGACGATCCGGTGATGATCAAGCACACGGAGCTCTCGATCATCGAGCACGCTTTTCAGCAGGGCTGGGTGCTGCCCAGACCGCCCGCGCAGCGTACGGAGCAGAGCGTGGCCATCGTCGGCTCGGGCCCCGCCGGGCTCGCCGCGGCGGCGCAGCTGAACCGCGCTGGCCACCGCACGGTGGTGCTGGAGCGGGACGAGGCCCTCGGTGGGCTGCTGCGCTTCGGCATCCCCGACTTCAAGCTGGAGAAGCAGGTCATCGATCGGCGCGTGAACATCCTGGAACAGGAAGGCGTCGTGTTCCGGACCGGGGTCAATGTCGGTGTCAGCCTCAGCGTCGACGAGCTGCTCGCCGAGCACGATGCTCTGGTGCTCGCGGTCGGGGCACGCCTGCACCGCGAGCTCGGAGTACCCGGCTCGGGGCTCGGCGGCGTGCATCTGGCGATGGACTACCTGTACGAGCGCAACCGCGCCGTGGCCGCCGGCGCGGCGGATGCACAGGCCCCGATCAGCGCGCGAGACAAGCACGTGGTCGTGATCGGCGGCGGTGACACGGCCGCCGACTGCATCGCCAACGCACATCGCGAGGGTGCCCGCTCCGTGACACAGCTCGACCGCTACCCGGCCCCCGGGGGCAGCCGCCCGCGGGATACCGTCGGCTGGCCCCGGGCCCCCCGGCGCGAGCTCTCCTCTTACGCGCTCGAGGAGGGCGGGGAGCGCCTCTGGGAGGCCCTGACCCAGGAGCTCGTGGGCGAGCGCGGTCGTGTCACCGGCGTACGCATCGCCCGCGGCAGGCCACCCGACTTTGAGGCACGGCCCGGCAGCGAGCGGGTGCTGCCCGCGGAGCTGGTGCTCGTCGCGATCGGCTTTTCACGACCCGAGCGAGACGCTTGCCTGTTGCAAGCGTCTGTACAGGAGGATGAACGCGGCAACATACGAGCGGATCACTTCGCGAGCTCGCGGCCGCGGGTCTTCGCCTGTGGCGACGCGCGGCGGGGCGCGTCGCTCGTGGTCTGGGCGATCCACGAAGGCCGCGAATGTGCAGCCGTAGTCGACGCCTATCTGGCAGCCCAACGCTGAGCTGGCCTGATGCGGGGCTGCCTGCACCTCGAGAGGATGAAAGCTGGAATTTGCATGTCGATCCCAGGTAGCTTAGCGGACTCACTCCCCGTCAGTTCCACCGTGGTTCAGCGTCCCCCAAAGCAGGAACGGTCGCAGCGCGTTGCGGGGGTGCCCCGCATCCCCGGAAAAATGGGCAGCCCGTTGCTTGCGCGGGAGGAGGCGCTGCGCGACTTGCGCAGCCATGTGTTCGAGCTCGACGGGCAGCAGTACGCGGTGCTGAGCTTCGAGAGCGCCCAGCCGCCACGGCTCGCCGGCTTGTCCAAGGCGGAAACAGAAGTGGTGCGCGCGGCGCTCGCCGGGCTCACCAACGAGGAGATTGCCGTCACCCGCGGGCGGTCCATCTTCACCATCCAGAACCAGCTGGCGGCCGCGTGGCGCAAGCTCGGCGTTTCCTCACGGCACGAGGCAGCCGCTTTGCTGGCCGGGGCCGACGAGGCCTGACGGCTGCTGCGCCCGGCCGAGCGCGAGCTCGCCGCGATCGCTGGGCTGCCGCGCGCGCGGGCGCTTCACGCCGGGGGCGAGTCCGCCGTCAGCTGCCCGCTGCTCTTGCGCTTCTGCCACTCCTGGATCAGCCGGGTGCGCGAGCCCGCGCCCCATTTGCGGGAAGCGCGGTAGAGCAGGGTGGAAACACTGCCCGTCGACAGCCCGAGCACCGCGGCGATGCGCTTGTTCGAGTAACCCTGAGCCGCGAGCGCGGTGGCCTGATCCTCGCGCTGGGAGAGCGCCGCGGGTTCTCCGGCGCCGATCGGGTTGCGGCAGGCCACCAGAAAGTGACGCCCATCGGCGTCGAACTGATCGACCAGCGACCACTGACCGGCGATCACCGCGCGCCGCAACTCCAGCGCCTCCTCCGCGCTCGCCACCAGTCGGCTTCGGGTTCGATCGATGGCTCGCGCCGCCTGGCGCAACGCGGCCCGAGCGCTCTTGTCCAGGGCGGAGCCGCGGGCGTCGTGCACCTTTCCCGACAGGTCGAGGATCGCTTCGGGGGCCCGTTCCGACGCCCTCAGACGCAGCCCCGCGTTCAGATGCATCACCACTCGCATCCAGGCCCGGCGCACCGCCTGTGGCAGGCTGCCGGTATTGGGCAGCAGCGGGCTCAGCACGACGCCGAAGCCCGACGGGTCGAAGCCGACGATGCCCATCACGTCGCGCGCCCCGAGCCGCTCGAGCGGGGTGGCGATATCGGGCCGGCCTGCCAAGTCGCAGTGCAGGAAGTCGGACAGCGTAGACACCAAATTGCATGCATGCGCGCTGCGCAGCTCGCTTGCCGGCGCGCGAGCGTGCAGCTCCTCGGTCGCTTCCCGCAGCACGTTGCCGGCGCCCGTCTCGGCGAAGCCGGTGATGATCGGCTTCTCACAGAGCGCGGCGTCGCGCAGGGAGAAGGTGGTGGCGCAGATGCCGAGGCCCCAGTCGAGCGCCGGTGTCGCAGCTTCGAGCACCCCGGCGAGCCACCGGTCTTCATCCGGCGCAGCTGCGTACGCAGCATCGACGACGCGCAGAAGGTCTCGCTTGGACAGGCTGCGCGCGATGCCCGGAGCCAACTCTCTCGCCTTCATCTTGGTCGTGAAGGACGAGCAGAGTGCCGCTGCGTCGCGCAGAATTGGGAAATTTCCGCGAAGTTCCCGCGCTCAGGCCGAACAGGTGGCCCCTGCGGCGAATATCAGTGAAACAGTTCACTGACTCGGGACTTCAGACGTCGCTCTGAGATCAGTTACGCCCGGTTCGCTGCTTCGTGAGGGGAGCGCGACCTCAGGAGATGAGCGTGTTCTTGTCGCGCCACCGGCAGACTCCGGAAGCGCACGCGGAAGGCGCACGCGGAAGGCGCGCGCAGTAGCATCATGCAACAGCACAGCTGCCGCTCGCAGCGTGAGCGACCACAGTCGGTGGTACACGCTGCGCGCGCTCGCGGGCGCAGCGTGCATCTCGAGCGGTGCCGCCGTGAGCCCCGCTGCACCGGAGAGGGGCGCCGCCGAATGCTCGTTCGCTCGCGGGGCGCACACCGCCCCGCAGGGGGGCAGCCGTCCGCCGACGGGCGCCCCACGTGCTGGAGCAGTCCGGCCGCCCAGAGCCGAATCTTCCCCGAGCTGGATGTGCTGCCAAGGACCCGGGCGAGCGCGGGCGCGGCTTTGGGGCAACGAAAATGCGCCGATCGCGGGCGTGTATCGCGACGGGGTAGCGTCCGGCAGCTGACGTCTCCACCGCGATCTCCAGGGACACACTCGACGCAGCCCCGCGTTTCCCGCCATTCTCCCGCCATGAATTTTGGTCTGCCTTCACCGGATGCGATCGGGACTCGTCGCTTCCTCGCGCCACTTTCTTCGTGCGGCCTGCTCGCCGCCGGGCTCGTTCTTGCTGTTGGCTGTAGCGCCGGTGAAGGGCCAGACGATGCGGAAACGCCGACCGTGTCGGCGTTTGCCAATCCGGCTTCGGGCGGTTCGACGGCTGCGCCCTTCACCCAGACGGGCTCCGGCGGCTCCGGAGCGACCGCCGTGGCGCCCAATGTCGGTTCCCCGAGCGGCGCCGCAGGAACCGGCGCCAGCGAGGTGCCGGGGGGCAACGCCAACATGCTGGCTCCGCCGCCCGCGAACAGTGGCGGCGCTGGCGGCGGCACCAGCGGAGCAGGAGCGAGCCAGGGGCAAGCCGGCGCGTCCGGTGGCAGTGCGGGCACGGGAGCAATGCCGAACCCTCCCCCGGCGATGACGCCGCGCGTGGGCCGAGTGGGCGCTGAGCTGTGCCCGGCAGGACCGTTCGGTGCGCCGCTGCCGGCGTCTCCGACCGTCACCAAGCTGTTCTCGGTGGGCGAGAACAACTTCTTCAACTTCGAGGGAGCCGTCTGGGTCAACGGTGCGCTCTATTTCTCCGAGGTCAGCGGCGGAAACAATCCACCGCCCTCGCGTATCAACCGCTTCGTGCCGGGCGGTATGTTCGAGCGCGGCGTCTTCCAGAACACGGGCAGCAATGGCCTCGCGGTCGATGCGCAGGGGAACCTGATCGCCGCCACTCACGACGTCGGCGCCATTTCGGTCTTTGCCCTGCCGAGCGGTGCTCGCACGCAGCTCGGGGCGCAGACCTTCAATGGAACGCGCTTCAATTCTCCCAACGATCTCGTGCAGCGACTGGACGGTAACGTCTACTTCACGGATCCATCGTTCCAGGCGCCGGGCAACCCGCAAGGCCAGACGCGCGTGTATCGGATCCCGCCCCAGGGGGCGGCGACCGTCGTGGACGACACGCTCAGCAATCCCAACGGCATCACGCTGTCGCCAGACGGGAACACCTTGTACGTCACGTCGGCCAGCGGATTCCGGCGCTACGATGTCGCCGCGGACGGGTCCACCAGTCCCGGCACCACGATCAGCTTGTCCGATGGACTGCAGACGCCCGACGGCATGGCCATGGATTGCGCTGGGAATGTCTACACCATCGAGCATCAGCGGCGCTTGATCCGGGTGTTCAGTCCCGAGGGCACGGAGCTGGGACGATTTGGCGGACCGCAGTCCTTCGATCGTGACATCACCAACATGGCGTTCGGTGGCGCCAATCGAACCACGCTGTTTGTGACCTCCCTGACGCAGGGGGACCAAGGCGGCGTGTTCTCCGTCGAGCTGAACATTCCCGGCCTGCCTTATTGAGCGGCGGGAGACCCCTGGCCGTCCCGGCCTGCCCGACTGACGAACGCTCTCGCTGAGCAGCGCCGCGCTGCAGCAAAACGCCTTGCGATCCGCCGCCGTTCGCCCAACCATGCCGTCCATGGTGGAGAAACTGGTGCTCAGCGAGGCGGAGTGGCGGGCGCGGCTCACTCCGGAGGAGTTCGCGGTGCTGCGCGGCCACGGTACCGAGCGGCCTCACACGGGTTGCTTCGTCGGCACGAAGACGCCCGGCGTGTATGCCTGCGCCGGGTGCGGGTTGCCGCTCTTCCGTTCGGGGGACAAGTTCGAGTCAGGGACGGGCTGGCCTTCGTTCACGCAACCCGTCAGCGAGGACGCCGTGGTCGAGATCGAGGATCGCTCGTACGGGATGCACCGGGTGGAGGTGCGCTGCGGCCGCTGCGACGGGCACCTCGGGCACGTGTTCCCGGACGGGCCTGCGCCGACCTATCGGCGCTACTGCATCAATTCCGTGTCCATGCGGCACACACCCGATGCCTCGGGCGCCGCCGAAGGAGCGCACTGAACGCCCGCAACGCTCGTCGGAGCAGTCAGTTGCGCTTCGCGCACAGGTCGCGCCGCTGCCAGGCGTTCATGCGCCGCCCGTCGTTCGTACGCACCACGCCCGTGTCGCAGTAGTGCTCGCGCAAGTAGGCGTTCAGCGGTTCGATCTGCGTCATCGAGACGCCGTGCGTGCGCTGCGGGCTGTCGAGGATCAGCGGTGGGTCGGCGGCTTCCAGCTCCGTGAGCAGCGTGTCGACGGAATTGCGCGCCGACCATTCGGGGTGAATCGACCAGTCTGGCGGGACCTGGCCGGCGATCAGCGTGCTGTAGACATAGCGACTGGCGGCGTGGCGCTGGCAGGTCACGTAGTATTCGGCGTCGAAGCCCCAGATGTAGATGGGCTTGCCCGCCGGCGCGAGCCGGTCGATGTCGGCGCACAGCCGCTCGGGCCGCGCATCGATGAACTGGCCGTTTTCTCGAGCGCGCGCGAGCGTGTACATGCACTGCTCCAGCATGCAGATGGCAAAGCCACCGACCGCGATCGTGGTCACCAGTAGCGGAAGCCAGGACTCGTTCGCGGGCCGCGCCTGATACGGGCTCTTGCCCAGGCTGTGCTCCAGGCCAAGGCCCACCAGCAGCGCGAACCAGGGGACCGGCGGCAGGAAGTACTGGGGCCAGAAGCGCAGGGTGCTGAAGCCGATGGCCAGGCTGAGCACGGCCTGCAGCAGCACGGTCAGCTCGAAGCCATAGCGCGCGTAAGTCTTCGCCAGGGGGGTCTTGGAGCTCAGCAAGGGAGCTGCATATTGGCTGGCCACGCTGCTCAGCAGCAGCACCATGGCGAAGCTGAGATAGCCGTAGTCGCGCGCCCAGTGATACAGCGTCTTGCCCACTCGAACGCCCTGGAACGGGGCCATGTAGACGTCGACGTTGTAGCGATAGAACCAGTAATAAAACGTGCCCCAGTAGCCCTTGGCCACGTACAGCAGCACGACCAGAACCGGTGGCACCACCCAGCCGATGGCGAGCGCGGCCAGCGGCGCCCAGCGCTGTGCCCGCGAGTCCGCCGGCTCGCTGAGCGCCACCGACAGTGTCCAGAGCAAGAGCGGCCCGACGACGATCAGATAGGTCTGCTTGGTGAGGCCAGAGAGGGCGCTCAGCACGCCGGCGGCGGCCAGCAGCGCGCAGCGCCGGCGCAGAGCCGGCGCCCGCTCGCTCGAGAGCAGCTCTCCGCGCGAGCGGAGTGCCAGGCTCGTCGCGAGGAAGGCCATCATCAGCCAGGGCGTCGCGATCGCTTCGCCGACCAGCCCAAAGACCGTCTGCAGCTCCAGCAAGGCGAGGCTGATGAACACGAACCCGAGCGCGCCGAAGGCGGCCACGAAGCGGCGCCCGCGGCAGAAGGCGGAGGCCCATACGCCCGCCAGGGAGCTGAGGAAGGCCAGGCTGCTCAGCGCGCGCACGCCGTACCACTCCATGCGCCCGCCGATGGCTTGCGCGAGCGCCGCCAACCAGTACATGACCGGGCCCCGGTGGCTGGCGGCATCCACGTACGGGAGCCAGTGCCCATCCAGCAGCCGTTCGCCCACGCTGGTCACGTAGCCGTCGTCGAAGTGCAGCGGCGCGTTCATGTGGAAGAAGAACCACGCCGAGCGCAGGCCGTAGAGGCCCGCGATGCCGCTGGCGATCACCCAGAACCAGTCCTCTGGCTCCACGCGCGACAGCAAGCGCTCCAGCCGGAGCTGCAACGTCGTGCTCGCGTCGTCCTTTACCGTGTCCATTGGTGCCCCAGCATGCCCAGCGTGCGCGGGCTTAGCATACTATCGAGCCTCGACGGACCGCCCCCGGCGATTTTTCCGGGCAGACGCCTTTCTCATCCGTGTTACAAGGCGCCAGCCAAAGCCAGCAAAATCCCGGCATTGGCGCCCGCAGCACACACGGATCGGATGCGGGTGTCCCGAGAGCTCCGTCCAGGCAGCCCACGAGAGAAATGACCCAGCGCTTCGATCTCCGGCTGCTCTCGCTCTTCGTCGCCCTCGCCGCCGTGCTCGCGTGGGTCTTCTTCCACTTCGAGTACCTGCCGATGGTGGACCTGCCGCAGCACGTGGCGGCCCTGTCGGAGTGGGTGCACCTACACGACCCGAGCTACGGCTTCGCCGATCAGTTCGAGCTCAACTGGTATACACCGTACTTGTTATCGTACCTGCTGGCGCGGCCTTTCGTGGCGTTGCTGGGCGTGGCGGGCGCCTTGAAGCTGGTGGTGTTGCTCTCCGTCCTGGGCACGGCCGCAGCCTACTGGTGGCTCCTGCGAACGGTGCGGCAGGATGAGTGGCTGTGCCTGCTCGGCATCCCGTTGAGCTTCGGGTTCAGCTTCTATTTTGGTTTCACCAATTTTCTGATCGGCACGCCCTGCATGCTGGCAGCGATCGTTCTGGCGCTGAAGTATGCGGAAAATCCCAGCGCCAAGGTCGGTGTGCCGTTTGCCGTGGTGCTGGGGACGACCTTCCTCGCGCACGTGATCGCGTTTGCCATCTCGAGCGCTTGTGCCTTTGCGCTCACGGCTCGCAAGATCCGTGACTGGCGCGGCTTGCTGCGCGACTACTGGCCGCTGCTCGGGGGGGCGCTGTTCGTCTTGCCCTGGATCCCCGGCTTCGCCAACAGCCCGGACATCTCGGCGCACCCGGAGCAGTGGAACCTGGGCATCGGGCGCCTGTATGCGCTGCCCTCCACGCTGTTCGCGTCGAGCGGGGCAGACCGGGTCGCGCACCGTCTGGGTCTGGCCGTCCTGGTCCTGGTGGCGCTGTCGCTCGGGGTTCCGTCGAGGCGCTGGGGTCGCTACGGGCTGCTCGCGCTGGGGCTGGTCGCCTATTTCGTGTTCCCGTTCGAGCTGAGAGGGGTGTCCTTCTTGTTCGAGCGCTTCGCCGCCCTGCTGATCCCGGGGCTGATACTCGCGGCGAGCGGAGCGCGGGCGCTGCTGCCGAGCTGGCTGCGCAGGCCGGCGATCGTGCTCTTCAGCGCCGGCTGGCTCTGGATCTTCGGGCACCGGATGCAGCAATTCAATCTGGAGGCCGGAAACTTCCCCGCGATCATCGAGCAGCTGCCGCCGCGGCAGCGCATCCGCCCGCTGATCTATGAAAACCGCAGCGCTGCCTTCCCCGGCGCGCCCCTGTTCTTGCACTTTCCGGCCTACTATCAGGCAGCCAAGGGTGGCTACCTGGGCTACTCGTTTGCGCGTTACTATACGTGCTTCGTGCGCTATCAGCCCGCGGTCGACATCGGCATGGGAGAGGACATGGAATGGAATCCGAGCCGCTTCAATGCGGCCGTCGAGGTGCCGATGTACGACTACTTCATCGCGCGAGCCAGCTGGGACGTCTACGAGGAGCTGTTTCGGAACAGCCCGCTGCCGGTCCAGCTGGAGCTGCACTCCGGCCCCTGGTGGATCTACCGTGCCGAGGAGTGAAGAGGTGATCGTGTCCGCCGCTCCGGGGCGCTGGAACTGGCAGTCTGTCCGGGCCGCGCTGCCGGAGGCGCTGCGCTTCGCCGCGGTGGGGACGGCGTCCGCAGGGCTCTACTTTGCGCTGCTCTGGATGCTGACCGTGCTCACTCGCTGGTCGCTCACGCTGCGCGCGACCATGGCGTACGGCAGCGGTATCCTGTTCAACTACCTCGTGCAGCGCTCCTTCACCTTCCGCAGCGCGCGGCAGCACCAGCACGCCGGGCCGCGCTACATGGTGGTCCAGCTCGGGGGCATGGCCATCAACTCGGCCGTGATCTGGCTGGGGGTGGACGTCGAGCACTGGTGGTATCCCGCGGTGCAAGTGGCGGCCATCGGGTTGACCACGATCTGGAGCTATCTCGGGCAGAAGTTCTGGGCCTTCCACGGGCCCCGGCGCTGAGGGCAAGGGCATGGACGGCGCGGCGACCATCGAGCAAGCGGAACCAGCGGCACAGGAGGGCCCGACGACGCGCCGGACGCGCTCGGCGTGGCGCTCTCGACTGGGCGTGATCGCGCTCGCGCTCGCGCTCGCGGGCTTCTTCGCAGGCCTGGTCTACATCAACTGCTACTGGTGCAACTATCCCGACGACAATGATCTGGACGAGGTCGCGTGGCTGTCCGCGCACCTCAGCCTCTCGCGTCCGGAGTCGTTCGCCAACCAGGGGTACCCCCCGGGCCTGCCGGTGGTGCTGCGCCTCTTGACTCCGCTGGTCGGGTCCTTCCTGCGGGCAGCCTTTCTCTGGCAAGCGATCGCGGCCACCGCTTCGGTGTTCTTTGTTCATCAGATCACCGTGGCACTGACCGGGCGGCGCTCGGCGGGAGCCATCGCGATCCCGGTCGCCGCGCTCGCCGGGCTGCCCGTGTTCACCAGCGAGTTTGCGGACGGCACCTCCACCGCCCTGTTCCTGGGCGGCCTCTACGCGCTGGTGCATCGCCAGGTGAAAGACGCCAGCCGCTCCGCGGACCGCAAGGGCTTCTTCTGGTTCGGACTGGCCGCCGGCGCGTCGTACCTGTTCCGGACGCACTACTTGATGCTGTTCGCGTTCGTGCCGGCTTGTCTGGTCGTGTCCGGGCTGGGCTGGCGGGAGATCGCGCGCGGCTTTCTCGCCTTCGCCGCGGGGTTCGCCGCGACGGCGTGGCCGCTCTGGCTGATGAACACGCTGGCCTACGGCACGCCCCTGAACTCTGGCGTGTCGCAGTACAATATAGCGCTGGCGGTCGTGCCGAACGCCTTCAGCTGGGAAGACTACCCCAACACCTACAATCAATGGCCGCTCTCGCGCATCCTGCACGAGCGGCCCTGGGATCTGGTCAACAACTCCATCGCGCAGGCCGTGCACACGCTGAGCTTACGGGTGTCGCTGGTGGGCGCGGCCCTCGGCTGCGCAGGCATGGTGCTGGTGCCCGAGCGGCAGCGCCGGCGCCTGCTGGTGTTCAGCGGCGCCCTGGCCCTGGTCTATGTGTTTCTGATCATCGTGCCGACCCGCTACACGGATCGCGCCTTCGCGCCCGTGGCCATGCTCTGCTCCGTGCTGGCGGCGTGCGGCGCGAGCGAGTTGCTGGCCCGCGCGCAGCGCCCGCGCTGGGCAGCCGTGTTCGCCGTCCCGGCGCTGCTGTTTACCGCGTACCCCACGGGGACCTGGCCGGCGCTGGAGCAACGCGCCCGAGAGCGGCGCCAGAACGCGCGCATCGTGCAGGTGATGGTCGAGAACGGCATGCGCTCCAGCGCGGAGGTCTTCAGCAACGTCTGGAACTTCTACAACCTGGCGGATCCGAACTTTGACACCTTCTACAACTACGGGGGCTGGATCGAGCTCGACAGCGAGTACGCGCGCGAGCGCCCGCACCCCAACGCCAGCACGCCCGAGGAGTGGCAGCAGTTCTTCGCGGAGCACGGCATCCGCTTTGCGGTGCTACGGCCCACCGGGCGCGCGAAGTCCCTGGCCCAGCACCCGCCCGCGTCGTGGACGCGGATCCATTCGGGCAAGGGGCTCAGCGTCTACAAGCTGGAGTAGGGGAGCGGCTGTGCTCGCGCCCGCTCAGCGAGCGGCCTTGGCGGCCAGAAACTGATCGTAGTCGCGGATGTAGTCCTTCGGATCGTAAGGGTCCGATGCGAACACCAGCAGCACGGCGTCCGCCGAGTAGCGGTATTGAATGCCCCAGACCATGGGCGGCAGGTAGATGCCCACGTCCGAGCTATCGAGGCGATACTCCTCGCGGCGTGTCCCGTCGTCCGCGACCACCGAGACCTGCCCCTTGGCGCAGATCAAGAACTGGTGGCACTTGTAGTGCGCGTGCTCGCCGCGCACCTCGGCGCTGGGTACGTCAAACACCAGGAAGTAGCGCTGGGGGACGAAGGGAATATCGCGGCTGTATTCGCCCACCGAGAGCGAGCCGCGCATGTCCTTGACCAGCTTGAGGCGGTGCAGCGTCACGCCGGGAACCCGCGTCGGCTGCACCGGCGCGCCGGCGCCGAGATGGGACACGGCGCGGGTGGACTGCACGGCTTCTCCCGTGTCGACGTAGCCCACGATCCGGGCAGGATTGCCCACGACGATGGCATTCGGCGGCACGTTGTGCGTCACGACCGCGCCGGCCCCCACCATGGCGTTTTGCCCGATCGACACCCCGGGCAGGACGGTGGCGTTCGCGCCGATCGACGCCCCGCGGCTCACCACCGTCTTCAGGAACTCCGCCGGCCGCTGCTTGCTGCGCGGAAAGTGGTCGTTGGTGAAGGTGGCGTTCGGACCGACGAACACGTCATCTTCCAGGCGCACGCCGTCCCACAGCTGCACGCCGCACTTGACGGTCACGCGATCGCCCACGACCACATCGTTCTCGATGAAGGTGTGATCGCAGATATTGCAGTCGGAACCCAGGACCGCGCCGGGCAGGACATGGGCAAAGGCCCAGACGCGCGTACCCTTGCCGACGCGCTGGCTCTCGCAGAGCCCTTGCGGATGCACGAAAAAGTCGCTCATCGATCCTCCCTTGAAAGCGCAGCGGGCTGCCCCGCGAACTCCTCGGCAGCCATCACGATGGCGAGCGGGCGGCCTTTGGTGTTTTCGAACGTACGCCAGACATAAGAGCCGATCACCCCCAGTCCGAAGGAGTTGAGCCCCGAGAAGAAGGTCAAGATCAGCACCGTGGCAGCATAACCGGGTACCGCCACCAGGCCGAGAAGCTTGGCGATCAGCACGATCACGGAGACCACCGCCGAAGTGACCAGGCCGACCGCGCCGAAGAAGGCGAGCAATCGGATCGGCAAGTCGGAGAAGGCGAACAGGCTGTCGAACAGGTACTTGACCTTCTTCCTCAAAGTCCAGCCGCTCTTGCCGCTGAGCCGCGGCAGGCGCGCATAGGAGACGAGCTTGCGCCGGTAGCCGAGCCAGAACAGGAGGCCCACCAGCGAGCTGTTCGACTCCGGGAGGGTGAGCAGCCGATCCCGGAATTGCCGATTGCAGCCGAACACGTCGACGCCGCCGGGCGGCATCTTGGGCTCGATCACGCGCCGATAGATCCACCAGAAGATGCCGGACGCGAGCCGTGAGAAGAAGGGGTCGGCGCGGCCCGTGCGCGTGCCCAGCACCAGATCATAGGGTTCGTTCGCGAGGGCCTGGAAAAAGGTGAGCACCAGCTCCGGCGGCTCCTGAAGATCGGCCGCCATCACCGCGAAGTAGCGGCCCTGTGCCGCGCGCAGGCCCTCGCGGATCGCCGCGAAGGAGCCGAAATTGCGCGACAATAGCACCAGCCGCGAGCGGAAGCGCGCCGCCGGCAGCTGCTCCTGCAGCAGCAGGTGCGAGGCGTCGGGGCTGCCGTCGACCACGAACACCACCTCCAGATCGTGGCCGAGTTGCTCGGCCAGCTCCTCGCACGCGGGCAGCAGGCGGGGGAGGGAGTCAGCGTTGTTGTAGACGGGGATGACCAGCGAGTAGCTGCTCATGGCTGCCAGGTGTTGCACGCCGCGATCACCCGCTCCACTTGCTCGTCCGTCAGGTACGGGTGGATGGGCAGCGAGACCTCGCTCTGCGCGAAGCGCAGCGCTCGTTCGAGCGAGCCCTTGCGTTCGTGAGGCACCCCGCTGAACGCGGGCTGATCGGGGATCAAGGTGGGGTAGTGGACGCCGGATCCGATCCCGGCGCTGCCCAGGTGCGCCATGAAAGCGTCGCGCGCGCCGTCCACCAGCACCGGGAACAGATGCCAGACGGACTGCGAGCCCTCGGGCACCGGCGGCAGCTTGAGCGCGCGATGCGCGATGCCGCGCCGGTAGGCCGCCGCGATCTCCGCGCGCCGCCGCGTGTGGGCCGGCAGGCGCGGCAGCAGCGCCGAGCGCAGGATCGCGGCGTGCAGCTCGTCGAGGCGGCTGTTCATGCCCAGGCGGGCGTGCACGTACTTGGAGGTCTGCCCGTAGTCGCGCAAACTGCGCGCCTCGGCCGCCAGGGCCGCGTCCGCCGTCAGGAGCGCTCCGCCATCGCCCATCGCCCCGAGGTTCTTCGTCGGATAGAAGCTGGTCGCCGCCGCCGCTCCCGTGGCGCCGACGGGAACGCCGCGGCTGGACGCGCCGCACGCCTGCGCGCAGTCCTCGACGACCTTCACCGGCAAGGCGGCGAGCTCCGCCAGGCGCCGCGCGTCGAGCGCGTGCCCGAACAGGTGCACCGGCAGGCAGAAGCGAATGGTCGGGTCGGCGCGCAGGGCCTGAGCCGCGAGCTCCAGGTCGAGCTGCCCGGCGGCGTCCACATCCACGAACACCGGCACGCCGCCGGCTCTGACGATGGCGAGGCTGGTGGCAAAGGCGCTGAGCGGGGTCGTGAGCACCTTGTCACCGGGGGCCAGGCCGAGCGCGCGCAGCGCGATCTCGATGGCGTCGAGCCCGCTCGCGCAGCCGACGACCTCGGGTACACCCCAGTAGCGGGCGAGCTCGGCTTCGAAGCCCTTCACTTCGCTCCCCAGGATGAGCCAGCCGCTCTCTCCCACGCGTTCCAGCGCAGCTACGGCATCAGCCCGCACGTCGCGCCACTGAGCGACGAAGTCATTGAGCAGAATTCGCTGAGTGCTCTGTGCGGAAACCACGCGATTCTCTCCTCGTCCGTCCCCGGACCACCCTTTGCCATGGACCGACCCGCCCGCAAAGATCCGCGCATACGGGTCGTCTGGTCGGCTGGCGCGCGGTGGTCGGGTGTTTCAGAGGGTTTTGACCTCCGACGGCGCGGTCACCGCTTCCCACTTGGTCGAGGCGCGCTGCAGCCGCGGATGGCTGACGAGCAAGTGCCAGACGACCGCGCACAAGCCCTCCGTATGCGGCGTGATGCGCTCGCTGAAGAGCGGCGGGATCACGACCGCCGCTTCGGCGCAGCGCGCCGTGTAGCCGCCGTCGCGCCCCACGATACCGAACACCGGCGCTCCGCGCTCGCGCGCGCGATCGACGGCATGTACGAGATTTGCCGACACGTTCTTCTCGCGGCTGCCCCCGCCCACGGAGAACACCAGCAGCCCGTCCCTGGCGCTCAGCCGGGACACATCGAGCCAGGCGGAGAAGACCGTCTCCCAGCCCTCGTCATTGGTGCGCGCCGTCAGCTCGGAGACGTTGTCCGTCGGGGCGTACGCCTCGATGCCGCACAGCTTGCGAAAGTCGTTGACGGCGTGGCTGGCATGCCCCGCCGAGCCGCCCACGCCCAGGATGAAGAGGCGCCCGCCGCGTTCGCGCACGGCGGCGAGCCCGCTCGCCACGCGCTCCACGGCCGCCGCGTCCAGGGCCTGCACCAGCGCCACGGTCTCGGCGAGAAACTGGCGCGCGAAGCCCTCCCCGGCAGCGCCCTCTGGCGCGGTGACCCGCTCCACGAACTCGGAGAGCGAGCCGAGCCAGAGCGACGGGGAGACGCCGCGCTCCGCGAGCAGGTGCGCCACCTCCGGCTTGCGCGCAGCCAGCAGGACCGTCTCCAGGCCGAGCGCGGCGCCCGCCTGGACGTCGGTGATGCCATCGCCGACCATCCAGGTCTGGGCCGGAGCGGAGCCGTGCGCGGCCAGCGCTTGCTCCAGCAGACCGGTGCGCGGCTTGCGGCAGGAGCAGCCGTCCTCGGCGCGGTGCAGGCACAGGTGCGAGCTCGCGATGCGCCCGCCCTCGACCTGCGCCGCCGCCAGCACCGCCTCGTGCACCGCCTCCAGGTTCGCCGCCGTGGTCTTGCCCTTGGCCGCCGCGGGTTGGTTGGAGACGATGCGCAGCACGAAGCCGGCCCGGGTCAGCCGGGCCAGCGCCGCCGGCACGCCGGGGAGCAGCTGCACCTGGATCGGGTGGAGCGGGCTGTCCGCGGTGCCGTGCTCGGGATCGACCACGAGCGCGTTCAGGACACCGTCCCGGTCGAGCAAAACGAGGGGAGCTTCGCTCATAGCTGAAAGCCTGCCTTCTGGGCGTCATCGTGGAACATCTTCACGGTCTCCAGCGAGAACTCGACCAGGTCCTTGCCGCGCAGCCGCTGCAGCTTGGCGAGCAGGTCGTCGGTCACGGTGATGATGTGACAGCCGCAGGCGTCCGCCTGGTAGATGTTCAGCACCTCGCGCGGGCTGGCCCAGAGCACGCGGGCGCCGGGCAGGTCCCTGAAGTCCTGTACCGCCTGGGCCATCACCGGCACCGGATCCACCCCGGTATCGGCGAGGCGCCCGGCGAACACGGAGATGATCACGTCGTCCGCCGGCCGCATCAGCGCCTTCACGGACAGCCACTGCTCGCGCGTCAGGATCGCGGTGACGTTGAGCTTCACGCGTTCCGCGAGCAGCGCGCGGATCACGCCCAGCGACGGCTCACCGCGCGTGTTCGTGATCGGGATCTTGACGTTGACGTTGCGGCCCCAGGAGGCGATCCGGCGCGCCTGCCGCTCCATCTCCGCGAACTCGTCGGAGAACACCTCGAACGAGATCGGCAGCTCCCGGATCACCGCCAGCACCTCGCGCGCGAAGGCCACGTAGTCGCGGATGCCGGCCTTGGCCATCAGCGTGGGGTTGGTGGTGAAGCCGTGCACAAAGCCCTCGCGGTAGCGGTTCAGCATGGTGCCCACGTCGGCCCCATCCGCGAAGATGGCGATCCGTAATCTCTGCTCCTCGAGTGCCGCTGCTCCAGAAGTCATCCGCGTTTCTCCCTCTAGCCCTGCGTCCTGCCGCCCCGCGCCAGAAAAGCCTCCAGATCCGCCAGACCTTGCTCCGAGCCGATCTCGTAGAAGCGCTCGGCGACCTCATAGGCTGCCAGCGAGCCTTCGAGAGAGAGCGCGTGTAGCACGTCGGCCAGGTCGGCGCGAGCGCCAGCGGGGACGCGCTCCGCGATCAGGCGCCGCTCGAAGGCCAGCAAACCGTAGTCGATGTGTTGCATGCGCGCTCGCGCCGCCGCGCTGGGCTGCTTGTCGTAGAGCGTGATCTCGCCGCGTTCGACGATCGTGTTGCTCTTGTCCCAGCGGCCCTGGTTGCGGACCACGCTCATCATCGCCGGCGCGCCCGAGCGAGCGAAGGCGGCGGCGAAGGCGGCGAAGTCGATCGGCAGGTACGAATCCCCATACGTGAGCAGAAAGCGCTCGCGCAGCGCGCCGGCATCCAGCGCGAAGCGCAACGCGCCGGCCGTACCGCGCAGCACCTCTCCCTCATCGACGTAGCGCACGCGCAGCCCGTGGCGCTCGCCGTCGCCCACGTGCGCGCGCAGCTGCGCCCCCAGGTAGCCGATGCACAGCACTGCTTCTTCCACCCCGTGCGCTCCGAGCCAGCCGAGCTGGTGATCGATGAAGGGGCGGCCGTTCACCGGCAGCAACGCCTTGGGCACGCCGGCGTTCAAGTGCCGCACGCGCGTGCCCAGGCCTCCCGCGAGGATCACGCATTGCGGCCGCAGGCCGGAGCTCTCGGTGCCGCTCAATCCTGCACCAGGACCTTCGAGCCCTCGTGGTCGAACCCGAAACGCACCTCGGTCAAGCCCTGGTCGGCCATGGCGCTGCGCAAGCGCGCGCGGTCTTCGGCGTAGAACAGCAAGAAACCGCCGCCGCCCGCGCCCACCAGCTTGCCGCCGAGCGCGCCGTTTTCCCGCGCCACGTCGTACCAGCGGTTGATCGAGTCGTTGCTCATGCCCTGGGACCTGCGCCGCTTGTGCTCCCAGTGCTGGTTCAGGATGTCGGCGTACTCGCGCAGCCGGCCAGCCTCCAGCGCGGCCTTGCTGGCCAGGCCCAGCTGCTTGGTGAAATGCAGGTTCTCCAGCATGGCGCCGTCCGACTGCACCGTGCGCTTCGCCTGATCTTCGAGCACCGAGCCGGCGCTGCGCGAATAGCCGGTGAAGAACATCAGCAGGTTGTCTTCCAGGTCGTGCAGCGTGGCCGGGTGCATGCGCAGCGGCGTGACCGTGACCGACCCGCCGCGCTCGAAGTCGAGGCACATCACGCCGCCGAACGCGGCGATGTACTGGTCCTGCTTGCCGACGGGCTCTCGCAGCAGGTCGATCTCGATGTGGCACGCCTCTTCTGCCAGATCCTTGGTCGCGATCGGTTCGCGCTTCAGCGCATACAGCGCTCGCAGCAGCCCCACCGTGAACGAGCCCGACGAGCCCAGGCCGGTCCCGGCCGGGATGTCCGCCATGCTGGCGATCTCGATGTTGGGCTGGATGTCGTGGCGGCGCAGCGCCTCACGGAAGATCGGGTGCTTGATCTGCTCGATCGACTCCGCCGTCTCCAGCTGTGAGTATTTCACGATGTAGCTCGGCACGAACGCGCGGTGCACGGTGATGTAGATGTACTGGCGGATCGCCGCCGAGATCACGAAGCCGCCGAAGCGCTGATAGTAAGACGGCAGATCGGTGCCACCTCCGCCCAGGGAGATGCGCAGCGGCGTGCGAGTGATGAGCACTAGGGGGCTCCCGAGAACGAGCAGCTGGCGGCCGTTGAGCAAGCCATTCGACTGACCGAACGCTAATGTATCTTCCGTGCGCGGTCGAGTTTCGCAGCTTCACCGCCAGGGGAGGTGGAGCACAGGTCAGCGGGCCGCGGCGCGCTGGGGGAGCTCGTTGGGCACATCCTGGAGGGCTCGGGCGCCGTGGATCACCGAGCCATCCCTCGCAAGCAGTAGATCTTCTCGCGGCCGCCCGGGATCAGGGTGCTCTGTTCGATGGCGTCGGCGTAGTGCTCGGCGAAGAACGCATCCAGGCTGGCCTCGTCGAAGCGCTGCTGCTTGTGGCCGCTGCCGGGGTCGGCGCTGCGCTGCGCGAGCCAGCGGATCAACGGGTTGGGCGAGCTGGACAGGTTGCGGACGGGCTCGGAGACGATCAGGCGGCGGCGTGCGGCCGCGAGCAGGCGGCCCACGATCGCGGCGTGGTCGGGCATGAACTGATACAGGCTGGCGTGCAGGACCACGATGTCCGCGACCGGCAACGGGTCGCTGCGCAGGTCGAAACGCTCCATCCGGATGCCGCGCGCCCGGGCGTGCGCGACGAAGCCCTCGTTGTACTCGCCGGCGCGGTAGCGGATGCCGCGCGCCTGCAGGTGATGCAGGTAAAGGTAGGCGTCTCCCGCACAGGCTTCGAACACGTCGGCTCCGTCCGGGATCAGCTCGGAGAGCGCCCGGTAGCGCGCGGCGAAGCCGCCGCCCCCGTAGATCAGCCGCATCAGCAGCCGATAGATGGTCGGGTGCGAGTAGATCAGGCTGCTCATCGCGGGCCCCACTTGTTCACCGAGCGCGGCGCCTCGGGCGCGGCCACGCCGGGGTGAACGATGCGCTCGCCCACCACGTACTGCGGACCCTGGTTCACGTTCAGGTGGGTGCGGCCGACGTACTCGCCGAGCACGCCGAGCGTCATCAGCTGAAAGCCGCCCAGCACCAGGATGCTGACGATCAGCGAGGCCCAGCCGATCGCGGTGGCCCCCAGGGTCGGGTCGTTCAAACGCCAGATCAGGAAGCCCAGCGCGAGCAGCAGCCCGACGCCGGCGATGAACAGGCCCGCGAAGGTGGCGATGCGCAGCGGCACCACGGAGAAGTTGGTGGCCAGGCGCGCCCAGACGGCCACCGATTTCCAGAACGTGTAATTGCTGCGACCGCGCAGGCGGGGGTGGTGTTGCACCGTGATCTCGGCGATGTTGGCCGTGGTGCGGAACAGCAGGCCGTCCACATAGGGATAGGGCCCGCGATACTGGATCAGCGTGGCGACCACGTCCGCCGCCACGATCTTGTACGGGGAGATGTTGATCTCGGGTGGCTTGCTCAGCACCACCTCCGCGACCTTGCCATTGAACCAGCTGCCCATGTTCTTCCAGCGCTTCTGGTGGGTGCGGCGGTAGCGGGCGTACACCAGGTCGTAGCCCTCGCGCAGCTTGGCGAGCAGCGCTGGCAAGTCCGCAGGGTCGTGTTGCAGGTCATCGTCCATGATCGCGATGGCCTCGCCGCGTGCCAGGTTCATGCCCGCCATGATGGCGTTGTCCTGCCCGAAGTTCTTGCGCAGCCGGACGCCGACCACCGCCGGGTCGCGCGCCACGACCTCCTGGATGGCTTGCCAGGAACGATCGGGGCTGCAGTCATAGACGAGCAGCAGCTCGTAGCGGATGGCGTGCTCCTGGCACACGCTCGCGACGCGCGCTGCCAGCTCGGCCACACAATCCTGGCTGCCGTACACCGGGACCACGACGGAAAGCGTGGGACGATTGGTTTCGGACATGCCGGCGCGGCTCTCTCGACCTCGGGGGATCCCCGCACGGGAAGGGCCCATGGGTGCCCCGCGGCCGAAGCGGGCGGACGGTGGCATGGCCGACCACGGATCGTCAATCGGATATACTGGCGGCCATGTTGGACGTGCTGGTGAACATCGATGTCGAGGAGCTGGGGGCTGCGACGAGGTTCTACACGGAAGCGTTCGAGCTGCGCGTCGGGCGTCGGTTCGGCGAGGGAGCCGTGGAGCTGCTCGGTGCGCGGGTGCCCTTGTATCTGCTGTGCAAGCCCGCAGGCACGCTCCCGGCACAGGCTGCGACCGGAACGCGCAGCTACCGGCGCCACTGGACTCCGGTGCATCTCGACTTCGTCGTGAAGGATATCGACGCGGCGCTGGCCCGCGCCGAAGCAGCCGGCGCGACTCGCGAAGGGCAGGTGAGCGAGCACGCCTGGGGCAAGCTAGCCCTGCTCGCGGATCCCTGGGGCAACGGCTTCTGCTTGCTGGAGTTCGTCGGTCGCGGCTACGACGAACTCGCGGATCAGCCAGGGGCAGACGTCAGGCTCGAGGAGTGATGTCGCGCTCTCAGGCGTCGCGATGGACGAGCGCGGGGCTGAAGGCGGGCAGGCAGACGGCGATGTATTCCGCGCCTTCGGGGCCGGGCGTGCTGTAGCGAACCCATTCGCCGGCGCGCACCAGCACGGCCTGCCCGGCCTTGACTTCCAGCTGGGTCAGCTCGGTCTGCACCGTGAGCGTGCCCTGCAGCACGACCGTGTACTCGTCGAACTCGGGGCGCTGCCCCGGCTCGATCCAGCCGCTCGGCGATCGCATGCGCGCGATGCTGAGCCGGCCGTCACCGTTGTTGACGTGGCCGACGTATTCGTCGATTTGCTTGGGGGGCGTGCCGGCGGCGGTCACGCGGGTCGGAGTGGGGATGAGCTGGGCCATGGGGAGCGCTCCTTTCACTCCAACGTTACTCGCTCCGTGGCGGCGCCGGAGGCCAGATTTTGCAGCCGGACCCGCAGCGGCGTGCCTTCGATATCCATGTCCAGCGAGAGCTGGCCCACGCCTTGCTCGCCGAGGGCCAGCAGCAGGGCGCAGGGCGGTGCCAGACGCAGCAGGCTCCTCACGAGGCGCCCAGTCTAGCGCGGCGGCCGGCAAAATGGGCAGCCGCTCCCAGCGCCCGTCAGGACGTGAAATATCAGCGCTTGAGGCGGTAGCCCGTCTTGAAGGTCCAGAACACCAGCCCGAGGCAGATGGCGAGGAAGCCCAGCGTCATGCCCAGGCTGAGCCCGACCCCCACATCGGACGTCTCGTAGAAACTCCAGCGGAAGCCGCTGATCAGGTACACGACCGGGTTGAACAGCGTCACCGTGCGCCAGGCGGGCGGCAACATGTCGATGGAGTAAAAGGCGCCACCGAGAAAGGTGAGCGGGGTCACCACCAGCGTCGGGATGAACTGCAGCTGCTCGAAGCCGTTCGCCCAGATGCCGATGATGAAGCCGAACAGGCTGAAGGTGACCGCCGTGAGCACCAGGAAGGCCAGCATCCAGAGCGGATGCAGCACCTGCACCGGCACGAACAGCGCCGCCGTGCCCAGGATGATGCCTCCGAGCAACACCGACTTGGTCGCCGCGGCGCCCACGTAGCCGAGCGTGATCTCGAACTGCGAGACGGGCGCGGACAGGATCTCGTAGATGGTGCCCGTGAACTTCGGAAAGTAGATGCCGAACGAGGCGTTGGAGATGCTCTGCGTGAACAGCGAGAGCATGATCAGGCCCGGCACGATGAACGAGCCGTAGCTGACCCCGTCGACGTGGCCCATGTGCGAGCCGATGGCCGAGCCGAACACCACGAAGTACAGCGAGGTGGAGATCACGGGCGCCGCCACGCTCTGCCAGAGCGTGCGCAAAGCACGCGCCATCTCGAATTTGTAAATGGCGCGCACGCCGTGATGATTGAAGCCGAGGGCGCTCACTGTGGGGCTCCGTTCTGCGCACGCGCGCCCTGCGCGGGCGAGGCCTGGGGCGGCCCCGGCAGGTTCGGGGGCGGCAGGCGCGACGAGCTCTGCTCGCTGACCAGGCGCACGAAGATCTCCTCCAGCGAGCTCTTCTGCGTCTGGATGTCCTTGAAGCCGATGCCCAGCCCGGTGACACGCGCCAGCAGCGCCGGCACGCTCTCGTCGTTGGACTCGATCGTGTATTCCAGCTCCGTGCCGTCCGCCTTCAGCGTCATTCCCAGCTCGGCCAGCTCGCGCGGCAAGGCCGACAGCGGGCTGGAGAGCTGGAGCGTCAGCTGCTTCTTGCCCAGCTTGCTCATCAGCGCCGCCTTCTCCTGCGCGAGGATCAGCTTGCCCTTGTGGATCACGCCCACACGGTCTGCCATCTCTTCGGCCTCTTCGATGTAGTGCGTGGTCAAAATGATGGTCATGCCCTGCTCGCGCAGGCGCCGCATCAGCGCCCACATGCTGCGCCGCAGCTCCACGTCCACGCCGGCGGTCGGCTCGTCGAGGAACAAGATCTTCGGCTCGTGTGACAGCGCCTTGGCGATCATCGTCCGGCGCTTCATGCCGCCCGACAGGGTCATGATGCGGTCCTTGCGCTTCTCCCAGAGCGCCAGATCCTTCAGCACCTGCTCGACGTGAGCGGGGTTCGCGGGGAGCCCAAACAGCCCGCGGCTGAAGTTGACCGTGGCCAGCACGGACTCGAACGCGTCCGTGTACAGCTCCTGCGGCACCAGGCCGATCTTGCTGCGGGCGGCGCGATACTCCTTCTGGATATCGTGCCCGTCGACGGTCAGCACGCCGGTGCTGGGCGTGACGATGCCGCACATGATGCTGATCAGCGTGGTCTTGCCGGCGCCGTTCGGGCCGAGCAGCGCGAAGACCTCGCCGCGCTCGATCTCGAGATCGACGCGCTGGAGCGCCTGAAAGCCCGAGTCGTAGGTCTTGCTCAGATTGGAAATGGAGATGATGGGGGGCATGCTAGACGTGCGAAGAGGGGGGCGCCGTCGCGTCGTTCAGCGCCGGCAGCAGCGGGATATCCGTCGGCCCCATATCCACGCCGAGGCGCGTCAAGATGGCGTGGACCTGTCCGCGATGATGGGTCTGGTGATTGAACATTTGCGTGACCAGGGCCAGCCGGGGCGCCGTCTGTGTAAAGCCGTAGAGCTGGCTCGTCCAGGTCAGAGGCTCTTCCAGCCACTCCGTCGTGACACCGCGGGCGAAATCCAGCAGCTCCCCGTCCAGCTCCTCGCGCGCCGCGCTCAGCTCGGCGAAGTCCGCGTACAGGTCCTGCCCGAGCGCCCCCAGGGCGTGAGCCTTGCCCGTAAAGCGGCGCAGCCAGGCGCGATCTCCCCAGAGCAGGTGATTCAAAGTGGCATGGATCGACTTGAAGTACAGGCCGTGATCGCGCCGCCGCTCCTCGTCCTTCAGCGTGGCGCAGGCCGCGTACATGCGGCGATTCATCCAGTGATTGTATTCGGCCATCAGAACGGGGTAGCTGCCCTGGAACATGGGCGGCAGTCTGCCCGAGGACGCAGGGCGGGGCCAGGCCGCCGGCTAGCGATCGTAAAACTGCACGGTCTCGCGGTACATCGCGCCCAGGTCGTCGCCGACGCTGACGGCGAAGACGTAGTCGGACGGGAACGTGTCGCGCACCAGCGCGCGGCTGTGCTCGGGGAAGGCGGCGGGCTCGGCCAGGATGGTCTCCGTGCGCAGGCCCGTGCCGGCGTGCTGGTGGCAGCCGATGCAGTTGGAGGCGACGTTGCCATCGCCTTCCTCGAGGTAAGGGTTGGAGCACCAGCTCGGGCCGCCCATGCCGGCGTAGGCCGCCTCGAGCGCGTCGCCCAGGCTGTCGTCGTAGCCGCCGCGCGGGTCGGAGTCGCCCTCCGCGAAGGCGACGGAGCTGCACATCTTGTAGTGCTGCCAGGGGGCGGGCAGCGTGCCCGGGCGGTCGGCGCCGAAGTCGCTGTCCGCGTCGGCGGACCACCAGAGCGTGAGCCAGAACCAGTGGTCCAGCTCCTTGGTCATGATGTGCAGCGCCGCGAGGCGGAAGGCGTTCCCGTTGGGCAGGCGCAGCGTGTAGATCTCTTCGGGGCCCGGGTCGGCGGCGCCGTCGGGCTCGGTCCAGGCGAATTTCCCGTCCGGGGCGAGGCGGCGCGCCAGCCCGGCGGCGGAGGTGTCGTAGGTGGGCAGGGAGTTGCCGATCTCGCTGCGCCGCCAGCTGGCCTTGATGATGCTCGCAGCAGCGGGAAAATGCGCCTGCAGGCATTCGGGTGCAGGGCTCGGCAACAGCCCGCAGCGCACGTCTCTAGGAGGGCCCGCCGTGGCCCCGGAGGCAGGTGCCGCATCCACGGCCCCCTCCCGGCAACGCAGCACCTGCGCGTAGCTGTCGAGCAGCTCGCGGCTCGCTGCCGGGGAGTAGGCGACGCGGTAGATGCCAGCGAGGCCCGCGACCTCGCTGGCGTCGGCGATCGCTGCGCGATAGCCGGCGAGGCGTTCGGCAGTCCACTCGGGAAAGTCGCTGACCGCGCCGTCGTTCCAGAGCCAGGCGGCGTCGAGCGCGCTGCCCGGTAGGGGCGCGCGAGCGGCCTGCTCGGCGGGGGAGAGCTGGGGGTAGACGCGGCGGAAGATGCGGGTGAGGTCGTCCTTGGCGTGCCAGGTTTGCCAGGCCGGCAGCGTCGCGCCGCTGATGCCGAGCGGCGCCGACACGGGCAGCGGCGCGAGCACGCGCTCGGCGATCTGCCAGGCGACCTCGCGGCGCAGGCGCTGGGAGGTGATCAGCTCCAGCGCGCGCGCCTCCAGCGTGGTGTCGGCGGGGTAGTCCGCCGGCGCGCCCACCGTCGAGCGGTCGACGACGCTGAGCGCGGCGCGGCCCTGTCCGACGTGGTTGCTGGTGGGCGCGCTGCAGTCGAGCGCGGGGCTGGGCTCGCCCGTCGCGCCGCCAGCGGGCTCGAGGCCCGCGCTCGGGCTCAGCTCGGTCGTGTCGCGGCCGGAGCAAGCCAGGAGCCCCGCCACCAGCGGCGCGGCCCACCCCCGGCCCCGGCACAGGCCGCGGGCAGGGCCCGCAAGATCGGCGGCGCGGCAGGGGTGGGGGCGAGCGGCCATCTTTACTCGCGCAGGATGGCGGCGTCGGTGGCTGCGAAGAACTCCCGCTCTCCCGTGGTGCGGACCACGAAGTAAATCCAGCCGTCGGAGCGGAAGTGCGGGAAGAGCGCGAACTCGCCGGGGGGCATGTTGGTGACGCGCGTGATGCTGCCGTCGGTCAGGTCCAGCAGGTACAGGTTGGAGGAGCCGTTCTCCGAATAGTCCTGGAAGCCCGGCGCGTCCGCGTCGGCGAAGCCGAGGTCCTTCGCGTCGGACTCGGTGACGTAGCGGTGGAACACCATCCAGCGCTCATCATACGAGAACGTGGGCTTGCCGCCCTGGACGCAGATGCGGCCCAGGTCCGTGACCGAGGCCGAGGAGCTGCCGCTCGCGGATTTGGTCAGCGTGTACAGGGCGTAGCCCGCTTGCTCGGCGGCGATCACGCTCTCGTCCGCGCTGGTGGTTTCTCGCCCCTTGATGCGCGTGGCCAGCAACGTGCCCGAGGGCGAGAGCATCGGATCGCCCTGGCGCGGCAGCGCGACTTGCACGGCTGTGCCCGGCGTGTAGCCGGTGCCCGTGGCGACCATCGGCGTGAGCGTGACCTTGCTGGTGGCCTCGTAGGCCGCCGACGGGTTGTTGAGCACGGGCTCGAAGCCCCCGTTGTCGCTGGTGTAGGAGCCGTGCACGACCCAGTAATCGGAGCCGTCGACGGAGGCCGCGAGCTGCTGGTAGAGGCCCAGCTTGCCGTTGACCTGGCTGCACTCCGATTCCTCGCCGGTCAGCTCCGTCAGGCTGTCGCTGAGCACCGAGTAGTTGCAGGTGAGCGCCTGCGCACCGGCGGAGACGGTGCCGTTGGTGGGCTCCGTATCGGAGCTGCTGGTCGGGGCTCCCTCCTCCTGCTGGAAGATGAAGCCGGAGCCGTCCGGGAAGAAGGTGGCATCGTAGCGGAAGTTGCCGGGGATCACGTGACCGTCGCTCAGGTCGATGATCTGACCGTTGTGACCGTCGTCGTCGGTCTGGAGCAAGCCCGAGGCGAGGTAGCGCCCGTCCGGCGAGACGCGGGACCAGTAGGTGCTGCGCGTCTCCGAGTTGTCGTACAAGACGCGGATCTGCGCGCCGCCGAGCGCTTGCCACTCGCTGGTCGCGCCGCTGGCGCTGGCGAGCGGAAAGTCACCCAGGCAGGCCGAACCGCTCTGGCCCTGGGGGCAGCCGAAATTGAGCATCGGCAGCTGCGCGTTCTTCGCGCGCCAGCCGGCGGTCGCCATCTGCTGCACGTGCGCGCTCAGCGTCGCCTGATCGAGGCCGTCGACGCAGGCTTCTCCCTGGTCGGCGGGGACCAGGTCGAGCAAGAGCGGGGTCTTGCGCGCGAACCACTCGGCCACGATGTCGAACTGCTCCTGGGTCCAGGGGGTGCCGGATTGCGGCATGCCCACGTCGTCGACGAAGTCGTTCTTCTCCTTGGTCCGATTGCTGATGCCCGAGGCGTGGTCGAAGATGTACGAGAACCACGGCAGCCGCGCGGCAGCGGCGTAGATGCCGAAGGTCTTGGGCGCGAGCGGTTTGCCGTCGCCGGCCTGCTTGTGAAAGCAGCCGAGCATCGCGTCCACGGCAGATTGATCATCGAGATCGGCGTCCTTCAGGCAGGCGTCGCTGAAGGCCTGGGTGTACTGGGCCCACTGCGTGAGCGTCGGGCGGCCCAGCGAGTGGCAGTTCTTGCACACCCCGCTGCCGTTGACCGCGGAGGCGCCGAGCAGGTCGAGCGCCTGGTGGGCCAGCGCGTCGTCCGTCAGCGTCACCTTCGTGCGCAGTGCCGGTGCGGAGGCTCCCGTCCCGGCACTCCCGCCCATGCCGCCCGCGCCGCTGCCGCCGCTGCCGCCGCTGCCGCCGTCACCTTCGTCCGGCATCTCGAGGCCATCGCCGTCGGGTCCGGGGTCGGTGGGGGCGCTATCCGAGCAAGCGGCGCTCGCCAGCAACGCGCCGGGGAGCAGGGCCGCGGCCGCGTGCTGGAGCAGGGAGGTGCCGAGCGCGGAGCGCCGGCGAATGGGAAGTGAACGCATCATGATGGTAGGAACCTCTAGGAACGAGCCGGTCAGCTGCCGGCGGCAGTAAGCAAGGCGAGAATCAGGGGCTACAATATGTGGCAGCGGATGGCTCGGTGATCAACCGAGCGAGCGCAAGGCACAGCACGAACGCGCTCGACTGGCACAATTGTTCCTCCTTCAGCCGTACTGGGTCTGAACGCTGTGCGCTCGTGGTCGTTGTGCGTGCTGCTCCGGTGCGCCGCACACGCGTTCCAGCGCTGGCGGTGGCCCTCGGTCCCAAGGCCGAAGCCGCTGGGTGCAACGTCGGCCGAAGCGCGGGCGACGTCGTGGCGCAACCTGCGCTCGCCGGCAGCTCCTCGCTCGAGCGTCACTTTCGCGCGCTCGAAAGACGGCTATAAGGCGCCGACGCGCCGCGGCCCGCGCGGTCCGCCCACCACGGGGAGCTGCCGTGAACAGCGAAGACACCTCGACCTCAGCAGAGCAGCCGGCCCGAAGCGTACCGTCACCTGTTTCACCACACTCGCGTCCCTCGCCGCTCGCGAGCGCGGAGGAGCTCGCTGCGGCGAGCCTGGGTGACGCCTGGTCGTCACTGACCTGGTCGGAACGCCTGGTGGAGTTCAAGACACTATCGCGAGCCGAGGCGGAGGAGCTGTACCTGGGGTTGCCCGCCGGGGATCAGCTGGAGCTGCTGACGGCGCAGCCCGAGCAAGAACAGCGCGCCTGGATGCGCTTGCTGCCGCCCGATGACGCCGCGGACGTGGTGCAGGAGGCGCGCGACGCGGAACAGAAGCAACGCTTGCTCGCGCTCCTGGACGGCGCCGCTCGGCGCGAGGTGAACGCCTTGCTGGCCTACGCGGAGGACGCCGCCGGCGGCCTGATGAACCCGCGCTACGCGCGCCTGCGTCCCGAGATGCGCGTGGACGAGGCCATCCGCTACCTGCGCAAGCAAGCGCGCGAGCACCTGGAGACCATCTATTACGTGTACGTACTCGACGAGCAGCAGCACCTGCTGGGTGTGGTGTCCTTTCGCGAGCTGTTCGCTGCCAGCTCCAAGCGGCTGGTGCGCGAGGTGATGCGGACGCAGCTGACCACCGTGCAGGAGAATGAGCAGCAGGAGGCGGTGGCGCGCGTGTTCACCCAGACGGGCCTGACCGCCATCCCGGTGGTGGACGCGGAGAACCGCATCAAGGGCATCGTCACGATCGATGACATCGTGGACGTGGTCCAGGAAGAGGCCACGGAGGACATCCAGAAGTTTGGCGGCATGGAGGCCCTGGAGGCACCCTATCTGCAGATCCCGTTCGCGAGCATGGTCAAGAAGCGCGCGGGCTGGCTCGCGGCTCTCTTTTTGGGCGAGATGCTGACCGCGACCGCGATGAGCCATTTCGAGGATGAGATCGCGCGCGCGGTGGTGCTGGCCCTGTTCGTCCCGCTGATCATCTCCAGCGGCGGGAACTCGGGCTCGCAAGCGTCGACCCTGGTGATCCGCGCCCTGGCGCTGGGCGAGCTCCGCCTGCGCGATGTGGGCCGCGTGCTGCGGCGCGAGCTGGGGGCAGGCATCGCGCTGGGCCTGGTGCTGGGCGCGATCGGCTGGCTGCGCATCGTGATCTGGCAGCAGCTGCGTCCGAGCTACGGCGAGCACTATCTGCTGGTGGCCTTCACCGTGTTCGGCAGCCTGGTCGGCGTGGTGATGTTCGGCACCCTCGCCGGCTCACTGTTGCCGCTCGCGTTGCGCAAGATCGGTTTTGATCCTGCCAGCGCGTCGGCGCCTTTCGTGGCCACGCTGGTCGATGTGACCGGGTTGGTGATCTACTTCAGCTTGGCCAGCGTGCTGCTGCGCGGCACGTTGCTCTGACCGCCTGGGCGTGGGATCAGCCGCCCGAGCCCGCCCTCGCTCCGGACGGCTCCGCCTCGACGAAGATGTGCTTCATCTCCGGGTACTCCTGGCGGATCGCGTGCTGGATTCCGTCGATCGCGCGCGCCACCAGCTCGGCGCTGAGCTGCGGCTGGAAGCGCACGTTGAGGATCAGCAAGACCTCGTCCGGGCTCAGGTACACGCTGGCGGGGCGCCAGGCTTCCAGCACCCCGGGCTGGGTGGCAGCCAGCTCGCGCACGCGGCGCACCACTTCTGGGTCGGCGCTCTCGCCGATCAGGAGGTGCTTGGTCTCGTACACCAGGTAGATCGCCACGCAGCACAGAATGCCGCCGATCGCGATCGAGGCGAGGGCGTCCGGCCAGGTCGCGTTCAGCTGTTGGCCCAGGAACACGCCGGCGAAGGCGACCAGAATGCCGAGCAGCGCCGCCGTGTCTTCACCGAAGACCATGAAGCTGCTCGGATCCTTGCTGTGGTGGAGCTTCTGCCAAAAGGAGGCGCCACGTTCGCGCCGCCGCAAGGCGCGCACGGCGATGCTCCAGGACGCCGCCTCCGCAACAAACGAGATGGCGAGCACCACGTAATTCCACGTGGGTGAGCCCTCCTGGCTCGGGTGACTGAAGCGATGAATGCCTTCATAGATCGAGAAGCCTCCGCCCAAGCCGAACAGCAGCACGGCGACGATCAGGCTCCAGAAGTAGAGCTCCCTGCCGTAGCCCATCGGGTGAGTCGAATCGGCGCGGCGTCGGCTGCGATGCAGTCCGACGAGCAGCAGGACCTCGTTCCCCGTATCAACCAGCGAGTGGATGCCTTCGGCGAGCATGGCCGAGCTTCCCGAGGCACTCGCTGCCACGAACTTCGCCACGGCGATGATCAGGTTGGCGATCATCGCGCCGTAGATGGTCAGCGGGCTCTCCTTCGAGGCTTCGGGGCCCGTCCGCCGGCGCGTCACCGTCGGAGCCCTGCAGGGGCCGTGCCACGACCACCCTGCTCAGCACGGGCATGGTATCTCGACCGCCGCTCGCGAGCAGAGCGCCGAGCCAGGCGAGCGAGAACGCGCAAGCGCTGGAGAGCAGCACGCAGAGCCAGAGCTGGCCCGCCGCGTTGTTCTGTCGGAGCGCGGGGATGAGCGCGATCTGAAGCACGCCGAAGACGAACACCGCGCTGGCGGCGCCCAGCGCTGGCTGCAGCACATGGGCGCCCCGCCGGAGCTGCAAGGTCATCCAGCCGACGCTGGAGAAGGCCCCCGCGTTCGCCATCTGGCTGACCAGCGGCCGCTCCACCACGAGCGCGAGCAGCCCTGCCAGGCCCGCGAAAGCCAGCGTGAGACCTGCCGCAGTCATGGTTCCCCCCAACCAGCGCCGACGCTTTCTTTGGTTCGACATGCGCCCCGCCATTCCAGAACTGTTCCAGCGCCTGGCGGCGCGGCGCGCCCGCGATTTTTTGCCATGCTGGGCGTGCCAGGTCGCCCCGCGCGCGACACTCTCGAGCAGAGAGCGCCGGCCGGCTCGCGCCGGGCGCGTTCGGTCCCATCGAAGCAGTCGACCGGACGAGCCTGGCTCGCTACTCTCGCGCGCCCGTGGCCTATCATGCATTGACCTTGACCGCGCCGCTCTCCCGCGAGCTCCAGCGTGGAGTCCGGGAGTTACCGCTGGAGAGCGTGCCCGGCGCCGAACGTTGCGAGCCGGGGCAACCGCTGCGCCTGGTGGGGCCGGCGGGCAGCCTGGAGGCCCTGGCGGCGGCGGACCCTGAAAATCAGCTGCTGAGGGTGTACTCGCGCGCGAGCGAGGGCACGAGTGCGCTGGACGCGGCATTCTTTCGCGGGCGAGTTCGCCAGGCGCTGGCCTTGCGGGCGGCCTTCGGGCTGCGCCGCGGCGAGACCAGCCATCGCTTGATCCACGGCGCCGGCGATGGCTTGCCGGGCTTTTGCGCCGATGTCTACGGCGAGCATGCCGTGCTCTACGTCTACTCGCGCGGCCTCTCCACGCTGGGCCGGGTGCTGGCGGGCGCGCTGCTCGAGGAGAGCGGGCTCGCGGGGGTCGTGCTCAAGCTGCGCAGCGCCGACGCCGCCGCGGGAGGCGCGGTGAAGCAAGAGGTGCTGGGCAACGGACCGCCCGAGCGCCTGATCGTGCAGGAAGACGGCATTCCGTACGAGGTGCATCTCGGCTCCGGCCTGAACGTGGGCCTGTTTACCGACATGCGCGAACACCGCTCGCGCTTGAAGCGCTTTGCCCGCGATCGCTCGGTGCTCAATCTCTTCTCCTACACGGGCAGCCTGTCGGTCGCGGCCGCGCGCGCCGGAGCGCGCCAGGTGACGAGCGTCGACATGGCCAACGGCGTGCAGCGCTGGGCGCGCGAGAACTTCGCGCTCAGCGGCTTACCCGCCGATGCGCACCGCTTCGAGACCCAGGAGTGCTCGGCGTTCCTGAAGAAGGCCGCCCGCGCCGGCGAGCGCTTCGATCTGATCATCGCCGACCCGCCCACTTACTCCGCCGCCCGCGCCTCGGCCTGGTCGATGCGCAAGGACTACCCCGAGCTGATCCGGCTCGCCGCGGCGCTGATCCCTCCAGGCGGCCTGCTGTGGCTCTCCTCGAACCGCCGCGACCTGCCGCCCCTGCCGGAGATCGCGCAGGAGGCGCTGGAGAAGGTGCAGCGGCCGGCGCAGCTGCTGGAGGTCGGAGGCTTGCCTCCGGACTATCCGACGTTGCTGGCTCAGCCGCAGGATCGCTATCTGCAAGTCTGTCTGTTGGGACTCGGCGGCTGAAGTCGCGCGCTGAGCGGGCGAGCGCGCAGCGAACGAAGCTACTCGAAGGACACGTCGTCGAGCCACAGATCGACGGCCGCGGCCGCCGGCACCTCGAACTGGATGGTCATCAGCTGATCCGGCGCGAAGGGTGTGTCGATCACGGTCGGTGGGGTCAAGCTGGTCCAATCGACCGTGTACTTGTTCCAGGCCTCGTTGATCTCGAGCTCGGTGGAATAGAGCAGCCCGCACTGGTTGCTCGTCGGGTCGCAGGTCGAGCAGGGGTGGTCCGGCGCCAGGTTCTGCTGCATGAAGATCACCCTCAGGCGCGTTCCGCTGCCGCGTGCCCAGAAGCTGATGCCGCGGTACGCGCTGGCGTCGTACGGGAACGCCCCGCCGCGCAGCTCCAGGTTCAGGTTGGCGCCCCACTCCGTGAAGCCGCCGCCCGAGAGATGCAGCGCGCTGCCCACGTCATCGACGCCACCGAGCTCGGGCGCCGGCGGATCGAGGGTCGTGAGGAAGCCGGTGCCGTCGTGCCCGGCGTGCCAGGAGCCGGTGCGCCCCTCGTTGGGCAGCAGCAACGAGTCGCCGTCCTCGAAGTCGTCGATCAGTGGCGCCTGACCGGAAGCCTTGAAAATGTCGCAGAAGGGTAGCTCTGGGTTGCTGCCGGGCCCCGGACCCTGGCGCGGCGCGCCCATCGCGCCGAGGACCCTCTCCACGTTCTCCTGCACGGCGCCGAGCAACGCGAGGTCGCCGATCGCGGTGGCGAGCGTGGTGGAGGTCGCCGATGGGTTGCCCGCCAGGCGATCGCGCAGGCGCGTGGTCTCCTCCAGCGCCGGAGTCAGGCGCGCATCGCGGATGGCGATCAAGTCGGAGAGCGACCCCGGCAGGTTGGCGACCAGCGCTGGATCGATCCCGGGCCGCGAGAACACCCAGGCCGTCGCGGGATCGCAGCGCAGGTCGGCGCGGCCCTGGGCGGCGCAGTCACTGAGGCAGCCGCTCGCCAGGCAAGGACTGGTGCCCAGGGCGGAGCTGCAGCGCGGGCTCTCGAGCTCGCTGCTGCACTGGCCGAGACACAGCGCGCCGCCCGTGCAGGTCGGAGCCGCCAGCATCGGATCGGCGTCGCAGAGCCCTTCGCAGCTGCCTTCGCCGCGGCCATTGCACAGGCCGGTGCAGGTGCCGTCGCACGGACCGTCACAGCCCTCCTCGGTCGGCGCGTCGCAGGCGCCGTCGCAGCGTCCGAGGCAGCGGCCCTGACAGCTGCCGCTGAAGTTGCCGTCGCACGCTCCCTGGCAGGCCGTCGGCGCGCCGGCGCTGCCCAGGCACTGGCGCGAATCGCAGCTCGCGTCGCAGCTGCCGGCGCGCGAGCTCAGCTCGCAGCGATCCAGGAGGGTCCCCGGATTGCAGCCGCTCGCGCAGGCCGCTTCACACTGCAGCTGCCGATCGACGTCCAGCCAGCAGCGCGCGGGCAGATGATACCAGGTGAGCGAGGCCGCGGGCAGAGCGGCGGCCGCCTGCTGACAGAGCTGGTCCAGATCGGCGACCCCCGGATCGGCGGGCGGGCTCGCTTGCACCAGGTTGGCGCAGGCGCGCGCGACATCGAGCGACAGTCGCCGGGCGAGCGAGTCGAGCACCTCGCCCAGGTCCGGACCCTGGCTGCCGCCGGGTGTCAAGTCGCCGGGTTTCGGCGGAGGCTGCGACGTGGGGTCGTCGCCGGGCTCGGTGCCCACCAGCGTCCACGGGCCGCAGGTGGGCGTCGAGGGCGACTTCGAGGGGCAGAGGTGGCTCGTGCGCACGCTCGCCGCGCCCGCGCGGACGCGCGCGCAGAGCGCCTCGGGGAGCTGCACACCGTCACCGGACTGGGCGGGGGCCCACCCCGAGAGCTCGGAGGCGTCGAGCGGGATCCAGCACGCGCTGTCCGTGCAGTGGCCGTCACCGCCCGGCGGCAGCACGGCCGCGACGTTCAGGTCGTCGCTCACCGGCGTGGCCAGCAGGCAGCGCTCCAGGTCCAGCGCCGGCTGCTCGCTCTGCTCGAAGCAGGGCAAGGTGTCGAAGCAGCTGCCGCCGCCCGTGGCGTTGCCGCCTCCGTACACGTCGGCGCTCCGATACGTGGGCAGGAGCGCTTCCTGAACTTCCTCTGGTTTGCAGCTGCCGGCGATGCACGTGTAGCCCTCATCGCAGTCGGAGCGCGCCTGCTGCCCGTCCTGGCGCACGCGGCCATCGCACAGCCACTGGATCGGCATCGTGAGCAGCGCCGTGCGCTCGCGCGGCACCTTCAGCGCGGCCTCGCGCACCACGCGTGTGCGCTCGCCCTGGCGCGCGATCAGCCGCACGCGCACGAACTCACCGGGCTCGTTGCCCTCGATGATCGCGAACGTGCCGGGCAGGTACTGGCCTTCGAGCGCGGGAAACAGGTTGACCTGCGTCGACTGCGCGGGTCCGTGCTCGGGTTGCACCAGGATGTCGACGCGGCTCACGTCCTTGTCGACGTACAGGTCCGTCGAGATCGCCAGCATCACGCTGCCGCGGGGGCTCTCGCTGCTGCAACCGGCCGCGGCCAGGCCGAGCAGCAGCGCGCCGAGCGAGCGCCTCGGGCAGCGCGCGCTCACAGCTCGAAGCCTCCCCAGCTCCCCAGATCCGGCTGGCGCGGTGGATCGCCAGGCCTGGCGAGCAGATACGCGCTCAGCCCCACACCGGCCAGCGCGACCCCACCCAGCACCCACCACACGGTGTTGGAGGAGTGAGCGAGGGGCAGGGGTGCGGGAGCCTCGGCGGCCAGGTTCACCACCATCGAGCTGGTGTCATGATCCTTGATCACGACCTCCGTCTGGTGCGGGAGCTTGCCCGTGGCGCTGACGTGCACGCTGTGCGCGCCGCTCGGCAGCGTTCCGGACCAGGTGCCGGTACCCACGACGCGCCCGTCGATGCGGATCACCGCTGTGGGATCGGAGACCACGCGCAGCACGCCCTCGTGCAGCTCGGGGGCGAGCTGCACGCTCAGCGAGGCGCTCTTGCCGCCGGGCAGGTCCACCTCTTCTTCGTGCGGCAGGTAGCCCGCCTTCTCGACCCGCAGCACGCGCTTGCCCATGTCGAGGCGCAGCGGGCCGGGCAACGGCGTCGAGCCGAGCTTCACGCCGTCCACGAGCACATCGGCGCCGTCGGGCGCGACCTCCAGCGTCAACTGGTTCACGAACGCCTGCACCGTCTCGACCAGCTGCGCCGTCGCCTGGTGCTCCTCCTCGCTGATCAGCTGCGCGCCCTCGCTCGCGTAGCGCTCGAGCAGGGACAGCACGCTGACGTAATGACGGAGCGCCTTCTCGCAGGCGGCCATGTTCCAGAGCAGACGCGGATCCTTCGAGGCGTCGTAAGCGGACTGCAGCTTGGTGAGCGCGCCCGCATAGTCGCCGTCCTCGTACAGGATGCGTGCGGCGGCGTAGTCGGCGCGCGCCATGCCGCGCAGGGACTCGGCGAGCGGCGCTGGTGCCGCCGGCGCCGCCTCGACGGCAGGGGCCGGCGCTGCCGCCTTGCCCTGCGCGTGCGCGCTGCCCGGCAGCGAGGCAAGCGCCAGGCAGCCGCTCAACGCGGCCGCGCTGGCGGGGTGCCAGCGAGACGCCGGGCGGCGGGTGGACGAAGACCGGGCGGAGAGGCGCTGCTCGGGCCGCAGAGAGGGGAACACGTCCGCTCAGGACGGCTCAACCACGCGCGATGGTTAGCGGGCGGGCGGCGCGAGAGGTGGTACAGGGCCCCACCTCCGCGCGCTGCGCCAAGGTCACTGTACGGTGATCTCGACGTCGTACAGGTCGCTGACCGTCGCGTTGACGTCCGCGTAGACGCGGGCCTGGTAGGTGCCGGCGGCGAGCGGTTTGACGAGCTCCAGCCGGCCCGTGCCAGGGGCGAAGCTCAGCGCCTGCTGGAGCACTGCCTGGTCCGGACCGCCCTCGACGAATCCCCAGGAGACGTCGGCGCCCGCGGGGATCGCGGCACCGCCGGGGCCCATCGCGCTGAACGTGGCCACCTCGGTGCCCTTCGCAGCGCCCGCCGACAGCGTGCTGCTGGTCGGGCCGCTCACGACAGGCGCGGTGCCGCGCAGGTAGCCCTTGAGCCAGCGGAGCGCCGGCTTCTCGGCTCCGTTGGGGTAGACGAGCGTCGCGTCCTGCTGGGTGCGCCACATGCCGTCGCGATAGCCCCAGAGTGTGATGCCCTGCACGTTCGGATGCTCCCAGAACGCGCGGAACACGCGCTGGTAGCTGACCAGCTGCTGCGGTGGCGGGCCGTCGAGATCGAACTCGTTGATGTAGAGGGGGAGCCCGGTCTCGCCCAGCTGGGTCAGTCGCTCCACGAGCGGCTCGATCGGGCCCGTGGTGGTGAAGGCGTGGCCTTGCTCGGCGACGGCGTCGATCAGGTCCTCTTCCTGCAGGCGATGGATCACCTGCAGATAGAGCTCGGTGAGCCTGTCATCGTTGATGATGCTGTACTCGTTGATCATCAGCTTGACGCTGGGCGGGAAGATCTCTCGCGCCATGCGGAAGGCCGTGATCACCCAGTCGAAGCCGGTCTCGCCGGCTCCGCCCAGGGCGTCGACGTAGTTGCCCGAGTTCGCCGCCGTGGGGGGCTGGTGGCTGAACTCGTTGACCACCTCGAGGAAATCGAGCCGGTCGCCGTAGCGGTCGGCCACGGCCTGGAACCAGTTGCGGATCTCCTGCAGCTGCTCCTCGGGCGGCAAGGTCGCGATCCACGCGGGCTGCTGGCTGCCCCAGACGAGCACGTGGAAGCGGAAGGGAAAGCCATGGGCTTCGGCCAGCTCCAGGGCCTCGTCGACTCCTGCCCAGTTGTACGTGCCGCGCACCGCCTCGACGGAACCCCACTTGGAGGCATTCTCGGGCACGATCTGATTGAAGTAGTTCTCCAGGTAGTCGCGCTGGCTGCCGCAGCACACCGAGCCCAGGTACTTGCTCGTGCCCATCACCAGCGGGGGCTGGTCCGCGGGCGGTGTGAAGGGCGGGGGTAGGACCGGCAAGGGGACCTTCTCTCCCGCTTCCCCGGCATCGAGCTGAGCCGTCGTGAAGCCGACGCTGTAGTCCTCGCCCATCAAGGCGAAGGCGAAGCGGTCGATGTCCAGCCCGTCTTCGCGCGTGGCAAAGCTGATGGTCTGCGTCAGCTGGCCTTCGGGGATGACCAGCTGCGGGCCGTCGAACAGCGCCCAGCGCCAGACCCCGGGCGCGCTGTTTCCGCCCCGCGTGCTCACCAGGCCGCTCTCCTGATAGCGGGGTCCGCCGGGCACGTCCCAGCCGCTGATGCCGTTGACGTTGGCCCAGGTGGGCGCTCCGCCATCCGTCGCGGTGTTGATGAACAGGCTGTCATCGTTGCTGCCGTCGGGACCGATGCGCACGCGTGCGTAGATCTGATACGTGCCGGCGGCGGGGAACTGGACCACCTGGCTGGACACTCGCGAGTCGTTCACGTCCGCGGGAGGGTCCGTCACGTTCACTCCGGCCGTGACGTAGGTGATCGAGCTGTCCATCGCATCCGAGAGACGCATGACGCTCGCGCCGAGCTGGCCGTCCTCCGCCTGCACGATGATCGGGCTCGTGTCGGTCCACTTGGTGGCGCCGCCCTCGTCGCCGCCGCAGGCGCTGGCGCCCAGTGCGAGCAGCGCGGCAGCGTGAAAGGAGAGCGCCGGAAGTGCGGAGTCGCGCAGCTTTCGGTCAGGGCGGTGAGTGCAAAGGCGTCCTGCGAACATGTGTGCCTCCCAGAGCATCGCGGCGATGACGCGACGGAGTTAGGGGAAGATGGTACCGGCTCCATACCCAACCGTCGCCTGCGCCAGCAAGTGTCAAGGCGCGGGCACGCTCGATTCGCGGCTTTCCCCCAGCGCGCGCCCGCGGATTCGTCCATCGTCATGGACGTTTCCCGTCCCAGGGAAACGTGACTCGCTGCGTCTCGGGCGGAGCACCGCGAAACGCCCTGCGCGCGGCGTCAGCACCGCGTCACTTGAACTCGATGCTCAACGACCGGGGGCGAGCGGGAGCTGTCGCCGCTCGCGCGGGGGGCGCGGCGCCCGCGGGTTCCTGGTCTGTCGTGGGCTCGCGGCGCAGCACGCTCGGAGGATGAGGCAGCGCGAAGGTCTCGGCTGAGCCCGCTGCTGCAGCGGAGGCGGGCGCCGGGTGAGCCCCGGTCGGGGCAGGCTGGGGAGCGCGCGAGACGCGAGCTGGCGCTCGCTTTGCCAGGCTGCGTGTGGGCGCGGCGCTCGGCGCCGCCGCAGCAGGGCTGGCGGGGGGTGCCTCGCTCGGAGCGGGCGGCGCCGCTGCCGGGCTCGGGGCGATGGGCGCTGGCGTGGTCGAGGCGGCGGTGGGGGCGGGGGGGAGGTTCGGAGGCGAGGCGGCAGCGGCAGGGACGGGCAGTGGGCCCTCCTGGTGCGACGCGGGCGTCTCGCGGATCCGAGCCAACAAAACCGCCCCAACGAGCGCGAGCCCGGCGGCTCCCGCGAGCCAGGGCAACCTGCGCCGCCAGATGGCCGCAGCGCGCGGGAGCGCGGACGAGGCGCCTGCCCAGCCCGTTTGGGTCTGTGCGGGCGCCGGAAGCTCCGGTGTTGCAGCGACGATGTCAACCTGGGCAGCGCCGGCGGGCGGCGCCGCGCCGGCAGCCTCCACGCGCGTCGCGGCGAAGCGCTTCTCGTCGCCGGGGGTGGTCGCCGGGGCGGGCTCGTTCAGATTCGCGGCGTGCAGGCGGCGCTGCAGCCCCAGGGTCTGACCCGAGGCGAAGGGCGTGAGCGCCACCGCCAGCGCGGCGACCGTCGGGAAGCGCTCGCCGGGCGACTTGGCGAGGCAGCGCAGCACCGCGGCCTCCAGTGCTTCGGGGACCTCGGGGCGCAGCGCGCGCAGGCGCGGCGGCGCGTCCTGCATGACCTTGACCAGCACCTCGGTGACGGCCGAGCCGCTGAAGGGCACGTCGCCGCTGATCAGCTCGTGCAAGATCACGCCCAGCGCCCAGATGTCCGTGGCGGGGCCGACGTCCTTGCTGGAGCGCATCTGCTCGGGCGACATGTACAGCGGGGAACCCATCATGGCCTGCGTGCGCGTCAGGCTGAGCTGCTGCGCTTCGGGTCCGGCCACTTTGGAGATGCCGAAGTCGAGCACCTTGATGATCGGGGAGCCGTCGGGGCGTTGGCTGAGGAACAGGTTCGCCGGCTTCAGGTCGCGATGCACGATGCCCGAGCGGTGCGCCACGTGCATGGCTTCACAGCACTGGATCACGTAGTCGACGGCGTCCTCGATCGGCACGGGGCCGCGCTCCAGGCGCTGGCCGAGGTCTTCGCCCTCCAGGTACTCCATCACCAGGTACGGCGCGCCCGAGGGCAGGCGACCGACGTCGCTCACCCGCACCACGTGCTCGCTGCGGATCTTCACCGCGGCGCGCGCCTCGCGCAAAAAGCGCTCCGAGAGCTCGGGGTCCTCCGCCGCGGAGTCGAGCAGGAACTTGATCGCGACCCGCTCGCGCAGCTCGATGTGCTCGGCGAGCACGACCACGCCCATGCCGCCAGCGCCGAGCACGCGGTCGACGCGGTAGCGATCACAGAGGATGTCTCCGGCTTGTACGGCGGGGGCCAACGCTCCGGGAACGGCGCCGCCGGGTAGAGGTTAATGTACCGGTCGCGCGTACGCGCGCGCACTCGGGCGCACCGGACCACCCCGGAACGGCTGAGCGATCAGTCCGGCAGCTGGACGGAGCCGGACGTGCGCGGTAGTGTGAGCCGGCAGCACTCGATCATGCAGTACCGGGGCGCACGAACTCTGGCCTTCTTCACGGCTCTGCTGTGCCTTCTGGCAGTGAGCGTGCCGGCGCGCGCGCAGTACTTCTGTCGCAGGATGGACCGCGTGGTGGACTCGTGTTGTTGCGAGTCCTCGGCTGGGCTGGAGGGGGAGCGCCGCGCGGAGCTGAGGGCTCCCGACTGCTGCGTGCGCTTGACGCGAGGCGCGCTGCCCGCCGCCGAGGCGCGCCGCGATGCCGTGCCGCCGCTCCCGGCACCCGCGCTGGTGACGGCGGCGCCGCTGCTCGTCGCGGCCGCGCCCCTGCGGCAGCTTCCGAACCTGCGCTGCCCGGGGCAGCGCGTCCGGCCGACGCGCGGCCCTCCGCTGTTCCTGCAGCACTGCGCGCTGTTGATTTGAGCCCGATGCGCGCGGCGGAGAAGTTGCGTTGTCCGCCGTGTCCGGTCTGTCCTGATCCGAAGCATCGGCACTCGCTCGTGTGACGTCCGCCTGGCGGCGTGAAAGCGAGCCTCCACACGCTGCGCCCAGAGACCGTCGAGGGGCGACGCGCGCATCTTCACGTGCCTCGGGCGCTGCCCGGGTGCCGTGACGTGCGATCGCGCGCCCTGGCGCGGGACTCGGCGAGCGGCTTTTTCTCCTCATGGCCCTCTGTTTTTCGGTGAATGCTCATGCAATCTCCTCTGTCCCCGCGCGCTGAGCGCGCGCGCTTCCCGGCGGTCATGCGATCGGCGGCGGCGCTGCTCGGTTCCGCCCTGGCCCTGAGCGCCGCTCGCGCGTCTGCGTCCGAGGTCCCGCCTCGGGCTGCCGCGAACGCCCCCGCGTTCGCAGGCGAGGTGCTGGAGCGAAGCGCGTTCGTGCGCGCGGTGCTGGCACGGAATCCGACGCTGGAGGCCGCCCGGCAAGGCGTCGTGGCTGCGCGCGCCCGCCTGGAGCAGGCCGGCGCGTTCGCGGATCCGATGCTGGAGCTGGGCATCGCGCCGCTGTCGATCGCCTCGCGCGCGGCGCCCTTCGGCCTCGAGGCGGCGCTGAGCCAGAAGGTGCCTTGGTTCGGCAAGCGAGCGCTGGAACGTGGCGCCAGCGCCGCGGAGGCGGAGGGCGCCCGGCTCGACTCCGAGGCGCTGCGGCGGGAGCTCGCGTTCGCCGCGGTGGCGCTCTATGAGCAGTACTTCGTCGCCACGCGAGCGCTGGAGATCAACGCGGCGCACCTGCAGCTGATGGGCGCGCTGCGGGAGGCCGCGCTGGCGCAGCTGTCAGCGGGCCGTGCCTCCGCGGCAGATGCTCTGCAAGCCGACGCGGAGCTGGCTCATCTGGAGCACGAAGCGCTGCTCCTGAGCACGCAGCGCGAGGTCATCGCGGCCCAGATGAATGAGCTGCTCCATCGCGCGCCGGAGCTGCCGCTTCCGCCGCCGCCGGCGGAGCAGGCGCCGGCGGAGCCAGCAGGCCCCCCACGGGCTGATCCAGCGGCGAGCCGCCCGGACATCGCGGCCGCCGAGCAGCGCGCGCGGGCGCAACAGGCCCGCGTGCAGCGCGCCGAGCGCGAGCGCTATCCAGATTTCACCCTCTCCGCGTCCTACAGCTCCATGTGGGATCTGCCGGCCCACCGCTGGATGGTCGGCGTCAGCCTGGATCTGCCGCTGCAACTCGGAGCTCGAGCTGGCGCCGCAGAGGAAGCGCGCGCGCTCGGGGCGCAGATCGAGCAGGAGGCGGCACGTCTGCGCGACGCTGCGCGGACCCAGGTGTTCGTCGCACGCAAGCAACTGGCGGAGTCCGGCCACGTGCTGCACCTGTACGAGACGCGCTTGCTGCCGCTGGCCCGGCAGCGCATCGAAGCCGTGCGGGCCGGCTTCGCGAGCTCGCAAAATGCCTTCGCGGTCGTGATCGAGGCCCAGCGTGCGCTGCGCGCGCTCGAGCTCGAGTACCAGAAGGCGCGCGCCGAGCAAGTGACGCGCCACGCCGAGTTGGCGCGCGCGCTGGGGCAGATCCCCGGCCTCGACCTCGAAGCAGGGAAGCCATGATCGGCCGCACGTCTTCGCAAGGCTGGCGCCGCGCGCGCCCCGGGCTCGCCTTTGCCCTGGTGCTGATCGCGCTCGCGCTGGTGTTCCGGCAGCCGCTGCTGGCGTGGTTTGCGGGTGAGCCGGGCTCGGCGCCTGCTCTCCGTGATGCCACCCAGCACAGCTCCGGCGCACGAGACCCGCACGCCATCGATCACTACACCTGCTCGATGCACCCGTCCGTGCACCAGGCGGGGCCCGGGAAGTGCCCGATCTGCGGCATGGATCTGACCCCTGTCACGCGCGCTCAGCAGCAGGAAGGAGTGGTGCTGATCGACGAGGCGCGACGCCAGCGCATCGGGGTCCGGGTGGGCAGCGTGACGGAGGCTCCGTTGCAGCGCAACCTGCGCGCGGCGGGGCGCGTGACCTATGACGAGTCCAGGCTCACGGATGTGACGCTCAAGGTCCACGGCTGGATCACCAAGCTGCTCGTCAACGAGACCGGCCAGCGCGTGAAGCAGGGGCAGGTGCTGTTTCAGCTGTACAGCCCCGACCTGTTCAGCGCCGAGCAGGATTTCTTGCTGGCGCTGCGCGGCACGAGCGCGGGCGCGCCCGCGGCGCGGCTATTGGCCCAGAGCGCGCGTCAGCGGCTGCACCTGCTGGGCCTGGGCGATGCTCAAATCGGGGCGCTGGAGCGCCGCGGAGCTCCCTCGGAGAGCGTCCCCTTTCCGTCGCCGGCGAGCGGGTTCGTGATCGAGAAGGCCGTGGTCGAAGGCGCCGCGGTGGACGCCGGGATGCGGCTCTATCGCATCGCCTCGCTCGACCGCGTGTGGCTGGAAGCGGATCTGTACGAGGCCGATCTGGCTCGAGTTCACACGGGCGATCGAGCCACGGTGACCCTCGATTACGTGCCCGGGCGCGCTTACGAGGGCGAGGTCTCCTACGTCTATCCCAGCGTCGATCCCGCGGCTCGCACCGGCCGCGTTCGCGTGCTGCTGGCCAATCCCGAGCTGGAGTTGCGACCGGGCATGTACGCCAGTGTGAATCTGGTCTCCGCTCCCGTGCCGCGCGTGCAGGTACCGGCGTCGGCGGTGGTCTACACCGGTCCGCGGCGGCTGGTGTTCGTGGATCTGGGAGACGGGCGCTTTCGTCCGCAGGAGATCCGCGTCGGCGCTGAGAGCGGCGGCCGGTACGAGGTGCTCGAGGGGCTGAAACCCGGTGACCGCGTCGCCACGTCCGGGGTGTTTCTGATCGCGGCCGAGGCGCGCATCAGCACCGCGGCCAGGTACTGGGAGCAGGCCTCCGAGGAGCCGCCGCCGGCTGCTGTCTACAGCTGCCCGATGCACCCCGAGGTGCAGAGCTCGGCGCCGGGCAAGTGCCCGAAGTGCGGCATGGATCTGATCCAGCAGCCGAGCGGAGGCGCGCAGTGAGCGGCCCGCTTCCGCCGGACGCGCCGGAACACACCGGCTGGATCGCCCGGCTGATCGCGGCCAGCGCGAGGCGCCCGTGGTTCACCCTGCTGTGCGTCGCCGCGCTGACCGCGTGGGGCTGGGTCTCGCTGAAGCGCGCCCCGCTCGACGCCATCCCGGATCTCTCGGAGGTGCAGGTCATTGTCTTCAGCGAATGGATGGGACAGAGCCCGGACCTGGTCGAGGATCAGATCACGTATCCGATCTCCGCCGCGCTGATCTCCGCGCCGCGGGTGCAAGCCGTGCGTGGGCAGTCGATGTTCGGCATGTCGTTCGTGAACGTGATCTTCGAGGACGGGACCGACCTCTACTGGGCGCGCAGCCGCGTCCTGGAATACATGAGCTCCGTGCGCGCTCGGCTGCCACAGGGCGTGAACCCAACGCTCGGCCCTGACGCGACCGGCGTGGGCTGGGTGTTTGAGTACGCGCTGGTCGACAGGACCGGCAGGCACGACCTGCAGGAGTTGAGAGCGCTCCAGGACTGGAACCTGCGCTACGCGCTCGCCAGCGTACCCGGTGTGGCCGAGGTGGCCAGCGTGGGCGGGTATGTGAAGCAGTATCAGGTCAACGTCGACCCGAACAAGCTGCTCGGCTACGGCGTCACGCTGGACGAGGTGACGCGGGCCGTGCGCGCATCGAACCAGGAGGTGGGCGGGCGAGTGATCGAGATCGCGGGCCACGAGCACGTGATCCGCGGCCGGGGCTATGTGAAGCAGCCGGACGACATCGGGCAGAGCCCGATCAAGGTGATCAACGGCACGCCGGTGCGCGTGCGCGATGTCGCCCAGGTCAGCCTGGGGCCGGACATCCGCCGCGGCGTCAGCGAGCTGAACGGGGAGGGCGAGGCGCCGGGCGGGGTGGTGATCCTGCGCTACGGAGAGAACGCCTCGAGCGTGATCGAACGCGTGAAGGAACGCCTGGAGGAAGTGAGGAAGGGGCTGCCCGCCGGCGTCGAGATCGTGACCACCTACGATCGCTCCGAGCTGATCCAGGACGCCGTGGCCACGCTGCGTCACACGCTGCTCGAAGAGATGGTGGTCGTCAGCGCGGTGATCTTCGTCTTCCTGCTGCACGCGCGCAGCGCGCTGATTCCGATCTTGACCCTGCCGATCGGCGTGCTGCTCTCGTTCATCCCGATGCTGCAGCAGCAGCTGACGGCAAACATCATGTCGCTCGGCGGCATCGCCGTGGCGATCGGCGCGATGGTCGACGCCTCGATCATCATCATCGAGAACATCCACAAGAAGCTCGCCGAATGGCAGCAGGAGGGCCGCACGACGTCGCGCACGGATGCCATCATTCACGCGATGCAGGAAGTCGGGCCATCGATCTTCTTCTCGCTGCTGGTGATCACGATCTCCTTCCTGCCCGTGTTCACGCTGGAGGCGACCGAGGGCCGGCTATTCAAGCCGCTCGCCTTCACCAAGACGTATTCGATCGGCTTCGCGGCGATTCTGGCCGTGACGTTGACCCCGGCGCTGGCGGTGCTGCTGATCCGCGGTAAGGTGCACGACGAGCAGAGAAACCCGCTGAACCGCTGGCTCAGCGCAGCCTACGCGCCGGTGGTGCGCTGGGTGGTGGATCAGCGCTGGAAGGTGCTGACGCTGGCGCTGCTCGCGATCGTGCTGACCGTTCCGGCGTTTTCGAGGTTGAAGAGCGAGTTCATGCCGCCGCTCAACGAAGGCGTGATCTTGTACATGCCCACGGCGCCGCCGGGCATGTCCGAGAACGAGTCGCTGGTCGTGCTGCAGAGGATGGATCGCGAGCTGAAGAAGTTTCCGGAGGTGGTGAGCGTGTTCGGCAAGCAGGGCCGGGTGGAGAGCGCCACGGACCCCGCGCCGCTCGGCATGGCCGAAATCACGATCGTGCTCCAGCCGCGCGCCAAGTGGCGCCCGGGGCTGACCTGGGACGAGCTGCTGCATCAGATGGACGACAAGCTGCGCTTCCCCGGCATGCCCAACCTGTGGTGGATGCCGATCCAGACGCGCACGGAGATGCTGGCGACCGGCGTGCGTAGTCCGCTCGGGATCGAGGTCTTCGGCGACGACCTCGAGGCGATCGAGCGCGCCGCCGTCGCCGTCGAGCGCGCGGTATCCCAGATCCCCGGCACGCGCAGCGCGTTCGCAGAGCGCTCGACGGGCGGGTTCTACATCGACTTCGAGGTGCGGCGCGAGGAAGCTGCGCGCCACGGCTTGACCGTGGCCGACATCAACCTGATCGTGGCGCAGGCCATCGGCGGCGAGAACATCTCCGAGACGGTCGAGGGGCGCCAGCGCTATCCCATTTCCGTGCGCTATGCGCGCGAGTTTCGCGATGACCCCGAGCTGCTGGGGCGCGTGCTGATCGGTACGCCGGGGGGAGCTCAGGTGCCGCTCGCGCAGGTCGCCCAGATCCGCAGCACGCTCGGGCCGCCGATGATCCGCAGCGAGGGCGGCAAGCTCGTCGGCTTCGTGTTTGTGGACACCGATCGACCGATCGCCGACTACGTGGCGGAGGCCAAGAGCGTGGTCGCGCGCGACGCCGCGCTCCCCGCAGGTACACGCCTGGCGTGGGTGGGCCAGTTCAAGTACTTCGAGCGCGCCAAGGAGCGGTTGGCCTGGGTGATCCCGCTCACGCTCGGCATCGTGATCCTGCTGCTCTACTTCAACACGAAGTCGCTGGCCGAGACCGCGATCGTCATGCTGGCCGTGCCCTTCTCGCTGGTCGGTGCCGTCTGGCTCTTGTACCTGCTCCAGTACAACATGAGCGTGGCCGTCTGGGTGGGCATCATCGCCCTGGCCGGCCTCGACGCGGAGACGGGCGTCGTGATGTTGTTGTACCTGACGCTGGCGCATCGGCGGCGCGAGCGCGCGGGCAGCTTGCGCGGCTGGGGCGACCTGCGCGAGGCCATCGTCGAAGGCGCTGCTCAGCGGCTCCGGCCCAAGCTGATGACCGTGGCCACGATGATCATCGGCCTGGTACCCGTGCTGTGGAGCACAGGCACGGGCGCCGACGTGATGAAGCGCGTCGCGGCGCCCATGGTCGGTGGCCTCGTGACCTCGTTCTTGCTGGAGCTCACGGTGTATCCGGCGGTGTTCGCGATCTGGAAGGGCAGGGCGCTGCGCCAATGGCACTAGCGCGGCAAGGCCTCGAGCAGCTCTCTCGCTTCGCGCTGGCGGTAGCCGCCGTAGCTGCCGTCTGCAAATGGCGCGAGCGCCGCGCGAGCGGCGGCGGTCTCTCCCAGCTTGATCCTGTCGAGGGCGGTGTTGTACCGCGCTTCCGGGACGAATCTGCCTTTCGGATAGGCACGCAGGTAGTCGGCGTAGGCTTCGATCGCGGCGCGAGCAGAGCCCTGTACGTGCAGCTCGTGCGCGCTGCGGAATGCGCTCAGCTCGGGATCCGCCGGCGGCTGCGGGCGCCCGGTCGCTGGGGGGCTCGTCGCGTGCGCCGGCTTGCGAAGTTCCCGGGAGGCAACAGCGGGGGCCTTGGCTGTGGCGCGAAGCGGAGAGGCGACGGGCTCGACGGGCGGCAACGGCTCGGCTGCGGGGGGCTCGGCTGGTGCGGGGTCGGCCGGCGGCGCCGGCAGGACGGCCTCGCTCGGGCGCGGCTCCGGCGCGCGCGCCGGCTGGTGGCGGGGCGCGGCGTTGCCGCGCGGGGGCACGGGCTGCGGAGCAGGCTTCACGAACGGCAGCACGGTGGCGACGGCGCGCCACACGCGCGCCCAGTTGCCCGTGCTCTGGGCCCAGGCGCTGCCCACGAGCAGCAGCGTGGCGAACGGCGCGGCGAACAGCCAGCGCGCGCGCCGCGGGCGGCGGCGCTGCGCGACGCTGGTCAAGATCCGCGCGCGGGTGAAGCCGGAGCCCTCACGCTGCCCATCGTGCGCGTTGCGCAGCGCCGCGGCCGCGCGCTGGAGCACGTCCGAGTCGTTCATCGGAAGCCCTCCCGTTCCAGCGCGGCGCGCAGCTTATTTCTGGCGTGAAACAGGCGTGTGCGCAGCGTGGCCTCGGGCGCGCCGACCAGCGCCGCTGCCTCCACCGAGCTGCGCTCCTCCACGTCGCACAGCACGAAGGCCACGCGTTGATCGAGCGGCAGCTGGTCGAGCCCGCGCTGGATCGCGGCGAGCAGGTGCTGCTCCCCGGCCTCCGCCTCGGGAGTGGTGACGCTCGCTGGCGGATGCAGCGCGAGCCGCGAGAGAGCCGCGCGCCGGCGGCTGGCGCTGCGCACGTGGTGGCGCGCGTGCTGGATCGCGATGCCGATCAGAAAGGAACGCAAGGAGCTGTCCCCCCGGAAGCGGCGCACGGCCCTGGGCAGCGCCACGAAGACCTCGTGCACCAGGTCCTCGGCGGCGCTGCTGTCGCCCAGCAGGCGGCCAGCGAAGGCACGCACGGCCTGGTGATGTTGATCGTACGCCTCTCCGAGCGCGCGGCTCTCGCCCTGGCGCAAGCGCTCCAGGAGGTCGGCCGCGGCCAGCTCCGCCGACGGCGCCAGGGGATCGAAGCTGAGGGCCCGCATGCTGCTGAAGAGTACCGGCATCATGACGTGGCCCTCCCAGGCTGCCAAGCGCTCAGAGCATCTCCATGCCGATGCTGAACTCGGGCTCGAACTCGCCGCCCCGCGGGCCACCCTCCGGAAAGTGCTGCCGGATCCCGCCGCCCGCGAAGGCCGCGAAGCGCCGCACGATCCGGTAGCCTGCCAGCACGCGGTAGCGCAGGTCGAGCGTGGCCTCGTTGATCACGTACTCCCAGCCTTGCGAGCGCTGGCTCTGGTTCACGTCGATGTCCACGAACGCGCGCTCGAAGGGCAAGCGGAGGCCGAGGCTGGTGCCGAGCGCGTAGCGCATGCGCGACGGCTCGCTCACCAGCGCGGCGCTGCCCGGGTCGAAGGCAAAGGTCGGCATCATGTACAGCGCGCCGGCGTGAAAGCGCACGCCCATGTTGAAGGGCTGAGTGGAATCGAACCAGGTGACGATGCGCACTCCGCCTTCACGATTGTACGGGACCAGGCCGATGGACTGGCCTTTCACGCTGTCGGCGATGTTCACCACGCCGATCTGTGCGCCGCTGACGGCGCTCGCGATGTTGAGCACGCCGATCTGCGCGCCTTGCACCGAGCCGCCGACGTTCACGACGCTGAGCTGCAGGCCTTGTACGTCGCCCCAGGCGATCGCGGCGCCGCCTGCCAGCTGCAGGCCCTCGACCGGACCGTGGCTCACGCTGGCCAGGCCCGCAGCCTGCACACCCGCCACGGAACCGGCGTAGTCCAGGCAGCCGCTCGCCTGGGCGCCGTAGAGATCGCCGGTGGCGATGCTGCTGAAGCCCGCGAGCTGCGCGCCCGCCAGCGGACCCGAGTGCACCGTCGCCAGGCCCGTCGCGCTGAGGCCAGCGAAGCGACCCGAGCTCACGCCAAATGCGCCGGCCATGCGCACTCCGTCACCCGGCCCTCCGTGCCAGTAGCCGAGCCCGCCGATCTGGGCGCCGTGCGCGACGCCATCGACGCGCGACAGCCCCAGATCGAGCGCAGCACCGGAGAGCGCGCCGATGCGGCTGTAGAACAGGCCGAGCTCGAACGCGAGGTGGCGCTTCTCGGTATCAGCGCGCAACGTCAGCGGGTAGGCGAGCGAGAGGTTCACCGCCTCCAGCGGCAACAGCGGCGGAAGGTCGTCGTGCGCGCGCTCCGCGGCGTTGGGGGGCTGCGCGTTCGCTGGCAGCGTGCTCGCGGGCGGCGTGCCTGCAGCCGCGCTCGCTGGCGGCGTGCTCGCTGGTTGCTGCTGCGCCAGTGCGGCGAGCAAGGCGCCCGCTTCATCGCGTGCCAGGTTACCCACCAAGAGCGCGCTGGCCTCCGGGATTTCGTCCGCGCGCGCTGGTGCGGCCACGCTCCTCGACAGCTCCGCTCCCGCGGGGCTGCGATAGCGCACGGAAAGATCGCCACCCTCCGCCACGAAGATGGCCACGCGCGCGGGCTCGGGCCCGGCTGGAACGCGCGCGCGTGCCAGCTCCCGGGCGACCGCGCTGCGCACCGCGCCTTCATCGACCGCGAGGCCCTGCGCCTCGAGCCGCAAGCTCCAGGGGGGCGCCACGGGCTGCGCGCCGGGCGCGGTTTCCGGCGCATCCGCGGCGGCGGCGCGCAGCGCGGGCGCGATGCCGAGCAACGCGGACCCTACGATCGCTGCCATCCTCATGTTCACCTCCCTGCGTGCCCGCAGGGGGGCGAACTGTTCAATCGCGATCCGATTTTTTTTCGCGCTGCCGGTTCAACACGGAGTCGCCGGAAATCACCCGGGTTCGGCGCCGACCCAGGCCGGGATGGCCCGAACGCCGGTACGGCTGGTTCCGAGACACTGCGCGATCGCCGCGACCAGGTTCTGGATGTCCTCGAGGGTCTGGTGTGCCGTCAGGGTCAGGCGAAGGCCGGCCCGCCTGCGCGGGACGGCAGGGTAGTACGCGATGTTCACGAAATATCCGCGCGCGATCAGCCCCGAGGCGAGCTCCATGGCGGCGCGCTCCTCTCCCGCCGAGATGTACCGGATCGGGGAAAAATCCCAGCTGCTGACCGGCAGGCAATGCTGACGCGCCGCCCGATCGAAGGCCTGAATGCGCGAGGCGACCTGCGCCTGGAGCTGGGGCAGCTCCGGGGAAAGATGCAGCCTGACGGACGCGACACCAGCGCCGAGCTGAGCGGGCTGCAAGGGGCCCGAGAAGATCATGGTCCGTCCCTCGGTCTGAATGCGCTCCGCGAGCTCTCGGTCCGGTAGCACGAGCGCTCCCCCGGCGGCCGCGAAGCTCTTGGCCAGGCCGAAGATCACAGCCATGCGCGGGTGAAGGGCGCGCTGGCCCAGCACGGTGCCTGCGCCGCGCTCTCCGTTCCAGCTCACGCCGTGGGCGTCGTCCACGTACGCAAACAGCGAGGGCTGACGATCGAGCAGCCCGTACAGGCCCGCCACGTCGAGCACGTCCCCATGCATGCTGTAGATGCCATCACAAAGATAGAAGACGCGAGCATGCTCTCGCGAGAGCGTGCTGACGCGCTCTTCGAGCCGAGCCATGTGGTTGTGCCGCACGGGCTCGCACGGGATGCCGCGCAGCCGGAGCTCCGGTAGCGCGGCTTGCACGCTGGCGTGCACCTGCACATCGTACAGCACTGCGTCTCGATCACCGATCAGCACCGGCAGCGCGCTCAGGTGGCCGAGCGACGAGCTCTGCGCGACGACCACC